>NZ_VFUG01000019.1:0-96565 GCF_006440615.1 Mesorhizobium sp. B2-6-2 | reverse complement strand
GTCTGCGACAATGGCGATGTCTTCGCCTGCAGCTCCGCGATGGTCTGCGAGAAGGGCGATGCCTTCGCCTGCAGCTCGGCGATGGTCTGCGACAATGGCGATGTCTTCGCCTGCAGCTCCGCGATGGTCTGCGAGAAGGGCGATGCCTTCGCCTGCAGCTCCGCGATAGTCTGCGAGAAGGGCGATGCGTCCAATTCGCTGATAGCCTTCGAGAACGGAGACACTTCCATCTCGCTGATGGCATTGGAGAAAGACGACACCTCCAGCTTGCTGGTGGCCTTCGAGAGCGGAGATACGTCCAGCCCGCGACTCAATCGATCGACCGGCCCATCACCTTGGCCCATGGCGATGTCGGATAAGCTCTTGAATTTATCCATCGTCTTCACGCCAAAGGTTGTTTGGTTGCGGCAAGTCCTTCGAGGTGCCCTGGTGCATCATAGCGCCGTATGCGCTGAGTCGACAGTTCCCTTCGCTCAAGGGCGTAAGGCAAGCGACTTTCACGGCTCATCCCTCCAGACGACCCGGCGCACCAACCCGATTTCCGCAAGCCGCCTAATCCTTGTTCTCTGCCGCTCCGCTGCTGTGGGGTTCTGCGTCTCGGCGTGCATGAAGTCGTTCTTACCGCATCGTTCGCAGCTCATTTTGCTCCCTACCAGCTCCGCCTCAATGTCCCCGAAGATCACCTCCAGATCGCTCGGCTGATACCACCGCTTGACGTTGCAGAGCCCACAACGGACAAGCACAAGCACAAGCACAAGCTGCCCGGTCTCATGGGCGTTGCTGAGCTTCCATGCGCCGCCGCGCTTTCGTCTTCCACCTGTGTCGGGCATTTCCGCAAATAGGAACACATTCCTCGTAGAGTCAATTCGATCTTGACAAATATGTTCCGCTTTTGTTCACTAAGGGCATGGACCGTTGGGAGTCAATGAAATGGAGCACATTGTCAGGCTCGACCCCCGCCAAGAGGCTGCTCTCCAAGCTATCGCGCATAAGTTCGTTGCCGCCCACAAGGGCGACGTGATGAAGGCCCTCAAGGAAATGATCATACTCAACGGCCACCTCCAAGAGAGGCTCGATATCGCCACCGGGCCGTCCTCGCGTTCCAGCCGTTTGGTCGGCTGAGGAGTGGACTATGGGAACTTACAATCTAGACCCCGCCACCAGAGCGGAACTGCACTCAGAAGCTCAAAAGCTCATTGCCAAATACGAGAGCCCGGTGGATGCCGTTGAGGCACTCATGGCCTACAACTGCGAGCTTGAGACCCAAATACTCGCCATCGCGCATCGATATCCGGGGCTGGTCTCCATTAGCTTTGATGACACCCACCCGACAGTGGCGTGACGCGATATGGCCGAGAGCATTCTTCCGCAGCGGCAAACTCCAAAGCTCATAGTGGTCGCCGCATTCGACCGCGACGAGGAGGGGAGTCTCCAAGCTGTCTATGGGCCTGCCGAGCAGCAGTCCGAGGAGCGGGCGATAAGGACCGCCAAGGCTCTCGCGGGGAAACATGCGGGTGCCATTGCCTGGTCCCGTGAGGCCAACCCGTCGATTGGCGAGTATGGTGAACCAAAGACACTTTTTATCGGCGGAGATGTGCCGGACATGGAGTGAATACGGGGAGGCGCGCTAAATACTTATGGCTCTGCTTCAAAGGCCTTAAGGTTCTCTCGTCCTCGTCATTTTTTCGGAAGCGGGGTGTTCTCGTCTATCCCAGAGTAATAAATTTGGGACATACCGGCGACAGTGGGGGTAAGCATCCCGTTCTCTTGTCGACGACCATCCTCGCTGACATCCTGGTAGTTGCAACTGGTTGAAACGTCTCTGAACTCTGGTTTGTAGCTAAGTCGGGCAACGCTTATCCTTTGGTAATTGAAAGCTGTGAGTTTGCCGGGTTCGACTAGCCCACCGGTGTTATCGGTATTGCGACGGTACGTGATGACCGCGATGTGAGAAATGTCAGCATCTCGAAACACTAGATCGTCGAATCCAGATTGCGGGAGTTGCTTACGCACTAGCATCCTGCAGGTAAGCTCGGTCCCAACAAATAAGCGGCGCGCCCCGCTGGTTTTGAATACAACGGTTGCGCCATTGATTGTGAGGTCGGTCATAACTCCAATGATCCTTGAGTCATCGAAACGAAGAGACCATCCGGCAACCACATTGACGATAGGTAAGACTGCTACCGTGGCAACTGAGATCAGGGCTGTCAGGAGCGCTAGGCTAGAGTTGCCCCACGGCACAAGTCGCCGCCAGTCTTGAAATTCTCCGCAGGCAGCGCATTTTCGTGCCTGTGCTGGAATAGGGGTACAGCACATCGCGCATGGTTTAGATGCCGGGCTGTCACTCGGAGGGGCCAAAGGAACGCTCAATGGCTTTTCATTCGGTTGTTGGCCGCTCATCCAAATGAGAAGGTGAACGGCTTGCCACCTAAGGTGCCCGTGCCGGTACCCCTCATTCCTGTGGAGACGAAGTTGAATGGACCACTCGATCCATCACTGCAGGTAAAGGTTCCGCTACCCTGCCTATTGTTCACGTACACAAAGTCGCCTTGGCACTTCCGACCTTTGTTGCTCGTGATAGTCAGATTTCCGGCGCCGTCAGCGTAGCCCGTGGCGCTTCCGGTGAAAGTCTCTGAGCCGTCCCCGGCCTGCCCCCGAACAGGAAGCGTCATCGCGCATCCGCCTAGCAGCAGACATGCGGCAAAGCCCGCGATCAATTTCTTCATGTTAGCCCCCTTTGTACTTCGGGCGCATACAGGCATAAGACAGCTGGTCGCTCAAGTGCCCATCTGAGACTGTCCCCTGGACATGCCAGCTCTGGTCCAAACGGGTCTCTACATTAGCGAGGCGTCATGTTTGATTTGTCGACGGCTGGACTACTCAATCGGACGCCATAGTTTGTCTCAGCAATGGCGAAGACGAGTTTCGTCGTTTTCCACAGATTGCCTTCGTTAGCGAAGACTCCACGTTCGTCCGACTTTTTTCGTCTGACAGCATGTGATTCATGGCGTGTCGGCAACAACGCCATGCTTCAAAAAGGGAGAGCCGACATCATGATCAACTACAGAGTCATTTTTTTTGGGAAACAAGGACGCCTTGTGAGTCGGCGACAGGTACCCTGCGAAGGGCACTGGGAGGCCTGCGAATGGGCGTGGAAACATAAACCTTCTCGGGCGGATGACTTCCACATCGAAGAAGCGGACCTTGACCATGATCCAGAGGGGCAGCTTCGCAAGGAGGACGCGACCATCAGCGCGGCCTTCCACATTCTCCGGAAGCGAGCAGGAATGATCAAACTACCCTGACGGGTACTTAGGGCACCGTGCGCGACCGTAACGAAACGCAAGGTGCCCCTGAGTTTGCTCTACCCCTCCACCCACACGCCACCTGAACAAGGTGAGAGACAACGAACGGGGGAGCAGCTGGGGGCGGAAGGGCAGAGTGTCATTTATTCGCCCGAGGCAATCGCCAAGGCGCCTTGCGCCAATGCGGCGTTAGCTTCGGCCAACTCAGCGTCCAGCATCGCGTCCGCATTGTCGGTATCGTCCACCTCAGGGCCGCTCAAGGCCGGGAAAAAGGTCGTGAGTTCCTTCTGGGTCATCCTGGGCGCTCCTGCCGCCAAGTCGCGCTGAGGTTTGGTCTCGGCAGTGTAGGGCAGACCCGTGGCAGGGTCATGGGTGCCCCGCACGATTCCCGCGCGGACCTCAGCCACGGCCATCCGGTCGGCACGATCTGCGGCGGCGGCGCCCTCAGCGTGACCGGGCCTGTCGGCACCGTGAGAGCGCGTCCGAACGTCGACCTTGCGGATGGCGTCACGGACCAGCTGCAGCGCCTCGCGTTCCTGCTTAAGCTGGCGCTCAAGTTCCTGGCGCTGACCCACAAGGGTCGAGTTTTCATTGGTGAGACGTGTGATCTCGGCGTTCAGCTTGCCGATCTCGGTGGAGTTGTCGAGCGCGTCGAGTTGGGCGAGGAGTTCCTCGCGTGTCATGGGCTTCTTGGCCATTGTTTTTCCTTCTACTCCCCTCGACTGATGAGGGGGATATGTCGTGTGGTTAGTGGGGCAGCAGGGCTGCGAGGGTGGCTGCGGTCGCGAGGACCAGATAGAGGGTGGCGAGGTGTTTCATGAGAAAAGCCATGGATCAGAACTCGTCCGCGTCGGGCAGAGACTGCCACCACCAGTCATAGGCCTGGGCTAGGCGGGAAGGGTCCAAGCGTCCCGTGACCACATCGGAAACGATGCGGCGGGCGAATGTGTCATCTGTGCGCGAGGCGGCATAGACCAGAGAGGCCCAACGTTCGTCTCCGATATGCTCGGATGCAACGGGCGAGGCCTCCATCACGGCTGTCTCGACCAGGACCGACGCGGTGGCGGCGTCCACCCCAGTGGCCTCGGAGAGGCGGGCGAGCGTGTCATTGAAGTCGCCGGTTTCGACCAGGGTTTCCACGCCATCCACGAAGGCCTCGGGGGTGAAGCATTCCGCAATGGCGTCAAGTGTCTCGGAGGGTGACGGCGCCGCGTCCTCGTCCTTGATCTCAAGTTGCTCCTGAAGGGCCTCAAGTTCCTCGTCGGTCATCTCGTCCACGTCGATATGTTCGAGAGGGTCATGACCGGCAGGGATGGCCTCGGGATTGAGGGCAGCAGGCGAGGCAGCGGGAGCGGCCTCGGGGTGCGCTTGAGACGCTTGGGCACCACCAGTGAGACCAAGCTCGGCGGCGATGTCAGCATCCACATAGGTGTTGAGACCGGCAACGAAGACCTTGCCCTCGGGGGCAGGGCCAGAGGCAGAGCCCGAGGCATAGTTCGGGTTGCTGTTGGGGGACCAACCGGACCTGTGGTCCATCGGGTTGGGCATGCGCATCATTCCGTCATCGGACATGAGGTTGTTTCCTTGGGGTTAGAGAAGACAAGCGGCCTTGAGGGCCATGCGGGTGTAATCGCGGAGGGTCAGGGATTGACCGTCATTGGTGGAGACAGGCGAGGACCAGAAGTCCTGGCCGTAGATCGTTTTGGCGTGGTGTACGAAGTCGCGGCCAAGGAGCCGGTGGGTTGCCCCTGAGGCCTCCTTGCGCAGCGTCGTCCGACCGATGGTCTTGCGGAAGTCGCCCAGAAGGGCACCGGCTCGAGTGGTCAGGAAGGCCTTGCGGTTCTCCCAGAGGCCCCCGGCGTGGCCTGTGTCGTAGTAGACCTCTATCCACCCGATGAGCACCAGGGCGTTGGTGACCGCCTCGGTATAGGTTCGCTTGTCGCGGTGCTGCCAGTTAGCGAGGAGACCCTTGGCCTTGGCAATCTGCGGCAGTCCCTTGTGGATGTCGGAAGGGCTGAGGCAGAAGGCAGGAGGCTGGGCCATGCGGCGTTCAAGGCCCCTGAGATCCCCTGCGATACGCTGGGCCAGCTTAGCGTCCGTCTGTAGGTAGACGGCAATGGCGTGGCGAAAGATGGCCAGTTCGTTGCGGGACGGAAGGCGGGCCAGGGGGTCCCCTCGGGAGCTTGAGGCGTCCCGATGGTGGCCACAGTAGCGGGAGACACCCGAGCGCGTCCGATCACAGCCGGGGCAAGAGCAAGATTTGCGTTCGTTGATGATCTGTCGGCGGCGCAACTGGGCGCCATTATCAGGGGCTTGGACACCCACACGCCAGTCGCGCGGGTGACCCCGAGTGACGGGAGATGCCATGAGGTTTCCTTGGGTTTACTGGAACTGGCCGTAGTTCTTGTGGCCAGAGGTTGCGATGTCCGTGAAGGTGGACATGGGGTTCGGCTTCAGCGCGTTGACAGTGCTCTGGGCCTGTATCTGTTGGGACTTGCCAGTCATGATGTAGTTGGCCCTGGCGCCGTCCATCTGGTCCTTGGCGTTGGCGATGGATAGGGCAGTCTGGCGGGACTGTTCGGCAAGGCGGAGACCAGCGGTCGAGCCGGTCATGCCAGCGCCTGAGGCGACAGCCGCCGATTTGGCACGGTCCCCCTCCAACTGGGCCTGATAGCCATCCTTGAGGGCGGCATTGGTGTTCACGATGAACTCGCGTTCATTGGCGGCTTGCTGCAAATTGTAGTTGCTCACAGCAGCCTTTTGTTTGTCGCCCGCTATGGATGCCTCACCGGCAGCTTGAGCGGCCCCGGCAGCAAGGCCGAGGACTAATCCGAAATCGCACACGGCGACCTCCTATGGTTGGGATATGTTGAACCTGCCCCAAGGGGGCGGAAGGGGCCTAGCGGTATGCCCAACTGGGCAACGCTACATGGGCAATATGCCCAGTCGGCCCCTAGTAGTCGGGGTTGTCCCGCTCCTCGATCATGCGATCCAGGTTAGCCGCGACATGCTCACTGAAGGCGGGTGCCTCAAGGAGCCATGCAGGGAAGCGCTTATCGAGAACCACAAGGGCCTCAGCGAAGATGTCCGCATTCTTGAACAACTGGGAGCCGAAGGTCTTGCGCAGGCGGCGCTCATAGTCGGATACCAGTTTGGAACGCCAGTCCGGCACAGGAGCCTTTGGCGCGTGTCCCTGCAACTCGTCTCGGGCATCCTGCCATGTGAGGGACATGAGATGCTCCTGGGTTGCTCCCGTCGCGGCAAGGCCTTCGCGAACCTTGCGCATGTTCTTCACGGTGCCATCCGCTACGGAACAGCAGCGGCGTATCCTGTCACGGGATAGGTCTGTGGTGACCGTCAGGAACCACGCGCGGTCCAGTTTCTCGACAAGGGTCATGGGCAGGCGGTCCTTTGAATTGGCCTCGACGGCGAACGCCAGGGCCTCCTCAAGGGTCCCCTCGAAGACCTCGACGGGCACGGCGGTGTGAACGCCAGCCCGGAGGTAAGCGTGTCGGCGGTGGTGACCATCGACCACATACCATCGGTCTCCCCCCCACCAGACAACCAGGGGGTCCAGATAGGTAGGATTGGACGGGGAGCCGATAGCGGCCATAAGGGTTTCAATGTGGCGCTCGCCTTCGAGCTTGCGCCCTTCGAGTTCGCGCGGCTGGAAGACACCCGTCATTGACGTGACGCGCGAGGGGCCGATGGGTCCCTTGAGGTTTAGGTGGGTTGGCAGCGGAGCGGGTGGCGTGGAGCCATTCGTTTCGAGGGCCTGCCGGATAACCTGGAGGGCCTCAGGGGTGGAGATTTGTTCCGTCATTTGGAACCTTTCGTTGGTGCAGGGTGGGCAACGCTACATGGGCAATATGCCCAGTTCTAAGCAGCCTTTCCGTGCCGGAAGGCCTTGAGTTCATCGACAGAATGACGCTGGGTGAACCAGTCGGGCATAAAATCTTGAGTGTCCGCTGGGCGTTTGGTGCCAGCGGCTACGATCTCGGCTATCTGCTCATGTTCCAGATAGACCGTGTCGGATGGAAGCCAACCGAGGAGCCGGAAGGACCAGAGTGTCCTAAGAATTTCTTTGATGACATCAACGTGGACGCGGTGGTTGCATCGGACCCTTTCCATGTCCTTCAAGCTGCAGCCTTCCGGCACCATTCCGCCAACGTGGGCGAGGCGGCGGGTGGCGCGGGTGATGCGGACGGGCAGGGGAAACTCACGGCTCCAAGGGCGTTTCCTGGGGGACGGAAAGGTCTTGGCGAGGCTTGGGGTGGTCGTCGGGGTGCGCAGGGCTTCACGGAGGGCGAGCAATTCAGTATCGCCCGCCGCATCCGCAGGGGCGGTATGGGGCATTGATCCTACATGTTGTGATGGTCTTGGGTGTGGGCGCCAAGATGTGGTGGCGAGGCTTGGTGATCAAAGGAGACCACCAAGAGTTTTCTCAAGAAGACAGGGGAGGAAGCAGAGGCGAGCCCAACATGGAGCTTCGCCTGTGTATCTGTATGAGTGGGTAACGCGCGCCGGGAGGAGCTTTCGCTGTTCTCTCTACGACGATATAAAGCGAATCGCTAATATTCGAATACTCTAACACAAGCCTTACTATTCTCAATATGAGGCTCTAATCTCGTTGCCGAACGCGGGGGCTGCCGAGAACTTTTCTTATCTCTCTATGGGCCCCTAATTAGAAGTCGGTAATGTTGACCTTGCTCTTCCCTGTACGGCAACCAATCAGCCCGGCGCGCCACTCGCATCGAAAACAATCGCGTGGGTTTGGCCGCTGCGCATGGTCACAAGGGCTCGCCTGAGGGTCTTGCTGTCGCTGTCAAGGTCGATGCGTTCTATCAGGTCACCAAGGAGCCCTTGCGCCGCCTTGCGGTCCTCGCGGGCCAGCCGCTCAATCTCTTCTTGGTCCGCCATAAAATCGTCTACGGCCGCCTCAGCCTCACGAAACCTCGCGTTGTTCTCACGTAGCTTTCCGAGTTCTTGGCGCTTCAATGCGATCTCACGCGAGATAGCATCAGCCTGTGTCGTCAACAGGCGGATGACATCGGCTGAGGAGGCATTGGCAACACCGTCAAGGACGTTCGCCCTCTTGGCTTCGAGGGCGGCCAAGGTGGTCTCTATGGCCTTCACGGGACCGTCAACGGCCTCCGGTTCCTGCGGTATAGGAACGGCCAAGAAGCCAATGCGGCTGACTATCTCCCGTTCGAAGTCCCCATAGTTCCAATTAGGCGCCCGGCAGTCGGTACGCTTGGACATCTTGCCGGTGCATGTGAGATAGCCGAAGGATCGACCACCACGCTTAACAGAGGTGACGGCCATTGAGGAGCCGCACTCCGAGCAATAGACCATGCGGCTGAACAGGTTCGTTGTGTTGCCCACCTGTCGACTGTGCTGTCGGGCCTTGGTCCTCTGGCGTGAGGCCAGCCATTCGCTCTCAGTGATCAGGGCAGGAAAGTAGCCCGGCACCTGCTCGCCTCGAAGGACAAGCGTCCCATAGGCCGCAGGGTTACGCAGCGTCTCGCCCACGACCATCTGAGACCACGTGCCACCTGCTGGGCTTAAGATGCCCTTGGCGTTCAGCGTCCGTGTGATTGTCAGCTGGCCGAGACCCTGCTTTGCGAGATCGAACAACAGGCGAGCGTCTGAGGCCCTGGCGTTAAGCTCTTGGGTGTCGCGATCAATCCAAAAGGGAACCTTGGCGAGCTTGATGCGTCCCGCGCGCGCCTTCTCAGCCTTGCGCTTCCAGGCCTCTTGGACACGGTAAGACAGCTTGGCGCTGTACTCATGGGCGGCTTGCATGGCCATGAGGGACATCATGAGACCGGCGAAGTTGTCGTCATATCCCTCGCTGGTGTGGACGCGCTGGTCCGTCAAAGTCACCAGGGCAAGACCGGTGTCCAAGAGATCGAGGAAATAACGGATTGCCTTGGCTGGCTTAACGCGAGTGATGCGGTCGATGTTCTCGACTATGAGGACTACATCATTCGGTATCTTGCCAGACCGGACATCAGCCACGAAGGCACCAAGAGAAGCCTCCAGGTTCGCGCCTTTGAAGGCAGACACGCCATCGTCCACCAACTGGCGGTCAAGGTCTAGGTCTAGGCCATACTGGGAGCAGAACGCCTTGGCATTGCTGGTCTGTCGGGCAAGGCTGTCGCCCTGGGACTGCTTACCGGAGGACCAGCGAGCATAAGAGATCGCTTGGCGTCCCTTGAGATTGTGGGGGTGAAGCATGGTTGGCGTCTCCGGTTTTGTGCCTTGGAGACGCCGGGGTATCAGTCTGCAGAGTTACTGTCTAGTCCAGGTCTGGCTCTTGCAGATCAGGCCGCCGAACACGCAGCCGCTCATCTTGAGCGCGGTGCCCGAGAGCGTCGCCTTGCCGGAATAGGTCTTGTCGTTTGCCGGATCGGTGATGCTGCCGGCATATTTGTTGTCGCCGGCCGCCTTCAGCGAGCCGATCGTCTTGCCGGCGTATTTGCCGGTTTTGAGCGTGATCGAGAAAGAACCGCTCCCGCCGATCGCCGCGGTGTCGCCGGCCTGCGTCTTCCAGTTGCCTTCGATCGGGTCGGCGCATGCGGCGCCCGCCATGATCAAGGTGGCCGCCAGGGCCAGAGTCAGCTTTCGAAACATCTTGTCCACCTCCCTATGGGGTTGCGGCGGGCTCCAGTTCCGCCTTCCTGCCCCTTACGCAAAGGTAAAGCTAATCCAGCCGCCGCCAAAACAAAAGCGGTGCCGCGACGGAAGGTTGCAAGGATTTTCGCCGCGCGACCGACTGAAAATAAACGTGACCGAAAAACGCTTCGGTTTCCGTGGTTAGCGAAGTCTTGATTCCGCCGTCGGCAATTTTCATCGAATTTGACGCAAAATGGCTGAAACGCTGGATTCCCATGCTTAACAGTTTTCCGCGTTTACCTCTTGTTTTAGCTTTGTTTTCCTCAAATTAAGCAAGCCATTTAACGACGGATTCAAGGCCAGCCGTCATCCTCGAAAGCATCGAAAGAGCGGCTCGCCCCGAGGGATACCAAGGGAAAGGAGGCAGCTCTCGGGAGCCAGACAGGGGATTGAAATGGCACGCTTTGAAATGCTTGAGGACGGCTTCGGCGCCATGGGGGCAACTACCCAGGCCGACATTCTTTTCGAACTGGGCATGATGTATGCGACCGGTCGCGATTGCGAGACCGATGTCGTTGCCGCCCACAAATGGTTCAACATCGCCGCGATCAAGGGCTCGGCCCGCGCCGCCGAGCTGCGCTCGGAACTGTCGGCCACCATGTCGAAAGTCGAGATCGCCACGGCGCTGCGCGAAGCCCGCGAATGGATGACGATGCACTGATCCTCAGCGCGTAGCGCTCAGCTCATTGGGACAAGGCCGCGGAAAGACGGCCGGTCAAGAAGAACGAGAACGTGGCGGGTTGAGACAACCGAAGCCACGCGAAAAAACAGGGAAGCGAGCGGGTTTCAGGCGCGGGGGCGTCTGGGGAGCTCGACTGCAAAGCCGCGACCGACCGAAACAAGGTCGGCGCGGCTTTTTGCATTACGCCTGGCAATCAGGCGTGGCCCAAGAAATCCTCGTCGGAATGAACCAAAGCCGGCCTCACTGTCCTCTCGACAGTTTCGGCGAAGGGTGAAATTGTCCCGGCTCTGTGGAAGAAGCGCGGCCGGATCGGCACGCGCAAGTGGAGGAGTTCTTATAGTCATGAAAAAATTGGGTATTTTGAGCGCGGCCGCTTTTGGCCTGATGATGAGCGCCCCGGTTGCCTTTGCCGACGACATCACCATTTCGGTGGTCGGCCCCATGACCGGCCAGCTCGCCACCATCGGTGACCAGTTCAAGCAGGGCGCGCAGGCCGCCGCCGACGCGATCAATGCGGCTGGCGGCGTCAACGGCTCCCAGATCAAGCTCGACATCGAGGACGACCAGTGCGATCCGAAGCAGGCGGTCTCGGTCGCCAACCGCATCGTCGCCAACGGCGTCAAATTCGTCGATGGCCATGCCTGCTCTGGCTCCAGCATTCCGGCCTCGGCCGTCTATGCCGAAGCCGGCACGCTGATGATGAGCCCCGCCTCGTCCAACCCGGTGCTGACCGACGCCGCCGCCAAGGCCGGCTGGCCGACCATCATGCGCCTCTACACGCGTGACGACGCGCAGGGCGCCTTCATCGGCCCATGGATTGCCAAGAAATACGCCGGCAAGAACGTCGTCGTCCTGCACGACAAGAGCGCCTACGGCCAGGGCGTTGCCGACGCCGTGAAGGCGACGATGAATGCCGGCGGTCTCAAGGAGGTCGACTATGAAGGCATCAATGCCGGCGAGAAGGATTATTCGGCCCTCGTCACCAAGCTGAAGGAACTGAAGGCCGACGTCGTCTATTTCGGCGGCTATCACCCCGAGGCGGGTCTGATCCTGCGTCAGGCGGCCGAGCAGAACGTCAAGTTCCAGCTGATCATGCCGGACTCGATCGCTTCGCCGGAATTCTGGCAGGTTGCCGGCCCGGCCGGTGAAGGCACCATGTTCGTCTTCCCGTCGGACCCGCAGGCCAAGCCCGAAGCGAAGGACGCGGTCGCCAAGATCAAGGCCGGCGGCTTCACGCCCGAAGGCTTCACGCTGTTCTCCTATGCCGTGGTCCAGGCTGTGGCCGAAGGCGTCAAGCGCGCCGGCACCGACGATCCGGCCAAGGTCGCCGAGGCGCTCAAGGACGGCAAGCCGATCAGCACCGTGGTCGGCGACGTCATCTTCGACGAGAAGGGCGACCTGAAGAACGCCAGCTACGACATCAACCAGTGGCACGACGGCAAATACGCGCCGATCAAGCCGTAAGTCGGTTCTGCAAGAATCAAGGGAATGGCCGGGACGAGCCCGGCCATTTCCGTTTGTGCTGCGGCATTGACGTGCAGGGCAGGCTGGCGCTGTCCCGCCATACCTAGTTATTTTGTCTCGTTAACGAGACAATCGAACAGCCACTTCAGCCCTGCCCATCCTCCGCAAACCGCACCAGCACCGTGCCGTCGCTGACCTGCGCGCCCTCGGCCGCAATCTCGGCGATCACGCCGTCATGCGGGGCGGCGATCATGTGCTCCATCTTCATCGCTTCGAGGATCAAAAGCGGCTGGCCCTTGATCACGACATCGCCCGCCGCGGCGCGCACCAGCTTGACCAGCCCCGGCATCGGCGCGCGCAGGCTGCTTGAGGCGGCTCCCGCCTCGTCGGCCTTGGCGAGCGGATCGGGGACCGTGAACGTATAGCCGACCGCGCTCTCGAAGACGGTGACATGGCCGGGCCAGCGGGCGGCATGCAGCATGGTCCTCAAATCATGCGTGTTCACCGCATCATGCGGTGCCTCCAGCGCCACCTGGAAGCGGCCGTCCGAGCGTGCCGAAACCCGCGCCAGGATGTTCTCCTCGCCATAGCGCAAGCGGGTGCGGCGCGAGAGCGGGTGGAAATGGGCATAGCTGGAAAGCGTGGACCAGGGGTCGGCGGCGGGACCCGGCACAGCGGTATCCGTCGCCGCCAGCGCCGCGGCCGCGATCGTCTCGTCGCTCGGCGGGGGAATGGCGGTGAGCGTCGCCTGGTGCCGGCCGATCAGCCCGGTATCGACATCGCCGGCAGCGAAATCGGCGTCGGCAGCGAGCGCCGCCAGGAAAGCGGTGTTGACGGTCGAGCCGGCCACTTCCGTCCGCGCCAGCATCTCGCGCAGCGTGCCGAGCGCCGAAGCCCGATCCTTGCCGTGCGCCACGAGCTTCGCGATCATCGGATCATAGAAGGGGGAGATCGCATCGCCGGCGCGCACGCCGGTCTCGATGCGTATCGCGGCACCTTCCGGCGCCGCGTCGGGGAATTTGAGATGATGCAGCGTGCCGGTCGCCGGCAGGAACCCTCTCGCGGCGTCCTCGGCATAGAGGCGGGCCTCGAAAGCGTGGCCGGACAAAGCGATCTCGTTCTGCATCTTCGGCAGCGTTTCGCCGGACGCGACGCGAAGCTGCCATTCGACGAGATCGACGCCGGTGACCATCTCGGTGACGGGATGCTCGACCTGCAGTCGGGTGTTCATCTCCATGAACCAGAAGCGGTCGGCCTTCAGTCCCTGAGAGGCGTCGACGATGAACTCGATCGTGCCGGCGCCCGAATAATTGATCGCCTTGGCGGCCTTCACGGCCGCCTCCGTCATCGCCTTGCGCAGCGCCGGCGTCATGCCGGGGGCGGGCGCCTCCTCGATCACCTTCTGGTGGCGGCGCTGCGCCGAGCAGTCGCGTTCGTAAAGATGCACGGCGTTGCCGAAATTGTCGCCGAATACCTGCACTTCGATGTGACGCGGCTTGTCGACATATTTTTCCACCAGCACGCGATCGTCGCCGAACGCCGCCTTTGCCTCGCGACGCGCGCTGGAAAGCGCCTCCGAGAAATCGTCGGGGTGGTCGACGCGCCGCATGCCCTTGCCGCCGCCGCCGGCGCGCGCCTTGATCAGCACCGGGTAGCCGATCTCGCGCGCCTTGGACGCAAGCAGCACGATTTCCTGCGCTTCGCCGTGATAACCCGGCACCACCGGCACGCCGGCCTTTTCCATCAGCCGCTTGGCGGCGTCCTTTAATCCCATGGCGCGGATCGAGGCGGCGGAAGGACCGATGAAGACAAGGCCTGCCGCCGTCGCCTGGTCGACGAAATCGGGGTTTTCCGACAGGAAGCCGTAGCCGGGATGGATGGCCTCGACGCCGGTGGCGAGCGCCGCCGCCACGATCCTGTCGCCGCGCAGATAGCTTTCGCCGACGGGCGAGGGGCCGATATGCACGGCCTCGTCGGCCATCTCGACATGGAGCGCGCGGGCATCCGCGTCCGAATAGACGGCGACGGTGCGCACACCGAGCCTGCGGGCGGTTCGGATGACGCGACAGGCGATCTCGCCGCGATTGGCAATCAGGATCTTGCCGAACATGGAGCCTCCGCGAGTAGAGCTTGCTTCGCGTTGAGGAGGCATTCCTTCGCGCCCCCCTCTGTCCTGCCGGACATCTCCCCCACGAGGGGGGAGATCGGACGTCGCCGCCGATTTCGCCAATCGTCAACATTGTAGGGAGAGCGGCAGCGCCGAAGCTGCCAATCTCCCCCCTTGTGGGGGAGATGTCCGGCAGGACAGAGGGGGGCGCTGTACCGCCGGCCTCTCCAGGCCAGCGTTCGTCCAACATAGTGGAGCACTCCCTTATCAAGAGAGTGCTTTGCCGAAGTCGTCTCTTGAGCAGTCTGCTTGATCATCGAGGTCAGCTCTTCCCGAGGTCAGCAATGGCTCGCCGGTATAGTTCTGCGGTCGGCTCGTCGAAGCAGCAGAAAGTCACGGTTCCCGGCAGCACATTCTGCGCGATGAAGTTGCTGACGGTGACAACGGCAATGCTGGTCGCTTGCTCCTTCGGAAAGCGATAGATGCCGGTCGAGATCGCCGGGAAAGCGATGGTTCGACAATCATGGCCGAGCGCGATTTCGAGCGAGCGCCGGTAGCAGGAGGTGAGCAGCTCGGCTTCGCCCTTGCCGCCGCCTTGCCAGACCGGGCCTACCGTGTGGATGACGTAACGCGCCGGCAGGCGATAGCCTTTGGTCAGCTTGGCGTCGCCGGTCTTGCAGCCATGCAGCGTGCGGCACTCGGCGAGCAGCTCCGGCCCGGCCGCGCGATGGATGGCGCCGTCGACGCCGCCGCCGCCCAGCAGCGAGGAATTGGCGGCATTGACGATGGCGTCGACCGCGAGCTTGGTGATGTCGCCGGTGTGGATACGGATCCTGTCGCCGAGAGCGCTCATCGTCACATCCTGAACACGCCGAATTTCGTCGCCTCGATCCCGGCATTGAGCACCGCCGAAAGGCTGAGCGCCAGCACGTCGGGGGTCCTGGCCGGATCGATGATGCCATCGTCCCAGAGCCTGGCCGAGGAATAGAGCGGATGGCCCTCATGCTCGTATTTCATCAGGATCGGCTTCCTGAACTTCGCCTCGTCTTCGGCGCTCCACTCACCGCCCTTGCGCTCGATGCCCTCGCGCTTGACCATGGCAAGCACAGTGGCCGCCTGCTCGCCACCCATCACCGAGATGCGCGCGTTGGGCCACATCCACAGGAAGCGGGGCGAATAGGCGCGGCCGCACATGCCGTAATTGCCGGCGCCGAACGAGCCGCCGATGATCACCGTGAGCTTGGGCACGCGTGCCGTGGCGACCGCCATCACCAGCTTGGCGCCGTCCTTGGCGATGCCGCCGGCCTCGTATTTTCGCCCGACCATGAAGCCGGTGATGTTCTGCAGGAAGACCAAAGGAATGCCGCGCTGGCAGCAGAGCTCGATGAAATGAGCGCCCTTCAGCGCGCTTTCGGAAAACAGCACGCCGTTGTTGCCGATGATGCCGATCGGCATGCCGTGCAGATGGGCAAAGCCGGTGACCAGAGTGGTGCCGTAATTCTGCTTGAACTCGTCGAACTCCGAACCGTCGACGAGCCGGGCAATCACCTCGCGCACGTCATAGGGCTGGCGCAAATCCGTCGGCACAATGCCGTAGAGTTCGGCCGGATCGTAAAGCGGCGGCACCGATTTCTGCAGATTGAGGTTTAGAGCCTTGTTCCGATTCAGGTTCTTGACGATGCGCCGGCAAATAGCCAAGGCGTGCTCGTCATCCATGGCATAGTGGTCGGCGACGCCGGAAAGCCTGGTGTGGACATCGGCGCCGCCGAGTTCCTCGGCGCTGACATCCTCTCCGGTGGCGGCCTTCACCAGCGGCGGGCCGCCGAGAAAAATGGTCGCCTGGTTGCGCACCATGATCGTCTCGTCCGACATCGCCGGCACATAGGCGCCGCCCGCCGTGCAGGAACCCATGACGCAGGCGATCTGCGGGATGCCGGCGGCCGACATGTTGGCCTGGTTGTAGAAGATGCGGCCGAAATGCTCGCGGTCCGGGAAGACCTCGTCCTGGTTGGGCAGGTTGGCGCCGCCGCTGTCGACCAGGTAGACGCAAGGCAAGTTGTTCTGCAGCGCGATCTCCTGCGCCCTGAGATGCTTCTTCACCGTCAGCGGGTAATAGGTACCGCCCTTCACCGTGGCGTCGTTGACGACGACCATGACTTCGGTGCCCTCGACGCGCCCGACGCCTGTGATGATGCCGGCCGACGCGATGTCCTCGCCATACATCGACCATGCCGCGAACTGCCCGACCTCGAGGAAGGGCGAGCCGGTGTCGAGCAGTTGCGCCAGCCGCTCGCGCGGCAACAGCTTGCCGCGGGAGACGTGGCGTTCGCGGGCTTCGTCCGAGCCGCCGCGCTCGACGCTTGCCGCCTTCTCGGCGATGTCGGCGACCAGCGCGCGCATGCGCTCCGCATTGGCGCGGAAGGTGTCGGAGGAGGGGGAGATCTGGGACGTAAGCGCGGGCATTGACGGACCTCAGATGATATCATATTTTAGTATCACTTGGCTCTCGCCCTGACCCGAGAGGAGTCGACCAAGTCTTCGATCTCGGGAGGGCGAAAAGTCATGAAGACAGCACATCGACAGACGCTGGACAGGATATTTGCAAACCCGGTCAGCGCTTCGATCAAGTGGCGAGATGTTGAGGCTTTGCTGGTTGCGCTCGGCGCGCAAGTTTCGCAAGGACGCGGATCGCGGGTCCGCTTCACATTGAACGGTATAACGCTTCGAGTCCATCGACCGCATCCCTCGCCTGATACGAAAGCATATGTGGTCCGGGAGATCAGGACTTTCCTACTAGATTCGGGTGTTGAGCTATGAGGCCATACAAAGGATATCTGGGAACCATCGAGTTCGACGAAAACGACGTCGTGTTTCACGGTCGTATCGTGGGTATTCGCGACATCTTCACATACGAAGCCGATTCGGCGGAAGAATTGCTGAAGGCTTTTCATGAATGTGTCGACGACTACCTCGAATTTTGCGCGGAACAGAACAAGGAGCCGGAAAAACCTTTTTCTGGCAAACTCGCCCTGCGCACCACGCCGGAAGTCCACCGTCTTGTCAGCCGGGCGGCTTCCAGCGACGGCAAATCCATTAATCAATGGGTTTCGGACACTCTCGCCGAAGCGGCTCGTAAGCGGGTCGACGAAGGCTCGACGAAAGTGACGAGCCGAGCGCACTAGACCCCCTCCGCCATGATCTCGCGCCCGATCAGCCAGCGGCGGATCTCGCTGGTGCCGGCGCCGATCTCGTAGAGCTTGGCGTCGCGCAGCAGCCGGCCCGTCGGATAGTCGTTGATGTAGCCGTTGCCGCCGAGCAGCTGGATGGCGTCGAGCGCCATCTGCGTCGCCTTCTCGGCGGCGAACAACACACAGCCGGCGGCGTCCTTGCGTGACGTCTCGCCGCGGTCGCAGGCGGCCGCCACCGCGTAGACGTAGGCCCGCGCGGCGTTCATCGTCGAGTACATGTCGGCGAGCTTGCCCTGCACCAGCTGAAAGGTGCCGATCGGCTGGCCGAACTGCTTGCGCTCATGGACATAAGGCACAGCGATGTCGAGACAGGCCGCCATCAGCCCGATCGGGCCCCCGGACAGCACCGCGCGTTCATAGTCGAGCCCCGACATCAGCACCTCGACGCCGCGCCCTTCCTCATGCAGCACGTTCTGGAACGGCACCTCGACATCCTCGAACACCAACTCGCCGGTGTTGGAGCCGCGCATGCCGAGCTTGTCGAGTTTTTGCGCCACCGAAAAGCCGGCCATCGCCTTTTCCACGATGAAGGCGGTGATGCCGCGCGCATGGCGTTCCGGATCGGTCTTGGCATAGACCACCATCGTCCCGGCGTCCGGGCCATTGGTGATCCACATTTTCGAGCCGTTGAGCACGTAGCGGTCGTTGCGCTTTTCGGCGCGCAGCCGGAGCGACACCACGTCCGAGCCGGCGCCTGGTTCCGACATCGCCAGCGCGCCGACCGTCTCGCCCGAGCAGAGGGCAGGCAGGTACTTCTCCTTCTGCGCGGGGGTGGCCCAGCGGTTGATCTGGTTGACGCAGAGGTTCGAATGCGCGCCGTAGGAGAGGCCGACCGAGGCGGACGCACGCGAAATCTCCTCCATCGCCACGACATGCGCGAGATAGCCCATGCCGCTGCCACCGAAGTCCGGATCGGCGGTGATGCCGAGCAGGCCGAGCGCGCCGAGCTCGCCCCAAAGATGCGCGGGAAATTCGTTGCAACGGTCGATCTCGGCCGCGATCGGCGCGATCCGGTCCTGAGCGAAGCGCCTCACCGTGTCGCGCAGCGCCTCGATGTCGGGATCCAATCCGAAGTTCAGCGTATTCGTGTACATGCCGTTCCTCCCTGCGCCGGTCTTCGCGGAGATCGCGCCGTATCAGAGTGCCACGGCGTCCCTGGCACGCCCCGAGGGACGCGCGGTGCCATGGCTGATTGTCGCGCCGACCAGGCGCATTGTCATCGAAAGATATGATGCCGTGACTTCGGCGATCGACAGCCGCTCGCCCGGCCGGAACCAGACGATGACGCCGGTCATCATCTGGATCAGCGCCATGGCGGTGAGCCCGGTGTCGTCGACCTGAAAGACACCGGCCTCGGCGCCGTCGCGCAGGATCGTGCGCAGCTCCTTTTCATAGGCCGTGCGCATCTTGAGGATCTGCGTCAGCCTTTCATGCGAAAGGCTGCGCAATTCCATGTTGGAGACATGGGTGGCGTGGCGCCGCCCGATGTGGAAAGCGATGTGGTTCTCGACATAGGCGGCAAGCCGGGTGACCGGATCGGCCGCGGCCGGCCGCGCCGCTTCCCAAGCCTCGAGCAGACCTTCCATATGCTCCCGCATCAAGGTGAAAAGCAGATCTTCCTTGGTCGGGAAATACCGATAGAGCGCTGCCGCCTGCACGCCGACCTCGGCCGCCAGCTGCCGCATCGACATCGCCTCGTACCCGAGGCGCGCGATCAGGCTGACCGCCGCCTCGCGAACGGCCGCTTCGGTTTTCTCCCCGTCGGAACCTGTGGTGCGTGCCATGTTTGCCTCTGGCAGGAATAATAAAACGAACGTTCAATTAATTCAAGATGGACAATACATTCGCTCCTCGCCCTGGTTTGCGGAGGTGAAATGAGATTAGTTCCCCGACAAGCGATTCTGAAAGGTTGCGGTTTGTCTTGGTGCAAGATTTTTCCGTTCATGTCCGTGAAATCAGCGCAAACGCGGGGAATTGGTTGGAGCCGCCCCAACCTCGTCATTCTATGGCGGAGCAAGGAGCGAAGCGACGCGGCGCAGACCATAGAATCATTCCGTGACTTGGAAGTGCCGCCACGGTGCAGAATTCTGTTCCGTTGCATTCCTTGGCGAAGGTAACGGCATGGATTTCCAGGGTCTCCGCGACGGAGCTTCGCTCCTGCTCCGCCCCGGAATGACGATTCGCGATGGGCGTTTCGGCCAATCTCCAAGGCATGCCATCTGCCAACGCAAACAGAGCCGGCCGGTCAAAATCCCTGTGCAGTGACGCTAGACGATGATCTTGAAATCCAAGGGCGCCTCTTCGGCCGCCTCCTCGACCTCGACATTCGAGACGAGCGCGCCCCGCGGCCCTTGCCACAGGCGTTCGATCATCGCCGTGACAGCGGCATCGTCGCCGGCGATCAGTGCGCTGACCGAGCCGTCACGCTCGTTGCGCACCCACCCCGTCAGCCCAAGACGCATCGCTTCTGCGCGCGCCCAGACGCGGTAGCTTACACCTTGCACCGTGCCGGAAACGCGCGCCCGAACAATTCTATGCTCGCCTTGCATTGCCTGTGCTCCGCGTTGCGCCTGCCGGAATCTGGCACAGCAAAGGGCAAAGGCAACAGGGGCTTGGGCTAGGGTGTGTTGATATTCAGGTCAGGCCAAGCCGAAAATGGTGGCTTTCGAGAACCGGAGCGGAGCAGACATTCGGGTCCGTGAGCACCGGAAGCGCAGAAAACCAGCATTTGCAGGCTGGCATCACCTGAATATCAACACATCCTAGTTCCCCCGCGCCGCCGCCAGCGCGCCCGGCAACTCCTCGGCGAAGATGTCGAGCTCATGGTCGAGCCCGACGCTGACCCTGATGCAGCGGTCGAGCCGTGGCGCCATCGGCTTGCGGATGAACACGTCGCGCGACAAAAGGTTCTGCATCACCTGCAGCGCGAAGGCGCCGTCGCGGCCGCAGTCGATGGTGACGAAATTGGTTGCCGACGGCAGTGGCTTGAGATCGTTCTGCCTGGCGACGGCCGAAATGCGCTCGCGGCCCGCCGCAACGCGCGCCACCACCGAGCGCAGATAATCCTGGTCGGCAAGCGCCTCGAGGCCGGCGATCTGCGCCATGCGGCTGACGCCGTAATGGTTGCGGATCTTCTCGAAATCGCGGATCACCTCCGCCTCCGCCACGGCGTAGCCGCAGCGTATGCCGGCCAGGCCGTAAGCCTTGGAGAAGGTGCGCATGCGGATGACGTTCGGCCGCGCGACATCGATCGCCGGCAGCGCCGAGGCCGGTCCCAGCTCGCCATAGGCCTCGTCGAGCACCAGCATGGTGGTTTCCGGCAGCGCTTCGATGAAGCGCACGACATCCGGCGCCTCCCACCAGCTTCCCATCGGATTGTCGGGGTTCGAAAGATAGACCAGCGGCGCCTTTTCGCTCGCGACCTTGGCGAGAAGACCGTCCAGGTCCTCCTTGTCATTGGCATAGGGCACCGTCACCAGGCGGCCGCCGACGCCGGCGATATGGAAATTGAAGGTGGGGTAAGCGCCGAGCGAGGTGACTACCGCATCGCCAGGGCCGACATACATGCGCGCCACCAGGCCGAGCAAGCCGTCGATGCCTTCGCCCACGACCACGTTTTCGATCGCCACGCCGTGATGCGCGGCGGCCGCCACCTTCAATTCGTAATTGTCGGGATCGCAATACATCCACTGGTCGCGGGCAACACTCTCCATGCGGGCGATGACGCGCGGCGAAGGCCCGAAGCTGCTTTCATTGGCGCCGATGCGGGCGCGGAACGGCCGCCCGCGCTCGCGCTCCTGGGCCTCCGGGCCGACGAACGGCACCGTGGTGGGAAGCGCGCCGATGACCGGCGTGAGGGAGGGGCGACGAAGCATGGCACAGGCTCGCGTGGAAATGGCGTTCTTGCTAGCGTGAGCGAGGAGTGGGTGCAAGTTGTCTGGAAGCGGAGATGGCTAGAACGTACGATCGGGATAAACGCTGCTTCGCCGCCAAAGAGGCCAGTCGCCAGCTTCGGTCGACCATCGGCGGCTGATGTGCGAAAGCGCCGACGCCTTTGTTCGGCGCGGGCTGGATTCTCCGAACCGCTTTTGGTAGCGAGACAGCATGAGCAGCCGATTGCCGCCCGCTTGGGCCAAGCACCTCAAGAGCGGACCTACATCGAAACCGCAAGTGAAACAACCTGCGCTCAAGCGGCCGAAGGCCGAGCCGCCGGGTCGCACGCAAGCCGTTGACCAGCTTTTGAAGCAAGCCCTCCAACTGCATCATGCTAAGCGTTTGCCTGAAGCGGAAGAACTTTGTCACCGGGTATTGGAGCTTACGCCCAATAATCCACTTGCCCTCTATGTGCTCGGCGCAATAGGGCTCGATTTTGATGACGAGCTGGCTATCGAATACCTGAGCCAAGCGTGCTCTCTGATGCCCGACAACTCGTATTTTCAATTCACATTGGGTGAAGCCTATTTGAAAGTCGGTGAGTATTCGCTGGCGATTGAACATTTGCAGCGCGCGTATGAGCTGAAGCCTGATCTGGTCGAGGCGCTTTGTGCGCTGGGGCAAACCTATGCCCTCTATGACAAAACCGAGATGGCCTTGACAATGTATGAAAAGGCGCTTGCGATAGACCGAGACCATCCCCTCGTCCGACTGGGTCTGGCGCGGATGCTCATGAGCACTGGGCAAATAGACGAGGCGACAATCTATTTGGAAGAGATTATCGCCAGGCGTGAGAACCTGTCAGCAGCTTACGTATCTCTCGTAAACAGCCGAACTTTTTCCACCGAGCCTCCACAACTCAAATCCATCCTAGGCGAACTCAGCAACCCGGCCGTCTCCGGGGACCAAGCGCACGACCTTCACCAGGCTGCAGGCAAGGTTCTGAACGATCTTGGGCGTTATGACGAAGCGATGGAGCATTTCCTGAAGGCTAAGTCGTTCCGGACGTCCAGTTTTGACATCGAGTCCTACCGTGGTTGGGTCGATTCAATGATCAGCCTGTTTGATGCAGAGCTGCTGGCGGCCAAGGCCGGTTTCGGGGATCCATCCGAGGTACCCGTATTTGTTCTGGGGATGCCACGCTCCGGCACAACGCTAACGGAGCAGATTTGCTCGAGCCACCCCGATGTTCATGGGGCCGGAGAACTCACCAAACTCAGTCGATTAGCTGTTTCCAGCCATTTGAAAAAGAATGGGGGACCAACCTTCGGGCAATTGGTTAGATCGATGACGGTCGACCGATCTCAGATATTGGCCGGTGAATACCTCTCCAACTTGTGTCTCCATTCGCCAGTAGCATCGCGAATTGTTGACAAGATGCCCCATAATTTCGAGCTCATAGGCCTTATTGGGATTCTGTTCCCCAATGCGCGTATTATTCATTGCAGGCGCGATCCGATTGATAGTTGTTTGTCCTGCTTTGTCTCGAATCTCACAGGAACTCACAACTATACAGATGATCTCAGGAGCCTGGGCCTGTATTATCGTGAGTATGATCGTCTTATGCGTCATTGGAAGTCAATTCTGCCTGGGCGAATTTTTGAGATTAGCTACGAAGACCTCATTGCCGATCAGGAAGAGCAGTCTCGCCGTTTGATCGACCACCTCGGACTAGCGTGGGATGATGCCTGTCTTCGTTTCTTTGCCAAGAGGGGATCTGTCCAAACGCTCAGCAGTTGGCAGGTCCGCCAGCCCATATACTCCTCCTCCGTTAAGCGCTGGAGGAATTATCAGGGCAATCTGCAGCCGCTAATCGAAGCCTTGGGCGACTTGGCCTATGTTTGAGCGCCGGTGGCGATGTCCAATCGCGGAGTCGGATGTTTGAGCCGCGGCCCGGGCTGGATTCCGAGAGTTCTTTTTGCTAGCAGACGCGATGAATAATCGTCTGCCGCCTGCCTGGGCCAAACACCTCAAATCCGGCGCTAAGCCGAAACCTAGATGGCCACAGGCAAGTCCGCCACAGCCGAGCGTCCAGAAATCGGATTCGCTTGCCCGCGCGCAAGCTGATGACGCGTTGCTGAAGAAAGCCTACGAGCATCAAAAAGCCAAACGACTCGATGAAGCACAGGATCTATGCTTCCAGGTACTGGCTCGAACGCCAAACCATCCGCTGGCGCTCTACATCATGGGCACCGTTTGCCTCGGCTACGACGACGAGGCGGCGCTGCGCTATTTCGGACGTGCGATCATTGAAGAGCCTAAGAACCCTTATTACCATCTCAGCCTCGGCGAGGCCTATGGCAAGCTGAGTGAATATTCGGCAGCGATCGACCATATCCAGTATGCCTTGGAAGTGCAGCCCGACCTCGTAGAGGCGCTTTGCGCCCTGGGGCGCGTCTACACCCAGTTCGACAAACCCGACCTGGCTTTGCCGCTGTATGAGAAGGCGCTGAAGATCAACCGCGACCATCCCAAGGCGCGGATCGGAATAGCGGCCGCGCTCACCGGCCTTGGGCGCATGGATGAGGCCGCTTCCTATCTCAAGGAGGCGATCGAACGCCGCATCGACGCGGCGGCCGCCTACTACGACCTTGTGCAAACCCGAAAGTTCACTGAGGAGCCAGCCGAACTCCAGGCGATCCTTCGGGAGCTAAACAGTCCGGGGCTTAAGCCGGAGGCCAGAGCCAGCCTCAACTACGCCGCGGGTAAGGTGGAGAACGACCTCAAGCGCTATGCGGAAGCCTTCGACCACTTCAAGAAGGCGAAGCAAGCGGAAGGTTACAAATTCGACATCGGTCGGTACCGTCGCTTCGTAGACCTGACGATTGAAACCTTCACGCCGCAGCTGTTTGCCGCAAGGTCTGGTTACGGCAATCCTTCCGAAGCGCCCGTATTCGTGGTGGGCATGCCGCGCTCGGGAACGACGCTTACCGAACAGATCTGCGCCAGCCATCCTGAGGTTCATGGCGCCGGAGAGCTTAGCAAACTCAGGCGGGTTGCGAATGCAATCGGCCTGCAACCCTCTGTCTCGGATTTCAACAAGCCGATCGGGACGATCACTGAAGGCTTGTCCAGGACGTTGGCGGAAGAGCACCTTAGCTATCTGCGGGAACGCGCCCCGACGGCGCAGCGCATCGTGGATAAGATGCCGCACAATTTCGAATTGATTGGCCTTCTCACGCTGCTCTTTCCTAAGGCGCGCATCATTCACTGTCGCCGCGACGCAATCGATAACTGCGTATCGTGCTATGTCCTGCCGTTCAGCTCAGCACACAGCTACAACACGGACCTGCAGGCGCTAGGCCTATACTATCGCGAGTACGACCGCTTGATGCGTCACTGGAACGAGGTTTTCCCAGGCCGTATCTTCGAGAATCGCTATGAGACGCTTGTCGAGGACCAGGAGGCACAGTCGCGCCAGCTCATGGATTATCTCGGCCTGCCTTGGGACGATGCGTGCCTTCGTTTCTTCGACAGGGAAGGGGCTGTAACCACCCCCAGCCGCTGGCAGGTTCGTCAGCCGATCTACAAATCCTCTGTCAAGCGCTGGAAGAATTTTGAAGGCGAGATCAAACCGCTGATCGAAGCACTAGGCGACCTCTCCGAGGTTTGATTTCGGCCACTGGAACGGCTGCGGCAAGCCGGTTGCTCGATGCGGAAACAGCGGCGGCATCGGTCAATGCTGTCTGACTTGGTCCAGAAACCTGCCACATAATGCTGGATCGGTGATGATCCGCTCCCGCCGCTTCGTCCTGCGTTCTCTAGTTCCCCGACACAGGGATTTTGAAGGTTGCCGTTGGTGCAAGATTTTCCGTTCATTTCCGTGCAATCAGCGCAAACGCCGGAGATTGGTTGAAGCCGCCCCAACCTCGTCATTCTATGGCGGAGCAAGGAGCGAAGCGACGCGGCGCAGACCATAGAATCCATGCCGCGACTTGGAAGCGTCGCCACGGTGCAGAATTCTGCTCCGTTGCACGCCTTGGCGAAGGTAACGCAATGGATTCCAGGGTCTTCGCGATGGAGCTTCGCTCCTGCTCCGCCCTGGAATGACGACGCGGTGGGCGTTTCGGCCAATCTCCACCTGCCAACGCAACAGAGCCGGCCGGTCAAAATCCCTGTGCAGTGCCACTAGAAGCAGCTGCGGTGCCGGCCGGGCATTTCCTCGAAATTGATGAGACTGGCATCTTCCCGGTCGATGCCTCGACTTTGGCAACTGGCGAACGCAGCGGGGAGTGTTCGATCTGCTCCCAGGCGAAGAGATTCGCGCAGGGTCGGAGGGGTTGTTCCGCAGGTGTTGAAGCTCTTTACCGACGCTGCATTGCAACGGTGTGGAATGCCAAGCGGCGCCTTCGACATTGCCGATGCAGCACCCAAATTGCGCGGCGGTTTGGAACCTCGACATGCATCACCAGAAAAGAAAAAACCCGGCGGGTTGCCCGCCGGGTTTCTTTTTGCATCCCAGAAATATCTGGTCTTAGAAGTCCCGCTGGAAGCGGAGGATAGCGCCGACGCTGTTCTTCTTGTCGGCCTTGGTCCAATTGCCGTAGAACGAATTGCTGTTATTGACGAACGTGGAGTCGAAAGTACCGAGATGGTCGTAGTCGACTTCGGCCGTGATGGTGAACCCAGGAACTGCGGTGTAGGCGACGTTAGCCGCGACGCCATAGTTCTTGTCGTCGTCACCCGACACCTGGAGATTGAACGCCGTCTTCTCGTTGAACTTGTAGGTGCCACCGGCCCACCAAGCCCAGTTGCCGCCCCACTGCTTGTAGAAGCCACGACCGTGAGCGTCGATAGTGTTGGCGGCGTCGTCGTTCAGGTCGCCATCATTGCCATAGCCGAACATGCCGAACAGCGAGATCTGGTCGTTGACATTGACGTCCAAGCGGACCTTGCCGGTCACCTGTTCGTAGTTGCTGTCGTAAGCCACGACGCCCGTGATGGCACCCCAGCCCTGCGTGTACTTCACGCCGCCGACGACATGCGGAACGTAGCTGTCGATGGTGCCGACGACGCCTGCGCCTTCTTCGAGCGAGACCACCGCCGAGAAGCCGTTGCCGGCGTCGAAGTAGTACTGCACGACGTTGGTGTCGAAGTCGCCATAGGGAACGATCGTGTCCTGGATGACATTGCCAGCGTAGCCGATGAACGTATCGAAGGCCGATTCGTCCTTACCGACGCGCAGACCACCGAGCTGGATCCAGGCGAAGTTCAGCGAAGCGCCCTTGTTGTAGGCCTCGCTGCTGAAACGCGTGTTGCCGAAGTTGAAGCGGGTCTCGGTGTAGGTCTTCAACGTACCGAGCTCGGTTTCCTGGCCGGTCCAGGTCTTCAGCGTGAAGCGAGCGTTCTTGCCGTACGTGTGATTGACGCTGCCATCCTGATGGTCAACGGCAAGAGCACCATCGAACGAGCCGACGTCGCCGATGCTGGCGTCATAGCGGACATAGCCGCCGATGCGCAGGCAGGTTTCGGTGCCCGGGATGTAGAAATAGCCGGCGCCGTACACGTCGCAGATCTTGACGTATTCAGCCGGCTCCGGCTCGGCGACGGTCACTGCGTCCGCGGCGCGAGCACCGGAAACTGCGACGAGGGCCGCAGCTGAGCCGAGAAGAAGGCTCTTGATGTTCATTTTCTGACCTCCAGTCAAAAGTTAAAAAACGGGTCTGGGTATTTTTTGCTGAAGGACAGCGTTCCCTGCCCCATCCCCACTACCGAAAAAGATGCGCACCGCGCCGCTCCTTCGAAGCTGACATTACCCATGAGCCGGCGCCGTTCAACCACGATCGTGCCACAGCGAAGGCCGTCCGGGCGCTATCGCCGGGGGTTGTTGCACAAATGACACGATTTGGCCTCACTCCGAAAGCTCTCGTTAACCATCGAGGTCCGCGTAAGGCTGAATCCGCCCGAATCCGGCAAAGGACCGACAGAAATGCGGCGGGCGGCTGAGTCGGCCGCCAGGCGATTGCCGCAGAATCGCCATCTGAAGCGGCGGGAGAACGCAGGCCCGCCGATTTTTCGCTGATTATGGCGCCGGCTTGTTGATTGTGCCGGCGGTTTTCTTTATCCACCGGCGCGACGGAGAGGTGGCCGAGTGGTCGAAGGCGCTCCCCTGCTAAGGGAGTAGAGGTCAAAAGCTTCTCGTGGGTTCGAATCCCATCCTCTCCGCCACTTACGCCCTGCGGGCTTCGGATGACAGGCCACCCGGAGCCGCATTTTGGGCGTAGGAGTGTCGCCCGAAGCTACGAAGTAGCGTAGGGGGACCATGTGGTACGTCTATTTCCTGCAACTCCATAACGGCGATGTCTATGTCGGATCGACAAACGATCTCCGGCGTCGTTTCGAATCGCATCAATCAGGACAGGTGACTTCGACCAAGGCTTATTTGCCTGTCGCCTTGAGGGCCATATCGCGGTCGAAACCGAGGGCAACGCCCGGCAGCTCGAGCAATATTTCAAGACCGGATCTGAAAGGCCTTCGCCAGCAAACGGTTTTGGCGGACAGGGCTGTAGCGACTGATCAAGGAATTATCTCATTGAAATAAAAAGATAATTCTCAACTTGATGCGTTTTCTTTGGCCTTTCCCGTCCGATTCTGACTGGAGGTCAGAAAATGAACATCAAGAGCCTTCTTCTCGGCTCAGCTGCGGCCCTCGTCGCAGTTTCCGGTGCTCGCGCCGCCGACGCAGTGACCGTCGCCGAGCCGGAACCGGCTGAATACGTCAAGATCTGCGACGTGTACGGCGCCGGCTATTTCTACATCCCCGGCACCGAGACCTGCCTGCGCATCGGCGGCTATGTCCGCTACGACATCGGCGTGGGCGACATCAACGGCGCCACGAACGTCCGTGATCGTTCGGACGGTAGCTTGAACGACACCTACTCCAAGCACGCCCGCTTCACGCTGAAGACCTGGACCGGCCAGGAAACCGAGCTCGGCACGTTGAAGACCTACACCGAGACCCGTTTCAATTGGGATACCGGTCACGGCGACTTTGACGGCGGCTTCATCTCGGCTTCAAGCGGTGTTCCCTCACTGAACTTCGCCTGGATCCAGCTCGGCGGCTTCCGCGTCGGTAAGGACGAGTCGGCCTGGGTGACGTTCAGCGGCTACGCCGGCAATGTCATCGACGACTCGATCGTCGGCTACGGCGGCGACTTCGATACCGGCGTGGTCCAGTACTATTTCGATGCCGGCAACGGCTTCTCGGCTGTGATCTCGCTCGAAGACGGTGCGGGTGGCAATACGGTTGACAGCTATGTTCCGCATGTCGTCGGCGGCGTGAAGTACACGCAGGGCTGGGGCTCGATCAGCGCTACTGCTGCGTATGACAGCGTCTGGGAAGAGTGGGCAGGCAAGGCTCGCTTGGACGTGAACGCCACGAGCGAGCTGTCGCTGTGGGCCATGGTGAACTATGGCTCGGACAAGCACGTCGACACGAACTCTTTCAAGAACTGGGATGGCAACTGGGCCGTCTTTGGTGGCGCCACCTACAAGTTCAACGACAAGACGTCGTTCAACGCTCAGCTTTCCTATGACGAAGGCAAAACCTTCGCGGTGGCTGCCAATGTTGCCTACACCGTCGTGCCTGGCTTCACGGTCATCGGTGAAGTTGACTACTTCAACGCGTCTGACAGTGACTTCCACGTCAGCGACGACGGCATCGGCGCCGTCCTCCGCTTCCAGCGCGACTTCTAAGGGCTGGACTTGCACAAGTGAAATCCAGCCCGGGCGTTTTCTTGCCCGGGCTGGTTTTGTTTTCGTGACTGGGTGAGGGAAACGAAGGACGAGAAGGGGGTATTGGTAGCTGAAGTCTGTGAAATGGTTTCGTCGGGATCCGCCGCCTGGCGGATGAAATCATTTTGTCGGACAAAAACTCTTGAAAGGACGCTTCCAAGCGGGTAGCTGTGCCTATCCACTCGGGGGTGTGGTCTAAAAATGACGAACGAAGCGATTCAAGAGGGGGGGTCCTCTGCGCACTTTGCGGTTTTTTCTTCTCAGAACTCGAACTTTCGATACACGTTCAACAAGATCAGAGAAGTAAAGTCGCATAGGGTCGGGGAGCTTTTTGCAGCTTATCGAGATATACTCTGGGATGATGGGCGACATAAATACAATGTCAGCTCTTTCATTGGTGAAATAGACGAGATCCTTCTTGGAGATCGTTTCAGCACCTTTGACCAGAATACCCTGGACAATCTTATCGGTACATTGCGCCAGCGCGGCAACAGCAACGCAACCATCAATCGCAAGATGGCTGCACTCAGCAAATTGCTGCGTAAGGCGCATAAGATGGGAGATATCCACAGCCTGCCTGAGTTCCGCCGCCAAAAGGAGCGGGCGGGACGGATTCGTTTCCTGGAAAGGGACGAAGAGGCGAGGCTGTTCGCGGCGATCCGCGGCCGCAGCGAGGATGCCTACAGGCTTTCCGTCTTTCTGGTCGATTCCGGCTGCCGCCTCGGCGAGGCGCTCGGCCTGATCTGGAACGACATCCAGGAACACCGGGTCTCCTTCTGGATCACCAAGTCCGGCCGCAGCCGCACCATTCCGATGACGGAACGCGTCAAGGAGGTCATCAAGCTGCCGCCGAACACCGAAGGACGCCGGCCGAAAGGCCCCTTCACCAAGCTCACCCAGGCGCAGTACCGCGCGATCTGGAACGAAGCGAAGACCGAAGTCGGTCTCGGCGCCGACGAACAGGTGGTGCCGCATATCCTGCGTCACACCTGCGCTTCACGCCTGGTTCAGGGCGGTATCGACATAAGGCGCGTCCAGATGTGGCTGGGCCACCAGACCTTGTCGATGACCATGCGTTACGCGCACCTGGCTACCAACGATCTCGATGGCTGTGTCGTCGTTCTCGAGAAACCGCGCGGCGACGAAGCGTCGTCCCGCTCGGCGGAAAACTGCGTGTTCGCGTCGCCTCTCACCACGCCAACCTCAGTTCCTCGGAAAGCGAAAGGGCCGGAACCGGCCAAGGCGACCAGCAAGCGCTCGAAAGGCAATTCCAGAAAAGTGTGAGCGGTTGGACTCGGGCGCCTTCGCCGTAGCCTTCCGTCCGGAATTGCGCAAAAACAAAGAGCTAGTGCGTTTCACCGTTTCGGGAACGGTGAAACGCACTAGGTCCCGACACAGGGATTTTGAAAGATTGCGGTTTGTCTTGGTGCAAGATTTTCCGTTCATTTCCGTGAAATCAGCGCAAACGCCGGGTTGAAGCCGCCCCAACCTCGTCATTCTATGGCGGAGCAAGGAGCGGAGCGACGCGGCGCAGACCATAGAATCCATTCCGTGACTTGGAAGCGCCGCCACGGGTGCAGAATTCTGCTCCGTTGCATTCCTTGACGAAGGTAACGGCATGGATTCCGGGGTCTTCGCGACGGAGCTTCGCTCCTGCTCCGCCCTGGAATGACGATCGCGATGGGCGTTTCGGCCAATCTCCAACGCAACCTGCCAACGCAAACAGAGCCGATCGGTCAAAATCCCTTGCAGTGCCACTAGATCGGTCGGATCGGCCTTGCTGGCGGGTAAAATTCTATACAAAGCCAGAGGCCGACATAGTCTCGGGCTTTACCTTTGTTTGATTTGATTTTCTTCTCGATCGAGGAATGCGGCAATCTTCCCGGGCACATCGCCGGTCTCGAGGAAAGGCGCGTGGCCCTGGCCCTCGACAATGATGACTTCCATGCCGGGATGCCTTTCCTGCATCTCTTTAAGCGTCGTCGAGGAAAGCAGTTTCGAGTTTGCGCCGCGAATGACAAGCAATGGAATCGCGGCGAGCGCGTCGAATTGCGACCACAGGTCCGGCAGCGGCTTGCTGAAATCGATGCCGGCCAGCGTGTCGACCAGCGCCGGATCGAAATCCGGCACCCAGCCGGCTTCCGTCTCGCGGCAGATTGCCCGGACCATCCGCGGCCAGTCGGCGTCGGTGAGCGCCGGGAAATCGGCGCCATGCACGCTGCGCTGAGCATCCACCGCCTCGGCGAATGTCTTCGGTCTCGGCGCAGGGTCGAGATAGGAGCGGATATGGGCCAGGCCCGCTGCCTCGATCGCCGGGCCGATGTCGTTGAGCACGACGGCTCTCAGCACGGCCGGATTCAATGCGCCGAGCACATGGATGATCAGGCCGCCGCGCGACGTGCCGATGAAGGCGACCTGCTCGATGCCGAGTGCAGACAGCCCGGCAAGGATATCGCCGGCTTCGACCCCGACATTATAGTGGCCGATATCGGGATCGCGGTCGGATTGCCCGCGCCCGCGATAGTCGAAGGCAACGACCTTGCGCGGCCTTGCCGCCTTGGTTGAAAGGTAAAGCGCCAGTTCATGGAAGTCGCGGGCGTTGCGGGTGAGTCCGGGAAGGCAGACGACCGGCCAACTGCCGGCGTTCGCCTCGCCGTAGATACGAGCATGGAGTCTTAAACCATCGGGCGCGGTGTAGAAGAAATCGGAGAAGCCGTCGCTGGCCATTTTGGATGCTATCCCTTGCCGGATCGGCAAGAGCTACAGGCGAGGACAGGGATCGTCAAACAAGAAGGCATGCATGTGGGACCGGCTTTCGAACGCGCTATGGCTTTTTGGTGGTCCAAGGTCAACTGAGCGCCGCTAAGAAAGGCTTCCCTCCATCTGTCGTCAGCTGGTCCGCCGTCAGACCGAAAAGTCGATCCTCGCCCGATTCATCTTTCAAAGAGATCCACCAACAGCACCGCAAACTCGGCCAAAATTGCGCAAAGAATGGCTATCTCCACCCATAGCTCGGTCAGGAAGTTGCGATATTCGATCAGCCGATCGTTGGCCCGTTCGTAAAGGTCTTCGCCGACCTCGATCCCATCGTCCAGCAAGCGGACGCGCGACGCCAAGTCGGACTGCAGCGCAAGGTCGCTAAAAAGCCGCTTCGCCGCAGGAAGGAGCGTCGGCTCCCTTCGTTGCAGTGCCATGTCGATGCGCGTCACCAAAATACGCGCGGATTGAAAGCGCCGGGTCATGTTGTTGACGCGAGATTGTTCACGCAATGCAGCGCGGGGGACGTCATGTGTGAGAGCGACATCTGCCATCATCGCCGGCCATGCCTCCTCCAGCCGCGCCTCTTCTGACGATAGGGCGCTATAAGTGTGCGAGAAGGCCGCCGCCGCCGCAAGGCAGTCGTCGACGCTTTGCGCGGGTGCGAAAGCCAGGCAGCGCCGGTCGCGCCAGACAAGCCGGACATTTCGGCTCACCACATCCAGATATGGTTCGGCGCTATCGCATTCCGCTACCCAGGCTTCGAACTTCTTTTGAACGTCGAAAGGCGTCTCAATTCCTGGAAGCAGGTGGACAAATGTCAGCAATCCGTCCGCGTCCGCCGGCAAATCAGTCAGCAATTCCCGAACGAGTTTAAGCGAGGTGGGATGCTCAAGAGCAAGCCAGATGTTGCTATCGTCCGGCGTAGTTTGGCGGAGCCGCCAAATCGTAGGACTGCGAACCTCCTGTGGAGTCATTGCGGTCAATCGCGCAAGGCCGGCAAAAGCGAACCGGATGGCTCTTCCTCCGCGATATCGGGAGGTTCGACAAAAGCCACGTCATCCTCGAGGATCGGCCCGGGGAGATCGAGCAGAAACTGCGTTTCCTTGCAGTGGGTGAAACTGGCCTGGATGAAGGGTCCCGTCAGATGGTCGAGCCATTCCGGGCCAAGGCGCGCCAAAATTGCCCGATCGAGCACCTCCGCGCTGAAGCTGTCCGGTGACACGCAGTTCGAGGCGATCAAAAATCCCCAACTGCCCAGAAAGGACGGAACGCATGTCTTGTAACTGTGTACTTCCGCGAAGACCGTCCGGAGCGTGCGCCGCAGGGCGCAATGGGCTTTATGATCCGCAAAGGAAAATTCGAGTGCTTGCACTATGAGGATACCATTCGGGCGCAGATGACTATGCGCAAGTTCATAGAATTGCCGCGTATAAAGTCGCTGCGCCGGTCCGTTTTCCAGCATGTCGACGACGTCGACGATGATGACATCGAACATCTCATCGGCGCTATCCAGGTAAGCTCGACCATCCATGTAGAGCAGCGTAGCTCGCGGATCGTCGAAAGCACCCCGGTGCCAAGTCGGCAACTGGTCGCGGCAGATATCGACAAGCTCCCGATCGATATCGATCATCACGGCGCGGCTTACTGACCGGTGCGCCAACACCTCCCTCAGGGTTGCGCCTTCTCCCCCGCCGATAATGAGAACTTCGCGTGGATCGTCGTGCATCAGAAGCGCTGGTTGCACGAGGATCTCGTGATAGAGACCCTCGTCTTCGGCCGAACTTTGAATCGCGCCGTCCAAGAACAATGCGCGTCCAAAGTTGCAGGTGTCAGCTATGATGACATCCTGGAATTGCGTCCGTCCGGAATATACGATGCTCTTGATGCGGTAGTTGTACTCATCGAAGGGATCGGCATCCTCCCGCACGAACGCGCCAACGGATCCTTGCGGCTTCTCAATCTCTACGTAGAAATAACCTGGCGGCAAAGGCGGCAGGGGATACGTCCGCTGTGGCGTCTCAAGGTCGCTTGGCGTACGATCTATATCGTCGCGGACTGGCATTCTATCCTCGATCCAGGGACTTAAAGCGCGTCGCGTCGAAACAAATTTGAGTAACGCGCTTCAAGCCCTTTTTGTCTTCACGCGTGTCGTTCTTCCGAGAAGATACGCGTAGGCGCCGCCTTGTGGCCGCTTTAGTCCAGCGCGTGCGAACCACGGCTGAGATTCAGTACACTCATGCGTTTTGGTCGAAACGCCGTTGCAAAGGCGAGCAGGCAAGCGAGGGGATTGCAAGTACCGCACATGAATATATTCACCGCAGCGTAACATTCCACTGGCCAGGTATGGATGGAAATATGGCTCTCAGCCAACATCGCAAATGCAGTAACGCCGCCATCGGGCGTGAAAACGTGATGGTGGAGCGCGAGCACTTTCGCTTTGGCGGCCTCGGCTGCGTGCCGCAGGATCTGGTCTATAAAAGAAGCGTCGTCGAGGTTTACGGCATCGTGGAGTTCGACAATAAGATGTCGACCTGGCAAGCTCCCTGGCATTCCCAACGGAGAAGTGACGTCTTCCGATATTGGTAGAGGCGGGCTGTATTTCCCCGAGGACAGGCTATGCACAGTATAGTCGTACTGCCGCTGCGCAGGAACGACCAGCTCACTCGCGAACAACATCCGCCCACCCGGGATATTCGTATTCACTAAAGGAACGACAGAAGCACGTCCTTGTCAAGCAGTGCCGGGGCGCTGCCCATGGGCAGTTCAACCAGCGGTCCAGAGATTCGATTGTAGCGACGCGACCCTTCTGCCGGGACTAACACGTCGTTCGCGAGTGCGCCGCAGTTTTGAGAGAACCAGATGCCAAACACGGATTTAAAACGCACCGCTTGAATTTGTTTTGACGCGATGCGCTTCGATATCCTTGCGCCCTCAGCTTCGTCCGTTCACGAGATCCCCCACGATGTCGTATTTGCCTGAAATACGCATCTTGTAGACCTCGTAATTCTCCATCACACGCTGCACGTAACTTCTTGTTTCCGTGTAGGGAATCCGCTCGATCCAATCGACGACGGCGTCCACGTCCTTGCCGCGCGGGTCGCCGTATTTCGCAACCCACTGGGCGGCGCGGTTCGGGCCGGCATTGTAGCCGGCGAAGGTCAGCACATAGGAGCCGCCGAAACGGTCGAGCTGCTCGCCGAGAAAGGCCGAGCCCAGCGTCGCGTTGTAGCCGGCATCCGTCGTCAGCCGCGCCTGCGAGAAATTCATGCCGGCCTTTTTCGCCAACTGCTTGGCGGTGCCCGGCATCAACTGCAGCAGGCCGCGCGCGCCGGCGTTGGAAACGGCGCCGATATTGAACTCGCTTTCCTGGCGGGCGATGGCATAGGCGAGCGCCTTGCCGGATCCGGAAATGTTGGCCGAGTCGGGAATGACGCCCAGCGGATGCGACAGCGCGCCGACATCGATGCCGCGCTGGGCGGCGATCTTGCCGACTTTCAGCGCCATGAAATGGTTGCCCTGCTTTTCGGCCAGCACCGCTAGCAGTGCCAGCTCGCCCGGGCTGGTCAGCTGCCCGGCAAGGTCGCGGTAGAGCGTCTCGGCGTAGCGGTCATAGCCCGCCTCCTGCAGCCGTTTGATCGCGCTCACCGCCTCGCGGCCGTCAAAGCTCTGGCGGTCGGCCGCGCTCGGCTTCGGATAGGCGAGGTTGAGGGTCCTCAAGCCCACGCGCTCGCCGGCGAGCTGGCCGTAGAAGGTCGTGCCGTAGCTGGCCGCGCGCGTGAAATAATCCTTGGCGCTGCCCGGGCCGCCGACTTCCGCCGCCCGGCCGAGCCAGTAATAGGCGCGCGACAGCGACACCGGTCCCTGGGCGAGCTCGGTGATGCGCGTGAAATGCCTTGCGGCGGTCGCCGGGTCGTTGAGGCCGCGCAACGCGTACCAGCCGGCATGGAACTCGGCCTCGGCGGCGTTCGGCGGGCTCTCGGCAGCATGCATGGAGACGATTTTGTAGGCGGTCTCCATGTCGCCCCGGTCGACCAGCTCGCGCGAGAGCACGCGGCGTTCGACCCACCACGCATCGGGGTCGATCAGCGAATCGCGGTTCGTCGGCGCTTTCATCACAGCAGCAGCGGCTTCGGCGAATTTCTGCTGTTTGCGCAGATATTCCGCCTCGGCGAAGAAATAGCCGGCGGAGCGCTGCGCCGCGGGCACTGCTTTCAACAGCTTGGCCGCGTCCTTGTCGCCCTTGTCGGCCGCCGCCCAGGCATCCGCCAGCGGCTGTGCGCCGGCGAGGCCGGCGACCCGCAGCGCCGACGACGGCCGGTCGGCATAGAACATGCGCTCCATGCGGTAGCGATGGTCGGCCGCCGGGATCAGCGTGCCGAACTCCTTGATGACGGTCGCCTCATCCTTCGCTTCCAGTTTCTCCGTGCGCCAAAAGGGTACTAGCACCGACCGCGCCGCGGCCTGATTGCCAAGCGCCACTTGCGAGCGGGCGAGGATGATGACGCCCTCCGGCGTCAGCGGCTGGCTGCGGCCGAAGGCCTGCACGACCACCTGCGGCGGCGGATTCTCGCGATAGAGCGCACGCTCGCTGTTCTTGCGCAGCGCGATCGTGCCCGGCCATCCGGGCAGCATCTTGGCCGCGTCGGCAATCTCGCCGCTCGGCACCTGGTCGCCGCCGTAAAGCGCGATCGCCCAGGCGAGGATATGCCTGTCGAGCGAGGTGGCGGGCAGCGTGTCGCGCGCATTGCGCGCACCGACGATGTTGTTGGCGGCAAGCGCATCGAGCCCGCTCTTCAGTTGCGCTATGTCGGGGGCAATCGGCGTCTGGCTAGGCGCCTGCGGCGCATCTGGCGCCGGAATCGAGGCCGTCGCGCGCGCATCGACGCTGCCACCGATCGCCATGGTAGGCGTCAGCGCGACGATCGCGCCCAAAAGCGCGAAAAGATGGGGCCGCCTCGTCGGCATTTTACGATCCTAGCACATCGTCAGCAGGCGCGGGCATTGAGAACCCGATGCGAAGCCTAGACTTAGGTCGTGAAGGGCTCGTAAACAAAAGGTTATCGAGGCCGTTCGAATTGCGCTTGCTGGCACTACGCCGATGCTTGCCGCTGAACAATGTCGAGACTATGGTGCGCGGCTTCGCTTTCGGGTAGAAGGCGCGCAACTGACCGATCTGATGAAACGCCGATGCATGTCGCCCAGAAGCGGAAACCGGTTTTGGGACGACGACATGCATAAACCGACAAAGTTCCAAGGAGTTTGGACGACATGCTGAGAGGCTCGCTGACTGCGCTCGTGACACCGTTCGAAAAGAGCGGGCGCTTCGACGAGAAAGCCTTTCGCTCATTCGTCGAATGGCAGATCGCCGAGGGCACCAAGGGCCTCGTTCCCGTCGGCACCACCGGCGAGTCGCCGACGCTGTCGCATGAGGAGCACCGCCATGTCGTCAAGGTCGCCATCGAGGTGGCCAAGGGCAGGGTGCCGGTCGTGGCCGGCGCAGGCTCCAACAACACCGAGGAAGCTGTCGGCCTGGTGAAGTATGCCGAACAGGCCGGCGCCGATGCCGCCCTTGTGGTCACGCCTTACTACAACAAGCCGACGCAGCGCGGCCTCTATGAGCATTTCGCGGCCGTCGCCAGGGCGACCAAGCTGCCGATCATCATCTACAACATCCCGCCGCGCTCGGTGATCGACATGACGCCGGAGACGATGGGCAGGCTGCGTCACGATTTCAAGAACATTGCCGGCGTCAAGGACGCGACCGGCAAGGTCGAGCGCGTCTCCGAGCAGCGCATGACCTGCGGCAAGGATTTCATCCAGCTTTCCGGTGAGGATGCCTCCGCGCTCGGCTTCAACGCCCATGGCGGTGTCGGCTGCATCTCGGTGACGTCCAACGTCGCGCCGCGGCTCTGCGCCGAATTCCAGGAAGCGACGCTCTCCGGCGACAGCGCCAAGGCGCTCGAGCTGCAGGACCGGCTCCTGCCGCTGCACAAGGCGATCTTCATTGAGCCCGGCGTATCCGGCGCCAAATACGCGCTGTCGAAGCTGGGCAAGGTCGAGAACGTGGTGCGTTCGCCGCTGGTGACCGTCGAGGCTTCGACCGCCGAGAAGCTGGACGCGGCGCTGAAGCACGCCGGCTTGATAAATTAGGGATGAGGCGCCACCTCTCCGCATTATGAATCAAGTCAAGAAAGCCGATCCCAACAACAAGACCGTTGCGGAAAACCGCAAGGCGCGCTTTTCCTATGAGGTGCTCGACACGATCGAGACCGGCTTGGTGCTGACCGGCACCGAGGTTAAGTCGCTGCGCCAGGGCCAGGCCAACATCCAGGAAAGCTACGCCTCGACCGAGGGCGGCGAGATCTGGCTGATCAATTCCTATCTGCCGGAATATCTGCAGGCCAACCGCTTCAATCACGAGCCGCGCCGCCGCCGCAAATTGCTGGTCTCGAAGCGCGAGATGGCGAAACTCTCGCAAAGCGTCGAGCGTGAAGGCATGACGCTGGTGCCGCTGAAAATCTATTTCAACGATCGCGGCCGCGCCAAGCTGCTGCTCGCCGTTGCGCGAGGCAAGAAGCTGCACGACAAGCGCGAGACCGAGAAGCAGCGCGACTGGTCGCGCGAGAAGGGCCGGCTGCTGAAGGAGCGCGGCTAAGTTCCCGGGCCGGCCGCACCCGGTCGCCTGAAAAAAGCCGTCGGCCGGTTCTCCGGTCCGGCGCGTATTGCCTTCTGACGGGGGATGTCTTGGGCAAGCGGATTGTTTTCTGGGGCCTTGCCGTCGTGGTTGTCGCTAGTGCCGTCGTGGTGGGCGCCTTCTTCTGGTTCCGCGGCTTTTCGCCGGGCCGCGGCGAGTTTCCGATCCGCGGCATCGATGTCTCGCATCATCAGGGAAAGATCGACTGGCCCCGCGTCGCCGCCGACGATGTCGCCTTCGCCATCATAAAGGCGACCGAAGGCGGCACCCATGTCGATACCCTGTTCGCGACCAATCTGCGCGAGGCGCGGGCGGCCGGCCTGGCGGTCGGCGCCTATCACTTCTTCACCTTCTGCCGGCCAGGCGCCGATCAGGCGAGGAACTTCATCTCGGCGGTGCCGCGCGGCGAGCCGCTTTTGCCGCCGGTGGTCGACATCGAGTTCGGCGGCAATTGCCCGCAGCGCCCGTCGCCGCAGCAACTGAACACCGAGCTTGCCGCTTTCCTCGGCCCGGTCGAGACGGCATTCGGCAAGCAGGCGATTTTCTATCTGACCGACGAGGCGGCAGACGCCTATTCCGGCAGCATCCTTAACCGCCGGCGCTGGTTGCGTTCGCTGGCGATCAGGCCGCGCGAGAACGACTGGATCTACTGGCAGTATCACAATATGGGCCGCATCGACGGCATCGAAGGCGATGTCGATCTCAACGTCCTGAAGGGCAGCCGCGAGACGCTGGCGAAGTTGTTTGCGCCGACGCCTTGAATTGCCGGCGCTTGAATCGCTTGCCGTACTGCTGAAGGCTCACGATCCTCCTGGCGCCGGTGAATTAAGACGTCTACTGGCAATCCGCCCTCCGATCGCTGACAAGCCCATCCCGGCGGCCATGATGGCAATGGCTGCGAACTGGATCGTCATCGGCGTTTCGCCGAGTACCGCCATGCCGACAGCCACGGTGGCGATGGGTATGCCGGGCAGGAACAGCGATGCCGTCTGCGGCCCCAACTGCCCGACGACATAGGTATAGAGGAACATGGCTGCCGCGCCGGCCAGAATCCCCTGGATCACGATCTGACTGATGATCTCCGCGGCGGCCGCGGCATGGATATGGCTCGGCGCGACGAGATAGAGGGCCGGCAGCGGCAGGCACGACAGGAGCACCACCGCGGCCGTCGCCGTGACGGGATCGGCACGCCAGCGCCTGACAAGAACGGCATAGGCCGAAAACATCAGACCCGATCCGATGAAAAGCATATCGCCGAAGAGAACGGCGCCGCTGCCGTCGCGCGCCGGCGCGATGAACAGCGACAGGCCGGCGACAATCGCGAGGACACCGATGGTCCGTTGCCGCAAAGCGCCGTCATTGAAGATGATGCGTGACAGCAGGAACGAAAAAAAGACAATCGACGCTGGACAAAGCGCTGCCGCATGGGCGGCAGGGGCATAGGTCAGGCCCCAATTGATGATCAGCGGATAAGGCAATCCGGCCAGCGCCGCCAATGCCAGGGCCCGTCGCCAGCCAAGCGCCCTCATGCCTGCGAGGCCGCCGCGCCAGACGATCGGCAGAAAGATCGCCCCCGCGCCGCCAAAGCGCAAGGCGGCCAGATCCGTTGCCGTCAGGTGCTCCCGGAGGCTGAAGCGGGCGGCGACGAATTGGATTGCGTAGATGCCGATCATGGTCAGGCCCGCGACGATCGCCAGCCTGGAGTTTCCTGAGTCTCGCGCGTCCGCCATGTTCCGCCGCCGTCGTGACATCGCCACCGAAGATCATCTCCGCAGAAAGCGATGGAAGCGCAGGCTATTGCCGAAAAGCCCGTGACAAAATACGCTCTTTTCCCGAAATTCGAGTGAAACTCGCAGATTAGAGGCAGGTTTGGCGTGAATGCTGAAGCAAGCGACCTCGACGGCGTCGACCGCAATCTCCTGCGATTGCTGCAGGAAGATGGGCGTCGCACCACACTTGATCTGGCGGCGCGTGTCGGCCTCTCGCCGACCGGCACCAGCCTACGGGTGAAGCGGCTGTTTCGGGAAGGCTACATCACCGCGGTCAGGACCGTGCTCAATCCGGCAAAGATCGGACGCGGCACGCTCGTCTTCATCGAGGTGCGTCTCGATCACACGGCGCCGCATATTTTCGAGCGCTTCGCCGATGCGGTGAACAAGGCGCCTGAGGTTCTCGAGTGCCACATGGTGGTCGGCGGCTTCGACTATCTGGTCAAGGCGCGCATCGCGGAAATGTCCGCCTATCAGGATTTTCTGACGCGGGTCATTCTCGCGCTGCCGGGAGTGAAGGAAACGCACACTTATACCTCCATCGGCGACGTGAAGCCGGATGCGCCGCTGCCGGTATGAGCGGGTGTCAGACCGACAAGAAGCCGCCTGAATCTAGCTCTTCAGGAACGCCGCAATCTCCTTGAACACGCTGACAAACATCTCTTCGGTCAGCACGCCCGTATTGGTGTTGTAGCGTGAGCAATGGTAGCTGGAAAACAAGGCGATGCCGCCGGCTTGCTGCCTCCCGCCATGGCGGAACGGAAAGGCCGCGACGCGCTCACCCAGCGCCCGCACAGTCGACTGATGCGCGATCGAACCCAGCGTCAGGATGGCGCGCAGTTTGGGAAAGCGCGCGATAGTCGGCTTGAGAAAAGTCCTGCAAGTGGCGATCTCGACACCCACCGGCTTGTTCTCCGGCGGCACGCAGCGCACCGCATTGGTGATGGCCGTGCCGACGAGTTGCAAGCCGTCATCGGGCCTGGCCTTGAATTCGCCGCGCGCAAAACCGTGCGCAATCAGCGTGCCATAGAGCAAGTCGCCGGCATAGTCGCCGGTGAAGGGGCGCCCCGTGCGGTTGGCGCCGCGCAGGCCGGGCGCCAGCCCGACGATCAAGAAGCGGACTGAATCTTCACCCTCCGGCGGCAGGAAGGTCGGCACTGGCGCGTTGAACCAGCTCGGCTCGCGCTCGCGCCAGGCGGCGATGAAATCATGCAGCCGCGGGCAGAGCGGGCAGTCACGGCTGGGTTCGGGGGAGGGCGCGGCGGTCAAGGCCGCGGCCCGTCAATAATCGTCCTCGTCGACTTCGGCGGGTTCCGGCCGGCGCGCCGGCCGCTCGGACGGATCGCGGCCGACCTCGCTCTTCAGCGTCATCAGGTCGATGAAATGGTCGGCCTGGCGGCGCAGATCGTCGGAGATCATCGGCGGCTGCGAGGCCATGGTCGAAATGATCGACACCTTGCGCCCGCGCCGCTGCAGCGCTTCGACCAGCGTGCGGAAGTCGCCGTCGCCGGAGAAGATGACATAATGGTCGACGACATCGGCGAGCTCCAACGCATCGACGGTCAACTCGATGTCCATGTTGCCCTTGATCTTGCGGCGGCCGGTCGAGTCGGTGAATTCCTTGGCGGGCTTCGTCACCACCTTGAAGCCGTTATAGTCGAGCCAGTCGATCAGCGGCCGGATCGACGAATATTCCTGATCCTCGACCAGCGCGGTGTAATAATAGGCGCGCAGCAGATAGCCGCGCTTCTGGAAGCTCGACAGGAGCTTGCGGTAGTCGATGTCGAAGCCCAGCGCGCGGGACGTGGCATAGAGATTGGCGCCGTCGATGAAAAGAGCGATCTTTTCACGGGGATCGAACATTGAAAAACATTCCTTTCGAAAATTTTTGTCGTCTAAAAGCGTTTGACGAATAGGTCCGGCAAATGGACCTTTGTACCGTCACCTCCGAGATAACGCGCAATTTGTGGATATCCAAGGGCATGGCTCTGTGTTGCAAGCAATTGTGATCGCCACTATGTGGGTAGCCTCACGGCGTGGCGCGATGATGAGCCGGGCAACGGCCCGCCAAGCTGACGCTGGCGCCATAAAGCTTGTATTTCGGCCGCGCTCGCGTTATGGAGCGCGCCAGCTTTCCATCAAATCCATCGCATGAAAGGGGCAGTCCATGGCCCGCGTAACCGTTGAAGATTGCATCGACAAGGTCGACAACCGTTTTGAACTCGTGCTGCTCGCCGGCCATCGCGCCCGCCAGATTAGCCAGGGCGCGCAGATCACCGTTCCGCGCGACAATGACAAGAACCCGGTCATCGCGCTGCGCGAGATCGCCGACGAGACGCTGTCTCCCGACGACCTCAAGGAAGACCTGATCCACTCGCTGCAGAAGCATGTCGAGGTCGACGAGCCGGAAGCCGAGGGCGAGGCAATCGCCGACCAGACCGGTGCGACCGCCGTTGCCGCCGACGCCGACGACGCCGAGGAGAACGTCACTTTCGACCGCATGAGCGAGGAAGACCTGCTCGCCGGCATCGAAGGTCTGGTGCCGCCGGAAAAGAGCGACGACTACTAAGTGCTTTTGTCCGGGTTGGATCAACCATCCGGGACTTCCGTATCTTAGGTTTCGTGGCTATCTATGAGATGCGTCGCACGTCGGTGCGGCGCATCAATCATTTCAGCACCGCGAGATCCCGCCCATGATGCGTCAGTATGAGCTTGTCGAGCGCGTCCAGCGCTACAAGCCTGACGTCAACGAGGCGCTGCTCAACAAGGCCTACGTCTATGCCATGCAGAAGCATGGCCACCAGAAGCGCGCCTCGGGCGATCCCTATTTCTCGCATCCCCTCGAAGTCGCCGCCATCCTCACCGACATGCATATGGACGAGGCGACCATAGCCGTTGCCCTGCTGCATGACACGATCGAGGATACGACCGCGACCCGCGCCGAGATCGACGAGCTCTTCGGCCCCGAGATGGGCAAGCTGGTCGAGGGCCTCACCAAGCTGAAGAAGCTCGATCTGGTCTCGAAAAAGGCCGAGCAGGCGGAGAACCTGCGCAAGCTCCTGCTCGCGATCTCCGAGGACGTCCGCGTTCTGCTCGTCAAGCTCGCCGACCGCCTGCACAACATGCGCACCCTCGACCATATGCCGGAAGCCAAGCGCCTGCGCATCGCCGAGGAGACGATGGAGATCTATGCGCCGCTGGCCGGGCGCATGGGCATGCAGGGCATGCGCGAGGAGTTGGAGGAAATAGCCTTCCGCTACATAAATCCGGAGGCTTACCGTGCTGTTACCGCGAGGCTTGCCGAGATTTTCGAGCGCAACAGGGGCGTCCTGCAGGAGATCGAGACGGCGCTGTCGGGCCTGTTCGAAAAACACGATATCAAGGCGGGCGTGAAGAGCCGGCAGAAGAAGCCGTGGTCGGTGTTCCGCAAGATGGAGGCCAAGGCGCTCTCCTTCGAGCAGCTCTCCGACATCTTCGGTTTCCGCGTCGTGGTCGATTCGGTCGACGACTGCTATCGCGCGCTTGGCGCTATCCACACCACCTGGTCGATGGTGCCTGGCCGCTTCAAGGATTACATCTCGACGCCCAAGCAGAACGACTACCGTTCCATCCACACCACCATCGTCGGCCCGTCGCGCCAGCGCGTCGAATTGCAGATCCGCACCAGGGAGATGAACAAGATCGCCGAATATGGCGTCGCCGCGCATTCGATCTACAAGGATACCGGCGGCAAGATGAACGGCACGGGCCATGCGATCTCCAGGGAGACCAACGCCTATGCCTGGCTGCGGCGCACTATCGAGCAACTGGCCGAAGGCGACAATCCGGAGGATTTCCTCGAGAACACCAAGCTGGAGCTGTTCCAGGACCAGGTGTTCTGCTTCACGCCCAAGGGCATGCTGATCGCGCTGCCGCGCGGTGCCACCCCGATCGATTTCGCCTATGCCGTCCACACCGATGTCGGCGACACCTGCGTCGGCGCCAAGGTCAACGGCCGCATCATGCCGCTGATGACGGAATTGAAGAATGGCGACGAGGTCGAGATCATCCGCTCCAAGGCGCAGGTGCCCCCCGCCGCCTGGGAATCGGTCGTGGTCACCGGCAAGGCGCGCGCCGCCATCCGCCGCGCCACCAAGAACGCGATCCGCAAGCAATATTCCGGGCTCGGCGCCCGCATCCTGGAACGAGCCTTCGAGCGCGCCGGCAAGACTTTTACCAAGGAGAGCCTGAAGCCGGTGCTGCACCGACTGGCGCGCAAGGATATCGAGGACGTGCTGGCCTCGGTCGGCCGCGGCGAGCTGAGCTCCACCGACGTCATGAAAGCCGTCTTCCCCGATTATAAGGATGAGCGTGTCACCGTCGCGGCGCCCAAGCAGCGCGAGGAGGGCTGGTCGAAGATCCGCAACGCCGCCGGCATGCTGTTCCAGATGCCGGGCACCCGCGCCGCCAAGAAGGACAAGGACCAGCAGCGCGACGGCGCGGTGCCGATCCGCGGCGTGCGCGGCGACCTGCCGGTGCGTTTCGCGCCGGAGGGCGCTGTGCCCGGCGATCGCATCGTCGGCATCATCCAGCCCGGCACCGGCATCACCATCTATCCGATCCAGTCGCCGGCTTTGCAGGCCTTCGACGACCAGCCCGAGCGTTGGATCGACGTGCGCTGGGACATCGACGAGCGCACCAAGGAACGTTTTCCGGCGCGCATCTCGGTCACCGCCATCAATGCGCCGGGTTCGTTGGCCGACATCGCCCAGGTCGTCGCATCCAACGACGCCAACATCCACACGCTGTCGATGATACGCACCGCACCCGATTTCACCGAGATGCTGATCGATCTCGAGGTCTGGGACCTGAAGCATCTCAACCGGCTGCTGTCGCAGCTCAAGGACAATTCGAGCGTCAGCGATGCGCGGCGGGTGAATGGGTGAATAGTGAATAGTGAATAGTGAATAGTGAATAGTGAATAGAAGGTGCTCTCACTACCATTCACCATCCACCATTCACCACTCGCCAAGGGGGACCGAACAATGAACACCGACGAAGTGCTGGGCATTTTCCGCGAGGCCGGCGCCGTGCTCGAAGGTCATTTCATCCTGACATCCGGCCTGCGCAGCCCGGTCTTCCTGCAGAAGGCCCGCGTGTTCATGCATGCCGACAAGACCGAGCGTCTCTGCAAGGCGCTGGCCGAGAAGATCCGCAAGGCGGTGCCGGGCGGGATCGATTATGTCGTCGGCCCGGCCATCGGCGGCCTGATCCCGGCCTATGAGACCTCGCGCCATCTCGGCGTTCCGGCGATCTGGGTCGAGCGGGAAGGGGGCGAATTCAGGTTGCGCCGCTTCGAGATCGCCGAAGGCGCGCGAGTGGTCATCGTCGAGGACATCGTCACCACCGGCCTGTCGATCCGCGAGACCATCGACTGCCTGCGCGAGCTTGGCGCCGAAGTCGTGGCGGCCGCCTGCATCATCGATCGCTCGGCCGGCAAGACCGATGTCGGCGTGCCGCTGATCGCGCTTGCCGAATATGAAGTGCCGGCCTATCCCGCCGACCGCCTGCCGCCGGAACTTGCCGCCATTCCAGCCGTTAAGCCGGGAAGCCGCAACATCTGACATCGCGATGTATGAAAACAGATACTTGAGCGCGTCGTTTGAACGTCTTTGCCGGAGACGTGCGCCGAGGCGACAATGATTGCCGGGATCGACCATTTCGTGCTGACGGTCCGCTCGCTGGAAGCGACCTGCGACTTCTACCGGCGGGTGCTCGGCATGCGGCGGCTCGACGAACCGAACCGGCCGACCGCGCTTCTGTTCGGCTCGCAGAAGATCAACCTGCACGAAGTCGGCCACACGTTCGAGCCGAAGGCAAAGGCGCCGACGCCGGGTTCCGGCGATTTCTGCTTCGTGGCGGCCGTGCCGCTTGCCGAAGTCCAGGCCAGCCTCGAGGCCAATGGCGTGGCGATCGAAGTCGGTCCGGTCGAACGCACCGGCGCGCGCGGCAAGATGATGTCGGTCTATTTCCGCGATCCGGACGGCAATCTGGTCGAGGTCAGCGAGTATCGGCTCGGCTGAGATCGAGCCGCATGGCGCAGCGCTGGTCCGAAGGCATGCCGTGCTTGGCCTCGTCGTCGAGCAGGCTTGCCAGCCGTTCGTCGATCTCGGCGTCTTCCAGGATGCGAAATCCGGCCTTGCGATAGAAGGGCGCGTTCCAGGCGACGGCGCGAAACGTGGTCAGCGTCACCGCCGCCAGTCTGCGCCGCCCGGCATCCGCGACCGCCCGTTCGAGCAGGGCGCGGCCGATGCCTTGGCCCTGCCGGTCGAGGCGCACGTCCAACTCCCAGATATGGAGCGCATCGCCCTCGATCCCGGCGCTCAGGAAGCCGACCGGCCGGTCCTTCTCGTCTGCGGCAACCCAGCATGCGCCGGCGGCGATCCGCGCGCGGTGCCGCTCGACGCTGATATTGTCGCCGCCGGCGAGCCACGCCAGTTCCGCAATGGCGCGGAACGCCAGCCCGGCGGACTGCTCGATCCGCGGCAGCGCCTCGGCGTCCTCGGCCCGCGCCGGTCGAATGGTGATCATCGGCTCCGCATCCCGGTTGTTTTCCTCAGTTTCGCCAGAATGACGCTGTTGTTACAGCCTGCGGCAGACCATCGCGGCGGCGTTCGTTGTTGCGCGGCCCGGTCGTCGCTATATCAAAGCTTGTTGCCTTTCTGCGCCATCGAAGCGCAAGATATGTTGGCGCGACCCGGTGGGCAGGGGCAGCGCGTATTGGACCGGGAACTGGAACAGAGTGCTTTTTCGACGCCGAGAGCCTGATGGCCTCCTGGAACAGGTGCGTACTTATCTTTGGCCGCGCCGCTCGTTCTCGCGTTCCGTGCAGTATTTCTCCAAACGCATCCTGCGGCTGAAGGCGACGCCGCATTCCGTCGCCGCCGGCGTCGCCGCGGGCGTTTTCGCCTCCTTCTTCCCGCTTGGCTTCCACTTCATCGTCGCCGCCGTGCTGTGCTGGATCATCGCCGGCAATCTGGTCGCGGCAGCGCTCGGCGCGGTGTTCTTCGGCAATCCGCTGACTTTCCCGCTTTTGTGGGGCGCGTCCTGGGAGACCGGCAAGCTGCTCCTGCATGAGCATCTGCCGAAGCACGGCCCGCCCGAGCATCTGGGCGAAATGATGCATAAGCTTTCCTTCGCCAAGCTCTGGCACCCCATTCTGGAGCCGATGCTGATCGGCGCGGTGCCGCTCGGCCTGGTCTTCGGGCTCGTGTTCTACGCCATCACGCGCTGGGGCATGACGGTGTTTCGCGAGCAGCGCCGGAAGCGAATGGCCGAGCGTGCCGAGAAGAAAGCGCGGCAGGGCGGACGGGAAGTGCCGGCGGAATGATAATCGGCATCGGCAGCGACCTGATCGACATCAGACGTATCGAGAAATCGCTGGAGCGGCACGGCCAGCGCTTCGTCCAGCGCATCTATACCGAGGTCGAGCAGGCCAAGTCGGAGGCGCGTGCCGCCCGCGCGGCTTCCTATGCCAAGCGCTTCGCCGCCAAGGAGGCCTGCGCAAAGGCGTTGGGTACCGGCATGGCCGAGGGCGTGTTCTGGCGCGACATGGGCGTGGTCAACCTGCCGAGCGGCGCGCCGACCATGGCGCTGACCGGCGGCGCCGCGGCCAGGCTGGAGAAAATCCTGCCGAAAGGCCACCGTGCCCTCATCCATCTCACCATCACCGACGATTTCCCGCTTGCTCAAGCCTTTGTGATCATCGAGGCAGTGCCCGCCGAACAAGCGCCACATTGATTCCATCTGACCACGAGCGGCATGACGTTGCCCAGCGCCCGCCGAGACTCTATACCAACATCGCACAATCGAGGACGACATGAGCGTGGCTGAAAAATCGCAGAAGAAATCCGGCGGGCTTGGTGAGACCTTTTCCGTCATCATCCAGGCTCTGCTGCTCGCGCTCGTCATCCGCACGCTGCTCTTCCAGCCTTTCTCCATTCCGTCCGGTTCGATGCGGCCCACGCTGCTCGAAGGCGACTATCTCTTCGTCACCAAATGGGCCTATGGCTATTCGCGTTACTCGTTGCCCTTCGGTCCCGATCTCTTCTCGGGCCGCATCTGGGGTTCCGAGCCCAAGCGCGGCGACGTGGTGGTGTTCAAGTTCCCGCCGGATCCGTCGGTCGACTATATCAAGCGCGTCGTCGGCCTGCCCGGCGACAAGATCCAGGTGAAGGACGGCCAGCTTTTCATCAATGACGTAGGCGTGCCCCGCGTGAAGACCGGGCAGATCGACAATCCCGATGTCACCGAGGAAAACCGGCCGATCGATGTCTACCGCGAAACGCTGCCGAACGGCGTCAGTTACGACACGCTAGACATCAATTCCGATTCGATCGGCGACAACACGCGCGAATTCGTCGTGCCGCCCGGGCACTATTTCATGATGGGCGACAATCGCGACAATTCCTCCGACAGCCGCTTTGCCGTCGGCTATGTGCCGGCCGAGAACCTTGTCGGCCGCGCCAACCTCATCTTCTTCTCGATCGCCGGCAAGGCGAGCCCGCTCGAGATCTGGAAGTGGCCGTCGTTGATGCGCGCCGGGCGCCTGTTCCATTTCGTCCACTAGAGCGATGGCGGCCAGCAAGCGTTTGACCGCCGATGCCCTTGCCGAAGCGCTTGTCGAGCGCACCGGCCATGTCTTCGCCGACCGCCAGCGCCTGCAGCGGGCGCTGACCCATGCCAGCGCCCGTTCGACCCATGCCGGCGTCGACTATGAGCGTTTCGAATTCCTGGGTGACCGTGTTCTCGGCCTCGTCGTGGCCGACATGCTGCTCGCCTCCTTTCCCGATGCCGCCGAAGGCGAGCTTTCGCTGCGCCTCAACGCGCTGGTCAATGCCGAGGCGCTGTCGGAAATCTCCGAACAGATCGGCCTGCCGGAACTGGTGCGCGCCGGTTCCGATGTGCGCAATCTCGAGGGCCGCAAGCGCACCAATCTGCGCGCCGATGCGCTGGAATCGCTGATCGCCGTGCTCTATCTCGACGGCGGGATGAACGCGGCGCGCGCGTTCATCCACCGCTACTGGCAGCCGCGCTCGCAGGCGATGGGCGCTGCGCGGCGCGACGCCAAGACCGAATTGCAGGAATGGGCGCATCAGGCGGCCGCCGGCGCCGTGCCGGCCTACCATATCGACGGCCGTGACGGACCGGACCACGACCCGGTGTTCACGGTCAGCGTAAAAGTCGGCTCTTTCGCGCCCGCCGTCGGCAGCGGCCGCTCCAAGCGCGAGGCCGAGCAGGCCGCGGCGGCTACTCTTTTGCTGCGCGAAGGCGTATGGAGCGCGGCATGACAGAAACGGAAACCACTCAAGCCCCCGCGACGCGCTCCGGTTTCGTAGCGCTGATCGGCGCGCCCAATGCCGGCAAGTCGACGCTGGTCAACCAGCTGGTCGGCGCCAAGGTGTCGATCGTCACCCACAAGGTGCAGACCACCCGCGCCATCGTGCGCGGCATTGCCACGCATGACAACGCGCAGATCGTCTTCGTCGACACGCCGGGCATCTTCAAGCCGAAGCGGCGGCTGGACACGGCGATGGTGACCACCGCCTGGGGCGGCGCCAAGGATGCCGATATAGTAGTGCTGCTGATCGACGCCGAGCGCGGCATCAGGGGCGATGCCGACGCCATCCTCGACCGGCTGAAGGACGTCAGGCAGCCGATGCTTCTGGTTCTCAACAAGGTCGACCGCGTCAAGCCGGAAACGCTTCTCGCCTTGGCCGCGACCGCGAACGAACGCGTGCCCTTCAAGCGCACGTTCATGGTCTCGGCGCTCACCGGCTCCGGCTGCAAGGACCTGCTCGATTATCTCGCCGAGACGCTTCCGGCCGGTCCCTGGTACTATCCGGAGGACCAGATCTCCGACCTGCCGATGCGCCAGCTCGCGGCCGAGATCACGCGCGAAAAACTTTATCTGAGGCTGCATCAGGAACTTCCCTATTCCTCGCACATCGAAACCGAGAAATGGGAAGAGAAGAAGGACGGCTCGGTGCGCATCGAGCAGGTCATCTATGTCGAGCGCGACAGCCAGAAGAAGATCGTGCTCGGTCACAAGGGCGAGACGATCCGCGCTATCGGGCAAGCCGCGCGGATGGAGATCGCTGGCATTCTGGAGCAGAAGGTGCACCTCTTCCTGTTCGTGAAGGTGCGCGAAAACTGGGGCGACGACCCCGAGCGCTACCGCGAGATGGGGCTGGAGTTTCCCCATTGATAAATGCCCGATAAACGGGTCAGCGACATTGCATAATCCAAAGATAACCATCGATACCGAACTCGTCCGCCGGCTGGTCGATGCACAGTTCCCTGAATGGCGGCATCTGCCGGTCAGCCCGGTCGCGTTCGGCGGCTGGGACAACCGCACGTTCCATCTCGGCGACGACATGACCGTCAGGCTGCCGAGCGCTGCCGCCTATTCGCTGCAGGTCGAGAAGGAGCATCGCTGGCTGCCGAAACTCGCCCCACATCTGCCGCTGCCCATTCCGATGCCTCTCGCCATGGGCGAACCGGCCCAAGGCTACCCCTGGCATTGGTCGGTCTATCGCTGGATAGAGGGCGAGACGGCACGGAGCGCACGCATCGCCGATCTCGGCGCGTTTGCCGTGGCGCTCGCCGATTTCCTTGTCGCGTTGAGGGGCATCGATGCGACGGATGGGCCGGCGCCCGGCCAGCACAATTTCCACCGCGGCGGATCGCTTAGCGTCTATGACGACGAGGCGCGGCAAGCCATCGCCGCGCTCGAAGGCCGGATCGACACCCAAGCCGCAACCGTCGTTTGGGACGCGGCACTCGCCGCCACCTGGCATGGCTCGCCGGTCTGGTTCCACGGCGATGTCGCCTCGGGCAATCTTCTGGTCGAGGACGGCAGCTTGAGCGCCGTCATCGATTTCGGCACCTCCGGCGTCGGCGACCCGTCCTGCGATCTTGCTGTAACCTGGACATTCTTCGAAGGCGAAAGCCGCGAGGCGTTTCGCACCCGCATCGACGTCGACGACGCCACCTGGGCGCGCGGCCGCGGCTGGACGCTGTGGAAGGCGCTGATCACCGTCGCCGGCCACGACGCCAACCAGGCCGAGGCGGAAAGGCAGCGCAACGTGATCGACGAAGTGCTTGCCGATCATCGGCGGTGGGCGTGATGGGAAAAATGCGGCTTGCACTGGGGAAACGCCAAGGCGGCTGGCAGCCCGTCGGAAGCAGACGGAGAGGGCGCCGCCGCCACTACTGAGCCTTAGACTCTTCGCCACCCAGGGCGGCCTTGCCGCGGCGCTCCATTTCGGCCGGCGATAAGTCTTCCTTCCATGTCAGCAACACCCAGACATGGCCAAACGGGTCGCGCACGCTGGCCGAACTCGCGCCGTAAAACATGTCCGTTGGCGGCTGAACCTGCTCGCAGCCTGCCGCCACCGCACGGGCCAGAACCGCCGCATTGTCGTCCACCATCAGATGCAGGCCCGCCGTGCATGCTCCGAGATGCCGTGGCTCATCGTAGAGCTGGCTGGTCGGATCGCCCAGCATCACCGTTGCATTGCAAATAGCAAGCTCGCTGTGGACGATCCGTCCATCCGGTGCCGTGATGCGCAACATTTCTTCGGCGCCGAACGCCTTGGCGTAAAAGGCGACGGCTTCGGCCGCGCCTTGGACATAGATGTGCGGAACGACAGCGTTTAGGTAGCGGAGAGGTCGTATTGTCATCGGCGGGCTCGCTGATGCTGTTGTCGCCGCAATCGGTTTCGTGCGGTCACCGGATTTTGCGACCGACATCATCAGTCATAAACACGGGCCGCTTTCTCCGGTTCCCGGAACGCCGCTACACGGGGAGCGTTCGCTCCAGGTCAAAATTGTTGTGCCGCCTTTGCCGGATCACCAGTCATGAGCATTGTCACAACAAGCCTTTAGCCCTGAGATCGGCGGCGAAGGTCGCCAGCGGCATGACCAAGGTTAGCGGCATAGCTGAGAGCGGCTCGGCACCATACCCACGATACCAGTTAGCGGCGCGCTCGCACTTGGCATCGATGATCAGCAGGAGGCCGCCGCCCTCGGCCGCAACCCGCAGGCAGCGCAAGGCCGCTGCGGCGAGAAGCTGGCCACCGAGCCTTTGTCCGGCCACTGAGAGATCGGCCGCCAGGCGGGCAAGCTTGAAGCCCGACACCTCGTGTCGGGCGAGCCCCTTTGTCAGGGCCGCGGGCACTTGCTCATGGGCAACGGCGGACGGTGCGATTGTATAGAAGCCAAAAACGCGGCTGGGGTTTGTGCTGTCGACAGCGCAAAAAGTCTTCGAAGCATTCTGTTCATGGCTTTGCCTGGCGAAGCGACGCAGAAAATCATTCATCTGCTCGTCGCCGCAATCGAAGGACGCGCGATCATGCGATTTCGAGATCGGCTCCTCATGCCAACCTGGCAGGGTCATATGGTGTCAGGGAGCGCTGCGATAGCAGCCCGCAACTTCGCGTTGGGCTTAGGCGGATGTTCAAGCAAATCGAGAATACGCTTGAAATCGTGTTCCGAAACCTCGATCTTCTCGCCTGCCTTAATCACGGCCTCGGCCTCGGGCAGCACTTTGTCGAGGATGAAGTCGGTCATATCCTTGTTCGACAGCGCCGCCGCCCGGGCGATCATCGCCTTCTGGGCGGGCCGTATGCGGATGTTGAAACGCTCGGATTTGTCAGTGGCTATTTTGGGCATGGGGTATCTTCCTTCACGCCAAATAATAGCGTACGCACATCATGCGTACAACTCATCTCTCTCTTGATTTCGCCGCCCAACGGGTGAAAAGCTCGTCTCATGGAATGGCGCGACGAGGGAATCGTTCTCGGCACTCGCAAGCATGGCGAAACCAGCGCCATCCTCGAGGTGATGACGCGCGCCCATGGCCGCCATCTCGGTCTGGTGCGGGGAGGGCGCTCGCGCAAGCAGCAGCCGGTGCTGCAGCCCGGCAACCGCGTCGACCTTCTGTGGCGGGCGCGGCTCGACGAGCATCTCGGCATCTTCCAGGCCGAAGCGATCGAGATGAACGCCGCGCGGCTGATGGACAGCGCCGTCGCCGTCTACGGCCTGCAGACCATGGCCGCGCATCTCAGGCTCCTGCCCGAGCGCGACGCCCATGGCGGCCTTTACGAGGCGCTTGCCGTGATGATCTCGCATCTCGGCGATGCCGACGCGGCGGGCGAGCTGGTGGCGCGCTTCGAGCTGCTTATCCTCGACGAACTGGGCTTCGGCCTCGACCTCAGCCAATGCGCGGCGACCGGCACCAAGCAGGATCTCGCCTATGTCTCGCCGAAATCCGGGCGCGCCGTGTCGCGCGAGGCCGGCGCGCCCTGGCACGACAAGATGCTGGCGCTGCCGGCTTTCCTGCAGCGCGGCTCCGGCCTGCACGCCGATGCGGCGGCGCTCGAGGACGCGTTCCGGCTGAGCGGCTTCTTCTTCACCCGTCACGTCTACGAGCCTCGCGGCCTCGAGCCGCCCGACGCCCGCGCCGGCTTCCTGGCCGCGCTACGCCGGCATCATGCCGCGGTGAGGGCGATTGCCGGCGAGGCAGGATAGCGAGGCAGCCGCCTATTCGGCTCCACGTCGCTCCAGGAAATCGTCGAGCATGGGGCGCTGGCCCTTGAGAATTTTGACGCCGGCTTCGGGCAGAGAAAACCAGCCGGCTTGATCGACTTCGGGGAACTCCTTCATACGCCCCGATTTTGGCGGCCACTCCATCGTGAACATATTGCTCTTGACGGCATCCGCATCGATGTCCGCTTCGACGCTCCAGGCGATCACGATCTTGCCGCCCGGCTGCTTGTAGCTGCCGAGCGGCCGGAAATCGCCGTCGACGGCGACGCCGAGCTCTTCTTCGGCTTCCCGCTTGGCGGCCTCGAGCTCATCCTCGTTGTCGCCGATCAGTCCTTTCGGGATGGTCCACGCGCCTTCATCCTTTCTTGCCCAGAACGGCCCGCCCGGGTGGACGAGCAGGAATTCGAACACACCGGCGGTTCGCCTGTGGATCAGCAGGCCAGCGCTTTTTTGCGGCATCCGTCACCTCGCGGCATTTTCTTCGCGCGCGCCAGAATAGCATGAGTATTCCGCGGCAGAGGTCACGTAATCTCGCCGGCAATGCCGGCGCCTCGGCGGCCCGACATGGATAAACCGGCAAGCTGCTGGCAATCGGCGACGAAACATGCTCGGTCTTGTCAGTGCATGTCGCCCAAAAGTGCGCAGCGGTTTTGGGAGAACGACATGCACCAAAACAATGACTAAAGGCGCGTCGCCTGATTCCGTTTCGGCGCGACTCGCGTTTAGCCGGCAAGACGCTGGTTTGCACCAGCCGTCTCATTGCCGCATTGTTTGGCCACGACCGGTCTGGTTTTGAGGGAAACCGCTATGTTTTTCAGCCTGATCGCCATTGCCGCCGTCATAGCTCTTTTCGTCATCGTGTCACGACAGCAGAACCGCATCGCGCTTGTCGAGCGCGAATTGGCTGTGCTGCGCGGCCTGGTGCAGTCGGGCGCTTCGCTATCGGCGCCCAAGCCGGTGGACGCGGCGCAGGAAGGTCTTCCTGAGGAGGCCAAGGCAGCGCCTGCCGCGCCGTTGGCGGATGGCGCGACCGTGGCCGAGGAGGTCGTCGCGAGGCCCGAGGATGCCGAAAGCGAGTCCGTGGCCGGACCCTGGACGAAGGGCAGGACGGTCCCCGCGCAATCCGCCGGGACGGCCGAACCGGCGCACGCTGCTTCCATGGTCGAAACGCCCGCAGCCGGATCTCCCGCAGCCCTCAGAGCAGCGCGCCAAACCGATGTCGAAACAGCGCTGGGCACGCGCTGGGCAGTCTGGGTCGGCGGCATCGCGCTGGCGCTGGGCGGCCTATTCCTGATCCGCTACACCATCGAGGCCGGCATCTTCGGCCCAGGCGTGCGCCTCGCAATGGCCGGCATCCTCGGCCTGGTGCTGATTGCCGGCGCCGAATTCATCCGCCGCACCGGCTTCAGGGTGCCGGTGCAGGGCGCCGCCGGCGCTTACATCCCCGCGATTCTGACCGGGGCGGGCGCCTTCATCCTGTTCGGCACGGTCTACGCGGCGCACGCCATCTATGGCTTCATCGGTCCGGCGACGGCCTTCGCGCTGCTTGGCGTCATCGGCGTCGCGACCATTGGCGCTTCGCTCCTGCATGGCCTGGCGTTGGCCGGCATCGGCCTCGTCGGCGCCATAGTCACGCCGGCGCTGGTCGCCTCGGAAGCACCCAATCCCTGGGCCCTGTTCGTCTATCTCGCGATCGTGCTTGCCGCCACAGCGGCAATCGCCCGCATCCGCGACTGGAAGGCGCTGGTGGCCGCGGCCTTCGCCGGCGCCGGCGTCTGGACCATTCTCTATATGGTCGACGCGCCTGAGGTGAACCTCGCCGCTGTCCTGTTCATCAGCCTGGCGACGCTCGCCGTGCTGGCTTTCGTCTGGCTCGGCCTTTTCTTGGTTACTGGCCGCGACGATACGGCGCGCGGCTTCGACTGGCCTTCGATCGTGCCCGGCTTCTTCATCGCCTTGAGCGCGCTCGGCCTGTCCGTCGATCCGGCCTTCGCCAGCGCCGGCGATGCCTTGCACGGGGCGATCCTGTTGGCCGCGCTGGTCGCGGTGGCGCTCTACCGGCCGCGCGCGCTTCCGCTCATCTTTGCCGGCGGCATCGCGACCCTGCTGATCTATCTGGGCATCATCCCGCCCGCCACGATCGGGGCGGATGCGCTCGATGTCGGGCTCGACGCTCAGCCTTTGGCGTGGTCCGACGCGCTGACGTTCCGCATCGGCGTCGCGCTCGGCATGATCTTCCTCGCCGCCGGTTTCTGGGCGGCACGCCGCTTCGCCGCTGCCGCACCCTTGCGCGCGGCCTGCTGGGCGGCCTGGGGCGTCATCGTCCCGCTGGTGGTGCTCACCGCGCTGTGGTTGACCTTTGGCGATATCGACCGCGACCTGGGTTATGCGCTGCCGGCCCTGTTGCTGGCGCTCGCCTTCGCCGCCGGCGGTGAATGGATCGCGCGCGCCGAGGAGCCGCCGCTGGCCGGCGGCCCGGCCGTGTCATTCGCGCTCGGCGGCGCCGGCGTCGCCGGCCTGCTGATGCTGCACATGGCCTTCGGCTCCGGCTGGACGACCCTGCTGCTCGGCGCAGCCGCTGTCGTCCCGGCGCTGGCAACGCGCTGGCGCTCCTACCCCGTGCTGGGCTGGATCGCGGTCGGCGCGGCGATCGCCGTGCTCGGCCGCGTCGCCTTCGATCCGACCATCGTCGGCGTGGCGTCTCTCGCCAGGACGCCGATCTTGAACTGGCTGCTGCCGGGTTATGGCGTGCCTGCTTTGGCCTTCGGTTTCGCCGCCTGGCAACTCGCCCGCACCACCAATGGCCGCCCGCGCCTTGCCTTGGAAGCGGCGTCGGCGCTGTTCGCGCTGCTCACCATTGCCATGCTGGTGCGCCACGCCATGCATGGCGGCGTCATCGACACCGGCACCGTGACCCTTGCCGAACAGGCGATCTACACGCTGATCGCGCTCGGCGCCGGCGCCATACTGGTCGCCATCGACATGCGTTCGCCGAGCTCGGTCCTGCGTTATGGCTCGATGGCCGCCGGCGTCGTTTCGGCTGGCCTGATCGCCGTCCAGCATTTCGTGGTGCTGAACCCGCTGCTGACGGACGAGTCGACCGGCACGGTTCCCGTCTTCAACCTTTTGTTTCTCGCTTATCTCTTGCCGGCGGTCGCCGCCGGGGCGCTGGCGCTCTATGTCCGCGACAAGCGCCCGCGATGGTATGCGGCGATGCTGGCGCTGATCGCCGCGCTGCTTGCCTTCGCCTATGCCACGCTCTCGGTGCGCCGCCTGTTCAAGGGCGAGTTCATCGCCCTGTGGAGCGGGCTCGGGCAGCTCGAGACCTATACCTACTCCGCGCTCTGGCTGGTCATCGGCGTGGCACTGCTCGCCGCCGGCGTCCGGCTGAAATCGCAGGTGCTGCGCATCGCGTCGGCGGCGCTGATCGCGGTCGCGGTGCTGAAAGTCTTTCTCTTCGACATGTCGGAGCTCGAAGGCGTGCTGCGTGCGCTGTCCTTCATCGGTCTGGGTGCCGTGCTGATCGGCATCGGCTTGTTCTATCAGCGGCTGTTGACCAGGGCAGCGAGGGAAGCGTAGGCGTCGACTTGTTTGGATATTCAAAATGGAATGTATGAATATCCAATAGGAGATATTCATGCCGCTCTACATTCGCGACGACGAGGTCGATGCGCTGGCTGCAAAATTGCAGCGCGAGACCAATGCGACCAGCAAGACCGAAGCCGTGCGGACCGCGCTTTTGCACGAACTGGAACGCCATCGCGCAAAGGTGCCGCTGCGCGATCGGATCATCAGGCTTCAGGCGGAGGCGAAGAAGATCGGTCTGCCCAATCCCGATTTCGACATGAAGAAATTCACCGATGAGATGTGGGAAGATTGATGTTTGTCGACGCTTCGGTGATCGTCGCCATCCTCAACCAGGAACCGGGCTGGGAAGAATTGTTCAAACAGCTCTCCGGAACTGTCGACTTCCACGTCTCCGCGATGGTCCGCCTTGAGGCGACACAGGCTCTGGCGAGAGCCGGCGCGGGTTCCCGCAAGCCGACCGCTGAAGCCCTCCTGAAGGCTCGCGATCTGGTGGACCAGCTGATTTTGGAAATTGGCGGAGAAAATGTGCCGATCGGCGACGAAATCGGCTTGCGCGCTATCGACGCAAGCGCGCGCTATGGCAAGGCCGTTGGTCATCAGGCCGATCTGAACCTGGGCGACTGTTTTGCCTATGCCTGTGCAAAAACTCTCGGTGTTTCGCTGCTCTATAAGGGTGGCGATTTCCTGCTGACGGATTTGGCATGATCTTAGCTTCGACAATCGGATAGCTGGCGCGTCGCTGTTACCTGCGAACAGTGCCTTGCAGGCGGTGTTGTTCTGCTGCTTGCTTGATGATGCTGGCAATCTTGCGGACAAATGCCGGACTGAAAGCGCCGATTGGCTTGGTGGAGACGAGATCATACGCCTCATCGACCTGTGCGCGGTTGTATTCGTCGACGATGAGCCATGAGGGAAAGTCGAGCCCGCCTCTGCGGCACTCGATCTCACTGATTGCGATGTATAGTCGGGACGGGTCCGGCTTTTGCGAGGTGAGCGGAAACAGGAACAGCGCGGCAGGTGTAGCCGGGGTTCTGACCACGATGCAGACAGGGCGCGCTTTTCGGCCGGATTCCTCGCCGGCCTTCGCCTGCCGCGCCCAAAGATAATAATATCGGAGCAGGTCGCCCGGCTTAAGCATCAGGCTCTTCACCTGCTATGATCGCTTCGAGCCCGGACATCAGTTCATTATGGACGTCGTTCGGTGCACTCTCGAGCGTGTAAGCGGCCGCATGGGGCATGCTGATGAGCTTGCGGTATTGACTGGCTGAAAGGATGACAAGCTTCTCCTTGCCGCGTTTCGTGAGTGCTACGGGCTCGATCATTGCCGTTTCGAGTATCTCTCCCGAAGCGCGGTTCATGTCTGAGAAGGTGAATTGCTTCATCGCAGGCCTCATACGTAATTCATCTATTATAGGTATTTTACGTAACTAAGACAACCAATTCCCGGGTCGCTTTGCAGCGGGAATAAATTGGCCTCTGCCGGCGTTATTCATGTGCTTGGGTAACCGCAGCGGTTGGGCCGCTTCGCGCTGACTGCTTGCACCGCGCCGCGAAGGCGCGTTCTATCCGGATGGAAAGCGACCTCGAAACAAGCGGTCATGGACGACAAGAAGGCAGCGATCCTAAGCGAGATACCGCGGTTGCGGCGCTACGCGCGCTCGCTGCTTCGCGACCGCGATTCCGCCGACGACCTCGTCCAGGATTGCCTGGAGCGGGCGCTTGTACGGCTCGACAACTGGCAGACGGGAGAAAGCCCCCGGAGGTGGCTGTTTACGATCATGCATCACTTGTTCATCGACCAGATGCGCAAGGTCAACCGGCGCGGCGAGGCGGCGATATTGCCTCTCGAAGCCGGTGAAGCCCAAGCCGCACCCGCCGATCAGGTCGAGACCATCGCCTCGCGCGAGATCATGGATGCCTTGCAGGCGATCAGCCCCGATCGCCGCGCGGCCTTGGTGATGGTCGCCATCGAGGGTTTTTCCTATGCCGAGGCCGCCAACATCCTTGGCGTGCCCGCCGGCACGCTGATGTCGCGCATTGCGCGCGGCCGCGACGAACTGCGTGGACTGCTCGACGATGGCTCGCGCCGCCGCTCGATAAGGATTGTTGAGAAATGACCCGCCGCGATTTCTCCGAACGCGATATCCATATGGCCCTCGACGGCGAGCTGCCGGGCGAGGAGCGCATGGCTTATGACGCCTGGCTCGAAGCCAATCCCGAGATGAAGGCAAAGTCCGCGCGCTACATCGCCGACCGCGCCGCCATGCGCGCCGCCCTGGCCGGCGTGATCGACGAGCCGGTCCCGGCAAGGCTGCGGCAGGCATTGCTCGGTCAGGCGCCTGCAAAGGCATCGCCCTGGCGTTCGCGCTGGTGGCTCTCGGCCGCGGCCGCCGTTGTGCTCGCCGTTGGCGGCCTCGGCGGCTATGTCGCCGGCATCGACAGCGTCAGCCGCGGTGACGACGGCGACGACCAGCTCGCCGAGCAGGCGATCGCCGCCCATGTCCTGTACGCCGCCGAGAAGCGCCATGCCGTCGAGGTCCCGGCAAGCGACAAGGACCATCTCCAGGCCTGGCTGTCGAACCGAGTCGGGCTGAAGCTGGTTGCGCCCGACCTGGCGGCCGAGGGGTTCGAACTGGTCGGTGGCCGGCTGCTGCCGGCCGGCGGCCAGGGCAAGGCGGCGATGCTGCTCTACGAGGACGCCAAGGGCGAGCGCATCTCGCTCTTCGTCACCGCCGAATCGTCGGCGACGTCCAAGGGCACCTATACTGCAGAGGGGGGCGGACCGGAGGCGGTCTACTGGCTGGATAAAGGCTATGCTTGCGCCGTCGTCGGCTCGTTGCCGCCGGAGCGGCTGTCGGATGTCGCAAAAACCGCTTATGGCCAGCTTGTGACAGGCATATCGAGCTGAACCGGCTGCCTTTTTCGGCGGCCGGCAGCCCTTTGAACGGCAATCCTGTTCAAACGCTTTGCCCTTTCCAGCGGGGGCGGAAACTGTCACAATTCAGCCCTAATCAAGGAGCGATAGCGCTTGATGAATACTGGCGGTTCGGCCGGTGTTCGCGACGCATCCACCGGGGCCGTTTTCTTTAACCCAATCGAGGTTCTCCCAAGCCCGCATGCCTGCCGAGATCCGCAAGGCCCGTGCGTCAGACGTCGATGACCTCGCCGCCATCGAGAAGGCGGTGTTTCCGGGCGACAGGCTCTCGCGCCGCTCCTTCCGCCAGTTCATCGAACGCGAAACCGCCGAGATGCTGGTGGCTGAGAACGAGGGCCATGTCGCCGGCTATGCGGTGGTTCTGTTTCGCAAGGGCAGCGGCGTGGCGCGGCTCTATTCCATCGCCGTCGGCCCGTTCTTCGGTCGGCTCGGTATCGGCCGCCTTCTGCTGGCGGCCGCCGAGGAAGCTGCCTTCGAGCACGACCGGCTGTTGCTGCGCCTCGAAGTGCGCGAGGACAACGATCGCGCCATTCGTATCTACGAGCAGGCCGGCTATCGAAAACTGGGCCGCGAGCCCGACTATTACGAGGATGGCGCCACGGCGCTGCGCTACGAAAAGACGCTGCGCGGCGACACCCCGACCGCGACCAGGGTACCGTTCTACCAGCAGACCTGCGAGTTCACCTGCGGCCCTTGCTGCCTGATGATGGCGATGGCCAATTTCGATCCCGGCTTCGTGCCCGATCCGGTCATGGAAATCCGCCTGTGGCGCGAGGCGACCACGGTCTTCATGATGTCCGGCCCTGGCGGCTGCGAGCCTTTCGGCCTGGCGGTCGCCGGCTACGAGAGCGGACTTGCGGCCGAGATATTCGTCTCCTTTTACGGCGCGTTGTTCCTGCAGTCGGTGAGGAGCGTGGACAAGCGCCGGGTGATGGAGCTTGCCCAGGTCGATTTCCGCCGTCGCGCCGAACTCTACGGCATCCCTGTCAACTACCGTCCGTTCGGCATCGGCGACATCCGTGACGCCCTTGCCGAGGGCAAGCTGGTTGTGGTCCTGATCAGTGGTTTCCTGATGTTCGGCAAGAAGGTGCCGCATTGGGTGCTGGCCATCGGCGACGATGGCGACCATATCCTGATCCACGATCCCTGGGTCGAGGATGAAAGGCAGGAAACGATCCTCGATGCCGCGAACATTCCGGTGCCTTACGACATTTTCATGAATATGGCGCAGTTCGGCCGCGACGGTTTGCGCGCCGCCATCACTCTGGGAAAACGCTGAAACAATGACCTGGGTTATCCTGACAGGCAGGCAGAACGATCTCGATCAGGTGGCCACCCCCCACAAGATCATCACCAACCGCGACTATCTCGCGCATCCGGCGCTGTTCCGCGGCCAGCGGCCGAAGGTGATCAACCTGTCGAACAATTACGGCTACCAGAGCCGCGGCTACTACGCCTCGCTGCTGGCCGGCTCGCGCGGCCATAGGGTGATCCCGACCGTCGAGACCATGATCGACCTCTCGGAGCGCAAGCTCTACGAGCACGCGCTGCCGGAGCTCGAGCTTGCCCTGAACAAATGCCGCAAGGATCTTGGCGGGATTTTTCCGGCCAAGGTCGCGATCTTCTTCGGCATCGGTCCGTCGAAAGTATGGGATCGTTTCGCCAAGCTGTTGTTCGACTGGTTCCGCGCGCCGGCGCTCGAGGTCCATATCAAGGACAGCGCCGAATGGGCCTCGATCCGCAAGATCGGCTTCCTGCCGCTTGCCCGCATGTCCGAGGATGAGGAAGAGTTCTTCCTGCAATGCCTGGACACCTACACCAACCGCGAATGGCGCGACACCAAGGGCCGCACGCCGGCGCGCTATACATTCGCGACGCTGGTCGACCCGCATGAGGAACTGCCGCCGTCGGAGATTTCCTCGCTGCGCTATTGGGCGAGGATCGCCGAGAAGATGGGCGTCGAGGTCGAGCCGATCACCAGGAAGGACCTCGCCAAGCTCGCCAATTACGACGCGCTGTTCATCCGCGAGACGACGTCGATCTCCAACCACACCTACCGCTTCGCGCGCCGCGCCCAGCAGGAAGGCATGCCGGTGATCGACGATCCGCTGTCGATGATCCGCTGCACCAACAAGGTCTATCTCAACGAGCTGATGACCTACAACAAGGTGCCAGTGCCGCCGACGGTGATGATTGCCGGCACGTCCGACTTCGAAGTGGCGGCGCAGACGCTGGGCTTTCCGCTGGTGCTGAAGATCCCGGATTCGTCTTTCTCGCGCGGCGTCAAGAAATGCGAGAACATGGCGGAGCTGACCAAGCTCGCGACCGAATGGCTGGACGATTCCGATCTCTTGATCGCGCAGAAATTCATCCCGACCGAATATGACTGGCGCGTCGGTGTGCTCGGCGGCCAGCCGCTGTTTGCCGTGCATTATCTGATGGCGAAGAAGCACTGGCAGATCGTCAACCACAAGGCCAGCGGCAAGCCCGACCAGGGCGGCATCAAGACGTTCACGCTAAAGCAGACGCCGCCGCATGTCGTCGAGACGGCGGTGCGGGCGGCAAAATGCATCGGCGACGGGCTTTACGGCGTCGACCTCAAGGAGACCAAGGACGGGGTCTTCGTCATCGAGGTCAACGACAATCCCAACCTCGACCATGGCTGGGAGGATTCCGGCGAGAAGGACGAGCTCTGGGTGCGGCTGACGCAGTGGTTCCTGGAGCGCCTGGAAAGGCCGGAGAAGTAGCGGCGGGAGAAGGGGAGTTTGGGAACTGGGGAACTGAAGAACTGAAGAACTGAAGAATTGAAGAATTGAGTGTCTAGCCGAGTCATCCGTCCTCGCTTCCTCAGTTCCTCAGTTCCTCAGTTCTTCAGTTCTTCAGTTCTTCAATTCTTCAATTCCTCAATTCCCCCTGGGTATCGTGATCCCATGAGCGCAATCGACCACGACGCAGCCATCGACCATCGCTCCGTGATAGCCTCGCTGACGAATGAGGAGCGCAGCCGGCTGACCGGCAAATCGGACGGGCCGGCCCTTGTCCAGTTCGCGCTCCATCTCGGCGCGATCGTCCTCCTCGGCGGGCTGATCGCGGCCAAGGTGCCGTTCTGGCCGGTCCTGATGCTGCCGCAGGGCATTCTGATCGTCTTCCTGTTCACGCTGCTGCATGAAACGGTGCACAGGACGGCGTTCGAAACGCAGTGGCTGAACGATACCGTCGCGCGCTTCTGCAGCCTGGCGCTCGCTCTGCCGGCCGACTGGTTCCGCTACTTCCATTTCGCCCATCACCGCTTCACCCAGGATCCCGAAAACGATCCGGAGCTCGCATTCCCGAAGCCCGAGACGATGCGGCAATACATCGTCTACGTCTCCGGGCTGCCGGTGTGGTGGGGGCATTTCAAGACGCTCTACACCAATGCGATGGGGCGCTGCCGCGACATCTACGTGCCGCCCAAGGGGCTGCCGAAAGTGAAGGCTGAGGCGCGCGCGATGATCGCCTTCTATGTCGTCTTGCTGGCGCTGGCGGTCTGGTTCAAGGCGTCGGTGCTGCTCTATGTCTGGATCGCGCCGGCGCTGCTCGGCCAGCCGTTCCTGAGGCTTTACCTGCTGGCCGAGCACGGCCGCTGTCCCTTCGTCGCCAACATGCTGGAAAACACCAGGACCACACTGACCAACCGGTTCGTGCGCAAGCTCGCCTGGAACATGCCTTATCATGCCGAGCACCACGCCTATCCCGGCGTGCCGTTCCACCAGCTGCCGGAATTCCACCGCCTGATCGAGCGGCACCTCAAGGTGGTCGAGCCAGGCTATGTCTCTTTCCACGAGAAATACATAGAGGCACTGCGTTGACTTGAAGCGCGTCGCCTCGACCTTTGATGCGACGCGCTTTGGTCCTCAGCCTGACTGGCGCAGCAGCGCCTGCGAACGCAGCAGCCGGCTGATGTCGGCGGCCTTGGCCGGCACGCCGATCAGAAAGCCTTGCGCCTCGCCGCAGCCCGCCTTGCGCAGCGTGTCGAGCTGCGCTTCGGTCTCGACTCCTTCGGCGGTGACGGTGATGCCGAGCTCGGCGCCGAGCCCGATCACCGTGCGCACGATCGCCGCCGTGTCGCGCTTGTCGAGATCGCGGATGAAGGAGCGGTCGATCTTGATCTTGTCGACGGGGAAGCGCCGGAGGTAGCCGAGCGAGGAATAGCCGGTGCCGAAATCGTCGAGCGCGATGCGCACGCCGAGACCGCGCAACTGGCTCAGCGTCTTCAGCACCGCGTCGCTTTCGTCCATCATCACCGTCTCGGTGATTTCGAGCTCCAGCCGGTTGGCCGGCAGGCCGGAAAAGGCAAGCGCCGAGATCACGCTGCGGGCGAAGCCGCCGCTCTTGATCTGCGCGGCCGAGACATTGACGGCCATGCGCATGTCCGGCGGCCAGTTCGCCGCCACGTTGCAGGCCTTGCGAAGCGCCCAATCGCCGAGCTGCACGATCAGTCCGGTTTCCTCGGCGACCGCGATGAAGTTTTCCGGCGATACCAGGCCGCGCGACCGCGAGCGCCAGCGCATAAGGGCTTCCGCGCCGACAATCTTGCCGGAACCGATGTCGAGGATCGGCTGGAAGTCGAGTTCGAATTCGCGCCTGGACAGCGCTGCCTCGAGATCGGCCTCGAGCGCCCGGCGCTCCCGCATCAGCGCATCCATGCCCTGCTCGAAGAAGCGGTAGACGTTGCGCCCTTCGCTCTTGCCCCGGTAGAGTGCCATATCCGCGTTGGTGAGCAGCGTGTCGGCGTCGTGTCCGTCGCCGGGATAGAGCGCGATGCCGAGGCTCACGCCCACATGCATCTCGCGCCCCTTGTCGCGATAAGGCTTGCCGACGATCTCGACGATGCGCTTGGCGAGCTTTTCGGCGTCGGCGGCGCTCCTGGTGCCCGACTGGATGACGGCGAATTCGTCGCCGCCGAAGCGCGCCACCACGTCCTTGCTGCTGCGCACGGCGTGCTGCAGCCGCTTGGCGACGCATTGCAGCAGCCAGTCGCCGGCCGGATGGCCGAACGTGTCGTTGACGGCCTTGAAGCGGTCGAGGTCGAGCGAAAGGATTGCCAGCGGCTTTGCCTCGCCAAGCGCCTGGTCCAGCTTTTCGCGAAACATCGAGCGGTTGGGCAGATTGGTGAGCGTGTCGTGATGCGCCAGATGCGTCATGCGCTCTTCGGTGCGCCGGCGCTCGGTGACGTCCTCGAAAGTCGCCACCCAGCCGCCGCCGGCCAGCGGTCGCCGCTGGACGAAGAGCGTTCGGCCGTCGACCAGCTCGCGATAGCTCGCGTGCGACTGGCCGGCATCCAGCCTTGCCTTGGTTTTTCCGACTTCGACGTCGATTTCGAGCGGTGCGAAGATGCCGAGGCGAATGAGTTTGTCCAGCATCTGGCGATGCGTCATGCCGAGCGTGAAATCCGACGCCTTGGCGTTGCATAGGTCCAGAAAGCGCTGGTTGCGCACGATGAGCCGGCCCTCGGCGCTGTACATCAGCAGGCCTTGCGACATATTGGCCAGCGCGGCGTCGAAGCGGCGGTATTGCTCTTTCAACTCGGCCTCGGCGCGCCGCTCCTCGGTCACATCCTCGTAGATCGACACCCAGCCGCCGACGGCGATCGGCCGGTGCGAAATGACGACGATGCGCCCGTCCGACAGGATTTCCTCATAGGTCGAAGCCTTGGCGCCGTCGATGTAAGGCTTGCGGATGGCATAAAGCTCGCTCGCGCTCTGCGAGGCGATGCCGATGTCGACGCTGTGCTGCAGGATGTCGAGGAAACGAATGCCGGGCTTCACCACTTTGGCGTCCAGGCTGAAGATGTCGATGTAATTGCGGTTGCAGATAATCATCCGCTCATCGGCGTCGAACATGCACAGGCCATGCGACATGTTCTCGACAGCGGCCGCGAAGCGCTCGTTCTGCGCGCGAAGTTCTTCTGCGATTTGCCGGGCTGGACCAACACCGGACGTCTTTCGCCTGCCGACGACCGAACCAGTCTTGACATGTGCGCCGGGCATGAGCACGCCTTCGGATCGTGACCGAACGCAATACTGTCGCGGCCGCGGGTTAATTTAGCGTTCTTTCATGGGGTTGTATTCACGGCAAGCGACGGCTGGCGCCTGGCTTCCAGCGTCTTGAAACGCTTCAGAAAAGCTGTTTGCGCCCAGGTCACGGATTTTGGCGTGAAGTCGAAGCGATCGGCGGAGAAGCCGCGCGGCCGGCCGAAATACTCGGTCGCCTCAGCGGTCGAAAAGCCGGCCAGCAGCGTCGCCTCGTAATAGGCGGCGATCTGGTCGGCGCGCTTGATGTCGTTGCGCAAGGAGGCGGCGAGCTCCGCCGGCAGCGAGAACCGCAGATGGATGGCGCGCTGCAGGCGCAGTTCGCAATCCTTGTAGGAGCCGCCCATCACCGATTTGAAGGGCGAGATCATGTCGCCGATGACATATTCCGGCGCATCATGCAGCAGCGCTGCCAGCCGCGCCTCGGCCGGGGCGGCAGGCGCCAGTTCACCGTAGAGAGCTTCGACCAGCAGCGAGTGCTGCGCCACCGAGAAGGCGTGCTCGCCTCTGGTCTGGCCGTTCCAGCGCGCGACGCGGGCGAGCCCGTGCGCGATGTCGGCAATCTCGATGTCGAGCGGCGAGGGATCGAGCAGGTCGAGCCGCCGGCCGGACAGCATGCGTTGCCAGGCGCGCGGCGGCGCGCCGGCCCGGTCGGCAGCCATCAGGCCTCCTCCGCGCTGGTCGCATCCTGCGGGAAGGTGAATTTCGCCCAGTGCGGGATGGCAAGCATCATTGGCGTCTCGCCGGCCCTGATCGAATCGTGAGCGTCGATCGCCGCCTTGACGCGGTCGGTGCGCACGATGGCGAGGCCGCGCCCCTCGTTTGACGAACCCAGAGTGCCGACCGGCCGGCCATTGACCGTCACCTCCGTGCCGGCCGGCGGTAGCGGACCGGCTGCGACCGCGATCAGCACACGGCGACGCGCGGTGCCACGATGCTGCATGCGCGAGACCACTTCCTGGCCGATATAGCAGCCCTTCTTGAAACCGACGCCGCCCGTCTCGTCGAGCAGCACGTCGTGCGGGAAGGCGTCGCCAAGCTGGTAGTCGGAACCGCTTTCTGCAATGCCGTAGCCGATGCGCATGTTCAGCCAGCCATTCGGGTCGCCGCCGTCCCGCGCCTTACCGCCATAAGTGCGCGTAACCGTGATATCTTGAAACCGCGTGTCGGCAAGCGCTGTTGAATCAGAACGTGAGGCGGTTGAATCATCACCCCATGCGACCGTGACAAGCACCTGATCCTGCTTGGCGATCTCGGCCTTTGCCCTTAGCCGGTAAAGCATCAGCCTGCGCACGAAGTCGTCGGCGATGTCCGCCCGGCATTCCAGTTGGAAGCCATCGTCTCCGGCGCGCGAGATCAGGAAATCGAACAGGATCTTGCCTTGCGGCGAAAGCAGTGCGCCGGGTCTCGCTTCGCGTGGCGCAAGCGTGTCGAGATCGGTGGTGAGGATGTTCTGCAAAAAATGCTCGGCATCGAGGCCTGACACGGAAATGAGCGCGCGGTCTTTGATTTGGGCAAAGGGCATGAGCGTGAAATCGGCCTGATCTTGCAAAACGTCCGGTCATTACGTAAGCCGGCCACACTCCCCCCGCAAGAGATTGGACCTGCCCATGGCAACCACCTTCGACCTCATCCTGACAGGCGGCACGGTGGTCAACCATGACGGCGAGGGCCGGCGCGACATCGGCGTGAAGGCCGGACGCATCGCACGGATCGGCGATCTCGGCCAGGCTTCGGCCGGCGAAACCATCGACTGCGCGGGCCTGCACATCCTGCCGGGCGTCGTCGACAGCCAGGTGCATTTTCGGGAACCGGGGCTGGAGCACAAGGAGGATCTGGAAACCGGCTCCCGCGCCGCGGTGCTGGGCGGCGTCACCGCCGTCTTCGAAATGCCCAACACCAACCCTTTGACCACCAGCGAGGCGGCGCTCGCCGACAAGGTGCGGCGGGCCACCGGGCGCATGCATTGCGACTTCGCCTTCTGGGTCGGCGGGACGCGCGACAATGCTCGTGATGTCGGGGAACTGGAGCGGCTGCCGGGCGCGGCCGGCATAAAAGTGTTCATGGGCTCGTCCACCGGCGATCTTCTGGTCGAGGACGACGCGAGCGTCGCCTCGATCCTGCGCAACACCCGCCGCCGCTCCGCCTTCCATTCCGAGGACGAGTTCCGCCTGCGCGAACGGCTCGGCGAGCGCGTCGAGGGCGATCCCTCGTCGCATCCCGTCTGGCGCGACGAGATCGCGGCGCTGCGTTGCACGGAGCGGCTGGTGCGCATCGCCAGGCAGACGCGCGCGCGCATCCATGTGCTGCACATATCGACGGCCGAGGAGATCGTCTTCCTCGAGCAGCACAAGGATGTCGCGACCTGCGAGGCCACGCCGCATCACCTGACGCTGAGCGCCGACGACTATGCCAGGCTTGGCACGCTCATCCAGATGAATCCGCCGGTGCGCGCGGCTCACCATCGTGAAGGCGTCTGGCACGGCATTTCGCAGGGCATCGTCGATGTTCTTGGCTCCGACCACGCGCCGCACACGCTGGCCGAGAAGGCGAAGACCTATCCGGCCTCGCCGTCCGGCATGACCGGCGTGCAGACGCTGGTGCCGATCATGCTCGACCACGTCAATGCCGGCCGGCTCAGCCTGCAGCGCTTCGTCGACCTTTCCAGCCATGGTCCGCAGCGCATTTTCGGCATGGCCAGGAAAGGCCGCATCGCCGCCGGCTACGATGCCGATTTCACGATCGTCGACATGAAGCGGCGCGAGACCATCACCAACGCGCAGGCCGGCTCCAGGGCCGGATGGACGCCCTATGACGGCAAAGAGGTCACCGGCTGGCCGGTCGGCACCATCGTGCGCGGCGTGCGCGTCATGTGGGAAGGCGAGATCGCGACACCCGGCCAGGGCAGGGCGGTGGAGTTCTCCGAGGCGCTGCCGGCCTGATCCCGCCGACATTGGATTTGTTAAGCGCTCTGCATTATCTTGAGTGGGCTATGACCGCGAATATTGCGCCGATCATTCCTGCGGAGTTTCCTGAGCTCCAGGCGCTCGCCTGGAACCGCGATGTCGCGCGTCCTATCCCCCGCGAAAGAGGCCTTTGCGCTTTACGAAGGCAACTGGCGTTTTGTCGACCAAAAGCGCCTTACGGCGCGTGAGAAGCTGCTTATCATGAAATTGGCCGACGAATTCGGCCACGGCATCCTTCTGACCACTGCCTGAGCCATCGCAACAATCCTCGGCAATAGGACGATCCGCTATCGTCGTGTTCCTTCGCGCCCCCCACTGTCCTGCCGGACATCTCCCCCACGAGGGGGAGATTGGCAGCTTCGGCGCCTCGCTCGCTCCACAGTGTTGGTGATTGGCGAAAGCCGGCGTGACATCTGATCTCCCCCCAAGTGGGGGAGATGTCCGGCAGGACAGAGGGGGGCGCTGTCCCGCCAGCATTACCGAGTAAGGGCGAAACTCAATCCCCGGCGACGAAGAACAGCCACTGTCCTGTCGGCGTGATGCCGACGCGGTAGAAGATGTAGGCGCCGAACTGCTTCATGTCGTCATAGTCGCTGGCGGTGACCAGCTTGAACAATTCGACGCGCTGCCTGGCATCGAGCTTGTCGAGCGGCAGCGCGAAGAAATACGGCCAGACATAGAGTTCCTGCGGCGTGCCGGTGTCGACATGGACGTAGCCGGCCGAAAGCACCTCTTCCAGGATGGCGAGGATTTCCTGGCCGTCGCCGTCGCCCGAAAGGCTCTTGAGGAAGGTGACCGGGTCCCCATCGATGTCGCCCAGCGACAATTGCGTCATCGCCTCGCCCGTGCCGATCAGCGGCCTCAGCTTCTCGATGTCGCCGGTCCGGCAGGCCTCGATGAGCAGCCCGTGCATGCGCTTGACCGGTTCGGGAAGCGTGTTGAGGTCGTAGACGACCGCGGGCGGCGGCGCGTCAGGGTCTGCGCGCGGGCTGGTGATGCCGCCATTGGCGGGCGGCGTCTCCGGCTCCGATTTGTCGGTGTCGTCGGCCGGCTGGCCGTCCGCGGGCTTGGTGCCGGGCGCCTCCGGCATCGGCACGGCAGCGCCGGGCGCGGCGCTGTCGCTATTGGCGGGCGGGGTGACCGGCGAAGGCAGGTCCTCGCGCTGAATCTCGCTCAGTGCGTAGGAGGGCGTGCTGGTGAGGCACAGAGGCAGCGCCAGGCAGGAGGCGGCGATCAGGATGCTGAGGGCCGGCCCGCGCGGCCGGCCTGACATCGAAAATCTCACCGCTTGCCTCTCCATGGTTCCCGGGTTCGGCCCGGCCGGCGCTTTGAATGTCCGAGCGCACGGACATGATGCCCAAACGGTGCGTCAAAAGTCACTATCAAAAAGTCGTTGTCAAAACAGGTGGCTAGTGCTTCAGCCGTTCCGGCTCGAACGCGCCGGCAATCACTTTTTCCCGCATGCGGTCGAGCAGGGCAAGCGCGGAGGTCTCGCCATTGGCGCGCAACATCTCGCCGAAAGCGGTCTCCAGCGCTGCTTCGGCGATGATTTCCGGTTCGATGCCCGCCGACAGGCCCTCGGCCCACGCTTCGCTGTGGCTCTCCACGGCGGTCAGCCGCTTTTCTTCCCTGACCAAAGCGTCGATGTCGCTGACACCATGTTCCATTGCGATGTCCACTTTCTGCAAGCGTCGATCCGACGAGGGATCCTGCTTGGTCTGTCAGTTCGTCCGCAGTCTCAATTAAGTCTTTGTAAATACGACATTTTTACGGTCGAAATCCACATTCCGGTCGAGACTGCTCTCAATCGATGCCGAGCTTAGCCGATTAGACCGGCTTGGGGCATCGAAACCTTCAGTTTGAGTTAATTCCACAACTGCGCGCTAACGTTTCATTAACACTGTTGCGCAAGTGCAACACATGATTGCACCAGAGCGAGACAGGACACAATAAGGCACGTCACATTGGCGCCGATTGCCCGCAACAAATCTGCGCAAAACGCGGAGCGGTCGAGCCGGGCTCAATTCCCGTAGCGGGAGGCGATGTCGCGCGACAGCGTCTCGCCTTCCTTCATGTAGCGCGCGATGGCCTCGGTCGCCGAAGGCGTGCATCGGGTGTAGGTGCCGCTGAAGGAGCGGTAGCCCCGATTGAACGAGGCGATGAAGCGGGCGCGCCGGTCAGGATCGGGATTTTCCGATTCGAGCAGCTTTTCCATCTCGACCCGCCACTTGTCGCCCTTCTCGCCGCACAGGTTGCGCAGGAAATGCAGCGATCCCAGCACTTCCGCCAGCCGCATCAGCCCGGGCTCGAAAGGCGCCTCGGCGGCGGGCGCCGGGGACGCTGCGACGGTCATGCTGACGGCGAGGCACACAGCGAGAAAAGCGGAAGCGCGGGTCATCAAAGCCTTGCGATGAAAGAGCAGGGTTTTGTGGCGAAACATTTTGTCGCCTGCAAGGCCATTCTGGACGCTCACCGCCTGGCGTCTTGTGCGGGGCCGAGCAATTCCTCGGCGACCGAGAACACGTCGCCCGCCAGCGGCATCCCTGCCATTTCCGCCAGCGTGTAGAACGCCGCCGTCTCGGCGTCGTCGCTGGCGACGGGTTCGCCGCCGGCATAGGCCGCGCCAAACACCGTCAGCAGATAGTCGACCGCGTGGTTTTCGACATGGCCGTCAATATGGATGTCGCGCAGCGGCCGGTAGCCTGTCGCCTCGAGCCCGGTCTCTTCCTGCAACTCGCGCGCCGCGGCTTGCGCAAGCGTCTCGCCCGGCTCGACCTTGCCGCCGGGATAGGCATAGAGCCCTTGCGACGGCGCCCGCGCGCGCTTGACCAGAAGCACGGTGCCGCCACGCACGACGGCGACGGAAACGGCCGGTATGATCTTGCGCTGTTCCATGCGTGCCGATCTTTCTGCAGCCTTTTGTGGATCGATTGGGCGAATCCAGCTTTAGCCGTTGCGGCATGGCTGTTCCATCGCCACTTTCGTGGCACGTCAATCGAAGAACCCAGATCCATGTGTGGACGCTTTGCCCTGACCGCCACGCCGGACCAGACCGCCGCCTTGCTCGGTCTGGCCGAGTTGGAGGAATTTCCGGCGCGCTACAACATCGCGCCGACGCAGCCGGTGCTTATGGCGCTTGCCGGGCCGCCGCGGGAGTCGGGCTCGAACTTGCCGGACCGCCAGGCGATGCTGGTGCGCTGGGGCCTGATTCCCACCTGGGTCGAGGACACTAAGGCGTTTCCGCTGCTCATCAACGCCCGCTCCGAAGGCGTGTTGCAAAAGGCTTCGTTCAAAACCGCCATGCGCCACCGCCGCGCTCTGGTGCCGGCCTCCGGCTTTTACGAATGGCAGCAGTCGGGCGGCAAAAAGGGCCAGCCTTACTGGATCCGGCCGAAGCGAGGTGAGGTGATTGCCTTCGCCGGGCTGATCGAGACCTATGCAGAACCAGGCGGCTCGGAGATGGACACCGGCGCGATCCTCACGACCGGGGCCAATACGGGCATCGCCCATATCCATGACCGCATGCCCGTGGTGATCGAGGAACGCGACTTCGCCCGCTGGCTCGATTGCCGCACGCAGGAGCCGCGCGACGTGCTCGACCTGTTGAAGCCCGCCGAGCCCGATTTCTTCGAGGCGATTCCGGTTTCAGACCTGGTCAACATGGTCGCCAACACCGGGCCGGAGATTCAGGAACGGGGCGTCGTCGGGCCACAGGCCGAGAAGGTCAGGCGCCAGAAGCCCGGCGCTGACGAAAACCAGATGACGCTCTTTTAGCGAAGGCTGCTCGCCTCGAGAGGCTGCTTTGGGACCTTCATCTCCAGGGCGCTTGCTTGCGCCCTCATCGCCGGCTTCCCATGGTCGGGACCGTGCCGGTCGTTCTTGTCAGGCCGCGCGCGGCGAGACGATCTTCTGCGTCGGCTTCTTCTTCTTCGCGGTGTGAAGAAGCGCTGCGACGATGGCCGCCGGGCCGATCGCGCGGTAGTGGCTGGCGAGAGCCGGCTGCGTTTGTCGGTCTTGTTCCTGCTTGGCGCGAGCCATGATTCTCTCCCTGGTAACCGTTTCGTGTTCAGCGTTTGGCGGTCGATTCCGACCAAATCGTGACTTCTGGCGGTCTAGCCGGCGAATGTTTCATCACTGTGCCGACATGTTTAATAAAATGTTTCGGCCTGTCTTTACCTGTGATCCAACGACATCTTTCCTGAGCGGAGCGACTTGACGGCAACACCCGCCGGCGCGATAAAGCCGCCCATGAAAACGTCTTTCGCCATTTGTGGCATTTGCATTATTGGCTAGCCTCGCGCTGGTCCGGACGTTTTCGCCTTATCTTTCCCCAGATCGGAAAAACGCCCCGGCCAGCAGGCTGGAGCCTGATTTGCGCCGATGGCGCAGAGCTGGTTCCAGTGAACCCAGATTAAGGACCGGGACCGCATGTCGGACGCATCGAAGGGCCTCAGCCTCTACAACACGCTGACGCGGGCGAAGGAACTTTTCGTTCCGATCGATCCGCACAATGTGCGCATGTATGTCTGCGGCCCCACCGTCTACGACTTTGCCCATATCGGCAATGCGCGTCCGGCGATCGTCTTCGACGTGCTCTTCCGTCTGTTGCGCCATCTCTACGGCGAAAGCCACGTCACGTATGTGCGCAACATCACGGATGTCGACGACAAGATAAATGCCAGGGCGCTGCGCGACTTCGGCGGCGACATCGCGGCCGGAAAGCTGTCGCTCAATGACGCGATCCGCAAGGTCACCGAAAAGACCGCCGGCCAGTACCACAAGGATGTCGCGGCGCTCGGCTGCCTTGAGCCGACCTACGAGCCGCGCGCCACCGAGTTTGTCGCGCCGCGTGCCGACGGTAAGGCCGACATGCTCTCGCTGATCCGGCAGCTGATCGAGCGCGGCCACGCCTATGTCGCCGCAGGCGAGGTGCTGTTCGACACCGCCTCGATGCCGGACTATGGCGAATTGTCGAAGCGCAATCTCGACGAGCAGCAGGCCGGCGCGCGCATCGCTGTCGACGCGCACAAGAAGAACCCCGGCGATTTCGTGCTGTGGAAACTGTCGAGCCCCGAAGAGCCCGGCTGGGAGAGCCCGTGGGGCAGGGGCCGGCCCGGCTGGCACATCGAATGCTCGGCCATGTCGGCCGCCTATCTTGGCGAGGTCTTCGACATCCATGGCGGCGGCTTGGACCTGATCTTCCCGCACCACGAGAACGAGATTGCCCAGTCGCGCTGCGCCCACGGCACCAAGGTCATGGCCAATGTGTGGATGCACAACGGCTTCCTGCAGGTCGAAGGCCAGAAGATGTCGAAGAGCCTCGGCAATTTTTTCTCGATCCATGAGCTGCTGGAGACCGACACTTTCGGCGGCCGCGCCTGGCCGGGCGAGGTGCTCAGGCTGGCGATGCTGATGACGCATTACCGCGAGCCGATCGACTTCTCCGTGCGCAAGCTTGAGGAAGCCGAGAACACGTTGCGCAAATGGAAACGCGCCGCCGACCTCGCGCCTGTGGCGGCAAAAGAATTGCCGGCCGAGGTGGTGGAAGCGCTCTCCGACGATCTCGCCACCTACACCGCCTTCCAGCGGCTGACGCAGCTCGCCGGCGAGGCGGTCGATGCCGGCGGCGAGGTCGGGAATGGCGCAGCCGCTTCGCTAAAGGCAGCGCTGGCCTTCCTCGGCTTCGATACGGGCGCGGCCAAGGTGGATGAGGAAGCGATCGCCAAGGCGATCGCCGATCGCCTGAAGTTCATTGCCGACAAGAACTGGGCCGAAGCCGACCGCATCCGCGAAGAACTGTTGGCGCAGGGCGTGCAACTGAAAGACGGCAAGGACCCCGTCACCGGCGAGCGCGTGACGACCTGGGAGATCAAGCGGTGAGGGTGGCTTTTGTCAGGTCAGGCATAGAGAGGTTGGCGGGACAGCGCCCCCCGCTGTCCTGCCGGACATCTCCCCCACAGGGGGGGAGATTGGCAGCTTTGGCGCCTCGCTCAATCCTGCGGCGTGGGCTATTGGCGAAAGCCGGCGTGAAGTCTGATCTCCCCCCTTGTGGGGGAGATGTCCGGCAGGACAGAGGGGGGCGCCGTAGAGCGCTGATTTCGACTGTTAGGAGCCGTCTGCCGCGCTTCTGGAATGACGACGTGATCCGCGATATCGACAACGCCTGCCAGCACATCGTCATCGTGGCCGGCCTGGCCGATGCGCCACCAAGGGAGGAGCTCGTCATATGATCGATCATCTCGGCATCACCGTGTCCGATTTTGACGCTTCGAAGGCTTTCTACGACAAGGCGATGGCGCCGCTGGGGGCTTCGCTGCTCTACATGGTGCCTGACCAATATACCGGCGGCGCCAAGGTTGGCGGTTATGGCCGCGACCGGCCGGTGTTCTGGCTGAGCGACAGCACGGACAAGCCCAAATCCACCCAGCATGTCGCCTTCACCGCGCGCAGCCGCGCCGAGGTCGATGCCTTCCATGCGGCAGCGCTTGCCGCTGGCGGCAAGGACAATGGTGGGCCGGGCCTGAGGCCGCACTACCACCCCAACTATTACGGCGCCTTCGTCTTCGATCCCGACGGCAACAATGTCGAGGCGGTCTGCCATGATGCGGAGTAAGCCGATGACCAGGAGTGAGCGATGAGCCTCGACAACCGGCCGGTCTATACAGGCGGCTGCCAGTGCGGCGCCGTGCGCTTCCGCGTCGAGGGCGCGCTGGGCGACGCCTCGGTCTGCCATTGCCGCATGTGCCAGAAGGCGAGCGGCAATTTCTATCTGCCGCTGGTCTCGGTGCGCGGAGCGACGCTCGACTGGACGCGCGGCGAGCCGAAGCGCTTCCGCTCGTCCAACGCCGCCTGGCGCGGCTTCTGCGCCGAATGCGGAACGCCGCTGACTTTCGAGGCGCCGGATGGCACAGCACTGGCGATCGCTGCCTTCGATGATCCGACCGGTATCGCGCCCACCATCCAGTGGGGCGTCGAAGCAAAGCTTCCTTATGTCGACGGCATCCCCAAACTGCCGTCCGAGGACACGATGGCCGATATCGCGTCTGCGCCTTATCTGGCCGAGCTCGTCTCCTATCAGCATCCCGATCACGACACCGAGCAATGGCCGCCGGAGGAAAGACCATGACCGACCAAGTTCGAACAGGCGGATGCCAGTGCGGCGCCGTGCGTTTCCGCGTCCACGGCAGCCTTGGGCGCCCGTCCATCTGCCATTGCCGCATGTGCCAGAAACAGTTCGGCAATTTCTTCGGCGCGCTGGTGGCGGTGCCGAAGGACGGCGTCGAATGGACCCATGAGGAGCCGAGCTATTTCCAGTCCTCGGTCAATATCGACCGCGGCTTCTGCGCCCGCTGCGGCACGCCGCTGACCTACCGCCAGCCCGGCGCGCTGGAGATCGCCATCGGCGCTTTCGACGACCGCTCTGACCTCGCGCCGCAGATCCAGGTGAATTACGCCGTTCGCCTGCCCTGGGTGGAAAAGATCTTCGAGGCGCCGATCCTTGACGACCCCGATTTCTATCGGCGGCAGGAGCAGATCATCTCCTTCCAGCATCCCGACCACGAGACGGTCAACTGGCCGCAGCAGGGCTTGAAACTATGACGATCCACAGCGGTTCCTTGCGTACGCTCTACCCCGAGATCGAGCCGTTCGAGTCCGGCATGCTCGACGTCGGCGACGGTCACACCGTCTATTGGGAGCGCTGCGGCACCAAGGGCGGCAAGCCCGCGGTGTTCCTGCATGGCGGTCCGGGCGGCACCATCTCGCCGAAACACCGGCGCCTGTTCGACCCGAAACTCTACGACGTCATCCTGTTCGACCAGCGCGGCTGCGGCAAGTCGACGCCCAACGCCTGCCTGGAGGCCAACACCACCTGGCATCTCGTCGCCGATATCGAGCGCCTGCGCGAGATGGCCGGCTTCGACAAATGGTTGGTGTTCGGCGGCTCCTGGGGTTCGACGCTGGCGCTCGCCTATGCCGAGACGCATCCCGAGCGTGTCAGCGAGCTCGTGGTGCGCGGCATCTACACGCTGACCCGCGCCGAGCTCGAATGGTATTATCAGTTCGGCGTCTCCGAGATGTTCCCCGACAAATGGGAGCGCTTCCTGGCGCCGATCCCCGAGGCCGAGCGCGGCGACATGATGGCCGCCTATCGCAAGCGGCTGGTCGGCTCCGACCGCAAGGCTCAAGTTCAGGCCGCCCGTGCCTGGAGCATCTGGGAAGGCGAGACGATCACGCTGCTTCCCGAGCCCGAGACCAGCGACCCGTTCGCCCAGGACGACTACGCGATCGCCTTCGCCCGTATTGAGAACCACTATTTCGTCCATGCCGGCTGGCTGGAGGAGGGACAGCTGCTGCGCGACGCCTGGAAGCTGAAGGACATCCCCGGCACCATCGTCCACGGCCGCTATGACATGCCATGCCCGGCGAAATATGCCTGGGCGCTGCACAAGGCCTGGCCGAAGGCCGATTTCCACCTCATCGAGGGGGCAGGCCACGCCTATTCGGAGCCCGGGATCCTGGACCGGCTGATCCGGGCGACGGATCGGTTCGCGGGGAAATAGTGATGCACGTCGCTCTCCACGGTGAAGGATCGCAGCCTTTCGAGCTACAGCCATGACTAAGCAACGCCTTTACCTCTTCGACACGACCCTCCGCGACGGCCAGCAGACGCCGGGCATCGACTTTTCCGTCGAGGACAAGATCGCGATCGCCAAGCTGCTCGACGACTTCGGCATCGACTATGTCGAGGGCGGCTATCCGGGCGCCAACCCGACCGACACGACGTTCTTCCAGAAGAAACGGACTGAGAGCGCGAAATTCGTCGCCTTCGGCATGACCAAGCGGGCAGGGGTCTCGGCTTCCAACGACCCGGGGCTGGCGGCGCTGGTGCAGTCGAAGTCGGACGCCATCTGCTTCGTCGCCAAGAGCTGGGACTATCATGTGCGCGTCGCGCTCGGCTGCACCAACGAGGAGAATCTGGAATCGATCAAGGCCTCGGTCGAGGCGGCGGTCGCTTCGGCCAAGGAGGCGATGGTCGACTGCGAGCATTTCTTCGACGGTTTCAAGGCCAATCCCGACTACGCGCTGGCCTGCGCCAAAACCGCCTATGACGCCGGCGCGCGCTGGGTGGTGCTGTGCGACACCAATGGCGGCACGCAGCCTTCGGAAGTGCGCGAAATCGTCGGCAAGGTGATCGCGCACGGCATCCCGGGCGATCATCTCGGCATCCATGCCCATGACGATACCGGTCAGGCGGTGGCGAATTCACTCGCCGCCGTCGAGGTCGGCGTGCGCCAGATCCAGGGCACGCTGAACGGCATCGGCGAGCGCTGCGGCAACGCCAATCTTATCTCCATCATCCCGACGCTTTCGCTGAAGCCCGCCTTCGCCGATCGTTTCGAAACCGGCATTTCGGCCGAGAATCTGATCGGAATCTCCAGGCTCTCCCGCGCCTTCGACGAATTGCTCAACCGCGCACCGGAAGCGCAGGCGCCCTATGTCGGCTCCTCCGCCTTCGCCACCAAGGCCGGCATCCATGCCTCGGCTCTGGCCAAGGAGCCGGCGACCTATGAGCATGTGCCGCCGGAAGCCGTTGGCAACCGCCGCCGCGTCATGGTCTCCGACCAGGGCGGCAAGGCCAATTTCCTGGCCGAATTGAAGCGGCGCGGCATCGACGTGCCCAAGGACGATCACCGGCTCGACTCCCTGATCGCGGTGGTCAAGGAGCGCGAGGCGGAAGGCTATGCCTATGAGGGCGCCGATGCCTCATTCGAGCTGCTTGCGCGAAAAATGCTGCATGGCCTGCCGGAGTTCTTCAACGTCACCTCCTTCCGCTGCATGGTCGAGCGCCGCTTCGACGCCAACGGCAATCTGAAGACCGTCTCAGAGGCGATCGTGAAGGTCGAGGTCGACGGCGAGGAGAAAATGTCGGTCGCCGAAGGCCACGGCCCGGTCAACGCGCTCGACATCGCGCTGCGCAAGGATTTAGGCAAGTATCAGAACGAGATCGCCGATCTCGAGCTCGCCGACTTCAAGGTGCGCATCCTCAACGGCGGCACCGAGGCCATCACTCGCGTTCTGATTGAATCGCACGATTCCACCGGCGCCCGCTGGTGGACGGTCGGCGTGTCGGAAAACATCATCGACGCCTCCTTCCAGGCGCTGATGGATTCGATCGTCTACAAGCTGATGAAGAACCGCGAGATGGCGGGACTGGTGGCGGCGGAGTAGACCGCCTTTCCTCGCCCCCGCGAAGGCGGCTACGCTATGCACACATCTTCTGTGACTGGCGTGACTGATCGACCTGAGGCTTGATTGCCACTTGGTTCCCCCAATCCGTCGCTGCTTCGCAGCGCCACCTTTCCCCCCTCCGGAGGGAAAGGAAGGGAGCCTTGCTGGACAAGCATTGACGGCAAAAGGCTTGGCGCCTTTCCTCTCCCCCGTCGATCGGGGGAGAGGTGGCTCGGCGAAGCCGAGACGGAGTGGGGGTCGACCTGCGCTACATAAGACAATGCATGCGCCAAGCTGACAAGCAGGCTATCGCCAAAGACCAGCCGCTTGGAAATGTGTGCATGCCGTAGCCCACTGCGTGGGGCGAGGACCTGTGAACCGTTTGAACCATCACCAAAAGTCCGTTGATCCATCATAATTTTAGGATGGTCTTGGCCGCTCCGCTGGGCCATAGCGTTAGGCCATGGTCACCGCTACAGCCGATCTCGATCAGGATGCCAAGGCCCGCCGCGGCTTCCTCCTGGCGCTTGGCGCCTATTTCCTTTGGGGGCTCTTGCCGTTCTACATGAAAGCGGTGGCGCATCTGCCGCTTGCCGAGGTGATCGCCAACCGCGTCGTCTGGTCGGTGCCGATCGCCGCGGCGGTGCTCATCTGGGCCGGCCGCACCGCCGACTTCAAGGCGGCGATCCGCTCGCCGAAAAGCCTTGCCATGGCAGCGCTGACGGCGGTGCTGATCTCGATCAACTGGGGCATCTATGTCTGGGCGATCGCGGTCGACCGCACCGTCGAGACGGCGCTCGGCTATTACATCAACCCGCTGGTCAGCGTCGTCGTCGGCGCCGTGCTGCTCGGCGAGCGGCTCGACCGGCTGCAGATCGCCGCGGTGGCGCTCGCCACGGTCGCGGTGGCAGTGCTCACCATCGAGGCCGGCAAATTGCCCTGGGTGTCGCTGGCGCTCGCCTTCTCCTTCGCCGCCTACGGCTTCTTCCGCAAGACGCTGCCGATCGGCCCGAGCCAGGGCTTCCTGCTCGAAGTGCTTTTGCTTTCGGTGCCGGCGCTTTGCTACATCGTCTACCTGATCGCCACCGGCCAGGATCATTTCATCTCCAGCACCGGTGCCGACACCGCATTGCTGATCGGCTGTGGTCCCGTCACCGCGGTGCCGCTGCTGCTCTTTGCCTTCGGCGCCAGGCTGCTGCGCCTGTCCACCATCGGCATCATGCAATATGTCGCGCCGACCATGGTGTTCCTGATCGCCGTGCTGATTTTCGATGAGCCGTTCGGCACCACGCAGGCGATCGCCTTCGCACTGATCTGGACGGCGCTGGCGATGTATAGCTGGTCGATGTTCAGGGGCCGTGAGCTTCGCTCGCCGGCGCCCGCGATAAAGTAACTTCCAGGGAAAGTTCGAGACAGTTTTCCGTCTAGGATTGCATCAAACAGGGCAGGGTCCTGATGTACGTTCTGCATATCGGCAACAAGAACTATTCGTCCTGGTCGCTGCGGCCGTGGTTGCTGATGCGCGTCCTCGACATTCCCTTCGAGGAGCGGCTGACGCCGTTCCCGAGCGGACCGAGTTTCGATCTCTACCGGCAGTTCTCACCAAATGGCCGGGTGCCCTGCCTGGTCGATGACGGCTGGGCAGTCTGGGATTCGCTCTCGATCGTCGAATACCTGGCCGAACGCCACCAGGGCGTCTGGCCGGAGGACGCAAAAGCGCGTGCCTGGGCGCGCTCGGCCGCCGCCGAGATGCATTCGAGCTTCACCGCGATGCGCAATGACTGCCCGATGAGCTGCGGCGTCCGCGTCGAGCCATTGCCGATGTCCGGCGCGCTCAAGCACGACATCTTCCGCATGGGAGATTTGTGGAACGACGGCCTTGCGCGTTTCGGCGGACCTTTCCTGGCCGGCGACCGTTTCGGTGCCGTCGATGCCTTCTTCGCCCCCATCGCGTTCAGGGCACAGTCCTACGGCCTGACTTTCGAAGGCGCGGCAGCTGCCTACCCGCAACAGCTGCTTGACCTGCCGGCCATGCGCGAATGGTACGTGGCCGGACTTGCCGAGACGTGGCGCGAGCCTGGCCACGAGGCCGAAGTCCAGGCCGCCGGCGCGATCGTCGAGGATTTGCGGGCGACCGCCTGAAGCGCTACACGCGCCCCAGCCGTCGCACGAACATATAGATGATGCCGGCGATGACGACCGAGATCGCCGTCACCACCCAGAATCCCAGAGGCGTGCCGACCAGCGGCAATCCGCCGACATTCATGCCGAACAGCCCGGAGATGATGGTCATCGGCAACAGCACCGCCGTCATGACGGAGAGGACATAGAGCAGCTGGTTCGACTGCTCGGTCAGCTTCGCCATCAGCTCGTCCTGCAACAGGCGCGTGCGCGCCTGTAACTGCTCGCCGTCGTGATGCAGCGTGTGCGCCCGGTGCGAAAGCCGGGTCGCCATGTCGTTGATGGGGTCGGGCAGTTCGTTGCGATGCGAATGGTCGAGATGGCGGAAGAGGCTGGTGAGCGTCGCCATCTGCCGGTGGATCAGCACCAGCTGCCGGCGCGCGTCGACCAGCGCCTGGCGCTCATTGTGCCATGCATCGCACACGATGCGGTCCTCGATGCCGTCGAGCGTGTCGCCCATCTTGTCGAGCTCGGCCGCCATGCCGTCGAGCGACTGGCCCATCACCGCCTCGATCAGCTCGGCCGGCGTGCGGAATTTTCGCGTGCCGCTCTCCACCAGCTTGCGGATCTTGTCGACCGATTCCAGCGGCTGCTTGCGGGCGCCGACCAGCATCCTGTCGTTGAAAGCGAAGCGGAAATGCGTGAGCCCGCGCGCCTCGGCGAAATCGTGCCTGAGGTCGGGCAGGTCGCCATAAAGGAAGTCGTCCTCGAAATCGATCTGCCAGCCATGGCTGGGCGACAGGAAGGCATCGCGCACCGGCGCCGGCAGGGCCTGCTCGGCGCCGATCTCCTGGCGGGCGCGCATGTCGGTGATCTGGTAGCTGCGCCAGCTCCAATGCGCCTCCGCTGGATCCTTGGTGCGGCTGCCGTCGGCCTTGAAATGGTAGATGAAGAACAGCCCGTGCTCGTCCGGCAAATAGGGCGAGAGGTCGGTGCCTTCGGCGGGGAGGGCGATGTTCATGGCGGCTTCGCCGGCTCTTGATGCGGTCAGGGGTCGCGGGGACGGCCACGGCAAACCTACCATGGAGGTTGCCGCCTGGTGTGACAGTTTGATGACTGCAGCTGCTGTCACTCTCGACAGGGCTGTCCTATCGTTTGCTCGTTTGCTGAACACCCCGCGCGGCGGCGGTGCTGTCAACGGCAGCTCGCATCGTCCGCTATGCCGTGGCCAGCCATTTGCGCGATATGGCGAAGGTCCTGAAGGATTTTGCGTCCATCGGGCGCCCGAATGCGTAGCCTTGCAGGATGTCGCAGCCGAGGTCCTTCAGGATGCGCGCATGTTCCATCGTCTCGACGCCTTCCGCCACAACGCCGATGCCGAGCGATTTGCCGATTTCGATGATTGACGACACCAGCCGCCGCTGCGCCGCCGAACCGGTTATCGGCGTGACGAGCTGCCGGTCGATCTTGAGACGGCTCGGTTGCAGTTTGAGCAGGCTGACGACGGATGCATGGCCCGTGCCGAAATCGTCGATCTCGATGTCGATCCCGAGTTCCTTGATGTGCTCGATGTTCCAAGTGACAAGCTCGTCATTTTCGTCCAGGAAAATCGATTCCACGAGCTCGAATGAGACGGTTCCCTCCTTGATCGGCAGCTTGCGCAGGCCGTTGATCAGGTCTTTGTCCTCCAGCCTTCGTGCCGAGACGTTGACGGAAAAGCGCGGGATGTTGAGACCGTCGCGCGACCAGCACTGGAAATTCTCCAGCGTTTGTTCGAGGATCGTGCGGTCGATCAGCGAGACCACATTCAATTCCTCGGCCACTTTGAGGAAGATGTCGGGGGCGAGGATGCCGCGTCGTGGATGGCGCCAGCGCGCCAGCGCCTCGACGCCGACGATCTCGAGGGTCTTGGCATCGAACTGTGGTTGGTAGTAGGCGATGAACTCGTTGCGCTCCAGCCCGCCCAGGATCTCGTCCGCGGTCTGCTTGGTCCTGACGATCTCGCTCTGCAGCTCTTCATTGAAGAACTCATAACGATTGCGACCGCGGCTTTTGGCTCGATAGAGCGCGAGATCGGCGTTGACCAGCAGCTGCTTTGCATCGACGCCGCTAAGCGCCGCAATCCCGATGCTGACCCCGAACCGGCATTGGTGGCCTTTATAGTCGACGGGCTGGCGCATTTCTTCGATGATACGGTCCGCTAGCGCGGCGAGTTCATTGTCATCGCGCCCCTGGCACACCACAACGAACTCGTCTCCGCCGATGCGCGCCACGAAGTCGCCTGCCCGGACGTTGGCTTTGATGACCTTCGAGGCATACATGAGCATGGCGTCGCCCGCCGCATGGCCGAGCGTGTCGTTGATGTGCTTGAAGCGGTCAAGGTCGAGATGCAGCAGCGCAGTGCGATCCTCGGGCGAATTGGCCAGCATCTCGTCGAGGTAACGGCGATTGGGCAGGCCTGTTAGCGAATCGTGCAGCGCCACATGCTCGATGCGTGCCTTGGCTGCCTTGAGTTCGGCATTCTTCGATTCCGACAATTGCCGTTCACGCACCAGATTCTCGTTGAGCAGAACGTCGCTGGTCACGTCCCATTCGGCCCCGACCATCTTCGGCGTGCCGTCGCTGTCCTGGAAGTAGCTTGCACGCGCCCGCACATGGCGGACGGTGCCGTCTGGGCGAAGCAGTCGATACTGCGACGAGTAGGGACCTTTTGCAGCCACGGCAAGGTCGAACTCGCGCTGTGCCCGCGCGATATCCTCGGGGTGGATCACCAGTGCCCAGTCATCATAGCCGCGCGGCTTCCCATCGGCGGGCTTGCTGTAGATCTCATTGACGCGATCGTCCCACAGCAGCTCGTCGGTGACGAGGTCTTGCTCCCACACGCCGATGCCCGAAGCCTCCAGAGCCAGTTCCAGCCTCCCGGACAGGCGCCTCAATTCGGCATAGTTTTTCTGCCTTTCGCCGAACAGCCGTCCGGCCACCAGGATGGGCAGCACCACCAGCACAGCGGCAAGCGCCATGAGCGCCTGCAAGACCCGCTCGTTCTTCGGCACGGCCGGCCAGCCGCCCTTGGGGACTGCCGATATCTGCCAGGAACCGAACGGCAGCTGCACTTCTGCCGTCACCGGATTGTTCTTGACGATGTCGGCGCCACCGAAGAAGCGCTGGCCGCCACCGCCAAGCGCATCCTTGCCGATAAGCGCCACATCTATGTCGAGACCGGGGTCGGTGAGGCCGCTTGCGGCGTAGAGCCGATCGATGTCGATAGCCGCCGAGACAAGGCCCCAGAAGCGATCGCCGCCCCCCGCTGTCGGCACGAAGACAGGGATCCGGCCGATGAAGGCGCGCCCACCCTGCCTGAGGTCGACGGGACCGGCAAGCACCGATATGCGCTGGTCGCGCGCCCTAAGCGCCGCCAAGCGTTGCGCCTCGTTCTTGCGGTAGTCGAGCCCGATCGCCTTCTCGTTGCCCTCCATCGGATACATCAGCGAAATGACGAGATCGGGCGCGCCGCCAATGTTGCGCAGCTGCGATTTCTGCTTGAAGAGATTGGCAGCCAGCGAGGCAAATCTCTGCTGCCCCATATAGGGCTCGGTGACGATGGCCGAGACGAGGCCCTGAACCAGCTGGAGATTGCCGTTGACGTTTCCTTCCAGCTTGGCGCGGATGATATTGACCTTGTAGAGGACGTCGGCGCGCGTGAGTTGATCGGAAACCGTTTTGTTCTGCTGGTCGACGAAGATCGCGCAGATCATGAGCACGACGAAGGCAATCGCCGCCGGCACGTTGGCGGAAGAGAGAACGGCCCGCCTGATACGGCCGATGTTGAAACTTGTCGCGGTCAATTCAACCCGAATAGCTTTCCTGGGCGACGCTCTGTCGATCGGAGGACGACGCGCCATCGATCGGAGTTAAAGGAAAGTGCTTAAATTAGAACTTCCATGCCCGCCTCAAGTTGCGCCATTCGCGGCCTGGAGCCTTGCCTTGAGCCAACAAACTCGAGCCATGATTAACGCCGGCTGACTGGGCCGTTCATCGCGCAAAAATCGCGATCTTCCGTTGCCTCCAAAAAATTCTTTCCGCCCCCGGGAATAAAGCCGGGGCCCTCGGGGTCTTGGCTGTAGCGAGGCCATCCTCCCAAGGCACGCATCAACCAACCCGGAAGGAATACGCAAATGAACAGAACCGCCTTTGCCGCAGTCGCCATCCTGGTTGCCACCGGCAGCGCCTTTGCCGGCAGCGACCACTTCTCCTGGACGAATGGCGGCCAGCAGGCTGCCGTCGTCGACACCACCACCACCGGCTCCATCGCGAGGCCCGAAATGGCCCGCCACGCCATGAAGCCGGCAGCCAGGATTACTGCGGAAGAGCCCGGCCAGGGCATTTGGGGTCACTAAGCAGGAGTCGGGACCACAGGTCCCGATCCCAGGCGGGACCGAAAGGTCCTCGCCCAGGAGTCAGAACCGCAGGGTTCTGATCCCAGCCGGACCGAAAGGTCCTCGCTCCGGAGCTCGGGGCGAAGGGTTCTGATCGCGGCGGGGAAGGCACGCCTCGCCGGGTCGGAAACCAGAAGTCCTGATCTCCTCGGCGCCGGCCGGTCTTCAGTCGAACCGGTCGGCGCCGGTTTCCGCAGTCTGGGCGGAGGGCAGCACCGGGCCCTCCGCCATTCTCGCATACCGCATGAAACCTGAAACAACCCGCAGCCATTAGAGGAGATTTCCGATGTTCAACATGACACGTCGCATGGTGCTGGGGTCCGCCGCCGCCGCTGCCGCCTTCGGCATTGCCGGCAAGCTGGAATTCGCGCCCGCGGCTCACGCCGAAACCCCGGTCGAGCCGCTGGTCGGCTTCTACAAATACAAGGTCGGCCCGCTCGAAGTCACCGCGGTCTATGATGGCATCTGGCGCAAGCCGCACGACCCGGCCTTCATCAAGGACGTGTCGGTCGACGACACCAAGGCGGCACTCGCCAAGGCGGGGCTGACCACGGAATTCATGCCGATCCCGCTCACCGTCGTGGTGCTCAAGATGAACGGCCGCACCATCATGATGGACGCCGGCTCCGGCGTCGGCCAATGGCAGGCCAACGCCACGCATCTGCCGGCCAACATGAAGGCGGCCGGCATCGACTACAAGGCGATCGACACTGTTCTGATCTCGCATTTCCATCCGGACCATGTCTGGGGTCTGATGGAAAAGGGCACCAACGATCCGGTGTTCCCGAATGCCGAGCTGATCGTCAACGCCGCCGAGTATAATTGGTGGACCGATCCGAGCCGGCTGGCCAAGCTGCCCGAGGGCCGCAAGCCCGCGGGCAAGCGCATCGCCGAGAACTTCCCGAAATGGAAGAACTGGAAGCTGGTCGACGACGGCACTGAAGCGGTGCCCGGCATCCGCATCATGGCGGCGCCCGGCCACACGCCCGGCCATTCCGTCTACCATGTCGATGCCGGCTCCGAGCAGTTCCTCGTCTCGGCCGACACCATGTACGTGCCGGCGCTGCTCGCCCCGCATCCCGAATGGCAGGGCGCCTACGACCAGGACGGGCCGATGGCGATCGCCACGCGCCACAAGATCGTCGACCAGGTGATCGCCGACAACGTCCGCATCTGCGGCTCGCACTTTCCGTTCCCCGGCACAGGCAGCTTCGTCAAGGACGGCAATGCCTACGCTTTCACCCCAACCCAGATCTGAATCGGATCCTGAACAGAAAGTGACAACTACAATGAAACACGCACTTTTCGCGGTGCTCGGTACCATTGCGGTCTTGACGGCGGCCCCGATCGCCATCGCCGTTCCGGCCTATGCCGTGGACGACATCGAAGGCGCCGACGCGCCGGACCTGACGGCGGTGAAAGCCAAGATCGAGGCCAAGGACTACAAGGGCGCGCTTGCCGACCTGCGCGACCTCGCGCAGGACACCCAGCAGGCCGACGTCTACAACCTGCTCGGCTTCACGCTGCGCAAGACCGGCGACTACCAGACCTCGCTCACCTACTACACCAAGGCGCTGGAGCTTCAGCCCGATCACAAGGCCGCGCATGAATATCTGGGCGAGCTCTATGTCGAGACCGGCGACATGGCCAAGGCCAACCAGCAGCTCGCCTCGCTGCAAAAGCTCTGCCCGGCCGGCTGCGAGGAGCTTGCCGACCTCAAGCAGGCGATCGCCACCAAGGTGACGAAGTAGCTCAGCCTGTACCTCGCCCCCACAACGTGGGGGAGAGGTGGCCGCGAAGCGGCCGGAGAGGGGGCCTGGCACCGACCTAGCCCCCATAGGCACCGATTTTTGGGCGCCACGGCGGTAGCGCCCGAAAACCGGAGCCGGCGTTCCTCTCCCTCGCGCCGGCTCCGACCTTTCAACCCCGAGCGCACCTGCGTGGACACGGGCGACCGCCCATTTTCCAAATTGGCTGTTTCCAAAGACTGGAGCCGACCATGACACCGATCGAACTCGCCGAAAAACTTCACGCCAGCGACGTCGTCCTGCTTGCCGGCCGGCTGCTGCTGTCGCTGATCTTCGTGCATGAGGGCCTGGAACTGGCGACGCATTTCGAGGGCGCTGAGAAGGCGATGACCGCGCTCGGCGTCGGCACGCCGCTGCTTTTGGCCACCATCGCGTTGCAGCTCGGCGCCGGCCTATCGGTGGCGCTCGGCATCCTGGCGCGGCTGGGCGCGATCGGGCTCGGCCTGTTCTGCCTGATGACGGCCGGCCTCTTTCACACCAACTTCGCCAGCCAGAACGAATTGCTGCATTTCGAGAAGGACCTCGCCATTGCCGGCGGCATGTTCATCCTGGCGCTCAGCGGCGCGGGCGGGCTGTCGATGGACAGGGTGCTGATTGCGATGATGAAGGGCAGGGCAGCCAACGCTTTAGAGCCCGAAGCCGGAACCGCGCCGGGCGCTACCAGCCTGCCGGTCTGAGGGAACCTGCCGCCGCGCTGGGCGTTCAGCCCGCTTGCTGGCCTGGGACATCTTTCGCTGTGTAAGCAGCAGCGATCGGCGGAAAAGAAAACACCTGCAAATACGCAAGCGTTTCAATAAGCTTCGCCCGCAATAGATAATTCACGCGATTCAAATCGCGCTGAACCAGTGGGGTGGAGGGGGCTGTTGACTGTAAAGACCTTGGCTGATGCCGTATCGGCCTATGGCGCGTCACTTAAGCCGAAGCTTTCAAATCCGGCGATCGGGGGACAACCCGAGGACCAGCTTCGCGCGCCGCTTGAAGTGCTCGTTCGCGAACTGGGTGAAATCGGCGGGCTGGCGGCCGGCTCAGTCCATTTGGTCGGCGAGACCAGTCTTGCCGACATCAAGACACGCCCGGACTTCGCGGTCACCGTTCACCACGCTCTGGTGGGATTTATCGAGGTCAAGGCTCCGGGCAAGGGAGCCGACCCACGGCATTTCGCCGATCCGCACGACAAGGATCAGTGGAACAAGCTGAAATCTCTGCCGAACCTTCTCTACACGGATGGCAGCGCTTTCAGCTTGTGGCGTGATGGTGCGCTTGTGGGCAAGATTGCCGCTTTGGAAGGCGATCTCGAAACCGCCGGCTCAAAACTCACTCCGCCGGACGGCTTGCTACCGTTGTTGCTCGATTTTCTGACCTGGGCACCGGTGCCCCCGCCAAATGCAAAACGACTCGCGGAGATTAGTGCCCGCCTCTGTCGTCTCCTGCGCGACGAGGTGATTGAGCAACTTGCCCGCAACAGCGAAGGGCTGACCGCCCTCAAGCAGGACTGGCGCAAATTGCTTTTCCCCGAGGCGGATGATCAACAATTCGCTGATGGCTACGCACAGGCCGTGACCTTCGGCTTGTTGATTGCCAGGGCGCTCGATATTCCGCTCGCTGCCGGTATCCATCAAGCGGCCCACGAGCTCAGAAAGACGAACTCCCTCATAGGCACAGCGCTCGGCATGCTGACCGATGATGACGCCAATCAGAAGGCTCTCCAGACCTCTCTGTCGACGCTGACACGTGTGCTGGACAAGGTGAATTGGCACACGATCAGCAAGGATAAACCAGAAGCATGGCTCTATTTTTACGAGGATTTCCTTGGCGTCTACGATAACAAGCTGAGGAAGCAAACCGGCTCATACTACACGCCGCCGGAAGTCGTCGATGCTATGGCCGGATTGGTGGATGAGGCACTGCGAGGGCCGCTTTTCGAGCGCCCGGCCGGACTTGCATCCGCCGATGTCACACTGGCCGATCCCGCGATGGGAACGGGTACTTTTCTGCTCGGTGTCTTGCGCAAGATCGCCGCGACCATCTCGGGCGACCAGGGTCCCGGTGCGGTCGCAAATGCCATCGAGGGGGCGGCGAAGCGACTGGTTGGCTTCGAATTGCAGTTTGGCCCGTTCGCGGTGGCTCAGCTTCGGCTCGTCGCCGAAATGCAAGCCCTTATCAAGCCGAAGCCCGGCGAGGCGCTAAAATTGCCGGACATGAAACTCTTCATCACCAATACGCTCGGCAATCCCTACGTCGAGGAAGAAACGCTGATGCAGGGCGGCGCCATCGCCAAATCGCGGCGTGACGCCAACACGGTGAAGAAAGAACAGAAGATCACGGTTGTCCTCGGCAATCCCCCTTACAAGGAAAAGGCGAAGGGGCGCGGCGGCTGGATCGAGGCCGGCTCGGGGGGAAAGCTCAAGGCCCCGATGGATTGGTGGGCCGCGCCGCGCGAATGGGGCGTCGGTGCGCACGCGAAGCACTTGAAAAACCTCTATATTTATTTTTGGCGCTGGGCGACCTGGAAGGTATTCGGCACCGGGAATTATGCTGCGACTGGCTTTCCCGACAAGGATGAGGAAGGCATCGTCTGTTTCATCACGGTTGCCGGTTTTCTGAACGGCCCCGGGTTCGAACGCATGCGCGACGATCTTCGGCGCACCTGTTCGGACATATGGGTGATCGACTGCTCTCCGGACGGACACCAGCCTGAGGTCAGGACGCGCATTTTCCAGGGGGTGCAGCAACCGGTCTGCATCGTGCTCGCGGCCAAGACACTCGGAAAGAGCAAGGACACTCCCGCGAGAGTGCGCTTCCGTGCGCTGCCGAAAGGGTCGCGCGAAGATAAGTTCGCGGCATTGGAAAAGCTGACACTGGGCTCAGGGGCGTGGCAGGACTGTGCGTCCGCATGGCGTGCCCCTTTTTTCCCCGCGGCCAGCGGCGATTGGGCGACATTTCCGGAGCTAAAGTCCTTCTTCGACTATGATGGGTCAGGCGTCATGCCAGGTCGAACCTGGATCATTGCACCAGATAGACAGTCACTCAAGCGACGCTGGACAAAGCTTACCTCCGACAAGGATCCAAATAAGCAGGAGGAACTGTTTCATCCGCATCAAGGCGGCGACAAGACCGTTTCAAAGCAGGCGCAGAACGGATTGGCAGGCCATGAATGTCGTTTGATCGCCGTCGGAAAGGATAAACTTCCGGCGATTGCGCCAACCCGCTATGGATTTCGCTCGTTCGATCGCCAATGGATCATTCCTGATAATCGGCTTATCAATCGGCCAAATCCCTCGTTGTGGGATAACTATTCACCGAGACAGGTCTATTTAACGGCACTCGAGCGGGTCGCCCCGAAATCCGGGCCCTCGATTACTTTCACGGGATTTATTCCCGATCTTGACCACTTCAACGGACGTGGGGGGCGCGCACATCCTCTTTGGCGCGACGCAGCGGCAAAGACCCCGAACATCTTGCCAAAACTGCTTGGCGCGCTAGCCGATGTATATGGCCACCCCATATCTCTGAGGACGTCATGGGCTATCTGGCTGCAGTGCTTTCGCATCCGGCCTTCACGGTGCGCTTCCAACCCGATTTGGTGCAGCCTGGCCTGCGCGTTCCTCTCACTGCGGACCCTATGCTGTTCGCTGAAGCTGCGGCACTTGGCCGTGAGGTGATCTGGCTGCATTGTTATGGCGAGCGCTTTGCGGACATGGAAGCTGGACGGCCGAAAAGCCCACCCCGTATGCCGGAAGACCTGCGTCCCTTCATTCCGGAAGACGGCGGCATTCCGGGCGCACCGGAGCCGTTGCCCGACACGATGGAGTATGATGCTGCTCAGCGCCGGCTTCATGTCGGCAAGGGCTTCATCGACAATGTCTCGCCGGAGATGTGGAACTACGAAGTTTCGGGCAAGAAGGTCGTTTGGCATTGGTTCAGCTATCGCCGGCTGGACCGCTCGCGCCCGCAGATCGGCGACAAACGGCCTCCGTCGCAGCTCGATTCGATCCAACCGGATCATTGGCTGGCCGAATACACGACCGATCTGATCGACCTCCTCAATGTTCTCGGCCGCTTGATTGCGCTGGAGCCGGCGCAGGCCGATTTGATGGAACGCATCTTGAAGGCCGAACTGATCAAGGCCGATCATTTGAAGGCGGCGCTCGGCGAAGGCGAAGCGGATAACTGACAGCGGGATGTCAGGAAAACGGGGATAAGCCTGGTTGGCGCCATCGTGTAACCAATTTGGTTACGCCATAGTGCAGGTACGAATCGTACCCGGTACACCCATGGCCAGCAGACACCAGCTCGATCTTTTCGGCAGCGATGAGCCCGAGCTCTTCGATCAAGACGCGCCACCCGTCTACTACCAGGGCGATCCCGATCGCGTCCGCACAAGGCTGCACAAGCTGATCGCGGAAGCGCGAGCGGCTGACTCGCTACCTTGGGATGCGGACAGTGTTCGTCTCTATCGCAAGATCGTGCCGCAGATGGTCCTTTGGTTGCCGCAGGAGGAAGGCGCGCAGCTCTGCTTCGAATTCGAGGAAGAGATGCGGCGACTGGCTGCAGCGTAATATCTGCTCGATGCAATCGCTTCTGCCTGCTTTCACAACACGCTGGTGATCCCGCCATCCACCAGCAGCGTCTGTCCCGTCACGAAGCTTGCCGCATCCGACGCCAGGAACACCGCCGCGCCCGCCAACTCTTCGACATCGCCCCAGCGCCGCATCGGGGTGCGGCCGGCGAGCCAGGTGGAGAATTTCTCGTCGGCGACCAGCGCGGCGTTGAGCTCGGTCTTGAAATAGCCGGGCGCGATGGCGTTGACGCGCACGCCATGCTGGCCCCATTCGCCGGCCATCGACTTGGTCAGCATGGTGATAGCGCCCTTGCTTGCCGCGTAAGGCGCGATCGAGGGCCGGGCGAGCGCGCTCTGCACCGACGACACGTTGATGATCACACCCTTGCCGCGCGCAATCATCCCTTTGACGGTCGCGCGGCTGACCTTGAACACGCCGTCGAGATTGGTCGCCATCAGCGCGTCCCAGTCGGCGTCGGAAAACGTCTCGAGCGGCGCGCGGCGCTGGATGCCGGCATTGTTGACCAAGATGTCGATCGGCGCGGTGCCGGCTTCGCTCGCCGCGATCGCCGCGTCGACCGACTGCGTGTCGGTGACATCGATAACCGCCTCCGCCACCGTGTAGCCTTCGGCGCGCAAACGGTCGCCGGCGGCCTTCAGTTCGTTGGCCTTGCGGCCGCCGATGGTGACGCGTGCGCCCGCGGCAGCCAACGCCTCCGCGAAAGCGAGCCCCAGCCCGCGGCTGGCGCCGGTGACGAAGGCATGCCGGCCTTCGAGGCCGAAGAGACGGCCGAGATAATCAGTCGAGCGCAATTTGCACCTTCATCGATTGCGATTTGTCGCTGGCCAGCTCGACCTTGCGGGCCTCGGCGAGCGGCAAAATGTTGCCGAGCAGGGGGGGCGGAATTCTTCCTCTCACAGCTAGCAGCAAAGCCCGGCTCCATTCAACCGATTCATCTGATAAATCGGACTAACAAGCGGGCTGTGCCGCATTGGCAATTAGTCGGTGCGGTATGGCGTGGCCTATCATCGTGGGGGATATGTCATAAACTGTCCCGGGATTGCTTGCGCATCCGCGTAAGGCGCCCATCCCTGTGCAGTTGACTGAGATGGAGCTAATACTTGGCTTGATTTCACGCGAGAATTGCTTGCGGTCGTCGGCAGGCTTATGGGGGAACGATGCTTAAATGGGGTGCAATCCTGGGTGTGATCGGCTTTCTCGGCGGCTTCGTCGGCCCGGTCATCTTCACGCCGGAGGCAAACCAGGGTCCGCTGCTCGGCATCTTCATCACCGGCCCGCTGGGCTTCGTCCTCGGTCTCATAGTCGGCTTTGTCCTGCGGTTGCTGCCGGATCGCCGCTAGGCTTCGGCTGGCGGTCCGTTGGCCCGCGGAACGCTATCCGTGCTGTCCCGCAAGCATAGCCCGAGGCGCTGAGGCGCATTCCGCAAGGCTGCGGCTGGCCCTGCGCCGGCTTTTATGCGCTGCTCATTCTCGCCGCGGCATTCCAGATCTGGCGCCGACTTCAGCGGCGTGAAGCCGACCACGCAAGGTTGGCGGGGACGCGGCTGGCGCTGCTCGTCGCGCTGCCCGCGATGGCCTGGTTGTCGATGAATGCGATGCAGGACGCCTGGCCGTGAGGCATCTAGGCTAGGTCGCAACAAACTGGCAGGATGGCTCGATCAACGCGATTTGGGGCGATCGCATGACTTTGCTTCAATTTCCGGTCACCGGCGAACAGGTCTCGGACGATGAGACGGAAGAGGTCATCCGCGAGGCGGAACCGCATCGCGCGCTGGTACGCTACCGCCCCGATGGCGGCGAGCTCTTCATCCATACGCGGGTGAACATGGCGCTGTTGCGGGCCGCCGCCTCGCTGCCGATCCTGCGCCTGAAGCCCACGCCGCGCGCAGACGAGTTGACGGCGCGTGACACTCTGCTGACGCCCAATGGATCGCAGCGAAACTACGCTTTCCTCGAAAAGCTTTGCCAGGATCTGGCTGCCGCAAACTGCCCAGCCTGTTATATCGCCGAACAGCATGGCGAGGGCGGCCGCGATTTCTATTTTACGACCGAAGATATCGCCGGTTTCGAACAGATAGCTGGCAAGGCCGCCGAGGCGCTGGCCTTTCCGCTCACGCTGGAACGGCATTCGCTTGCCGCGCTGGCGCCGCTCATCCTTCCCGCCGAGGCGATAGGCAACCTCCGGCTGGAAATCGCCGCGGATGCCCGCATCCGGCCGACACGCTTCGAGTTCTGGGGCGCCGAGCCTTCTCTGGCGAAGCTGCGCGCCGAGCTTGAAAAGCGCGGCTACCGCTTCTTGAGTCTGGAGATAGTCTCGCGCGAGCTCAGGATGGCGAAGGACGTGCCGATCGACGGCGAGGGTTTCGGCTCCGTGCTGAAGGAAATCGTTCCGCTGGCAAGGTCGCTGCAATGCAGCTATCGCGGTACCGAGACCGTCGAGGGCCACGAACAGTTCCTGCTCATCCGCCCTCTGCCCGAGCGCTACAGCGGCGCGCGCCCGGGTATTTTCAGTCGTCTTTTCGGTTGCGGGTAGGCGCTGCCAAATGGGCCGCCGCAGCTGCTTCACCGCTTCGGTCCAAAGCCCGGATAAGGGTTGAGCGGCACGATCGCCGCGATGTCCATCATGCCGGCCTCGATCAGCGGCAGCGTGGCAAGGTGGCCGCGCACCTCCTGTTCGTCTGCCGCCTCGAACATCATGCCGCTGCCGGGAACGTCGCCCCGGTTCCAGATCTGGCGCACGGCGCCTTGGACGTAGAGCGTCTTGCGCTGCTCGGATTCGGGCGGCAGCAGCGGCGCGAAATCGGCGTCGCCGAACTTCTGGGTGTTGCGGGTGAGCAGGGCAAAGAACTGCATGGCGATCTCCTTTCATGGCTGGTTGATGCTGGAAGCTATCGCGCCATATGATTAGACTGTCCAAGACTGATTAGGATACAGTTGAGACTTCTCAGGACTGACCTTGGAGGTGAAGATGCTCGACTTGCGCCAGGTACGATATTTCGTCGCCGTCGCCGAGGCCGGCAATGTCGGCCGCGCCGCCGAGCAGTTGCACATCTCGCAATCGCCCTTGAGCCGGCAGATCATGCAACTCGAGGAGCAGCTGGGCGTCGCCTTGTTCGAGCGGGCGAAGCAGCGCGTCCATCTCAACGCCGAGGGCAGGGCCTTCCTTGCCGAAGCCCGCACGCTGCTTGCCAATGCGGCGCGGCTGGAAGAGCTCGGCCGCAACCTTGCCAGCGGCGCCACAGGCAGCCTCGCCATCGGCTATGTCGAGGGCGCGGTGCATTCCGGACTGGTCGCGGACATGCTGCGGGATTTTCGCCGTGCGCGGCCGGATTTTCATCTGCAGTTGCGCAGCCGGCGGACGGCGGCGCAGTTCGAAGATCTGAGGCAGCGCGTCCTCGACCTCGGTTTCGTCTATGCGCCGGCGCCGCAAGGCGATCCGGATATCGAGAGCATACTGGTGCGGCGCGAACCGCTGGTGCTTGCAATCCCGGAAGGCGATCCGCTCGCCGATGTCGCCGACATCGCGCCCGGCCATCTCAACGGCCGCGTTTGGATCACAGTCGTGCGCCAGCCCGGCGACACCAACCGCGCGCAATTCCTGGCGGCCTGCGCCGAATCCGGTTTCATGCCCGATATCGCCTATGAGACCGCCGATCCCTTGACCTCGCTTGGCCTTGTCAGCGCCGGGCTGGGCCTGGCGACGGTACAGGAAAGCCTGCGCTCCACAGCGCCGCCCGGCATCGTCTTCCGCGACCTACCATGGTTCAAGCGCAGCGTGTCGATCCATCTGGCATGGCGGCGGAATGATGGGAGGGCGGTGATTGGGGATTTGAGGAGGGCAGTAGGGGAGTAGGGGAGTAGGGG
>NZ_VFUG01000018.1:0-96766 GCF_006440615.1 Mesorhizobium sp. B2-6-2 | reverse complement strand
CGCATCGCCGCCCGCGCCTGCCGCATCGCCATGCCCATCCTGCGCTTCACCGATCTGGTCACCCAATGCCTCTTCGAACGCCGAAGAATCGAGGCCATCAACAAGCCCTCCGGTCAATCCGAGCCGCCGAATGGACCGGACCTCCCCAAACCAGTTGGGCTTCGCCTATGAATAACTTTCCCCGGACACCCCTGCCTCGTGGGGGAGATGGCCGGCAGGCCAGAGGGGGGCGCTGTCCCGCCGACCGACAATGACGTTCGTTCTATCCGATCCAGATGAAACTGAAAGGTCGCATTCCTTCGCGCCCCCCTCTGCCCTGCCGGGCATCTCCCCCACAAGGGGGGAGATCGGCTGAACGCCATCGGGCTCTCCGATACCACTATCGGTTTCTTCCGTTTCCGTTCCACGCCGTGCTTTGCCACATCAGTGTCCATGCAAAGGAAAGGCACGGACATGGAGAAGCAAAAAATCCTGATCGTCGGCGGCAGCTCGGGCATGGGGCTGGCGCTCGCCAGGCGCTGCCTCGAGGAAGACGCGCACGTCATCATCGCCGGGCGAGGCGAAGCGAAGCTGAGCGCAGCGCAGGAAAACCTCGGCCGCCGGGACACGCTCGAAACGGCGGTGGTTGACATTGGCCGCGAGGATGAGGTCGCCGCACTGTTTCAGCGCATCGGCAGGCTCGACCATATCGTCAGCACGGCGGCCGACATCGACGGCGCCTACCGGCTGTTGCCCGAGATCGAGCTTTCAGCCGCGCAAACGGTGGTGGAAAGCAAGTTCTACGGGCCGCTTTTGCTCGCCAAGCACGGCGCGCCGAAGCTGCCGTCAGCCGGCTCGCTCACTTTCGTCTCGGGCATTGCCGCCCACCGGCCGGCGGCGCGCGGCGCGGTCGTCGCGGCCGTAAACGCCGCCTTGGAAGGGCTGGTGCGGGCTTTGGCCGTCGAACTGGCGCCGATCCGGGTCAACGCCGTCTCGCCCGGCTGGGTCGACACGCCGATCTGGGAGTTCGTCGCCGGCGACAAAAAGGACGACACGCTTGCGGCGATGGCGAAACGACTGCCGGTAGGCCGGGTCGGAAAGCCGGAGGACATCGCCGACGCAATCCGCTTCCTGATCGGCAATGGCTTTACGACGGGAGAGACGCTGCATGTCGAGGGCGGGCACCGCCTGGTGTGACCAAGGCGAAGCCCTCCCCTACGGCGGTGAGCAGCGCCTTAAGCGCCGGCGGCTGGACGCGGCGCCGGCGCCAGATCATCACCACGTCCGCCGAGCGGACCGGCCCAGGCCAGGCAAGCTCGGACACCTCGCCGCGATCGATCGCGGCGGCGACCGCGATCCGCGGAACGAGACCGAAGCCGGCGCCTGCCGCCACCAGCCCGGCAATGGCGTCGATGCTGCCGGCTTCGGCGGCGAGGCTGGGATTATCGAGGCCGGCCTCGGCGAATGCCCTATCGACCATAGCGCGGTAGACGCAGCCTGTCTCGGTGGCGACGAACTGCTTCTCGGCCAGGGCCGCCAGATCGACATCCGCCCGGTTGTCGCCGGGCGGCGCTATCAGCGCCAGCGGCTCAATCGCCACGACGCGCCTGGCAAGGCGGCGGTCCGTCTCACCAACATCGATCTCCGGGGGCCGCTCGAAGCAGAAAGCGACGTCGATCTCGCCGTCGCCCAGCCTGCGCAGCAACTCGCCGCTGCCGGCGATCCGGAGCTTGATGTCGATGCCGGGATGATCGGCGCGAAAACCAGCGAGCCATGGCGCCAGCCTTGCCGCGGCGATCGTCTCCAGCGCGCCGATCGACAGGCCGCCGGCCGCCTCGGCGCTGGTGGCATCAATCGCGGCGCGGGCCTCGTCGGCAAGCGCCAGCAGCTCCTCGGCATAAGGTTTCAGCGCCTCGCCGGCCGGCGTCAGGGTGAGCCCCTGTCGCGAGCGGGTGAAGAGGCTGGCGCCAAGCTCGGTTTCCAGCGCCTGGATCTGGTCGCTGACGCTCGACTGCGCGAGATTGACCTCCCGCGCTGCGCGCGTGACGTTGCGGGTACGCGCGACCGCGAGAAAGGTCTTCAGCAGCCTGGGATGCATCGGCGCTCCAAGCCTACTGCAGCTGCGGCTTCTTCAGGAAGGAATTGCGGTCGGCGGATTTGACGCGCAGCCAGGTCTCGCGGCCGTCGCGCACGACGCGCAGCGGAATTTCCGCACCGGCCGGGTTCTGCCAGAGTTTTCTGTAGAAATCGGCCAGACCGTCGACTTCGCCGTCGCGCACATCGGAGATGATGTCGCCCTGGCGCAGGCCCGCCTGTGCGGCCGGGCCGCCTTCGGCGACGCTCATCACCACCACCATGCCGTTCGACTCGGCCGAGAAGGCGCCGAGCCACGGACGCGGCGCCTTCGCCGCCTGGCCGCGCTTGATCAGATCGTCGAGGATCGGCGTCAGAAGATCGATAGGCACGACCATGTTGATGTCGGCCACCTCGCCGGCGCGGCTCATCTGCAGGCGCAGCGAGCCGACGCCCAGCAGCTTGCCGGCGCGGTCGAACAGCGCGGCGCCGCCCCAGGACGGATGCGCGGGCGCCGTGAAGATCGCCTCGTCGATCAGATACTCCCAATAGCCGGCGAATTCCTGCTTGGTCACGATATGGGCGTCGACCTGCTGGCCGATGCCGTCGGCGAGCGTCACGGCATCGCCGATCTTGGCTTTCCTGGCATTGCCGAGCTGGACCGCAGGCAGGCCGAGCGGCGACAGCGCCTGCACGAGGCCGAAGCCGGTCTCCTGGTCGTAAGCCAGCGCATGCGCCGCCACCACACGGCCATCCTGGTCGGTCAGCCACACTTCCTCGGCCTCGGTGATCAGATAGCCGATGGTGAGCACCAGCCCATTGTCGCGGATCACCACGCCGCTGCCCTCGCGGCGCGTGCCCAGCGCATTGGCGGTGAAGGCGTCGTCCGGAACCGTGGCGCGCACGGCAACGACGGAGCGCGAAATTTTCTCGATGGTCATCGGTCCATCCTGCATTGCGGGTCTCAGCCTATAAGTATGGCCGAAGGAGCGCCGTGCAAGGGCGGATTTCCCCTCGCCCAAGCTGGCATAAGCGCTAGTTCAACGAAGATTGAACTTTTTTCTTTGACGCGCGCGGAACCGCACCTAAGTCTATCGGCATCCGTGGCAGATGCCCGCCCTTCACGAAACGCAAGGCCTTCAACATGAACCAATACGTCCCGCCGAAAGTCTGGACCTGGAACAAGCCGAATGGCGGTGAGTTCGCCTCGATAAACCGGCCGATCGCAGGCCCCACGCATGACAAGAAACTGCCGGTCGGCAAGCACCCTCTGCAGCTCTACTCGCTGGCCACGCCCAATGGCCAGAAAGTGACGATCATGCTGGAGGAGCTTCTGGCGCTCGGCCACAAGGGTGCGGAATACGATGCCTGGCTGATCAAGATCGGCGACGGCGACCAGTTCGGCTCGGGCTTCGTCGAGGTCAATCCGAATTCGAAGATCCCGGCGCTGATGGACCATAGCGAGCCGAAGCCGGTCCGCGTGTTCGAATCCGGCTCGATCCTGACCTATCTCGCCGAAAAGTTCGGCGCGTTCCTGCCGACCGAACGCGCGGCGCGCGCGGAAACCTTCTCATGGCTGTTCTGGCAGATGGGCTCGGCGCCTTATCTAGGCGGCGGCTTCGGCCATTTCTATGCCTATGCGCCCGAAAAGATCGAATACGCCATCGACCGCTTCGCCATGGAGACCAAGCGGCAGATGGACGTGCTCGACCGCCGGCTGGCGGAGAGCGAATATCTCGCAGGCCCCGACTACACGATCGCCGACATTGCGGTCTGGCCCTGGTATGGCGGGCTCGCCAAGGGCCGCAGCTACACCAACGCCGCGGAGTTCCTGTCGGTGCATGAATACAAGAACGTGCAGCGCTGGGCCGACGCGATCGACGCGCGGCCGGCGGTAAGCCGCGGCCGCATGGTCAACCGCGTTTCCGGCGATCCGGCCTTCCAGCTGCGCGAGCGCCACGACGCCAGCGACTTCGAAACTAGGACGCAGGATAAGCTGCAAGCGGCGGAGTGAACTGCTGATTTCCCCCCTCGTGGGGGAGATGGCCGGCAGGCCAGAGGGGGCGCGAAGGATCGCGGCCTCCGGTGTTTTGCATCGGCCGAGCACAGTCGGCGATCGGATTTAGCAGATTTTAGCTGGAAAGGTTGGCGGGACAGCGCCCCCCTCTGCCCTGCCGGGCATCTCCCCCACAAGGGGGGAGATTGGCTGTCGCCAGCGCCCCGCTACCTCCCAAAGGCATACGTCACGGTCGCCTGGCCGAGCGCAGAGCTCTTGGCGGCGACCGAGATCATCTCCGGCAAGGGGTTGGCCGGTATGCGCAATGTCTTTTCACCCAGCGCATAGAGCGTAAAGACATAGTGATGGTCGCCGCTGCCGGGCGGCGGGCACGGGCCGAAATAGCCGGCGCGGCCGACGCCGCCTTTGCCCTGTACAGAGCCCTTGGGCATGCGCTGGCCACTTTGCGCGCCGGCGCCTTCGCGCAGACCCTTGGCGCTCGCCGGGATGTTCCAGGCCAGCCAGTGCCAGAAGCCCTTGCCGCCATTGGCATCGGTGTCGAACATGGTCAGCGCGTAGCTTTTCGTTCCGGCCGGCGGGCCCTTCCAGGCAAGCGCGATCGAGACGCTCTGCCCGCCGCAGCCGGGCTTGTCGCCGAGATATTTCGCATCCCATTTGCCGTTCGATACCGACGGGCTGGAGATCTCGAAGGCCGCCGCCTGACCGGCGAAGGCGACAAGGGCAAGCATGGTGAAGCCGAGGCGCAAGGTCATCTGATCCTCCCTGAATGACGCAGCGTAGCCGAAAAGCGGCCCGAAAAAGGCTAGCTAGCGCGGCCTCCTGCCGGGACAATGAAAAAGCCCCGCCGGTGGAGGCCGTCGGGGCTTTCGTTCGGACCGTAGAGGTGGGACCCCACGGCCGGGTCGATCCAGGGGGTTGGATCGGTCGCGACACTAGCCGAGGAATCTGGCGCGCGGACAATCACGCCTGCGCACGACCAATCACGCCTGCGCGAGTGGACGGCCGGCTGCTGATCTCCTCTTGAGGGTCAGCCCCGCAGCAGCTTTGCCAGTCTCGGCACGCCTTCGTTCACCGCGCGGCCGTCGGCAAGCGTGAATGACATGCGCAGCGTGTTGCGGCCGGTGCCGTCGGCGTAGAAGGCGTTGCCCGGCACGAAGGCGACGCGCGCCTCCTTGATCGAGCGCGCCAGCAGTTCGGTGGCATCCGTGCCTTCCGGCAGCGTCAGCCAAACGAACATGCCGCCGTCCGGACGGCTCCAGGAAATGCCGGCGGGCATGTCGGCTTCCAGCGCGGAAAGCAGCGCATCGCGGCGCTTTCGGTAGGCGCCGATCAGCTTTTCCACCTGGGCGTCGAAGATGGTTTCGGCGACGCGGTGCATGACCATCTGGTTGATCGACGGGCTGTGCAGGTCGGACGCCTGCTTCATCAGCACCAGCTTCTCCACCACATGGCGCGGCGCGCAGACCCAGCCGACGCGCATGCCCGGCGACAGGATCTTCGAGAACGACCCGCAATAGAGCGTGCGTGCATGATCGATGCCGCCGGAGCGGGCGCAATCGAGCGCAAGGATCGGCGGTTCGCCCTCGCCGTCATAGCGCAGCGCGCGGTAGGCGGCATCCTCGATGACGGCGATGTCGAGCTCGCCTGCAAGGTCGAGCACCGCCTCGCGCTGCTTGGTATCCAGCGTATTGCCGGTCGGATTGGCGAAATCCGGCACCAGATAGGCGAACTTCACCTTGCCGCCATTGGCCGCCGCTGCAGCGCGATAAGCCTCGGGCGTCATGTTGCCGCCGGCGGTGTTCAGCCGGTCGTAGCGCGGCTCATAGGCGTTGAAAGCCTGCAGCGCGCCGAGATAGGTCGGCCATGTCACCAGCGCAGTGTCGCCGGGGGACAAAAAGAGCTTGCCGAGATAGTCGAGCGCCTGCTGCGAGCCGGAGGTGATGAAGATGTTGCCCTCGTCGCATCGAACGCCAAGCTTGCCCATATAGGCGGCCAGCCATTTGCGCAGCGGCAGGAAACCCTCGCTGACCTGGTACTGCAGCGCGGCGCCCGCCTCCTTGCCGCCCAGCACGGCCTGGTAGGCATCGCCGATGGCTTCGGCCGGAAACAGCGACGGGTCGGGAATGCCGCCGGCGAAGGAGATGATGTCGGGCTGGTCGAGCAGCTTCAACAGCTCGCGGATTTCCGAAGCCTTCATGCGCGAGGAACGCGAGGCCAGAAGATTCAACAGGGTCAAGGCGCACCTCCCGCGGAGCGTATTCTATTTAGGTCAACCTAGCTGACCTATTATCAGGCTTTTTCACCGAGTTGAATAGCCCAGGTTCGAAGCGCGCGCAGGCCAATAAGCACCATGCATTCACCGAAACGTGACCGCCAGGAAATATCAGCGACATCTAAATAAATCGCTGTTGATGATACTTATGACGTGCCCCAACTGTGGGGCTACAACGATGGGAGGTACAGGCCATGAAAACGAAGATCGCATTTCTAAGCCTATTGGCCGCGTCGGTCATCGCCGGCACGGCATTCGCCGGCATCCTCGACGAGCCGAAGATGATGGCTCCCTTCTTCACCGACAAGACGATGAAGACGATGAAGTCGGATGCCGATATGAAGAAGGCTTGGGCCAAGATGTCGAAGAAGCACCAAGCGGCGATGATGAAGGAATGCCAGGACGCGGCGATGAGCAAGCCGCATGCCGAATTCTGCGCCAAGCTGAACGCGCTGGCGGGCCACGCCTGACCGAGTTTCGACGCAGGATGGCGGATCCTGAGGTGGACCGCCATCCGCTGCCAGAATTCCGATGCATTTTGGCGACCGCGAATAGAAACCCGTTGCCTCGAAGCGCAAGCGGATGCAACCTCATTGGCGCGGACCGTCAAGAAGAAGAACATCGGTCCGGAACGGGAGGGGTAATGACTCTCGAGGTCATCGGGGCCGGCTTTGGCCGCACCGGCACGTGGTCGACTTTCGCCGCGCTGAACAGGCTCGGTTTTCCGAGCTACCACATGCAGGAAGTCATCATCAACAAGGCCAACAAGGGCCATCTCGACTTCTGGCGCAAGGTGGCGAACAGCCCGCCCGGTGCGCAGCAGGATTGGAACCGGGTCTTCGCCAATTATCGGGCGACCGTCGACAATCCGGGCTGCTGCGTGTGGCGCGAGCTGATGGCCGCCTATCCGGAAGCCAAGGTGCTTCTGACGCTGCATCCGCGCGGCGCCGAGGCCTGGTACGACAGCACCATCGACACGATCTACTTCACCGAGAATGTCTGGCAGTTCAGGGTGCTGGAATGGCTGACGCCGTTCGGCCGCAAGTTCGGCGACATGTCGCGCAAGCTGGTCTGGGGCCGAACGCTGAAGGGCGTGATGAACGACCGCGACAAAGCGGTGGCGCGCTATAATTCCTATATCGCCGAGGTGAAGGCGGCGGTGCCGCCTGAGAAGCTGCTTGTCTTCAAGGTCAGCGACGGCTGGGCGCCGCTCTGCGATTTCCTCGGCGTCGCGCTGCCCAACGAACCCTTCCCCAATCTCAATGATCGCGCCAGCATCAAGAAGATCATCAACGGGATGATCGTGGGATCTTATCTGATGCTTGCCGGCGTAGCGGTCCTGATCGCGCTGGCCATCGGCGCCCTGTGGTGGTGGCTGGCGTAGCGGCCACCCGGATCGGCCTGCCAGGGCCGCGGCGCTCCGGCTCCGGCGGCCGCGCGATTAGAACGGCAAACGGATCTCGTCAGGTTCGGTCCTGTCAGGCCAGCCGATGTCCTTCTGAATCTCCGTCGGCAGCTCGTTAAGCTCGCGCGCCGTGCGGCGGCGCTTGCTGGCCTGCGCGAAGGCGGCGCGGATTCGGTTGAGACTTTTGAACATGAAAAACCTCCTAAATCAGCGGCGGAAAACCGGTGCCGCCTCTTCCCGGCGCCGCTTTTGCGATGCGTCTGTAACCGGTGGATTGCGCGCGAACGGTGAAATGCTTCACGAAGCCGGAACGGCTTGAAACATATGCATGCAAACTAATTTAGGGGGTCGGCCATGTGGCGCTACTCAGGACGCGAGCCTGCATGGCTTGCAATGTCAAACGCTTACGCCCGTTGCCTTGCGCGTTGATTCGCATCCGTTGAACGGCCCGCGCTTTACTCAGTCAAGCGGAAGCCTGGCTTTCGAAAGCCGCCACGCGCTCTTCGGGAATCGCCCTAGAATTTGTAGTTGATCTTGCCGACGACGACGTTTTCCGTGTTCCGGTTATCGACGAAGAAGCCCGGCAGCTGGTCACTTTCGCCGGTTTTGGTGCCGAAGTCATAATAATTCCACTCGACGCCCGCGATCCAATGGTCGGTGAAAGCGTATTCGGCGCCGAGACCAGCAGTCCAGCCGACACGTGAGCCGCCGCCAAACGACTGCGGAAAAACGTCAACCTCGGCGATTTTATACTTGGTGAATGCGATGCCAGCGTCACCATAGATCAGGAAGCGGTCGAACGCGTATCCGAGACGTCCGCGCACCGAGGCCAGATAGTCCTGCTTGGTCTCACAGGTCGTACCAGGAGCTGTCGAACATTGGTTGTCGCCCTTCACGGTCGAGCCTGCAAGGTCGCCTTCAATGCCGATGACGTACTGGTCGATCTGGTAGTTGTAGCCGATCTGGCCGCCGAAAATACCGCCGGAGCCATTGGTGTTGAAAGGAACGAAACCGCCCGACCAGTGGCTGTCATTCCAGCCGCCGCCTATCTGGCCGCCGGCATAGAAGCCAGTCCATGAAAAAGGCATGGCCGCGACAGGCTGAACAAGGTCGGCCGCCAGCACCGGGGAAGAGGCTGCCAAAAATGCAACCGAGCAAAGCAGGGCCAGCTTCATGAGAGTCTCCGCACCGATCGACCACAAATCGGTACCACAATGCGGATTGCTCAGCGTATCAAAGCTTCGGCAAAGGCCTTTTTGAGCGGCGCGAGTTGTAATCCGGCAACAAATTAGACATCCCTGATTCAATCAGGTTTCGCCGCCATATACCGTTTTCGCGGAAGTTTCAGCGGGCGGCAAATGTGCCATGGTGAAGTCTGCGGTATGAGGCCGCCGTGGTCGACGCGGACGCCCAAGCACATCCCCAACAATGCGCCCCCAACGGCCGCGTCGACCATGACCGGAAACGCCAATGGCGACCGCGCCTTGGGTCGCCTTTTTTCGACCGGCCTCGCTTTTTTTCAGCCCTGGGAGCCGGCGTATTCGGCGACCAGCGGCTCATATTCCTCGAAGGCGGGCAACGTCGCGTAGCTGTGCACGGCCGATGTCGCCGCCCAGGGCAATTTCTCACTGGTCCAGGTTTCGATGAAGGGCGCGAACCAGGCATGGTCGTCGAGCATGGTCGGGCGCAGGTTGACGAACCAGTCGATCCCTTCCGGCCGCGTGAACATCCAGGTCATGCAGTAGCCGCAGAAATAATGTTTCGATGCGCCGTGCAGACCGCCGACCACCGGCTCGCCCTTTGTCACCTCGAAACCTTCCGAGGGGATCGCCGCGCTCAGCGAATAGGCGCTGGACGACATCGACTGGCAACCCGTGCAATGGCAGGCCATGGTGAGCAGCGGCTTTGCCGAAATTTTCAGGCGCACGCGGCCGCAGCGGCAGCCTCCTTCGGCGGGAAGAGTGAGGGTGGGCAAGATCGGCTCCTGGGGTTTGGGGGTTCTCCCTTCTCCCCCTGTGGGAGAAGGTGGATCGGCGCGTAGCGCCGAGACGGATGAGGGGTGTTCCAGCGGAGGGAGACGCTGGCATTCCCTGGAACACCCCTCATCCGGGCCCGCTTCGCGGCCACAAGGGGAGAAGGGGAAGGCGCGCTCAGCCTTCGATCAACTCCGCCGTCGTCGCCATCCGCACGCCCTGCCCCGCGAAAGCCTCGTTGTGGCGGACGATGATGTCGGGCGCCTTCTCCTCCAGTGAATCCAGCGTCGAGTGCGCGTCGGAGACCACGGTGACGCCGAGACCTTCGGCAAAGGCGCCCTTCACGGTGGCGGCGACGCAGAAATCGGTCTGGGCGCCGATAAGCACAACGTCCTTCGCGCCGTGTCCCGCCACCCATTCAACGAGTTCGGGATTCGAGAAGGCGTTGCCGACTGTCTTGCCGAAGGTCGGTTCGTCGTTGGCCTGACCGAGCAGCGGCCATACCGGCCAACCGGAAGCGCCCGGCGCCAGCGGATCGCCTTCCGGTCCGTCATGGCGGATGAACGCCACCTTGCGGCCGGAACGCCGTGCCCAGTCGATCAGCCGACGGGCACGCTCGGCGATCGTGTCGGCGTCATGGATCGGCGGATCGAACCGACCGTCGAACATGCCGGTCTGCAGGTCGATGACGATCAGCGGCGCGGCGGCGGAGGGGGCCGTGTCTGGCATGGCGCGAAGATAGCGTGGGTGGGGGATCGGTCAAGGACGAGGCAGGAGCCAGCAAGCAACAACTCGCGCGAACCATCTACAATTTTCAGTTGTATTCAGGATTAATCACAACTAAGATGTTCGAGAGATCGGGGGATGACAATGGATGAACAATACACCGTGTTCCTGATCGGAGGAGGCACGGGAGGTGACGAGCAGGCGGTGTTCACGCCGCACGATGTGGGAACCCGATGCAGGCTCACCTGCAGCTATCGCAATAAAGTCATCGCTGCTGAAGAAGACGACTATTTCGAAGCCCTATGCCAAATCCGCAATCAGCTCGAAGTGGAAGGACTACTACCCTTTTGTTATGGCGCGAGCGCCAATGTTTTCCCTGAAGGCACCGTGACAGAGATGAGTCGAGGATTGGTGGTTTGCAAAGTGAAAACGGGCGAGCGTCCCAAGAAGAGCGGCTTAGTCAATATTTTTGACGATGGCTATGATGTGATGCCCGTGTTCGTCTCCATGCAGCAGAAGTTTTGGGATTCGTGGCTCGCCTCTCTGCCCCGATCGCAAGACCCGGAGATAGCGAACTCGACGGACGGTGCAGCTCACTCCCTCTGGCAGGCTCTAACACTTCGCTTTGCCAAGATGTTGAAATCGCTTTTTCCACTGTCAGGGGGAAGATAAGGCGTCTGGCTTTTACGACATCAGCGGCATCGGCCCCTTCAGCGCCTCCGCCAGCGCGTTGCGGAACACCGCGATCGGACGCGCCAGCCTTCCCGCCGGCGGGCGGTGCAGCAGCCAGCAGCGCACCTGCGGCTTGAAGCCGGGGCAATCGACCACCTCGACCGCGTCGCGCCATTGGCTGCCCGACAGCGCGCCGGGCGTGACGACGCCGATGCCGTGGCCGCGCGCCACCAGCGACATTCTCAGATCCGCGCCCTGCGCCTCGACGCCGACATGGAAGGGCAGCCTTGCCGCCTCGAAGCGATGGCGGATGAAGGCGCGGAAGCCGCAGCCGGTTTCGTTCAGCACCCAGGGGTAGCGCGCGAGATCGTTGAGCTCGGCCGGCTTCTGCACGCCGAGGTTTGGCGCGGCCACCAGCAGCACCGCCTGCACGCCGAGATCGTCGCCGACGAGCTCCGGCGGCGGCTCCACACCCTCGGCGAGGCAGACCGCGACGGCATCGATCTCGCTGTGCAGCACCTGCTCCACCAGGCGCGGCGACAGGCTGGAGGTGATCTTCAGCGTCAGTTGCGGGAACGCCGCGCGAAGACTGTCGAGCGGCTCCGACAGCGCGCTGGTCGAGAGGTAAGGCATGATGCCGAGACGGAACTCGCCCCTCACCTCGCCGGCCGGCGAGACGCCCGCCTTCAGATCCTCCAGCGAGCGCAGCACCCGGCGGCCATGCTCATAGGCCTCGCGGCCCGAGGCGGTGGGTTTGAGCGGCTTCGACTGGCGGTCGAGCAAAGGCGTCGCCAGCCGCTCCTCGAGATTCTGCACCCGCCGCGTCACGCCGGGCTGGGTGAGGTTGAGCCTGGCCGAAGCGCCGACGATCGAGCCGGTCTCGACGACGGCGACAAAGGCTTCGAGGTCATGGATGTTCATGCGTATCTCGCATAATCATTATCATATCATTTCAATTGTAGCATTATGATCGGCGCGAATAAAGTCCTCGCGAAATATACAAACAGCGAGGCTACCCATGAACGGAACAGACAACGCCCGGATCGCGACGGCCGAGTTCGCCGATCCGTCGCCGCATGCCGGCGGCGGCACGATCACCCGATCCCAGACGCTGCTGTTCGCCGCTTCGGTCGGCATCATCGTCACCAATCTGTTCGCGCCGCAGACGCTGGTCGGGCTGATCGGCCCGTCGCTAGGCGCCGAGGTATCGGAAAGCGGCTTGGTCTCGATGGCCACGTTGCTCGGCTATGCGGCCGGGCTATTCTTCATGGTGCCGCTGTCCGATCTCATCGAGAACCGCGTGCTGGTGCTGCGCATGCTGTGCACGGCCGCGCTCGCGGCGGCGGTCGCGTCATTCGCGCCATCGGCCGCCTCGCTGCTTGCCGTGTTGTTCGTGCTTGGGGCGGCCTGTTCCTGCATCCAGGTGCTGGTGCCGGTCGCGGCCTCGATGGCGCCGCCGGGACAGGACGGGCGCGTCATCGGCGACGTGATGAGCGGGTTGATGATCGGCATCCTCTTGTCGCGTCCGATCGCCAGCCTTGTCGCCGACGCCTTCGGCTGGCGCGCCTTCTACGGCATCAGCGCCGCGGCACTGGCGCTGCTTGCCATCCTGCTCGGCTTGACATTGCCGAGGCGGAAGCCGCCGCTGGCGCATACGAGCTATGCGGGGCTCATCGCCTCGCTGGTCGGGCTTCTAGGCCAAGAGCCGGTGCTGCGCCGCCGCGCCTTCACGGCAAGCCTGGTGATGGCGGCTTTCAGCGTGTTCTGGACGGCGGTGGCGCTACGCCTCTCCGCCCCGCCTTTCGATCTTGGCCAGAAAGGCATTGCGCTGTTCGCATTTGTCGGCGCCGGCGGCGCGGCGGCGACGCCGATCTTCGGCCGCGCCGGCGACCGCGGCTTTACGCGCACCGCCACGATTCTGTGCCATCTCGTGCTGATTGCGGCGCTCGGCCTCGCCGCATGGGCCGGGGCGGCCAAAGCCGGGGCATGGCTGCCGCTCATCCTCATGGGCGTCAGCGCCGTGCTGCTCGATATCGGCGTCACCGGCGACCAGACGCTGGGCCGCCGCGCCGTCAACCTGCTGCAGCCAAAGGCACGGGGCCGCATCAACGGGCTGTTCGTCGGCATCTTCTTCATCGGCGGCGCAATCGGCTCGCTGCTTGCCGGCATCGCCTGGACCTGGGGCGGCTGGAACGCGGTGTGCGCGGTTGGAGCGCTGTTCGGGGTGGTGGCGCTGGTGGTGGATTGGACCGAGTAGCTCGATCTTCTCCTCCACGCTTGTGCGGGAGGAAGCTATCCAATCCCACCCGTCACCCTATACGCCCCGCTGACGCGCCCATCCGGCGACCTCACAATGGCCGTGACGATGGAGCCATAGGCGCCGCGCCAGACGCTGTGGAAGCCTTGATGGGTCGTGGCCGGCACGATCGCGCGACCGGTGAATTGGTTACCGCTGCCTTGCATGAAAACCGGCTCGCCGTTGACGTGGACTTTGACCACCGCCGTGTCGCTGACCTCCAGCGCGATCGCGATCTCATCGGTGTCGCCGGCGCGGGTCGTCTCAGCCGTGAGCGCCAGCGTGAGCGGGGGATCGCCAACACGACTTGCCGCTCGCCTGCCCTCGAACACATCGCCGGCCAGCGCCGGCGTGCGCGGCGGGGCGATGCGGCGCCTCGTGGCGCGCTCATAGCCGCCGGCGATCGTCAGCAATGCCACGTCGTCATAAGCCTTTCCGGCGAAGGTGAGGCCGACAGGCATGCCGATATCGGCCATGGCGCCCATCGGCACCGTCACCGTCGGGATGCCGAGATGGCGCCAGACCAGATTGCCGTTGGCGACCCAGGTGCCGTTGCGCCAGGCGAGCCGGGCGGAAGCCTCATCGACGTCGGCATCGGCCGGGCCGACATCGGCGACCGCCGGCAGCACCACGGCGTCGAGGCGGTTGGCGTCGAGCCAGTCCTCGAAGTCGGCGCGGCGCGTTGCCTCCAGGCCTTTCAGTCCTTTCTCAATGGTTGGGATATCTTCCAGTCGCGCCACGCCCCGCTTTGCCCGCTCGACATATTGCGCCAGATCGAAATCGGCATCGCCATAGCGATCGCGCAACGTGCCCGGCGGCTGCGGGAAGATCTTTGCGCCGTCGACCGAAGCGAGATCGGGGATCGCCGAATCGGCATTGGCGCGCAGGAAATCGTCCCAGGACCAGATGGACAGGTCCCAGATCTCGCGCTCGGCGAATTCCGGCGGCACAAGGCCGCGGTCGACCATCGACAGCGCGCCCGGACGGTCGCGTTCGTAATTGGAGACGACAGGGAAATCGACCTCGACCACCTCGGCGCCGAGTGCTTCAAGGTTGCGCGCCGCCTGCCCCCAGAGCTCAAGCACCGAGGCGCGGGTCTCGATCGGGCGCTCCGCGCCATCATCTTTGCCGATATACATTCTCGGCACGCCGAGGCGCTTTCCCTTGAGCGCGCCTTGCACGGCAAGCGCGGCATAGCTCGCCGGCCGCAGCGCCGAGGCTTTCGGGATTTGCACCCAGGGCTGCACGCGCCAGAAATCGCCGCGCGTCTCGGCATCGTCGGCAACGATGACGTCGAGCAGCTCCAGCATGTCCGGAATGGTCCGCGTGTGCGGCACGACCACATCCATGGTCGGCACCAAGGGCCAGTTGCCGCGCACCGAGATGACGCTGCGCGAGGGCGTGTAGGCGACCAGCGCGTTGTTGGAAGCGGGCGCCCGGCCGGACGACCAGGTTTCTTCGCCCAGCCCGAAAGCCGCGAAGCTGGCGGCGGTCGCCGTGCCCGAGCCGTTCGACGAGCCGGAGGCGAAGGCGGCGGTGAGGAAATCCTTGTTATATGGGCTTTCGGCGCGGCCGTAGACGCCGCGCTGCATGCCGCCATTGGCCATCGGCGGCATGTTGGTGAGGCCGATCAGCACCGCGCCGGCGGCGCGCAGCCGGGCAATGGTGAAGGCGTCTTCCGTAGCGACGAGATGCTCGAAGGCCGGCGAGCCGGCGGCCACCGTCAGCCCCTTGGCCTTGTAGCTGTCCTTGGCGGTGTAGGGGATGCCGTCGAGCAGCCCGAGCGTCTTGCCCTCGCGGCGGCGCCGGTCGGACGCTTCGGCCTCTTCGAACATCTTCGGGTTTAGGATCGGCACGGCGTTCAGCGCGATGCCATGGCGGTCGTAATGGGCGATGCGCCGCAGATACGCAGCGACAAGCTCGACGCTGGTGACTGTGCCATCTTCCAGCGCGCGGCGCAGATCGGCGATCGAGGCTTCGACGAGATGGAGCATGATGGCGAGCGAATTCCCTTACAGAAGCTGCGTTCCGTGACACCTCTGCCCTGCCGGGCATCTACCCCGCAAGGGGGAGATTGGGATGTCGCGACGGCTTTCGCCAATCGCTGACGCTGCAGAGAGGGCGCCGTCGCAGAAACTGCCAATCTTTCTCCTTGCGAGGGAGATTGGCTGGCAGGCCAGGCTGTCCAGCCGGCCTGTCAGGTAATCCAAGGGCGCTATTCATTTTTCCGGACGAATGCCCGCCTCTCGCCCTCGTGCTCTACGCTCAACCCACCAATCATTCTGCCAATCCTCATAGCCGAGAAGCGAGCCCTCCATCCGTTCGAGGGCTTCGTTCCAGCCGGTCTTGGCGGAGACTTTTGATGCCAGCACATATGCGTCTATTCGCCATTCCTCGTCGGGGAGTGCGAAGAAGGCGCGCCGCCATCTTTCGAACTTTGGGAAGCGAGCGCGCTCGGCGTCGGTGAAGGGCGTGTCGATTATGCGGCGCACCAACCGACCCGAGCGGACGAACGGGTCGAAACGGTCCAGCATTTCCGTCAACCACTCCACCGGATAGGCGTCTTGGAACACCGCCAGAGGCTTGCGACCTTCAAGCATCAGCGGCAGCTCGAAATTCGTGTGAACGAGATACGGTGTCTCGCGAATTGGATGCCAGGGCTCGATGCGATTGAGCCTCGGGTCAAGCTCGCGAGGTGGGATGCATATCGCGCCCAGCCTTTGAATATCTCCCGGGTCCAATTCCCATGAACCTGATAGCTGTGTGCTGCTGCAACCCAGAATCGCGCCTAGCTCTTTCAGGTCCAAGACGCAGATCCGAGCCTCAGCGACAGCCGAACCGGTCGCAGGATCGATCTCCTGCAGGACAAAATAAGTGGATTCGGCAGTGTCGCTCATGCGGCGACGATGGCTGCTCGGACTGTCCTTGTACAGGTCTTCTTCGGAGAGGCTGGCGGGACAGCGCCCCTCTGCCCTGCCCGTCCTTCGCTACAGCGAAGAGGGTGAACCGGGTATCTCCCCCGCAAGCGGGAAGATCGATGTCGCGATCGTTTCGCCAATCGCCGCCGCGTTAAACCCCCAGCACGCCCTTCACCCGCTCGCGCGTGTAGGGCAGATCGTAGATACGCTTGCCAGTCGCACTCCGGAACGCATTGGCGATGGCGCCTGCGGTCGGGCCCTGGGCGGCTTCGGCGACACCGAGATAGGGCGTGCCTGGATTGTCGACGACCTGCACCTCGATGCTGTCGGGCACCGCGCTGAAGCGCAGGATCGGATAGGTCGACCAGTCCGGACTCAAGATGCGCGTGCGGTCGAAATGCACCGCCTCGTAAAGCGTCCAGCTCATCGATTGCAATATGCCGCCCTCGGTCTGGTTGACGATCGAATCCGGGGCGACGGCCTCGCCGCAATCGACCGCCACGACAACGCGCGACACCTTGATCGCGCCGCTGTCGCTGTCGACATCGGCTTCGAGCGCGACGGCCAGATACGCGGCGTGGTTCTTGTACTTGGCGAAGGCGAAGCCTCGGCCCCGGCCTGCCGGCAGGCGATCCTTCGACCAGCCGAATCTTTGCGCCGCCACCTCGATCACCTTCCTGGCGCGCGGGTCCTTCAGGTGGCGCAGGCGGTATTCGACCGGATCGGCGTTCGCCGCCAGCGCCAGTTCGTCCATGAAGCTTTCGATAGAGAACACGTTGCAATAGGCCCCTAAGCCGCGCAGCGAGGAAACGCGCACCGGCATGTCGGCGATGAAATGCCAGTTCACGCGCTGGTTGGGCACGTCGTAGAGCGGGATGGCGTTGCGGTCGCCATTGCCGAGCGGCGATATCTGCAATTTCGCCGGATCCGGCGGGAAATGCCGGGCCATCAAGCGGCCGGCGATCAGCGATCCGGCCGAGCCCGGTCGCGTGCCATGGCTGTTGCTCCACAGGTCGTAGTGCCAGTTGACGATGTTGCCGTTCTGATCGAGCGTGGCCTCCGCCCTGGTCAGCATGGCCGGTCCGTAGGGTTCCCACAGATGCTCCTGGTCGCGCATCCACTGCACGCGCACCGGCTTGCCCGGCACTTTCTGCGCAATCAGCGCGGCGTCAGCCGCCGCGTCGTCGGCGCCGTTGTGGCCGTAGCAGCCGGAGCCTTCGGTATGAATGCAGCGCACCTTTTCCTCCGGCACGCCGAGCATCTGAGCAATCGCCTTGCGATCGGGATAGACGCCCTGCGTGTGCGTCCAGACCGTCGTCAGACCATTTTCGGCCATGGCCACCGCGCTCGACGGGCCGATCGACCCGTGCATCTGGTAGGCGCGGGTGAACTGCGCCTCGAGCGTCCGGGCGCCCGGCACGCTATCGGCGCCGACCGAGGTCACGACGCCGACCTCCGATACGGATTTTTCGAGGAAGGCCGGCAGATCGTACTGGTCAGGAAGCGCCGGCTGCTCCTGCCACTTGGCGACGCCGGCCATGGCGCGCATGGCCCTCACCGCCTGGAATTCCTGCTCGGCGACCACGGCCAGGAAATCGCCGTCGCGCACCACCGCGATGACACCGGGCATCGCCTTGACGGCGGCATCGGCGAAGTCGGTGAGCCTGGCGTTGTAGCTCGGCGGACGCACGACGCGGGCATGCACCATGCCGGGCGGCCGCATGTCCTGCACATAGGCTTCCCCGCCGGTGACCTTGGCCGGGATGTCCACCCGAGCAAAGGGCTTGCCAATCGCGTGGTAAGCAGTGGGCGGCTTGAGCTTGGTGTCGGCCGCCGCATCGACATGCAGGAAGTCGGCCGAGACCAGTTCGCCATAGCTGGCCTTGGCGCCGTTCGGGCCGACGATCGCGCCCGCCTGCGCCTTGAGCGCCTCGACCGGTGCGCCGAGCTTCTCGCTGGCCTTGGCGATCAGGATCTGGCGCACCTGCGCCGAGGCGTAGCGGATGGCGGTGCCTGAGTTCTGGATCGTCTGGCTGCCGGCTGTGTAGCCTTCGTTCGGTGTCAGCGCGGTGTCGGCGGTGACCAGCTTGATCGCGGCCGGCTCGACCTCCAGTTCCTCGGCCGCGATCTGGCGCAGCGACGTCTTGGTGCCCTGGCCAAGCTCGGCCTTGCCGGTGAAGACGGTGATCGAACCGTCGGCGTCGATGCGGATCCAGGCGTCGAGCGAGGGCGTATCGGCCAGGCTGCCGGGTCGTTTCGGCTTAGCCGCCTGGCCGCCGGGCGCGGTCGGCACCTCGCCCTCCTGCGCTTCGGCGGGGATCGCGAAGGAGACGACCAGCGCGCCGGCTCCGGCCAGGAAGCCGCGGCGGGTGACATCGGGAAGCGGGTTCGGTGCGTTCCTCATCCCCTCCCCGTGGCGGCGGCCGGCGCCATGTTGCCGGCGGACTTGCCCTGCATCAGGTCGCGGGCGCGAGCCACGGCCCGAAGGATGCGCATATGCGTGCCGCAGCGACAGAGGTTGGGCTCCAGCGCCTGCCTGATGTCGGCGTCGGCGGCATCGGGCTTTGCCTCGAGCAGCGCCTGCGCCCGCATCATCATGCCGGCAATGCAATAGCCGCATTGCGCCGCCTGTTGTTCGATGAACGCTTTTTGCATCGGGCCGGGATCGTCGATGGTGCCAAGGCCCTCGACCGTCTTGATCTCGCGCCCCTCGACCAGCATGGCCGGCGTCAGGCAGGAAAAGACCGCCTTGCCGTCGACCATCACCGTGCAGGCGCCGCACTGGCCGAGGCCGCAGCCGAACTTGGCGCCGTTGAGCTTCAGATCGTTGCGCAGCACATAGAGCAGCGGCGTTGCCGGATCGGCGTCGACGTCATGTGACGTGCCGTTGACGTTGAGCTTAACCATCAGTCCTTGGCTCCCACATTGTCCGGGCTGCGCTCGATGCCGTCCGAAGGCCGGACGCTGACCTGGTATTTGCCGCTCCTGGTGTCGGCGGTCTTCGCCTTCGTGTCCGACCATGCCGGCTTCTGTGCATAGGCCTCACGCAGATAGCCGAGCAGGTCCGCCACCTGATCGTCGGTCAGCGTCGCGGCGAAGCCGGGCATGATCGGGCTCTCCCGGCCGCTCGCCGCCGGCAGGCCAAAGAGCACGACGTTGATTGCATTTTGCGGATCGCGCGCGGCGATCGTGCTGGAGAGATGGAAATCGATGCCGCCGAAAGGCTGCGGGCGGCTGCCGTCATGGCAGGTGGCGCAGGCCGCCTGGTAGATCGCGCCGCCGCGGCTTGTCGGACTGCCGGTTGTGGCGCTGGCCGGTATCGGCGTGCCGCCCTGGTCGATCGAGAGCTTCTTGCGGATGTCTTCGGCTGCCGCCGCGCGCTCCGGCGTCGGCTCGCCCATACGCGAGCTCAGGTAAGTGGCGATGGCGCTGGTATCGGAATCGGACAGACGACCGAGATTGCCGGTGACCTCGGCCATCGGTCCGTTGGCCACGCCGTGATCGGCATGCCAGCCCTGGCGCAGATAAGCAAAGAGGCTGTCATGCGTCCACGGGATCGGGGCCGAGGACGATGCGTCGAGCGCGAAGGCGTCCCAGCCCTCCGCTTCGCCGCCTGCCAGATGCGCGCCTTTCCGCTCGGCACCCAGGGCATTGCGCGGCGTATGGCAGGCGCCGCAATGGCCAAGCCCTTCGACGAGATAGGCGCCGCGGTTCCATTCGGCGCTCTGCGCGGCATCCTCGCGATAGGCGCCCTTGTCGAAGAAGAGCAGCTTCCAGCCCGCCAGCACGAAACGCAGGTTGAGCGGGAACGGCAGCTCATTGGCGGGAGGCCGGTTCTCCACGGCATGCCGCGTCATCAGATAGGCGTAGAGCGCCTTGTTGTCCTCGTCGAAGACCAGAGTGAAATGGTCGAACGGGAAGGCAGGATAAAGGTGATCGCCGTCGCGCTCGACGCCTTCCCGCATCGCCCGGCTGAAGGCAGCTTCCGACCAGCGGCCGATACCGGTCTTGGTGTCCGGCGTGATGTTGGTGGAATAGATGGTGCCGAATGGCGTCGGCACCGCCAGCCCGCCGGCAAAGGACTTTCCGCCGGGCTTGGTATGGCAGGCCGTGCAGTTGCCGACCGAAGCGAGCACCGCCCCCTTCTCGATCAGCGCCTGATCGAAGGCGGCGCGCTGCGGCGGTTCGATCGGGTCGATCGCCGGCTTCCAGGCATAGGCGGTAAAGCCCGCCAGGCAGACGACAAGAAGAATGAGAACGCCGATCCAGAAGCGTTTCAAGGAAGGGCTCCTTGCGCAGGGCGCCGCAGCAGCCCGGGACATCCAGCCGGCTATGCGCCATCGGATGAACTAGGCAGGAGCTGCGCGCCGTCAATTGGCGAAGGCGCGGAAGCCGCTGATCTTTTCCCCGGAGAGATTGTCTGTCACGCGGGCCTTCGCCAATCGCCTAAGCCATTCCGGCGCCCCGGCACTCACCCTAGTTCCACCCAGACCGGCGCGTGATCGCTGGGGTTTTCCCTTCCCCGGACCTCGCGGTCGATGCCTGCCCCTTTCAGTTTTCGAGCGAGCTTTTTCGATAACAAGATGTGGTCGAGCCTCAGGCCGGCATCGCGCGGCCAGCGGTTCCGGCGATAGTCCCAGAAAGTGTAGAGCCTCTCCTCCTTGGGGAAGATCTTTCGCAGCGCGTCTGTCCAGCCCTGCGCGATCAGCGCGGCGAAGGCGGTGCGGCTTTCAGGCTGCACCAGCGCGTTGTCGTCATAGGAGCGGGTCTCATAGATGTCGCGCGGCTCGGGCACGATGTTGAAGTCGCCGGCGAGCACCACCGGCAGGCCGGTGTCGAGGAGCTCAACCGCATGCGCGGCGAAGCGCTCGTGCCAGGCGAGCTTGTAGTCGAATTTCGGCCCCGGTCGAGGATTGCCGTTCGGCGCGTAGAGGCAGGCGATGACGACGCCGTCGACCGCTGCCTCGATGTAGCGGGCCTGGCGGTCGGCATCGTCGCCGGGCAGCGCATCGCGCGTCAGCACAGGCTCGGCGCCGCGCGCGAGGATCGCGACGCCGTTCCAGCTCGGCTCGCCCTTCCACACCGCGCCATAGCCGGCCTTCGCGAGCCGGGTCAGCGGAAACTGCGTGTCGCGCGTCTTCAGCTCCTGCAGGCAGACGACGTCGGGCTTTGCCTTGGCGAGCCAAGCCAGCAGGTTGTCCAGCCGGGTGTTGATGTTGTTGATGTTGAAGGTGGCGAGTTTCATTTACCGAAAAGCGCCCCTCGCTTCGTTATCCTCGGGCTTGACCCGAGGATCCATTCCGTGACCGTCGCCGCGGAACGCGGCGGGGCAGAATTCTGAACCGTTGCAATGCCTTAGCGTCACGGCATGGATTCCAGGGTCTGCGCGCGTCGCTCCGCTCCTTGCTTCGCCCTAGAATGACGACGCCGATGGCTGCGCCAGCTTGGCTTTTATAGTCTCTGCCACAGTATTCAGATGATCGCCCGCCGTAAAACCCGAGATCGCCTTGCGCGGTTTCAAATCATGGTCGCCGTCCTCCAGCCAGATCACCTCAATGGCAGGAGAAAGGCCGTAGGTCGCAACTTCTTCCTTGGTGCCGAACTCGTCGCGCGTGCCCTGGAAGATCAGTGTCGGCGTCTTCAGGTCGGCGAGATGCTTTGTCCGCAACTGCTCAGGCTTGCCCGGCGGATGGAAGGGATAGCCGAGACAGACCAGGCCGGCGATCTCGCCCTTGGCGAACATCTCGTCGGCGACCATCGAGGCGACACGGCCGCCCATCGACTTGCCACCTATGATCAGCTTTCCGGTCACGCCCTTGGCGCGCAGATCGGCGATTGCCTTCACATATTCCGGGTTCACCGTCTCGGCGCGCGGCGGCGGCTTGCGATGGCCGTAGCGGCGCGCGGCCATATAGTGGAACTCGAAGCGTGCGACCTGAAAGCCGGCGGCCGCGAGCGCCTTGGCGGTGGCGGTCATCGAGGTGGAATCCATCGGCGCGCCGGCGCCATGGGCGAGCAGGATGGTGACAGGGCCGGAGTCCGGGCCATCGAAGAGGAAGTGGGTCGTCATAGGACTGTTCTCGGCGCGACGGCGAAGCTGTCGCGATCGCCTCCGCCAACCATTCTCACCCCGCCGTCCGCGCCATATGCAGATCCACGAATTGTATGCCTTTCTGCGCGGTCCGCGCCCATTCGGACACCGCATCCAGCTCCAGATATCGCACCCACAGCCGGCGAGCCTCGGCCAGATTGCCCGCATCGAACTCCAGGCGCGCGAGGTTGAACACCGGATCGGCATAGGTCTTGTCGAGCGCAACAGCCTTCTGGAGATGCCTTCGCGCCGATGCCACCTTGCCCTCGTCGCTCATCAGGCCGGCGAGGTTGAACCAGGCCTCGACGAAGCCGGGGTCGAGCTTTATCGCGCGGGCATAATCATGCGCGGCTTCGGCAACCCGCCCGGCGCCGCGCAGGCAGTTGGCACGGTTGAAAGCGGCAATCGCATCCTTGGGATCGATCGCCAGGCAACGCTGGTAGAGCGCGGCCGCATCGTCGTGGCGCCCCTCCTCTTCCGCCATCTCGGCCTCGGCGAACAATTCCTCCAGGGTGTCATCCTCGGGTGAGCCGAGGTCGAACAAAAGCTGGCCGTCGAGCTCGCTCCTGCCTTCGTCGAGATAGATCGCATCCGGGCGGCCATGCTGCGAGCCGAGATTGAGCGACTTGGCGGTGAGCGAGGCGACCGGGCCGGAGCGATGCACCGAGCGCGCTATCGCGCCCCAAGTGGCGCCGCTGGCGATCAGCCCGGCATATTTGCGGGCAAGGATCAGGTCTCGGAAGGAATAGGGTTCGCCGTCATGCTCGAAGGCATCGAACAGCGACAGAAGGTCGAGTTCGTCGCCGGCGAGTCGCGACTGGTCGATCAGCGACTGCCTGGAGAGCGACGCGGCGCCGGGCGCCTTCATCAGCCCAAGCAAGCGCAGGAAACCGCTCTCGCTGATCAGCGCGCGGCCGGCTTCGCGCTCGACCTTCACGCGGCGCTCGATCTCGGCATCGCCGGATTTCGCCGCCTTGGCGAGAAGCGTGCGACCAAACACGACATGAGTGGTGCGGCGGGTGACGCCGCGCCTCAGCTCCGCATGGCGGCGCTCGACCTCGCGGGCAGCGAGGCGCAGCGGAAAGGCGGCCAGCGCGCCGATGACGCCGAAGACGGCGCCGGAAACGATCACTGGCCCTGCATTTCCCGTCACTTCTTGCTCTTGCCGACAGCCTTCAACAGGTTCGCCTTCAGCGGATTTTCAGGCGCGCCGCCGGCCGCCGCTTTCTTGGCGGGCTTGGCCGGCGCTTCCTCGGCCTTGCTCTTCGACCTGGCCGGGGGTTTCGCCTGCTGCGAGAGGCTCGCCTTCAGCGCATCCATCAGGTTGATGACGTTGCCACGCTCGGGCGCGGCCGCGATGATCGGCTTGTGGCCCTTCAGCTTCTCGCGGATCATCGCCATCAGCGCCACCTCGTAGCGATCCTCATAATTCTTCGGATCGAAATGGGTCTGCTTCTGCTTGATCAGCGCCTCGGCCAGCTGCAGCATTTCGGGATCCGGCTTGGCATCCGGGATGTTTCCGAAATATTCAGCTGTGCCGCGCACTTCGTTGGGATTTCTCAAGGTGCAGACGAACATGCCGTTCTCGCGCGCGCCGATCGTCACCACGCGTTCGCGGCTGGAGAGCACCAGGCGCGCGATGGCGAGCTTGCCGGACTTGCGCATCGCTTCCCGAAGCACCGCGAAGGTTTCCTCCGCCATGGCGCCGTCGGGCGCCAGATAATAAGGTGCGTCCTGGTAGATGACGTCGACCTCGCCCTCATCGACGAAAGCCTCGATGTTCATCGTGTGGTTGGATTCGATCCTGACCGCATCGAGATCGGCGTCATCGATGATGATGTACTGCTTGTCCTCATATTCGTAGCCGCGCACCAGGTCCGAACGCTCGACAAGGCCGAGCTCGGGATCGACCGGCTTCATGTTGATGCGGTTGTGCGTCTTCTTGTGCAGCTGATTGAACGAAATGCGCTCGCTCGCGCTGGTGGCCGGATAGAGCCGGACTGGACAGCTGACGAGGCTGAGCTTGAGATAACCTTTCCAACTTGCCCTGGGCGCCATGATGAACTCCTACGCGGCCATGCACTGACACTATGTTTGGAGCATGGTCTTGTCCAAAACCGGTTCCGGCTTTTTTAGGGACCATGCTCTTTGCAGCGCTTCGTCCGTAGGACGATCAGCGCCGTGGAAATCCTACACCGACCCCTGATTGTACTGCCGAATTCCTGACGAAGTGTTTTCTGGGGCGGTTAGCGCGGAGAATAGTTCAAATTGTAGCAAGCGTCGATGGAGATGGCACTGAGATGATGGCGGGACAGCGCCCCCCTCTGTCCTGCCGGACATCTCCCCCACGAGGGGAAATCAGATGTCACGCCGGCTTTCGCCAATCTCCAACGTCGCAAAGAGAGCGCCAGCGGCGAGGTTGCTGATCTCCCCCTTGTGGGGGAGATGCCCGGCAGGGCAGAGGGGGGCGCGAAGGAACGCGGCGCTCGCCGTTATCCTACCTTGTCAAACACAGGCAGATCCTTTGCCGCCTCGTCGATCTCTGCCCAGGGATCGCCAGATGTCTCCAACAGTCCCGGCAGCGAGGCGTAGTTCAGGTCCTCCGGCGCATCGATCGTCTCCAGGTCGGTCCAGCTCACCGGCGTCGAGGCCGGCAAATTGGTGCGGGCGCGCAGCGAATAGGGCGCGGCGGAGGTGTGACCGCGAGCGTTGCGGTGGAAGTCGATGAAGATGCGCTTCTTGCGGTTTTCCTTGCCCATGGTCGTGGTGAAGGTTTCGGGCGCGCTTGCCGCCAGCAAAGTCGAAATCGCGCTCGATGCCTGATGCAGTTTCTTCCAGTTCTGCTTTCGGGTCACCGGCACGGTGATGTGGATGCCCTTGCCGCCGGAGGTTTTGGCGAAAGGCACCAGTCCCAGGCTCTCCAGCCCGCCCTTGATGTGAACGGCGGCCTCCACCACCTCGCGCCAGGAAATCCCCTCGCCCGGGTCGAGGTCGAAGACGATCTGGTCGGGCCTGTCGAGTTTTGACCGGTGTGTGCCCCAGGTGTGGAATTCCACCACGCCGAATTGCGCCAGTGCCAGATAGCCCTTGGCGTCCTCGACCGAGAGATAGGTTTTTGTCTCGCCTTCCGAATTGATCGACTCGAACACGGCAACCGAAGGCGGCATGCCAGTGAAGGCGTGGCGCTGGAAGAAGCAGTCCTGCGGCTTGCCGGTCGGGCAGCGCACCAGCGACACCGGTCGGCCGATGATATGCGGCAGCATGAAATCGCCGACCAGCGCGTAATAGACGGCGATGTCGAGTTTTGTAGGCCCGGTCCTGCCGAATAGCCGCCGCTCCGGATTGGTGACCCAGATGGTGGCGAGGTCGGATTCGGCGATCAGCCGTTTGCGCTTGACCGGCACCGGCGTGGTCAGCCCGCCGATATCACGCAACCCGCGGAAGACGCCGTGCCGTATCGCATTGTCGGCGGTGCGGTTCGAATAGCGGATGCGTGCCGACAGCAGCGGCTTCACCCAATGCATCTCGCGCATGATCTCGCGCGGCACGCCTTCGGGCGGGGTCGCGCCGGCGGTCAGCCGCTCCAGACGGGCGAGCAGGTCCGTCGCCATGTCTGTGTCGAAACCGGTGCCGACCTTGCCGCGATAGTGCAGCTCACCATTTTCGAACTCAGCCATGCCGAGCGCCGCCAGTCCTTCCGCCCGGTCGGAAACGGTATAGCCGGCGATGACGAAATCGTCCGTCTTCTGCGCCTTGGCCTTGGTCCAGTTCTTGGTGCGGCCGCTCTGGTAGATTGCGTCGGCGCGCTTGGAGACGACACCTTCCAGCCCAAGGTCCGAAGCCTGATCGTACAGGCCCTGGCCGTCGCCCTCGACATGGTCGCTGTACTGGATGGCGGAATTGGCGGGCTGACCGGCGAGCAGTTCGGCGAGCAGGGCTTTGCGCTTCTGCAGCGGCACCTTGCGCAGATCCCAGCCGTCGAGATGGAGCAGGTCGAAGGCGTAGAAATGCAATTTGGAGCCGGCGCCCTCGGCCAGCGCGTCCTGCAGCAGCGCGAAGCGCGAGATGCCCTTGTCGTCGAGCACCATGATCTCGCCGTCGATGATCGCTTGGCCGATCGGCAGCCGCGAAAAGGCCTGCGGCAGATCGCCATAGCGTTTCGTCCAGTCGATGCCGCCGCGGGTGATCAACCGCACCTCGCCGCCCACGACATGCGCCATGGTGCGGTAGCCGTCGAACTTTATCTCATGCAACCAGAGCTCGCCCGTGTCCTCGGCAACGCTCGTGCCGCCCGGCGGCTTCGGCATCTGGCTGGCGAGTTGCGGCTCGATGCGGGCGGGTGGCTCGGCCCTAATCGCGCCGGGCAGCTCGCCCGGTTTGAGCGAGCCGACTTTCGGCGGCAGGCGCTCGCGCTTCCTCGGCGGCGCCGCCAGTTCCTCGATGCGGCGGCCGGTCTTCACGCTTTCGGGGCGCGCCTCGAGAATGTCGAGCTTTGTATCGGAGGCGATGTCGCGCTCTTTGAAGAGCAGCCAGTTCTTCTTGTTCTCGTCCTCGCCCGGCTTCGGCTTCAGCCGGGTCAGCATCCAGCCGCCATTCAGCTTCTCACCGGCCAGCCGGAACTTGAAGGCGCCGGTCCTGAGGCTTTTCTCGACATCCTCCATCGGCGCCCAGGTGCCGGTGTCCCAGACGATCATCGGCCCGCCGCCATATTCGCCCTCGGGGATGAGGCCCTCGAAATCGATATATTCGATCGGATGGTCCTCGGTCTCGACGGCGAGACGCTTGTCGGCCGGGTTGAGCGAGGGCCCGCGCGGCACCGCCCAGCTTTTGAGCACGCCGCCGACTTCCAGGCGCAGATCGTAATGGTCGGCGGTGGCGTGGTGCTTGTGGACGACGAAGCGGTTGCCGGCACCGGCGGACAGGGCGCCTGCCGGTTCGGGGGTGCGGGAGAATTCGCGCTTGGCGCGGTAGGGTTTGAGGTTGGCGGGCATGGGTCAGACGCCGAAGGGCGGAATAGAATGCGGCGAAAGCCGAGTTCCTTCGCGCCCCCCTCTGTCCTGCCGGACATCTCCCCCACGAGGGGGGAGATTGGATGTCGCGCCGGTTTTCGCCAATCGCCCACACTGCAGGAAAAGCGGTGCCGACGAAGCTGCTGATCTCCCCCCTTGTGGGGGAGATGTCCGGCAGGACAGAGGGGGGCGCTGTCCCGCCAGCATCTCGGATTTTCCTACATCGCGAAGCAAGGGATTTGGATCAATCGTCGGCGGCCGGCGTCAGCTCCAGCTCCGCCGGCGTCAGCCCTTGCCTCAGTTGCGAAAGCCGGAACTCGTCGACCCAGTAGACCTCGCCGTCGACCAGCACGCGGGCGCTGTAGGAGCCGCCGGAAAAGCGCTTCGCGGTCACATAGACCTTGTGGCGCTCAAGCGCGGTCTTCACCGCGGCGCGGCGGGACTTTTCTCTGGCGACGGGACTGGCCATGGCCTCACTCGAGCACGCTGCCGCTCCAACAGCGGCTGCCCATAAGGATGGCGGAGAGCGGGATGTGAGTCAATTTGCCGGGTGAAGGCGGCCCGTTCACCGCCCTGCACGCAGCCGCCGCCAGCGCTGCATCGCCTCCTGCGCGACCTTGAACAGGCGCGGGTTGGCGCGCACGAAAGCCACGCCCCGGCCACGGTATTTAATGGCCTCGCTCGCCGCCATGCCCTTAGGGGTGATGCCGTAGCAAAGTTCGGACAGAACCGACTTCACTGCGCCCATATGTTCCTTGTAGCTCTGGTTGCCGACCGACAGGTCGAAATAGTCGAACCCCTGCCCGCGTCCCCGTCTGATCAGCTCGCCCATGATGCAAAGTCCCGGCGAGACATTGGGAACCGCACCCTGGTCGATCGCGACCAGCAGCGCGTGCAGGGTGCCCAGATGGACCGCCAGATATTGGACCGCGACAATCACGTCGCCAGCGCGCAGGCCGAAGATCCGCACCGAACCATCGGTAAGGCCGCGATGCGCGGCCTTGCGGTAGAAATCGACCACCGGCGGCTGCGCCAGCAGATCGAAGCGGCCGAGCTCGCGAAAACGGCTGAGCCGCATCTCGACCAGCTTGTCGAAGGTGGAATCCACCAGGGCTGGCGTGTCGGCCTCGACCAGGGCCAGGCCGCCATTGCGATCGAGCCGGCGCAGATCCTTGTTGAGCGCCTTGACGAAGGACGGGCGACAGATGCGCTTGACGACGGTTTCGGCGTCGCCATCCATGGCGATGCCGTAGTGGGAATGTATGGAATCGCGCGCCGGAGAAAGCAGCGCCAGGGGATTGGCGATGCCGCCGATCTGTTTCGGGATACCGACGATATGGATGCGGTCGGCCGGCGGCAGCACGGAAAGCACCGCCGCCCATGCGGCCTCGGCGGATTGCCTGGTCCAGGGCGTCGCGTCGGCGAGCAACGGCGCGGAATAATCGCACACCCCGCAGCTCAGCCACTCGATCACCCAATGGTGGAATGCGCGGCGCCGCATCAACGGCACCAGCATCCTCAGCTCGCCCGTGGCGGCGTCCCTCACCTCGATCATGGCGAGATCGGCTTTTGGCGGCACAAGTCCTTCGACGATTCCTTCGGCCCAGGCGAAATGCTGGTGGCCGGTGCACACGCCCTCTGTCTCGAGACGCAGCCAGAGCGGTTTGACCGCTTCGAGGCTGGTGTGCAGCTGCGCCACATAAGCGCCGCCGGTGGCGTGCACTGCAGCCTCATCGCCGGCCAAGCCGGTCGTCATCGCGGCCATCGGCATTGCCTGGCTTGTCACATCATTCTCCTATCGTCTCTGCACTGCCAGCGTGGCCGCACGGCGCCAGGCGCCGAACACGCTGGGGCGCTGCTCGTTCGGGTGCTTGGAGTTCCACATACGGTGAGCAGCGAAATACCATGAGGCCACAAGCACGAAGGTCTCGGAGATCGCGGCTCCGGCCAGCGACCATGTCGACGGGGCGACGGCCAACAGAATCCCGATCGCCGCCAGCCCGACAATCGCGCCGGCCATGGTGATGAAGGCGACGATGCGGAAATCGCCAAGGATCTCGAGCACCACGCGCGGCATGACATAGGCCATGATCGGCACGAAGTTGGCGATGGCGAAAAGCCCGATCAAGCCGACCGAGGCATGCTGCAGCGCCTGGGATTTGATCATCGGCAAGATGAACAGGATGCCGCAACCATAGGCCAGGCTGCCGAGCCCCATGACGAGCGCCCAGACCTTCGCCTGCGTCCACACGCGGTCGAACTCCTTGTTGCGCGCCAGCTTTGCGAGTTCCGGCTGGGTCATGTTGGAGAAGGCAAGGCTGGAGATGCGCAGCGGCGCAAACAGCACCAGCACCGCCGCCAGCGGCGCATAGGCCGCGGGTCCGGCGATGCCGGCGACCAGCAGGGCCAGGCATTGCCCCTGGATGTTGGTGGTTGTGGCGCTGAACCCCGACCAGCGAAGCTGCGGCCAGAGCTTTGCATAGCGCCGCAAGGTCGGCGCACGAAAGGAGATACGCAGCCTGCGGCGCGCCAGCCTCACCAGCACTGCGATGCCGACCAAATTGGCCACGGCAAGCGCGTAGAAGGTGACCTGAAGCGCGTCCGCGAAGAGCCAGATCGCCGCTCCTGCGAGCACTATGCCAGCGATCGTGAACGCGGCGTCGCTGATGGAGACGACGAGCTGCATGCGGCGCGCGAAGAAGGCGGTGCGCATGTGGCTGCGCAGCGACCAAGCCCCGACGAAGCAGGCGGCGCCGATGCCGCTCGGGTCGCCCAGGAGGCGCATCAGCAGCCCGGTGCCCAATCCCATCAGCAGCGCCACCACCAGCGCCGCCGATCCGAAGGTCACGTCGTAGGCGTCGACGCCGGCGCTGTTGGCGCTTTTGCTCATCCATACGGTGGCGGGAACGGCGGTGAGCGAGCGGATATAGGACAAGCCGACGCCGCCCATTACCATGGCCAGTGCGAAGAGCCCATAACCTTCGGCCGACAAAAGATGCAGCAGCGCGATGTTCAGGGCGAAATGGAAGCCGCTCTGCATCGCCTCGCCACCGATCATCAACATGAGGCGCCGCACAAGATGGGCCGGGAAGGTGAACTTCACGGGCTCGTCTCCGCCTCGCGGGCGACACGCGCCCGCCCCTGCCGCGGCGGCGTCGCCTTCAGCTTGTCGGCCACTATCGCCACGATCGCGGCGGCGGCGATCGGCTCGCTGAAGACCGCCTCGTAGCGCGCGCGACCGGCGGCGGCGAAGCCGCGCCACAGATCGGGCCGCAGGATGATCTCGCCGAGCTTGCCGGCAAGGGCGGCGGCATTGCCCGGCGGCGCATGCCAGCCGGTCTCGCCGTCGGCCACCACTTCCACCAGCCCGCCGATCGCCGACACCAGCGGCGGCCGCCCCCAGCCCATCGCCTCGATGGCCACGCGGCCGAGCGATTCCGGGCGGCGCGACGGCACCGCGACGATGTCGGCCCAGCGGTAATGGTCGGTGGGGTCGGAGACGAAAGGCAGCACCTCGACATGCCCGTTCAGGCCCATGCGCCCAACCAGCTCGGCCAATGCCTGCTCGCGCTCGGCGCTTTCGAAGGCGCCACCGACGAGGCGGACCTCGACACGCTCGCGCAACTCGGCGGGGAGCGAGGCGACGGCTTCGAGCAGCACCTCCTGCCCCTTTATGCGGTTGACGCGGCCAAGCAGCAGGACCTTGAGCGGCCGGTTGCCGTCATAAGTCATCGGCAGTGCTGCGGCGGGACCGGCAACGCCGTTATAGACGACATGCGTGCGCAGCCCCTTGGCATCGAGGGCCGGCGGATCGCCGAAGGTGGCGCGCGTTGCGCGCGAGTTGAAGATGAGATCCGCCTTGCTCCAGCGCATCAAGGCGACAAGCACCTTGCGCAGGACGCCCTCGGGAATCTCGTGGATGTGCAGCAGCGCCTTGCGCGGCAGGAGCCGTGCGGCCAGCGCATAATCGGCGATGATCGAGGTGTTGATATAGGTCAGGTCGCTGCCCCGCATGCGCCGCCAGGCCCGCCAGAGCGCCGCCGGCAGCCGCGCCATCTCGACGGTGGCGAGCTTGAGCATCGCCTGGCGCCTGAGCACCCAGAGCGGTTCGAACACGATGCGGCTGGCATGCGGCTTGAGGATATCGACGATCGGTCCCTCGCGCGGCAGCACGACCTCGATCTCGGCGGCCGGAAACGCGGCGCGCAGCGCTGCCACGCTCTCCGCGAAGCTGCGGTCCGAACCATAGAGCTCGTAGCCCTGATGAACGCAGGCTATGCGCATTGCTATCTTTCCACCTTGCACCCCGAGTCCGCTCAGCACCGGACCCTTCAAGCGCGGAAGGAACTTCATGCCAAATCCGCACGCCGCTCTACCAGCGGTGGCCACTGCAGGCCCGGGAGCAAGGATCGTGCCGGTCCCGAATGTCCGGCCGCGACCCAGGAACCCCAGCCGTGCCCCATATCGATACAGATACGTGGCGAAAGTTGACCGATGATGAAGCAAGCGAGGTAGCTTGAAGAGAAATTTTACACCTTCATGTGAATATTCGCCCTGGGGCTACCCTGGCACGGAAGTTGCTGGGCGTGTCATTGCCGTAAACAACAACTATGACCGGACCCTGGGGATTCCTTTATTTTGAAACCGGAACGACCTTTCACCCTGATCGAAAAGCCTTCGATCCTGATCCTGGGGACGCGCGGCATTCCGGCTTCTCACGGCGGCTTTGAAACCTTCGCCGAGCGGCTGGCGCTTTTCCTGGTTGGACGCGGCTGGAAGGTCGGCGTCTACTGCCAGAAGGAGGTCGGGCGCGTCGGGCAAAGGGTGACGAGCGAGACCTGGCGCGGCATCGAGCTCATCACCATCGAGGTCGCTTCCAAGGGCCCCCGCGCGACACTGGAATTCGACTGGCAATGCGTGCTCGACGCCGCCAGGCGGCCGTGCGTGTGCCTGGTGCTCGGCTATAATGGCGCGGTCTTCCTGACCTGGCTCAGGCTCATGCGGCGCAAGATCATCACCAATATGGACGGGATCGAGTGGCGGCGGCCGAAGTGGGGGCCGGCGGCGCGCAGCTGGTTCTGGCTCAACGAATGGATCGCCGCCTGGGTCTCGCATCGGCTTATCGCCGATCACCCGGCGATCGCCGACCATCTGGCGACAAGGCGACGGCGCGGCGCCATCGCCACCATCGCCTATGGCGCGGACCCGGTGACCTCGGCGCCGGAATTGCCCGTTCGCGCGCTCGGGCTCGAGCCAGGCAAATATCTGGTCTCGATCGCGCGGATCGAACCCGACAACAACATCCTGCCAATCATCGAAGCCTTCCGCAGCCGCGATCGCGACGACATGAAGCTGGTGGTGCTCGGCACGCTCGACGATGACATTCCCTACCACCGCGCCGTGCGCGCGACGGCAGGCACCACGGTGATCATGCCCGGCGCGATCTACGATCGGGCGACGGTGCAGGCGCTGCGCTATCATGCGCGCGCCTATATGCACGGCCACACGGTGGGCGGCACCAACCCCTCGCTGGTCGAGGCGCTTGCCGCCGGCAACATGGTGATCGCGCATGACAACCGCTACAATCGCTGGGTCGCCGGCGAGGCGGCGATTTACTTCAGCGACACCGACAGCCTGAGCCAGCGGATCGACGAGGTGCTGGCCGACGACGCGCTGGTGGCGCGCTGCAGCAAGACGGCGCGAACGCGGGCCCGCGAGGCTTTCCGCTGGGAAGACGTGCTCATTGCCTACGAGAAGGAAGCGCTGCGGCAACTCGGCGTCACCACCGCCGTGCCGGCGAAAGCCGACCGCGCCAAGCACGCATGACCGGTTGGTCGCGCCGCCGGGTCCTCGGCGCGGCGCTGGCCGCGGCAATAGCGCCGCTGGCGAGCGTGGTTCCGCCACTGTCATCTCCAGCGCGTGCCGCCGGCGCATGGCCTTTCAGGCGCGGCGTCAATACCTGGCCCTGGTTTGCGCTGACGCGCGAATTTCCTGCACCCCGCACCGACTATGACTGGCCGCCTTTCCAGTCGCAGCGGCCGGTGCCGACGCCGGCCGACCTTGCCCGGCTGCGCGCCAGCGGGCTCGACTTCATCCGCCTGCCTGTCGATCCGGGGCCGTTCCTGGCCGCCGACGCGGGCGAGCGCGCCGACCTCATGGCGATGCTGAGCGCGGCGGTCGAGGCAGCGCTCAGCGCCGATCTCGGCATCATCGTCAATATACAAGCCAACGGCGCCACGCATTACTGGAATCCCGACCGCATGTATTCCAGCACCGGCGCGCCGGAATTCGCGCGCTACCAGGTCTTCGTCGGCGAGGTTGCCGGCATGCTGGCGGACATGGCGCCCGGCAGGATAGCGCTGGAGCCGGTCAACGAGCCGCCGCAGGACTGCTCCTCCGGGCTGTGGCCCAAGGTGCAGGCGATGCTGCTGAGCGCGGCGCGGGCCTCGGCGCGCAACCTGCCGCTGCTCGCCACCGGCGGCTGCGGCTCGATGGTGCGGGGCCTCGCCGCGCTCGATCCGGCGCCGCTGGCGGCCTACGAGCCGATCCTGTTCACCTTCCATTTCTACGAGCCCTACCTGTTCAGCCATCAGGGCGCGCCGTGGATGCGCGAGCCGGTCTACCGGGCGCTGAACAATGTGCCGTGGCCAGCCTCCGCCGGGACGCTGGAAAGAACGCTGGCCTCGGTCAGGACAAGGATGGCGCAGGATTCCGAGAGATCGGACGAGGCCAAGAAAGCCGCCTACGAAGAGACCGAAAAGGTGCTCAAAGTCTATTTCGATGCGCAGCCCGACCGCCGCTTCATCGACCGCTACCTCAGGCAGGTGAGCGACTGGGCGCAAACCCATGGCATCGCGCGCGAGCGCATCATCATGGGCGAGTTCGGCGCGTTGCGAACCGATGCACGATACACAGCCGCGCCCAATCCGGACCGCGCCCGCTACATCGGCGATGTCCGGCAGAGCGCCGAAGCCTTCGGCTTTCCCTGGGCATTCTGGGACCTGTTCGACGGCATGGGCATGATGGACGACACCACCCGCGCGCTCGACCCGGCGATGGTCGAGGCGCTGGGGCTGAGGATGCCGCGCGCTTGATTTGCTGAATCGCCAAACCGCGATAAGAGTTTGGTTTCATGTAAGAGCGGCCGAAAAGTCAGCGCTTGTCTCGCGGCGTTCCTACGCCTGCGTCCTTTGACGCGCAACAGGCCTCACCGGCCGATAAAGCGCCAGCGCTATAGCCACGAATTTGGTCATCAGCGTCGTCTTGGAGGCGATGCTTTCGGAGGTGTTGAGCAGGATGAGCCAACCCAGCATCGGCAGCCAGATGCCCGAATGGCAGCGGCGCGCGACCTCGTGCATGAACAGCGCGAAGCCGAAGAAGATCAAAAGCGTGAAGAACGCCCCCTGATAGAGCGTCAGACGCAGGATCGGATTCTCGATGCCCTGCTCCAGGCCGGTGATGCGGCGCATGCTGTCGAGCAGGTCGACATCAGGCCCGACGATCAGGTCGCGCAATTCCAGATGCCTGAAGAGATCGAACATCTCGACGCGGGCGTTGGCGCTGCCGCTGTCGGAGACGAAACGTTCTAGCAGCGCGTCGAAGAAGCCATAATAGCCGGCAAGCCCGATGGCCAGCGGCAGCAGCGCGGCGAGCATGATCACCAGCGCGGCGCCCAAAAGATTGACGCGCCCGGTGCTGAGCTGCGCCACCCCGCGGATGAGCACATAGACGCCGCCGAGCAGGATCGTCAGCACCATGCCCGAGCGGCCGCCGAAGGCGACCAGCGCGCAGAACTGCAGGCCGACAAGCGCCAGCCTGAGCGGCGTCGACAGGGAACGCGAGCCGGACAGAAGCGACAGCACATAGATCGAGGTGACCGTGGCATTGGAGAGCGGGTGCCCCTGCAGCGCCGTCGAGCGCAGATCGTTGACGAACACCGCGCCGTCGAACCTGTAGGGGAACACCAGATGCTTGGTGCCGAACTCGAACAGCGCCAGCAGTGCGTTCGCGGTCATGACGACATGGATGACCGCCTGCAGCCAGGCAAAGGTCTTCTCGTCATCCTCGCTCAGCAGCAGCACGATCAGCGCCGGGGCGACGAAAGTGTCGATCATGCCGGCCATGCCGGGGCGCTGCCTGAGGATGACGACGAAAAGAAGCACGGTCGAGATCACCGCCATCAGCGTCGTGGCCGGCCGCTTGTTGGCGACGTAGACGGCATAGCCGACCGGATTGCCGAAGGTGCAGGAGCGCCAAACGAAGGCGAGCACGAAGAGATAGGTGGACGGGTGGATCTTGCTCAGCGGGCTGCCTTGCAGGCCGTCGTAATTATAGCCTGCGAGCCACAGCATGCCGCCGGAGACGGAAAACAGAAGCAGCACCGCGATAGTCAGGCCAAGACGGGTCAGCGTGTCGACTGGGACAGTGCGCGGGCCCGCCATGCCATAGCCCGAAGCCGGAACAGGCCGGGCGGGACCAGCCAGGATCGAGGCCATGTCAGGCCGCCTCGTCGACCAGCATGGCGCCGGTCGGCAGCCGCCCCATGACGGAGACCGCTTCCGAGGTCGCGGCGACGTCGCGCATCGACGTCGCGTTCAGCCTGGCGACGAGCAGGATCTCGTCGGCCATTGCGACCAGCGGCAGGACGTTGAGGTCGTCGGCAAGCGCGCCGCCGTCGACGACAACGAGCTCGAAGCTGTGACTGGCCTCGGCCAACATGCGATGGGCGAAATAGAGCGCCTGCGCTTCCTGGAACACCGCGGTCGGCCGCCCCCGGCTGACCAGCGCCACGGAACTGCCTGGTGCATAGCGGCTGACCGCGTCGAGCGGATATTCGCCGCGCAGCACGTCGAGCACGCCGGGCTGCGGGTCCTTCTGGCCCTTGCCGGCATTGATGTCGATGAACAGCACGCGGCGCCCCCTGGCCGCCGCCGCGTTGGCGAGCTGCCATGCCACCCTCGACCGTTCAGCCTTATCCTCGGGCGGCGACGCCACCAGGATGGAGGGTACCAGCGGCCAGTCCGGCGGGCGCCTGGTAGCGGCGGCGATGCGCTGCAGCGCGAGCCCGGCCACGGCGTCGGTCTTCTGGGCCGCAGCGCCGGAGCGGCGGCGCCCCCTGCCCGGCAGGACGCCCAGCACCGGCGCCTCGATGGCCGACTGCATCTGATTGGCGGAAAGCACGGTCGGCGAGAGATATTCGGCGATCAGCGCCATGCCGATGCCCAGCGCCAGCCCGCCGAAGATGGCGCCGAAGATAAGCAGCCCCTTCGGCGGCCAGCTCTTCTTCAGCGCCGGCATGGCCTGCGAGATGATGCGGGCATTGGTGCTGTTGACGTTAGTCTGCTCGCGCGTTTCCTGGGCCCGCTGCAGGTAATTGGCATAGACGGTGCGCACGGCGTCGAGATCGCGCTGCAGCTCGCGCAGCCTGACCGAGGCCTGGTCGGTGTCGAGCGACTTGCCTTTCAGGGACGCCACCTTGGTCTCCAGCGCCTTCTGGTTGGCCGACGCGCGCTCGTAATCGGTCTCGGCGGCGGTAACGAGGCGGCCGAGTTCACGCGAAATTAGCTTGCGCAGGTCGCTGAGCTGCTGCTGCGCGGAGATCATCGAGGGGTGGCGTGGCCCGAGCTCGGTGCCGAATTGCGATATCTGGTCGACCAGCGTCGCCTCCTGCGCCCTGAGGCTCGCAATCACCGGCGAGCGCATCGCTTCCGATGTCGCGTCCGGCGCGCCGCCCTGCCGGCGCAGCTGGTCGACCTGCGCCTTGAGCTGGGCCGTACGGGTCTGGGCGGCTGTCAATTGCGTGTTGAGATCGGTCAGTTCCTGGTCGCTGACCAAATTGCCGGCCGCCATCACCATGTTGTGCTCGGCCTTGTAGGTCTCGACGGCGTTGGCAGCCTGCTCGACGCGGTTGCGCTGGTCTTCCAGCCGGGCGCTGATCGCGTCGGAGGCGTCGGCCGCGGCCTTCGAGCGCGCTTCGGCCTGGTCGTCGAGATAGGCCTGCGCGATGGCGTTGGCGAGTTCGGCCGCCAAGTCGGCGCTCTTGGCCGTGATGATGATGTTGAGCACCAACACCTTGTCGTCTCGCTTCACCGCCAGGCGGCGGCGCAGCGCGTCGAGCGTTTCGGCTGTCCTGTCGCCGTCGCCCGAGCCGAAGAACATGCCCAGCCAGCCGCCGAGCCCGCCCTGCCCGTTGAAGTCCGGGTTCTCGGTCAGGTTGGTCGCCTTGATAGCGCGCAGCAGGACGCCGTTCGATTGCGCCACGCTTACCTGGCTTTCGACCTGGGTGATGCCGCCATCGGGCGAGATGCGGCTCGGATTGACGTCGTTGGTGACGACCTGGAGGTCTTGCGGATCGATGATGATCTGCGCCGTCGAGGAATAGAGCGCCGGCGTCAGGAAGGCGTAGATCAGCGTTGCGATGGTGAGCAGCGCGACGGTCGCGAAGATCAGCTTGCGGCGGCGCAGCAGGATGCGGCCGAGATCGCCAAGCTCGACCGTAGCGGGCGCGGGCGCAGGCGCGTAATAGGCCGGCGCCGGCGCGATCGCCTCCGGAGCGTTTTGCTGAGGCACCATGAGCAGGGGTGATTGCAAAGGTCGCTCCGAAAACGCTCCATCGGCCGGCAACGAGAAATGCGGCGTTGGTCTAGCTATTCCCGGCAACGATTAAAACACTGTTAATTATGTTCATAAATTGAGGCTGCTCTGGCACGAAGTTTGCACCAACGCAGTAGAATCTAAGTGCAGCCTAAATTGGAGACATCGTGCGCATGCGGCGGGAATTTGATCTGGCCAGCCGGGTCGCCGGCACCGGATGTGGCCGGGGCTGGCGATGCGCCTGACCCTGCGCCTCGACGGCGATTGCGTGCGCGCTTTTCATGTGGCGCTGGCCGAGCGGTTGTCGCTGCTGCCTGGCGTGGAGCTTGCCGTCGACGCCCGTCCGGCGGCGGGCGGCGTGCCGCGCGCAGCCGAAGCGCTGTTCCAGCTTGAGACGCTGATCCATCGCCTGCCCGCCAATGGGACGGCCAGGCGTGTGCCGCTTTCGGCACTGGCCGGCCATGCGAGAGCGTCCGCGCCGGCCGACCTCACTATCGATCTCATCGGCGACGTCGAGCCGCAGGGCAGACGCGTCTGGCGGCTCGCCTATGACGGCGTCTGCGGCGAGCAGGCCCTCCTGGCGCTGATCCTTGCCGGCCGAACGCCGCTGGCCCGCCTGGAACAGAACGGCGCGACAGTCGCCGAGGGACGGCTCGGCACCGAATATCACGGCATCGCGCTGGCTTCCTTCCAGGACGTGCTGGCGCGCAGCGCCAGCCTGATCGTCGCGGCGGTCAACGGCGCCGCCCGCTCGTCGCTTCCGGTGCTGCCCGAGCCGCCATCCGAGACGGCGCCGGCAGCCATGCCGCCGGCCACGAAGCTCGGTGCGCGTGCGGCCAAGGCGACGGCACGCCGCATCGTCCAGCAGATATACCACCTGTGCTACAACGCCCCGCATTGGCGGGTCGGCTGGCGCGAGACCGGCGGCAAGGACCTCTACGAGCTGCGCGCTCATCCGCAATCCGGCTGGCGCGATTTGCCGGACGACGGCAGCCGCTTCTACGCCGACCCGTTCCCCGTGCTTTACCGCGGCCAGATGACATTGTTCGTCGAGGACTACATCCACCGCACCGGCAAGGCGATCCTGTCGGCAGTGGCGTTTGGCCCGTCCGGACCAGTCGGCACTCCGAAGCCGGTTCTGGAGCTGCCCTACCACCTCTCCTATCCCTTCGTGTTCGAGCGCGACGGCGAGATGTGGATGGTACCGGAAAGCTCCGCCAACCGGACCGTCGACCTCTACCGCGCCACCGCTTTCCCGGGCGGCTGGGTGAAGGAAGCGACGCTTCTGTCGGATATCGTCGCCAGCGACGCCACGCTCACCGAGCATGGCGGGCGCTGGTGGATGTTCGCCACCGTACGCGACGGCGGCGGCGCCTTCTCGGACCAGCTGCATCTGTGGTCGGCGCCGGATTTCCGCGGGTCGTGGACGCCGCACCCGAAGAACCCGGTTATGATCGACATCGCCTCGGCGCGGCCGGCGGGCCGTATGGTCAGCCGCGGCGGCCAACTCCTTCGCCCGGTGCAGGACTGCCGCAGGAGCTATGGCGCCGCGCTCGGCATCGCGCGCGTCACGCAGCTCGACGATAGCGGCATGGAACAGGTCGTCGAAACGATCCTCAACCCCGGTGCCGGCTGGGCCGGCCGCAAGCTGCATACACTGAATGAAGCGGGCGGGCTGGAATTCATCGATGGTTCGGCAATGGCGCCGCGCTGGAAACGCATGCAGAGGCAGGATTCCATGCCTAAGGGCGGTGGAGAAAAGACATGAGCATCGCAGAGGACCGCGAAGCAACCGCCGTGCCGGCCGGCCAGGCCGAGGTCGAAGTGGCGATCGTCGGCGCGGGGCTCGCCGGAACCGTGCTGGCGCTGTCGCTCGCCAAGGCGGGCCGCAAGATCGCGCTGGTCGATCCGCATCGTGTCCATCATGACGAATTCCGGGCCGAGAAAACCCGGGCGGAGCAGATGGGGCTGTTCGAGAAACTCGGCCTCGGCCCGGTTTTCAGGTCTCTCGTCACCCCGATGACAAACGTCCATGTCTTCCGCTTCGGCCAGCTGTTCGAGCGCAAGCAAGGCTGGGAGTACGCCTTTTCCTACACGCCGCTGGTCAACGGCCTGCGCGCGGCGCTGCCTCCGCAAGTGCCGCTGACGATCGGCAAGGTCGCGGAGGTCTCGACAGGACCGGACCGGCAGCGGCTGGTGCTCACCGACGGCTCCGTGATCGATGCCCGGCTGCTGGTCGTGGCCACCGGCTATAGCGAGGCGGTGCGGCGCACGATCGGCGTCGAGCGCGTCGAGGAATCGAAGGCGCATTCGCTGACGTTGGGGTTCGATCTCGCGGTCACGCCGCAGGAATTCGGCCTGCCGTCCCTCACCTTCTACGGAAGGCGGATCGCCGATCGCATTGCCTTTCTTACCATCTTCCGGATCGGCGAGCGGATGCGCGCGAACATGTTCGTCTACCGGACCGTCGCCGATCCGTGGGTGCGGTCGTTCCGCGAGGACCCGCAAAAGGTGCTCTTGGAGTTGATGCCGGAGATCGCAGCTCGATGCGGCAACTTCGCCGTCGCCAGCGAGGTCGAGGTGAGGCAGGTCGGCCTGACTACGACGCAGGGCCATCGGCGCGACGGTGTCGTCTTCATCGGCGATGCGTTCGCCACGACCTGCCCGGCGCAAGGCGACGGCATCCACCGGGTGCTGACCGATGTCGATTGCCTCAGCTCGACGCATATCCCCGCCTGGCTCGAGACGCCCGGCATGGCGGCCGACAAGATCTGTGCCTTCTACGACGATCCGACCAAGATCGCCGCCGACGCCAGGGCCATGCGCGCCAGCATCTACGCAAAGCGGATAACCACCGAGACGGGGCTTGAATGGCGGCTGCGCCGCCTGCGCAACAACACCGCGCGGCGCTTGATGATCTTTGCCCGTCGATTCCGCGAGGCGGGAAAATCGGGTGACGCCGGACCTGGCCCGGAGGGAACTGCTTTCGACCAAACCGGCAAGGCACCGGCCGGCCTGGGAACATGATCGTGAGCGATCTTACCAATCCGTAAGTCGCGATCCCTGGCAAAGCTGGTTTAGATCGTGGCGAGCAGTGTCTCCTGCTCGGCGGGACAGCACGCCCGTCGCTCCAATGGCCCGCTGCCGGCTCGGCGGCGGGCTAACGAGCGGCGGCACACAAGGGAAGGTGCCGGCTGCGCAACAACACCGCGCGCCAATTGATGATTATTGGGCGCAGGTTCCGTGATCGCGAAGAATTGCCAGCGCCGAACGGCGCCAGAGCCGAAGGCGCCCCACCTACGCCTTGCTGCATCCGAAGCCGCTCGCTCGGGGTTGGCCGCGCCCCGCGCTTCGCCCTATCTTCAGGTTGCAACAAGGACCACGACCATGACCCGCATCCGGGCGATGACGAGGAACGACTTGGCCGATGTGTCGCGGCTGCTCGGCCAATCGTGGCGGCGGACCTATGCGCCGATCATGGGCGACGAGGCCGTGGCACGGCTTTCCGATGAAAGGCACGCGCCGGAAAGGCTCGCGGGGGAGCTCGACGACGAGGACAAGATGTCCTTCGTAGCCGAAGGCGCCGACGGCTCTATCGCCGGCTACGCTATGGCGGCGATGGACGCAAAAGGCGACGTCACGCTGGAGCGGCTCCACATCGAGCCGCAAGCGTTCGGCAGCGGCCTCGCGGTCGACCTGCTGCACGCGGTGCTTGCCGCCCATGCCGGTATCCCCAGCATCGCGCTGGAGGTGATCGAAGGCAACGACCGCGCGATCGCCTTCTACCGCAAGCACGGCTTCGAAGTGGTCGAACGCCGGGAAGCGGCCCACGGCGTCGGCAGCCACGCCTCGCTGATCATGCGCCGCATGCTGCCGATGGCTTAGAGGTTATGAAGTTGATGAAAGGACCCCTTGCTGACCTGCCGGCATTGGCTGCATATGCGGTGGTGCTTGCGACGCAGCTGCCAAGCTTGGGACAACAACTATCGGCTTTTTTGGCGGGCCTCGGCGGCAATGCCAATCGCGTCACAGCCAGGCGGCGCTCCGCCGGATTCGAGACGGTCCAGGTGGTTCCGTCAGAGCTCCGAGGGAGTGCAGCCAGCCGGAACCACCCGCCCGCCTTGTGTCCTTCCCAAGACGCATGAACGATACGAGTCTGTGCCCGGCCCAGCTTTGATCCGGATCAAGCGAATGTGCCGGCTGGACGTCCCGCCTTAGGCCCCTATATTCGCGAGCGCTGATTTTCCTTCGGAGCAAGACGCATGAGCCTCGGCAAACAGAAACTTGGCAGCCAAGGGCTCGAAGTCTCCGCCATCGGCCTCGGCTGCATGGGGATGAGCCAGGCCTACGGCCCGGCCGACGAGGCGGAGTCGATCGCGACGATCCACCGGGCGATCGAGCTCGGCTGCACCTTTCTCGACACGGCCGAGGTCTATGGGCCCTTCGTCAATGAGGAGCTGCTTGGACGCGCGCTGAAAGGCCGGCGCGATCAGGTGACGATCGCGACGAAGTTCGGCTTCCGCATCGCCGACGGCAAGCAGGCCGGGCCCGACAGCCGGCCCGAGCATATACGTGAGGTGGTCGATGCTTCGCTCTCGCGGCTTGCCACCGACCGCATCGACCTCCTCTACCAGCACCGCGTCGACCCCGCCGTGCCGATGGAGGATGTCGCGGGCGCGGTCGGCGAACTGGTGGCCAGGGGCAAGGTGCGCTTCTTCGGCCTGTCGGAGGCGGGCATTGCCAACATCCGTCGCGCGCATGCCGCGCATCCGGTCTCGGCGCTGCAGAGCGAGTATTCGCTGTGGGAACGCAACCTCGAGCCCGAGATCATCCCGGCGCTGAAGGAGCTCGGCATCGGCCTGGTGCCGTTCGCGCCGCTCGGCCGCGGCTTCCTGGCCGGTGATGTCAGGCGCGCGGAGGAGTATCCCGAAGGCGATTTCCGCCGCGGCGATCCACGCTACCAGGGCGAGAATTTCGACCTGAATGTCGCGGCGGCCGCCACGGTGCGCGACATCGCCGCGGCAAAGGGCGTCAAGCCCGGCCAGATCGCGATCGCCTGGCTGCTCGCCAAAGGGCCGGATTTCGGCATCGACATCGTGCCGATCCCCGGCACCAAGCGCCGGGCCTATCTGGAAGAGAATGTCGCGGCGGCCGACATCGCGCTCGACGCCACCGAGATGCTGGGGCTCGACATGGCGCTGACGCCCGACAAGGTGGCAGGGCCGCGCTACAACGAGCGGGCGATGTCTCAGGTGGACCGGTAGAAGCTGGCTAATCTCCCTCGGGAGGATTGGGCAAACGACCCTACTTTTTCTTGCAGTCCGACATCGCCTCCATCGCCTTCCTCGCCTCACCCTCGCTGGCGTATTTCTTCTTGCCGAGATCGACGACAAGCGTGCCGTCGGGCTTCTTCGGCACGATCTCGCATTGCTTCGACACGGCGTCCCTGGCGACCCAGTATTGCTCGGCTGCCATGACAGGCAGGCTCATGATGCCGGTGGCGAGGATTGCGGCGAGGATGGTGCGAACCATTGCGGACCTCCATGGCTCTGGTTGGAACGCAACGCGAAACAGGCGGGCGCCGATTGGGCGACGCACGACACGCTGCCTTTGGAAAACGCCCCGTCCGCCGCTGTGTTCCCGCGGCTCAGGCGTGCGAATGCGGATCGATGCTGTAAGGATACACTGGATAGTCCGGACCGATCGCCTCGCTGACGCGTCCCATCCAAGCATCGACCGCGGGATAGTCGGCGAGCGAGAAACCGCAGTCCTCGGCGCGGTGGCTGTAGGCGTAGACGGCGATGTCGGCGATGGTGAGCGCATTGCCGACCAGGAATTGCGTGTCGGCCAGGCTGTGCTCCAGCGCGTCCAGCGCGCGCACGCCCGCGTCGCGCTTGCCGGCAACCATCGCCTGGTTACGCTCCAGCCGACCCGTCAGCGTCCAGTAGCGCAGCGAGCCGATGACCGGTTCGATATGGTACTGCTCGAAGAACAGCCATTGCATCACCTTGGCGCGGGCAAAGCGGTCCGACGGAAGGTAAGGTGTGCCCTCGGCGAGATAGGCAAGGATCGCGTTCGACTCGGCGATCGCCTCGCCATTGTCCAGCCCGAGCACCGGAACTGCGCCTGCCGGGTTGAGCTTCAGGAATGTCTCGGTGTGGCTCTCGCCCTCGAAGATCGAGATGATACGGGTGTCGTAGGCGATGCCGAGCAGGCCGAGCAGGACGCGAACCTTCCAGGCATTTTGCGACGGGAGGTAGTCGTAGAGCGTGAGCATGGCGGTCCTCCGTTGGTGGGACTGGCTTGGTATGCCGCGGTGAAAGGTGCCACCCGATTCAGGCGGGCGCAGATCAGCACGGAAAGGTCTGAGCGAGGCCCCCTCTCTGCCCTGCCGGGCATCTCCCCCTCAAGGGGGGAGATTAGATGTCACGCCGGCTTTCGCCAATCGTCAACGTTGCAGGAAGGTGGCCGTCGCCTCTCACCGCCTCGCAATATCCTTCGCCACCGCCTGCGCCTCGATGCCGATCTCGCGCAGCAGGCCGGTGACCGGGTTGTAGAAGCCGACGAGATAGACGCCGAGCTCCGTCGCGCGGGCGTTCACGCCGCTCTTGTCCGGCCTGAGCTGCGCCGGCAGGAAGCCGTCATAGGCCGGGCGGTAGCCGGTGGCGAAAATAGCCGCGTCGAATTTCTTCTCCACCCCGTCGGCGAATTTCACACCGTCCCGGGTGAAGCTTGCGATATCCGGTGCGATGCCGATCCGGCCGGCCTTGATCGCCGCCACCGTGCCGACGTCGATCACCGGAATGCGGCCGGCTTCGATGCCCTGCATGATGCCCTGCCGCGGCCGCACGATGCCGTATCTCTCCAGCCTCCCCAGCGCCAGATCGAGGATCTTTGGGAACATCCAGTCGTTCAGCGCCTGCGGCATCGGCCGGCTGGCGATGCCCACGATCTGGATCGGCACGCCGAACAGCTGGCGCGGCACGATGTGGACGCCCTTGCGCACCGAGATTGTGGGCCTGGCGCCGCTTTCAGCCAGGTCGAGCGCGATCTCCGCGCCCGTATTGCCCATGCCGACGACCAGCACGTCCTTGCCGAGATAAGGCGCGGCCTCGGTATAGGCGGCGCTGTGCAGCACCTTGCCCTTGAACGCTTCGATGCCCGGGAAGCTTGGTGTGATCGGCTCGGCATTGTTGCCGGTGGCCACCACAACTTTGCGGGCATTGAACAGCCCGGCATCAGTCTGGACCAGCAGACGCTCGCCTTCGCGGCGGACCGATTTGACGGTGACGCCGAAGCGCGGCTTGAGCCCGAAACGCCCGGCATAGGCATCGAGATAAGCGACCACCTTCTCGCGCGGCACATAACGCGGGTGGCTTTTCGGGAACGGCACGAAGGGCAGCGACGAGAAGGATTTCACCGTGTGCAGATGCAGCCGCCGATAATGCCGCCGCCAGGCGGGCGCCACCTCATCGGCCTTTTCCAGGATGATGAAATCCTGCCCCGCCTGTTTTAGGCAGGCAGCAACGGCGAGCCCGGCAGGACCGGCGCCGACGATGACGACATTGGTATCCAAATGGCTTTCCTCCCGCCAAAGCGGCAAAAACTATGACAGGAGGGGTTCGAGGGGCAAGTAGGGAGAAGCACCTACGGGCAGCCTCCCTACTCAATCGCGCCCGGCGCCTCGGGCTCATCCTCGGGCGGTTCGAGGATCTCGATCAGTTTCGCCACACGGGCGCCGGGCATGGCGCGGCCTTCATTGACCAGCGCCTCGTCGGCGCCGATCCAGGCGAAGGCCTCGCGCAGTTCCTCAAGGCTGGCGCCGGTGAGCGCGATGTCGGCGATGACGGCCTCGTCGACCGGTCCAAGCACGGAAATGATGTCGTTGCGGGTCATCTTGTCCTCCCCCATGGGTCGGGATGATTGCCCAGGGGAACGGCTGACGAGCGGAGCGGGTTCCAAAAATCCGTGGGCCGGCTTCTTCGGGACGAGGCCCGGTGCTATGGCTCGCCCCATGAAGCCCGCCCTCCTCCTCGCCGCCCTGCTTTCGTCCACGCCGGCGTTCGCCGACTGGAAGCCCGTCGAGAAAATCGAGACTTATGCCGTCTCAGGCGAAAGCGCGGAACAGCTTTACCTCTCGATCGGGGAGAAGGGACCGGTGATCGGCAAGGATTCGGCCGGCAACGAACGGCGTGTCATCGCGCACACTTTCTTCAAGCTGACCTGGCAGCGCGACTACCAGCCGCAAGGCGGCGCCTGCGTGCTGAGGACGGCGCGGCCGAAGCTGATCATCACCTATACGCTGCCCAAGCCGGCGGGGAAACTTGGCTCAGCCTTGCAAACGCGCTGGGACGCCTTCGCCGCCGGGCTGATCGCGCATGAGAAGGTGCATGGCGCCGGCATCGTCGACATGGTGGACAAGATCGTCGCCTTCAGCACCGGCCTCACCGCTCAGAACGATCCCGGCTGCAAGAAGGTCCGGGCGGAGCTGACGGCCTATCTCGACCAGCTCTCGAAGGCGCAGCGCCAGGGCAGCCGCGATTTCGACAAGATCGAGTTCGGGCAGGATGGCAACATGCTGAAGCTGATCGCGGCGTTTCTGGGCGGGGCCTGAGAACGAAAGGCAAGAGGCGCGGCAACCGCCCTGTTCACTGCGTTATGGCGGAAGCAATGCGCGGTCTTAGACGAATAGCGGCTAATCCCGCTGGCGGTCTGAATCGGCGGGAGTCGGCCTTTCCCGGGAAAGCTGAAATCTATTACATTAACGCTGCCTAATATCCATCGGTGATCGTTTGAAGATGAACCGTCCGTCCGCCGGCGACCGGCTGGATCCACTTCGCTTCAGGGCAGCCTTTGCCCAACTGTCTTCAATGACAAAAGTAAGCAAGGCGCGCCGCCGCTTTACAGGCGGATGTGGTAGCGCTACCGTTTCACAGTCGCGTGACCCGGGGGCTGGGGCAAACGTCGCCGACGCCAGTGGTGGGTGCTTGCCGGCATCCGTTTCAGCCACACCTTGATTGGAACGGCTCCCGCGAGATTCGCAGGGACCATCGGGAGGAGTTCGATGGCGTCTGTCGCGATTGGCGATGTCTACAAATCGTTCGGGACCACCCAGATCCTGCATGGCGTTAGCGTCGATATAGACGACGGCGAGTTCGTCACGCTGGTCGGGCCCTCAGGCTGCGGGAAATCGACGCTTCTCAGGATGATTGCAGGCCTGGAAAAAATCTCGCGCGGCCATATCTCGATCGGCAGCCGTATCGTGAACGACGTTGCGCCGAAGGAGCGCGACGTGGCCATGGTCTTCCAGAACTACGCGCTCTACCCGCATATGACGGTTGCCGAGAACATGGCGTTCTCGCTCATGCTCAAGGGTGTCCCGAAGGCTGAAAGCGATTCGGGCGTGAAGCGGGCGGCCGAAATCCTCGGGCTGGTGCCGCTTTTGTCGCGCTATCCGCGCCAGCTTTCGGGCGGCCAGCGCCAGCGGGTCGCGATGGGCCGGGCAATCGTGCGCAATCCGCAGGTGTTCCTGTTCGACGAGCCGCTCTCGAACCTCGACGCAAAGCTGAGGGTGCAGATGCGCGCCGAAATCAAGGAGCTGCACCAGCGGCTGAAGACCACGACGGTCTATGTCACCCACGACCAGATCGAGGCCATGACCATGGCGGACAAGATCGTGGTCATGCATGACGGCCTCGTCGAGCAGATCGGACCGCCGCTCGAGCTCTACGACCGGCCGAACAACCTGTTCGTGGCAAGCTTTATCGGCTCGCCTGCCATGAACCTGCTCAAGGGCGCATTCGCCAATGACGGCCCACCGTCGTTCAGGGGCGCGGGAGGCATTTCCGTGCCTTTGCCGAAATCTCCCTCCATCGGCAACGGCGAAGCCATGGTGCTCGGAGTACGACCCGAGCATCTGCGGCTGGCCGACGACGGCATTCCAGTCAAGGTGGCGGTGATCGAGCCGACCGGGTCGGAAGTGCAGATCATCGGCCGCACGGTCGGCGGGGAGGACATCGTCGCCAATTTCCGTGAGCGCCATTCCTTCGCGCCGGGAGAAACCATTCGGCTGTCGGTCGACCCCGGTCCGATCCACCTGTTCGACGGCGAGACCGGCAAGCGAATCGAGACGGCGCGATAAAAACCAGGCAACGGCAGAGCAATAGGAGGAAACGAGTATGAAGTTCACCAGACGCGATGTAATCCGCACGACCGCAGCCGCGGCGGCCGGAGCCCTGGGCAGCCGCTTCGTCGGCTCGAGCGCGTTCGCCCAGGAAGGCGTGACCTACAAGCCCGAGGAAGGCGCCAAGCTCAGGCTGCTGCGCTGGTCGCCCTTCGTGCAGGGCGACGAGGACCAGTGGCTGAAGAATACCAAGCGGTTCACCGAGGCGACAGGCGTGGAGGTGCGCGTCGACAAGGAAAGCTGGGAAGACATCCGTCCCAAGGCGGCGGTCGCCGCCAATGTCGGCTCCGGCCCCGACCTGATGTTCGTCTGGTTCGACGACCCGCACCAGTATCCCGACAAGCTGCTCGATGTAACGGAACTGGGTGATTATCTCGGCAAGAAGTATGGCGGCTGGTACGACGGCCCGAAACAATATGCGACGCGCGAGGGCAAGTTCATCGGCTTGCCGCTGGCCACCATCGGCAACGCCATCGTCTACCGCGAAAGCTGGGTCAAGGAGGCAGGCTTCTCCGAATTCCCAAAGGACACGGCCAGTTTCCTCGAACTTTGCAAGGCGTTGAAGGCGAAAGGCCATCCCGCCGGCTTCACCCATGGCCACGGCGTCGGCGACGGCAACAATTACGCGCATTGGCTGCTGTGGAGCCACGGCGGCCAGATGGTCGACGAAGCCGGCAAGGTGACGATCAACAGTCCGGAGACGCTCAAGGCGATCCAGTATGCGCAGGAGCTCTACAAGACCTTCATCCCCGGCACCGAAAGCTGGCTCGACGTCAACAACAACCGCGCATTCCTGGCCGGGGAAGTGAGCGTGATCGCCAACGGCATCTCAGCCTACAACACGGCAAAGATCAACAAGGACAAGGACCCGAAGCTGGCCGAGATCGCCAAGGACATCCGCACGACCAACATGCCGATCGGGCCGGTCGGGAAATCGGTCGAGCTTTTCCAGGTGACCACGGCCGTCATCTTCAACTACACGCCCTATCCGAATGCCGCCAAAGCCTATCTGCAGTTCATGTTTGAGGACCCGCAAATGTCCGACTGGATCACTTCGTCGGCGGGCTATTGCTGCCAAACGCTGAAAGCCTTCGACAACAACCCGGTTTGGAAGGCCGACCCTAACAATGCAGCCTATGCGAAAGCCTCGGCGACGCTGCGCCCCAACGGCTATGCCGGGCCGCTCGGCTATGCATCCGCCGCGACAATGGCTGACTACGTGCTGGTGGACATGTTCGCCAAGGCGGTGACGGGCCAGGCGACGCCGCAGGAAGCCATGGAGGAGGCCGAAAAACGCGCCAATCGCTACTACCGCGTCTGATCCTGGCGCAGTTTGAAGCAGGATGACCGCGCTTTGCGGCTTACCCAAGCCAAGCGCGGTCAGCCACAGTTCCACCCGCATAACGAGGAGCCCGCGCCATGGCCGTGCCGTCCGTTGCCGTTGAGACGCGCCCGTCGATCCGTTCGAGGCTCGCCGAAAGCAGGAACGCTCTCGGCTTCGGCTTCATGCTGCCGGCGGCGGCGCTGCTCCTGGTCTTTCTCACCTATCCGCTCGGGCTCGGCATCTGGCTCGGCTTCACGGACACACGCATCGGCCGGCCGGGCATCTTCATCGGCGTCGAGAACTACGAATATCTGTGGAGCGACAGCGTCTTCTGGCTCTCGGTGTTCAACACGCTGCTCTATACGGTCAGCGCTTCGATCCTAAAATTTGTGCTCGGCCTCTGGCTGGCTCTCATCCTCAACGAGAAGCTGCCCTTCAAGTCGTTCTTCCGCGCCGTCGTGCTGCTGCCCTGGGTGGTGCCGACAGTGCTGTCGGCCATCGCTTTCTGGTGGATCTACGATTCGCAGTTTTCGATCCTGTCCTGGGCGTTGCAGCAGATGGGTCTGATCGACCACCGCATCAATTTTCTCGGTGACCCGACCAATGCGCGCGCCTCGGTCATCGCGGCCAATGTGTGGCGCGGCATTCCCTTTGTCGCCATCACGCTGCTTGCCGGGCTGCAGACGATTCCGCAATCGCTCTACGAGGCCGCTACGCTCGACGGCGCCAACCGCTGGCAGCTGTTCCGCTACGTGACCCTGCCGTTGCTGACGCCGATCATAGCCATCACCATGACATTTTCGGTCCTGTTCACCTTCACCGATTTCCAGCTGATCTATGTCCTGACCCGCGGCGGGCCGGTGAACGCCACGCATCTGATGGCGACATTGTCCTTCCAGCGCGGTATTACGGGCGGCCAACTGGGCGAAGGCGCGGCAATCGCGGTCGCCATGATTCCCTTCCTGCTGGCCGCGATCCTGTTCAGCTATTTCGGACTGCAACGGCGCAGATGGCAGCAAGGCGGCGGAGACTGACATGGCCGCGATCAAGGAAGTCGAGCGCCTGGACACCGACGAAGGCGGCATGGGCTACCTGCAAAGCCTGCCGCGGCGGGTGGTGACGGTCTACCTGCCGCTGCTGGTGTTTCTGATCGTCCTCCTGTTCCCGTTCTACTGGATGACGATCACCGCGGTTAAGCCCAATATCGAGATGACCGACTATGTGAACTACAATCCGTTCTGGGTCGTGCATCCGACGCTGGAGCACATCCGTTACCTGCTCTTCGAGACATCCTATCCAGGTTGGTTGCTCAACACGATCATCATCTCGACCGCCGCAACTTTCCTGTCGCTGGCGGCTGCCGTGCTTGCTGCGTATGCGATCGAGCGGCTGAGGTTTTCGGGGGCACGGCAGGTTGGCCTCGCCGTCTTCCTCGCCTATCTCGTGCCGCCTTCTATCCTGTTCATTCCGCTGTCGGTGATGGTGTTCAATCTCGGTCTTTACGATACGCCGTTCGCACTGATCCTCACCTATCCGACCTTCCTCATCCCGTTCTGCACCTGGCTTCTGATGGGCTACTTCCGCTCGATCCCCTTCGAGTTGGAGGAATGCGCGCTCATCGATGGCGCGAGCCGCTGGCAGATCCTCACCAAGATAGTGCTGCCGCTGTCGGTTCCCGGTCTGATCTCGGCCGGCATCTTCGCCTTCACCTTGTCCTGGAATGAGTTCATCTATGCGCTGACCTTCATCCAGTCTTCGGAGAAGAAGACGGTGCCGGTCGGCGTGCTCACCGAACTCGTTCGCTCTGACGTCTATGAATGGGGCGCGCTCATGGCCGGCGCGCTGATCGGGTCGCTGCCGGTAGTGGTGCTCTATTCCTTTTTTGTCGAACACTATGTTTCATCGATGACCGGCGCGGTGAAGGAATAGAAGCGCTTTCGCGCTTGGCACCTGACGTCGGGCTTGTGACCGTGGCTAACAGAGCGGCACCAACTTTGCCGCTTCGCGGATGGCTCGCGCGGCGCCCGGATTGCTGACCGGATAGCCAGAGATGAAGCCCTCGACCGAGAAGCTGGGGAATTCGGTGCGCAGACGGTCCGCGATGGCTGCGGCCTCGCGACCTTCGCCTAGTTTCGCATGGGCGAGCATCAGGAAGATCAGCACGTGCGGCGAATCCGGCGTGCTCCGTCGCAGCGCGGCTATGGCTTCCCGGTGCCTGCCGGCCGTGAACAGGACGCGCCCCTGCATGCCGAAATACCAGGGCGGGCTAAGCGGATTGAGTCGCATGGCGCGCTCGATGAGCGGGATGGCTTCCGCCGGATCGCCGGCGACCAGCGCCTTGCTGCCGGCAAGCAGCGCCAGCGTGTCGGCATGGTTGGAACCGCATTCGAAGGCGCGCCGGTGCGCCCTTTCAGCTGCCTCCAAATCGCCCAGGCAACCCATGAGATCGCCGAAGCAGTTGTGCGCAGTGCTGTCGCTCGGGTCGAGCCGCAGCGCATTCTCGGCCGCCCAGCGCCATTTGGCGATCGAGGCACTCAGATTGTCGCCGAAGCCATTGCACGCCTCGATCGAATAGGCGTAGGCAAGTTCGGTCCAGGCCTTGACCAGGGTCGGGTCAAGTTCGAGCGCGCGTGAAAACAGCCTGATGGCTTCCCTGTTGCCGCTGCGGCTGAAGGTGTTGTGCTGCTCGACGCCCAGCAGATAGCAGTCATAGGCGCGCAGGCTGGCCGGCGGCTTGCGAAGGATTGCATTGCGGCCGACCGTGGCGATCGCTCCGAAACAGCCGGCAAGCACGTTGATCACGCTTTCGGTCAGGCTGTCCTGCAGCGCGAAGATGTCCTCGACGGACCGGTCGAAGCGTTCGCTCCACAGGCTGACGCCGGTTCGCGCATCGGCCAGCTCCATCGTAAGCCGCACTCGCTGGGTGTCGGCGCGCAACTGACCAGACAGAAGATAGGCAGCGCCCAGGGCCTTGCCGTCGGCAGCGAAATCGGCCGGCTTGCTGCCCAGCGCCTTCATGGTGTGGAAGGCAATGACCGGCAGATCCGCGTAGCGCGCAAGGTCGATGGTGATGTCGGATGACAGCCCGCGAGCAAAGCGGCGCCATTGCTCGTCGGCGCTCAGGCATTCGACGGGAAATATTGCAAGTACCGGCGAAGTGTCGGGCACGGCCGGCATGGCTGTGACGGCGTTGATATGCATGGCAAGCGCGACCTTGCTGCGGACGCCGAGCTTTTCGTAGATCGCGGCGAGATGGGTGCGCACGGTGGATGGCGCGATGAACAGCGCCTCGCCGATCTCGCGATAGGTCAGGCCAGCCGCGAACCTTTCCGCCACCGCACGCTCGCGCTCGGACAAGGCCGGCACAGGCTGGCGCGCTGAAAGCGCGGCCGGTATGGACGCAGCGTCGTGGTTCATCTCGATTCCTGCCCGCGGACGGCGACATTATCAACGCCCCGCCCCCCGCAAAATACTACAAATGCAGGACCCAAAACACTGCATGCAGCCGATGGATCGACCGAGCGTGGCGGGTCAGGCTCCCGGCGTGCCCTCGATGAGGGCCGTTTTTCCAAGGAGCCGACGATGAAACCAATATTGAACACGATTTCCGATTTTTACGGCGCCATGCGGCTCGACCTCCGCTACCCGCCGGCCGGAGAAAGCTTGACGCGTCATCCCGGGGTGGTCGGCCTTTTGGCCGTGTGGCACGAACGAGCCTGCTTCCGCGAGGAACTGGCGCTCAAGGCGCGCTATACGCCATATCTGATCGGCGATATCGGTCTGACCATGGACGAGGTGCGGGAGGAGCTCGCTAAACCGTTCTGGCGCCGATAGGCCTCAGAAACTTACCACCACCGCATCCGCGCTCCGCTTGGCCGGCCCATGAAACACCGCCTCGATGTTGTTGCCGTCAGGGTCGATCAGGAAGCAGGCATAGTAGCCGGGGTGGTAGCGCCGTTCGCCCGGCGCGCCATTGTCCTTGCCGCCGGCGGCGAGCCCGGCGTGGTAGAAGGCGTCGACCATGGCGCGGTCCTTCGCCTGGAAGGCGAGATGGTGACGGCCGGTGAGCACGCCTTGGGCGGAACGGCTGTCGGGGGTCGAGACGAACAGCTCGTCGGCCCAGAAATGGTCCTCAGCGCCGCCGCCAATCGGGATGCCCAGCACTTCGAACAGGCTGCTGTAGAAGCGCCGGCTGGCCTCAATGTCGCGCACCACCAGGTGAAGGTGATCGATGAGCCGGCCGCGATAGAGTTCCATGGGATGCTCCTGGTTGAGAGGGTGAAATCTAGATGGGGCTGGCGAGCGGTCAATGACGGGTACTGCCGGCTGCTGACACTTTCAGCCACGGGCGGGACAGCGCCCGGACCAACAAAATCGGCCCCTCAAAAAATCCGGATAAAAAATGCAACCAGATTGTAGGATCGGCTCCCGCCCCGGCGTCCTTCGGACGCAGACGGCCCGGTGGACTGGAAAAACCGTGCCGCATCAAACAGGATGCCTTTCGGCATGGGAGCAGAACCATGAACCATTCCTATCGTTGGGTCATCGTCGCGGCCGGCGCGCTGATGACCTGCGTGGCGCTCGGCGCCATGTTTTCGCTGGCGATCTTTCTGGAGCCGATATCGCTTGACACGAACTGGTCGCGCACCGGCATTTCCAGCGCCATGACCTTGAATTTCCTGGTGATGGGTCTGGGCGGCTTCGCCTGGGGCGCGATCTATGACCGGGTCGGCGCCAGGCCTGTGGTGCTTGCGGGCGCGGTCCTGCTTGGCCTGTCGCTGGTGGTGGCGAGCCGCGCCACCTCGCTGCTGGTCTTCCAGCTCAGCTACGGCATCATCGTCGGGCTGGCGGCCAGCGCCTTCTTCGCGCCGATGATCGCGCTCACCACCGCCTGGTTCGACACCAATCGCAGCCTCGCCGTCTCGCTGGTCTCGGCCGGCATGGGCGTCGCGCCGATGACCATCTCACCCTTCGCCCGCTGGCTGATCACCGCCTATGACTGGCGCACCGCCATGTTCGACATCGGCGTCATGGCCTGGGTGCTCTTGTTGCCCGCCATCTTGCTGGTGCGCCAGCCACCGGCGGCGGTCGCAGCCAGCGACGGCACGCCGGCGCCCGTCACCGGCGATCCAGGCATGAGCGTCGGCCAGGCGCTGCGCTCGCCGCAATTCATCGTGCTGGGCCTCACCTTCTTCGCCTGCTGCGCGGCGCATTCGGGCCCGATCTTCCACATGGTGAGCTATGCCATGTCCTGCGGTGTGGCGCCGATGGCGGCCGTGTCGATCTACAGCGTCGAGGGGCTGGCCGGCCTTGGCGGCCGCGTGCTCTACGGCGTGCTCGGCGACCGGCTGGGCGTCAAGCCTGTGCTGGTCACCGGGCTTGCTATCCAAGGCCTAGTGATCGCCGCTTATCTCACCGTCGGCCAGCTCGAGCAGTTCTACCTTCTGGCCGTCATCTTCGGCGCCACCTATGGCGGCGTGATGCCGCTTTACGCGGTGCTGGCGCGCGAATATTTCGGCCTGCGCATCATCGGCACCATCCTCGGCGCGGCAACGATGCTCTCCAGCCTCGGCATGTCGCTCGGGCCGCTTGCCGGCGGCATGATCTACGACGCCACTGCCAGCTATCACTGGCTGTTCATCGGCTCGGCGCTGATCGGGTTGGGCGCGGCCGGGATCGCGATCGCCTTCCCGCCGCAGCCCAGCCGGCAGAAGCTGCAGATGGCGTGAAGATGATCGGAAGCGGCCGCCCGACGGAAGGCGGCCGCAGTTCCTGGTTCAGCGACTGGCGGGCGGCGACGCGGGATGGCGCGAGTTCTGCCGCTGTGGTCTGCCGACCTGTGTTGCGCAGGCGTTCCAGATAGGCCGGCGAAACCCTTGTAGCCGTCGTGATAGCAATTTATTCTTCGAGCCCGGCCTCGAGCGGGTGACTGCGGTGGCAATGATGGAAATGGACCCGGCGCCGACAGCTGCAAAAGCTCTCAATGACGAAGTTGCGGCCGACGCAAAAGCCTATCTCGACTCCGCCGTATCGACACTCACCGTGCCGGTGCCGCTCTTGATGGGCATCGGCTTTGCCGCCTATTCGCTGGCAACAAAACCGACCCCGTCGGAGGATGCAAAAATATCGGTCGCGGGGGTCGACGTGCCGCTGGCGATCGCCGTGGTGCTTGTCATGTCGCTGAACGGCCTGTCACTGCTCCACATTGCAAGGATGGTGTCGCTGCTTCATGCCGCATGGCGGCAAGAATCGACCAGGGAGGTCGTTGCCAATGTGCTGCTGCATCAGCCGAACATGATGAACCCGTTCGCCGGCGCGGCGTCTTTTCGCAACGGCGTTCCAGGCCCGCTCTCCTGGTTGCTCAGTCTTGTGCCGAAACTGGCGGCAGGCGCCCTCATAGGGGTTTGTGCCATATTCCTTGTCTCGCTTGGCAACCATTGGCCCGCCGCGGCTGGTATGTGGTTCACGATCGCGGTCTTGTTCGCCATCACCATGCACGCGGCGGGCATGGCCGGTGTGATCTTGACGCTGCCACAACTGATCATCGACCTTTGCGGTTGGAAGTCGCTGGTGCCGTTGATAGTCGGGCTGGCCGTCGGCACGGAGGCGGCATGGCGGTTCGATATCGCCATCGGCACGCCGATCTAGACTGCTTCACCGAGACGAAGCATTTCTCCCGGTCCAAGCGATATCAGCACATGTTGTCGATCATGAAGGCAGTCGACATCGGACGGGTCACGGCAACTTCGCCGGTAGGATACCCACGGCGCCGCTTCCAGGCCGTCAGGGCGATCACCAGCGCGCAGCAGACAGCGTTCAGCCAGTTGATAGCCGCCAGCATCGGATCGCCGAGATTGATGCCGGCATGAAGCCCTGTCGTGGCATTGGCGGCGGTCCACAGCAGCCAAGTCGTGTAGGAGATCGCCGAGGCGCCGTTCTCGTCGCCGGCCACGCGCAGGATCTGCGGCAGGTAGGAGACGACGCGCAGGCCGTTGAAGAAGGTGAACAGATAGAAGGACAGATCGCCAAGCGTCATTCTCGCATCTCCGAGCCAGCTTGACGCGGGGGATATACGGCGATCCGGCATCAGCCTGTGAGGGGCTTCACATGGTCTGCCGATTTCTGCGCCTGAGCCAGCGGCCTCAGCCCGTTCCCGTGCCCGTGCGCACCGCCTCGCGGTCGCTCTCGTCGCGCTTGACCCGCTCGTCGGAGATCAGCACCACTGGGCATGGGCTGCGCCGCAGGACGGCCGTCGTCGTCTCGCCGAAGATCAGCTCCTCGCCCTGGCGCCGCGCCACGCCCATGACGATCAGCGCCACGTTGCGGCCGGCCTGGCGGGTGATGGCGTCGGCGGCGGCGGCTCTGCTGCGGATCGCCGTCTCGATCTCGACGCCGTAGCGGTCGGCAAGCGCGACGATGTCCTTCAGCACGGCTTCCCTGCGGCGGTGCGAGACGGTGTCGCGCAGCTCGTCGCGGCCGGTCCGTGCGACATAGAGTGTCTTGACGCGCGCGCCGGTGACGGCGGCGACGGCCAAAGCCAGTTCGGCGCCGCGGCGGGCAACCGCCGTGCCGTTGACCGGCACCAGTATCTTGCCCGATCGCGGGCCGAGCCGAGGCATCTGGCGGCCGGCGGTGGCCGGCTTCAACACCAGGCAGAGCGGCCCGTCGAACGCGCCGGCGACCTCGTTCAACCGATGCGAGAAGGCCCCCTTGGAGGTGACCGCGCGGCCGAGGCCGACGAGCAGCATGCCGTAGCCCTTGCGCGCCTCCTTGATGACAGCCTCGGCCGAGAGCTCCTCATGCTGGCGGCGCGTGACCGGGGCTTCGCGCACCGGCGTCTCGTCACCTTGCTTCGCCGCCTCACGGCTGTCCTCGGCGCCCTTCTCGATTTCCTCCAGATGCAACCCTTCGGTCGGCTCGGCATCGATCTCGCCGCTGGAATGCAGCACCGTCGTCGGCTTGCCGGCGCCGATAACGCCTGCGAGATAGGCGGCGAAGCGGCCGACGATACCCTCGTCGACCACCACCAGCAGCCGCTCCAGATTGGCGACGAAGCCGCGCTGGTCGATGTCCTCGCGCTCCAGTCTTTTCTGCTCGCCCTCGCCCATCGGTAGGCGGCGCAGGGCCCAGCGCAATGTCGGCGGCATGGCCAAGGTGGTGATGACCGCCATGGTGACGATCATGGTGAAGAGGTTGTGCGACAGCACGCCCATCGATAGGCCGATCGAGGCGACGATGACCTCCGTGGAACCGCGCGCGTTCATGCCGCAGCCCACCGCGACGCCTTCGGCGCGGCTCATGCCGGCGACCTCGGCGCCGATGAAGGCGCCGCCGAACTTGCCGATGCTGGCGATGATGACCAGCGCTACCGTCAGCAGCGCAAGCTGAGGATCGAGAAGCACGGTGAGGTCCGCGGATAGTCCGGCGACGCCGAAGAACACCGGCATGAAAAGGGCGGTGATGATGCCACGCAGCTGCCCTTCGATGTGGCGCGACAGGATCGGCGACTCGCCGACCAAGATGCCGGCGACGAAGGCGCCGAGCACGGTGTGCACGCCGATCAGATCGGTGATCAAGGCCATGGCGCCCATGATGGCGAGGATGACGGTGACGACCGCGTATTCGGAGCGGAAGGTGTCGTTGGTCCAGCGGATGGCATCGAAGACGATGCGGCGCCCGAGTGTGAAGGAAAACGCCATGAAGGCGGCGACGCCCATAATGATGAAGGCGAGGCCGCCGATCTCGATGCGCCCCTTGGTGGCGATGCCGATGGTGATGGCAATGATCACCCAGCCGATCGTGTCCTCGATGATGGCCGACGAGACGATGATCTGGCCAAGGTCGCGGCGCATGAAGTTCATGTCGCGCACCACCATGGCGACGATCTTGACCGAGGAGATGGAGAGCGCGGTGCCGAGGAACAGCCCGGCAACGATGCGCTCGCTGCCGGCGGCAAGCAGCGTGGCCGGCATGAACTGGGCGGCGATGAAGCCGAGCGCGAAGGGCACCGCCACGCCGGCAGCCGAGATGGAAAAACAGGCGCGGCCGACGCGGCGCACGAGCCGCAGATCCGTTTCCATGCCGGTGAGCAGGAGCAGCATCAGCACGCCGAGCTGGGCGATGGCGTTGATCATCGACTTTTGCGAGGCGTCACCGGCAAAGACCAGCCGCTCGGCCGCCGGCCAGACCCAGCCGAGCAGCGAAGGCCCAAGCAGGATGCCGCCGATCAGCTGTCCCATCACCGCCGGCTGACCCAGTATTTCCAACACCTCGCCGATGCCGCGACCGACGACAAGGAGTAGGATGAGTTCGGCGACGAAAATGCCTTCCGAGGACATGCCGGTCTTTTCGGCGGCGAAGGCGACGACGGGCATCAGCAGAAGCGCGACGGCAGCTAACACGACCGACCGGCGCCGATTGGGTATTTTGGACAAGCTGTCTCCCCTCGATTTCGCGTCATAACGGTTTGGCCGGTGGTTCGGTTGCACGGTTGTCGGAGCTGCCAGTCTCCCCTCTCGTGGGGGAGATGTCCGGCAGGACAGAGGGGGCGCGAAGGAACGCGGCTTCACAGCCAGAAGCGTTAACATCTGCAGGTCCGGCATGGGAATGGAGCAAGAGAGACAGGCAGAAGTTGGTGCTCTACGGCGCCCCCCTCTGCCCTGCCGGGCATCTCCCCCACAAGAGGGGAGATCAGCAGTTCCGGCGCCGTTTCCTACAATTCTAATCAAATGCCACCACGGATTTTTGCTTCCCGGTAAAGCGACTCGGCGATGTTCGCGCCGTGGCGGGCAATAAGGAGAAGCTAATGAAAAGCGACTTTGCCGCCGCCCACCTGCACCTCGACCGGGCCTGCCATTACCTGCGCGGCGACGATGAAACGAGCCGCGCGGCGCTTGCGGCGCTCGACCTTGTGATCGAGGCAGTGGCGGCAGCCCAGCATGCCAGGCCGATCGCAGATGTGCTGCCCTTTCCGCGACGCGCGAACGGTGGTGTCCCCCCACTTGCATCCTGACTTATCCGCCTGAAAAGGCGGGAACATTACGGCCGGCCGCACGTTGAAGCGAGAGGGGTGTGGTCGGTCGATGTCGAGGCGAGGACGGCCGGCCATGGCGGTGGGAGGCGCTCGGCAGAATGTCCCAGACGAATGCCGCAAAATCCACAGATGCAGCTGTGGCAAGGTCGACAGAGGCGGCTGCGCCGGCAAGATCCACCGAGAAGGCCGCACCGCCGCGCGCTTCCGACACACTGGCGCTGAAGCTCAGTTCCCCTGAATTCACCACGACGCTGTCGCATTTCCACCGCGCCGAGATCGCGCGCATGGCCGGCTGGCGCGACCGGCTCGACCGCACCAGCAACTGGGCGATCACGGTGGTGGCGGCGATGCTGTCGGTATCGCTGTCGACGCCCAGCGCGCATCACGGCGTGCTTTTGTTCGCCATGCTCCTGATCACGCTGCTTTTGTGGATCGAGGCGAGGCGCTACCGCTTTTTCGACGTCTACCGCGCCCGTGTGCGGCAGTTCGAGCGTTATTATTTCGCGCAGATCTTTTCGCCACAACCGGACTATGCTTCCAACTGGCTCGCGATCCTCGGCGAAGGCCTGCGCTCGCCGCGTTTCCTGATCACACAGCGCGCGGCGCTGATCCGCCGGCTGCGCCGCAACTACATCTTCATGTACACGATCCTGCTGCTTGCCTGGATCCTCAAGATCACCACGCCGAGCCTGTCGCGCGAAGGCTCTCCCATCGGCTTCGGCGCCTCGCTCGTCGACACGTTCCGGGTGGCGACGCTCGGCCCAATTCCCGGCGTCGTCGTCGTGTGCGGCGTGGCCGGCTGCTACCTCGCGCTGCTCGCCGCGGCGTTCCTGGTCCGCGCCGATGACGGGGAGCTGTCCTTTGGCGACGTGCATGTGTGAGGGACGGGAGTAGGGCAGTAGTGAATAGTGAATAGTGAATAGTGAGGATGTTAGCGATGGGAGTTCGCGGCGTCTACGTGGCCTGAGACTCTTGACCTACTCCCCTACTCCCCTACTCCCCTACTCCCTTCACTGCAGCGACAGCGCCGACCGGAACTCCTGCGTGGTGTTGCGGCTGGGATAGGGTTCGTCCGGCACGGGAACGCCTAGATGGGCGCAAAGCGGCACCCAGCCGTCGCCGAGCTTGTGGACCAGCAGACGTTCGGCCGGCACGGTATTCAGCACCGCCTCGACATTGTCCCGATAGATCGCGATCGCGTGGGCGCGATCCTGCGGGCGGCCGCCGAAGACCTGCTTGGCGACGAGCGCGATGCCGAGCGAGTCCTGGTCCGTGCTGCCGACGATCGCCGGCAGGATGGTTTTTTCGAAACTCTCCCACCAGCTTTCGGGCGAACGCCAGGTTAGGACGACGCGCGCCTGCGGATAGATTTCGATCAGTTCGCGCCAATAGTGCGCCGAGGGCCAGTCGACGCAGGATCTATATCCCGCGAAGAGTTGGGACCAGTCGGGCGTCTCGCCCCTGGCCAGCGCCCGCCAGAGCCGCTTCTGCTCCTCATGCGCCATTACCTCCGACATATGGTGGCAAGGACCGAAACCGAGCATGGTCAGCGCCTCGCGCATCGAATCCGTGCCGGTCCGGCCGAAGCCGGCTCCAATCACCATCAGCGACATTTCCCCCTCCTCCACTTCTTCCCATCTTCAAGCGGTTGCGCTCAATCTCCCTGTACCACGAACCGCAGCCGGTTGCCTTCCGGATCGGCGGTCGAGATAACGCGACCGTCCCTTTTTACCGGTATGTCGGCCGCTTCGAGCCTGCCCTCCACGGCGGCGAGCTCCTGCGCGGAGCCAAGCTCGATGGTGAAATGGTCGAGGCCGGCCGCACCCGGCGGCGGCTCGCGCAGCTCGTCGCGCGCCCAGATGTTGAAGGCCACCATATGGGCGCGGCGCTCCGTGCCGCAGTCGAACATGCCGAAGGTCCGGGACTGGATATGCGGCCGGAAGCCGAGCACGCCGAGATAGAATTTCATCAGCATCTCGGGCGCGCGCGCGCGCAAATGGATGTGGCCGATAAAGGCATCCTGCGCCATCTTCGGCTCGATATGGCCGGAGTTGCCGAGGTCGCGCAGCAGCCCCGACACGTCCAGCGGCTCGAGCCCCGAATGCGCGCTGCCGTCGGTGGCAATCAGCGTCACGCGGCCATTGGGCGACACTTCGCGGCGCAGCAAGCGCTCCGGCGTGTCGAAGCAGATCTCGATGCCGTTACCGGAGGGGTCGGAGACATAGAGCGATTCCGAAACCAGATGATCCTGGGCGCTGAACCGCAAGCCAGATGCCTTGAGGCGGGCGGCTGTATGCGCGAGATCGCGGCGGCTGGTGATATGGATGGCGACGTGGAAGAGATCGCGAGACTTCTGCGGCAGCGGTGCCTCCGCGCCGGCATGGAGCACGATCAGCGTCCGGCCGCCGGCGCCAAGCTCCGCCATGGTGGCGTCCTCGCCAAGCAGTGCCAACCCAAGCGCGTCGCGCCAGACATTCAAGGCCGCCGGCACGTCGGTCACCTTGAGATGGACCGGCCCGAGACGGGTCACCGGAGACAGCAATCCATCATCCATCGTCGTCTGTCCGACTGCGGCCAATGACATATTAGCTGTGAATGAATTGCCTGTCGCGCTCCAAGTTCGGGTTGACCCCTCCCCGGCGGGCGGCGACTATTGCGACGGCCGGTTTTCTGGAATTGGTTCAGCAGGAGGAGATCGCATGGACGAGACCGAACAGTGGCGCAACATGGCGAGCGCGCCGCGGGACGGCAGCCGCATCCTGGTGACGGTGCGCTCCTCCGAGCAGGGACCGGCCGAGGTCGACATGGCCTACTGGTCGCGCGCCGACCAGTTCGGCGAGGAAGGCTGGCGGGCGTCGGACTCTTCGCCCGGCCGCATCGTCGAATATGCAGAACCGGAACTCAGATGCTGGATGCCGCTGCCCACCGCCGGGCGCGGGACGATGCCGAGCCCCTGGGAGGGAGATGACGTGCCGCTGGTGGACGGAGAGGGAATTTAAGGTGAAGCCCGCCGTGGCTCGGAAGGCCGGCTTTCAAAACCGAAACGAGGCGGGTCCTCGCCCGGCACGCCGGCGAGAGAGCGCTGCACGGGCCGACGCTGCCACGGCAAAAAGCCTGCTTACGAGCATTGGTAGACTTATCCTGGGAAGCGCCGGGCAACCGTTGAGCTAACTGCCGCTCCAAGTACCGCGCCTGGGCGATGTCGTGACGAAAGACTGCGGGTGGGTTGCCTTGGGGCCGGCAGAAACCGTCATCTTGCCGGAAGGGCCAGTCGGCCGGGCTGAATGGCAGCATTGAGGTTCTCCCACGTTTCAGGTTCGGCCAACTCTCTGGCGCGACCGTGATAAAGTTGGAGATGGCAGCGTGATCGAAACGTGAAAAAGACCGCTTGGGACAGATAGCGGTTGAATTGCCAGGGGCGAAGCGAAAGAATTGCCATAATCGTGGCCGGGGCTGAACTCAATGAAAGGGCCTCATCTTTATCTTCTGGGCGGATTTGATCTCGCCGGTACTGCCGCGGCTGCTCCAACCTTGAGCCGCAAGGCACGGGCGATGATGGCCTATCTCGCGCTGCAAGCCGGACAGGCACAATCGCGCGAGAAGCTGGCCGCCCTGCTCTGGAGCCTGAATGGCGAAACCCAGGCCCGGATGAGCCTCAGGCAAGCCGTTTCGGCCATCCGAAAGGCCATGCGCAAGTGCGGCAGCGGACGGTTTCTGACAGACGGCGTCAGTGTCGGCCTGTATCTCGACGAGATCGACTTCGATGTCGCCCGGTTCGAGACGCTTGCGACAGGATCGTCGCCCGAACACCTCGAGCAGGCACTCGCCGTCTACCGCGGCGACCTGCTCGACGGTCTTGGCGTGAGAGAGGAGCCGTTCGAAGATTGGCTTCGAATTGAACGCGAGCGGCTGAGAACGATCGCGGTTGCAGCGCTGGACAGGCTGGTGGCGCATTACAGCGCGTCGAACGACCTTTCATCCTGTGCGCGGACGGCTGCGCGACTGCTCGCAATGGAGCCTTTGCGCGAAGATATCCACCGGGCATTGATGAGGGCCTATGCCGCGCAGGGCCGCATCAACCTTGCTCTTAAACAGTATGAGCTCTGCCGTGAGGCGCTGGAGAGAGATCTTGGGCTGCAGCCAGAATTGGAAACGCGCCAACTGTACGAGGCTCTGCGGACACGCCGGATGAGTTCATCGCCTCACTCGACACGTCTGGTTGCGGCCGCCGAGCCGGCGGCCGGTTCGGGGGCAAATGCCGGTGGGAGCCTTTCCGGCGGCGAGCCGATGCCACCGACCACCCACTACGTCAAATCGGCAGGAATCAACATCGCCTATCAGGTGACCGGCGAAGGACCGATTGACCTCATATACGTGCCCGGCTGGGTCTCCAATCTCGACCTTGCCTGGGGCTCGCCGCGCTTCGCGTATGTGCTCAAGCGGCTCGGCACCTTCTCACGCCTGATCCGATTCGACAAACGCGGCACCGGTCTATCCGACCGCAATGTCGGCCTGCCGACGCTGGAAGAGCGCATGGAGGATGTGCGTGCGGTGCTGGACGCAGTCGGCTCCACCCGAGCGGTGCTGTTCGGCAGCTCGGAGGGCGGTCCGATGTGCATGCTTTTCGCCGCCACCTATCCTGAGCGTACGTCCGCGCTGGTGCTTAACGGAACCTACGCCAAGGGCACTTGGTCAAAAGAGTATCCCTGGGCCAGAACTGTGGCGCAGGTGGACGACGACGTAGCGGCCGTCGAGAGACAATGGGGCAAGCCAGCCGACATGAGCAACGCAGCGCCGAGCCTGACCGAAAATATGGTCGAACGCGAATGGTTCGCCGCCTATCTCAGGAATTCGGCCTCGCCCGCCGATGCAATCGCGCTCTGGCGCTGGGGTACCGAAGTCGACGTTCGCGACATCCTGCCGGCGATCCGCGTGCCGACGCTGATCGTGCAGAGGACGGGCGATCGGTGGGTGCGCCCAGAGGAAGGGCGTTACTTGGCAACCCACATCCAAGGCGCCAGATACGTCGAGCTGGCCGGCAGAGACCACGTGATCTGGGGTGAAGATTGCGACAGTCTGGTTGACGAGATACGAAGCTTCGTCACCGGATCGATATCCCGAAAGACCATCTCTGCGCTCACCGGATGAGCGGCGGCATGTCGTCGGCAGAACTGCTCATTTCCCATCCGTGGGAAGGTTGGCGGTTCCGACGCCGCGCCAAAAGGGGCGCAGCCCTCAGAACAAAAACGCCGCCGTGGCTGGATCGGGTCCCGTCCGGCCGTCGGGCGAATCCAGACCGTGAACGGTCTGCATGTCGTCCGCGTCCAATTCGAAGCCGAAGATGTCGAAATTGCCGGCGATGCGCTCCCGGTGGATCGACTTCGGAATGACGACCACCCCCTCCTGCAGGTGCCAGCGGATGATGACCTGCGCCACCGACTTGCCATGCTTCTTCGCGATCTTCTCCAGCGTCGGATCGGCCAGCAGCCGGCCGCTGCCCAGCGGGCTCCAGCTCTCGATACGGATGTTGTGCCTGGCGTGAAAATCGCGCTTGTCACGCTGCTGGAAGCGCGGATGCAATTCGATCTGGTTGACGACCGGCGTCACGCCGGTCTCGCCGATGATACGCTCCAGATGGTCCTGGTTGAAGTTCGAGACGCCGACAGACTTGATACGGCCGGCCTTCTGCAGCTCGACCAGCGTCTTCCAGGCCTCGACGTATTTGTTCTGGCTAGGCACCGGCCAGTGGATGAGGAACAGGTCGATCTGGTCAATGCCGAGCTTCTGCATCGTGTCGTCGAAGGCGCGCAGCGCCGCGTCACGCTGATGCGCGCCGTTGCGCAGCTTGGAGGTAATGAACAGCTCGCCGCGCGGGACGCCGGCAGCAACGATCGCCTCGCCGACGCCTTCCTCGTTGCGATAACCCTCGGCGGTGTCGATCAGCCGGTAGCCGGCCTCGATGCCCCAGCGCACGACCTTGGCCGTGATCTCCGGATCGACCTGCCAGACGCCCAGCCCGATCTGCGGGATGGTGGCGCCGTCGTTCAATTTGAGCTGTTCGGGCATGGGAGGTTCCTTTTGGAAGGGAGGGTGGTGCCGACTATGTAGGCCACGGGTTGGGGAATGCCAGTCGAACTGGTGGCGCCGGCGGCGAAGCTGCTGATCTCCCCCTTGTGGGGGAGATGTCCGGCAGGACAGAGGGGGGCGCTGTCCCGCCTGCATCTCAGGTCGCCTCTGCCAATCCCGCCGTTATAACAATGTGCTGGCACACATTGTCGATGTCACGGATGACGTCGTCATTCCAGAAACGTAGAACGATCCAGCCATCTTGCTCCAAGCGCTTGGTTCTGATCTCGTCGGCATTAGCACGGCCTGCATCACTATGCTGCGAGCCATCGACTTCTACGATCAGCTTCTTCTCCGGACAGGCGAAGTCGACAATAAAACCAGCTATCGGGAACTGCCTTCGGAAACCCAGGCCCATCAACCGATGGGCACGAAGCTCATTCCAAAGCTTCAACTCTGCGTCGGTCATGACCTTGCGCATAGATTTCGCGTTGTTGCGATGTGTGGGCGGAAGAGGTGTATGCGGCATGGTCGCAACTAGGCTAAGGGTTGGGTCACCAACGTTTCTACTCTACGGCGCCCCCCTCTGTCCTGCCGGACATCTCCCCCACGAGGGGGGAGATTAGCAGTTCCCGCGCCTCAGCCCCTCGCCCCGAACCGCAGCCCATCCATCAAGAGCTTCACCAGCCGCCCTGACCGCTCGCGCCAGTCGGGTGTGTTCGGCGCCGAGTAGATGCCGCCCAGCGCATGCATCACATCGGAGGCGTCGACGTCGGCGCGGATTTTGCCCGAGGCGGCAGCGGCCTCGATCAGGCTTCGCATGGCGCCCGAGACGCGGCCGGACGTGTCGGAGAACAGCGTCGAGTTGGTGGTGAGCAACAGGCGCAGGCTGGTGGCGAGGCCGCGCTTGGTGGCGATATAGTCGACGAAGCGCTGCATCCAGAGCTCTAGGGCGACATCGGCAGGATGCTCACGAGCAAGTTCCTCGGCGGCGTGGCAAAGTCCTTCCACCTCGCGGCGATAGACGACCTCGACCAGGTGTTCACGGGTTGGGAAATGGCGGTAGAGCGTGCCGATGCCGACCCCTGCCCGCTTGGCGATCTCCTCCAGCGAGGCGTCGACGCCATCGGCGGCGAAAGCCTGCGCCGCCACCTGCACCAGCCTGTCGCGGTTGCGTTGCGCATCGGCGCGCAACGGCTTTGGCGCCTGCGCGTCGCGCTTCGCTTCAGCGGTCATTTCCTGGTCAGGCACCTTTTTCTCCACCGAACGCAATATGGGGGGTTGAACCATGCCAGGCCAGACCCCACGTAACTAAACGGAGGCACCTCCGTTTTAGTGGAGTGCTTTTATCATATAACCAGGGGAAGCGATATGTCACGTAGAGAAGGACGGCAAGCGCACCCTGGTTGGTGGAGACGGGCGGAGACGGTGGAGTGCTTGATCTCCCCCCTCGTGGGGGAGATGGCCGGCAGGCCAGAGGGGGGCGCTGTCCCGCCGACATATCAATCGATAACAAGCGCTCCCTTCCGGCAGACTTCTCTCCGCGAGCATAAATCGCAAAACGCCTCGTTCCTTCGCGCCCCCCTCTGCCCTGCCGGGCATCTCCCCCACGAGGGGAGAGATTGGCAGCTTCCACGCTTGCCCCTGTCCTCCCAAGCCCCATTTCCATCCGCTCAAGCGTCCAGCAATCGGAGCCCGACGCCCCATGAATGACCAAGTCACCATCAGCCCCACCACGCTTTCCCTCAACCTCACCATCAATGGCCAGACCCACGCGCTGGAAATCGAACCGCGCGTGACGCTGCTCGATGCGCTGCGCGAACGGCTCCACCTCACCGGCACAAAGAAAGGCTGCGACCAGGGCCAGTGCGGCGCCTGCACCGTGCACGTCGACGGCGAGCGCGTGCTGGCCTGCCTGACGCTCGCGGCCCAAGTCGAAGGGCGCTCGATCACCACTATCGAGGGCCTTGCCGGCCAGGACGGCACGTTGCATGCCGTGCAGGCCGCCTTCCTCGAGCAGGACGCCTTCCAGTGCGGTTATTGCACACCGGGACAGATCATGTCGGCGGTGGCCTGCATCCGCGAGGGCCATGCCGGCTCCGACGAGGAGATCCGCGAATACATGGCCGGCAACCTGTGCCGCTGCGGCGCCTATCCGCACATCGTCGCCGCCGTCCGCCAGGCCGCACGGGAGCTGCGCTCATGAGAGATTTTTCCTACTTCCGCGCCGACAATATCGAGGCCGCGCGCAACGCCGCCGCTCTTCCCGGCGCCATGCTGCTTGCAGGCGGCACCACGCTCATCGACCTCGCCAAATGCGGCGTCGCCGAACCCTCGACCGTCATCGACATCAGCCACATCGAAGGGCTCAACGCCATCGATGTCACCGCCGACCGCGCCGTGATCGGCGCGCTGGCCAAGATGAGCCATGTCGCCGACCACACCTCCGTGAAGAGCTGCTTCCCGGCCGTATCGGAAGCCCTGTGGCAGGCGGCCTCGGCGCAGTTGCGCAACATGGCGACCATCGGTGGCAACCTGATGCAGCGCACGCGCTGCCCCTATTTCCGCGATCCGCAAAATTTCCCGGCCTGCAACAAGCGCGCGCCGGGCAGCGGCTGCTCGGCGATCGGCGGCGCGACGCGCAGCCATGCGGTGCTCGGCGTGAGCGAGGCCTGCATCGCCACCTATCCGGGCGATCTCGCCGTGGCGCTCGTCGCCTTCGACGCCGAGGTCGACCTCGGCGGGCGCAAGCTCAAGGTCGAGGACTTCTTCCTTGCGCCGGGCGCCACCACCGAGCAGGAGCACGACATCCGTCCCGGCGAAGTGATCACCGCAGTAGAGATCCCAGGCTCGGCCGCGGCCAGACGCTCGACCTACATCAAGGTGCGCGATCGCCAGTCCTATGAGTTCGCGGCGGCAAGCGCGGCGATAGGACTTGAGCTTGAAGGCGACGGCCGCACCATCCGCGACATCCGTGTCGCGCTCGGCGGCGTCGCCACGAAACCGTGGCGGGCGCGCGCCGTCGAAGAGGCGCTGAAAGGCAAGGCGATCGACGAAGCCACGATCCGCAAGGCGGCCGAGCTCGCCATGGAGGGCGCCATCGACCATGGCGCCAACCACTACAAGATTGCGCTGGCGCCGCGCGTGATCGCGCGCGCCATCCTCAAATTGGGAGAGACGGCATGACCGTTCATGACATGAAACACGCCGCGTCCGACAGCGCGCGTCTCGAAGCAGTCGGCGGTCGGCTGTCGCGCGTCGACGGACCGGCCAAGATAACGGGCGCAGCGAAATATGCCTTCGAGCAGCAGCTCGATGGGCTGACGCATGCGGTGCTGGTCGGCGCAACGATCGCCGCCGGCAAGGTGACGGCGATCGACGCCCGCGCGGCCGAGACCGCGCCCGGCGTGCTCGCCGTACTGACGCCCGACAACATCATGGAATTGAAGGGCGCATCGGACTGGCTCGGCAACCCGCCCTCGCAGCCGACCTATGCGCCGCTCGTGCGCGAAGTCACCTTTTCCGGCCAGCATGTCGCGGCGGTGGTGGCCGAGACATTCGAGCAGGCGGTCGCCGCCGCGGCGCTGGTCAAGGTGTGGTATGACGAGACGCCGGCCATCGTCGACCTGAGCGACGGCAAGGCGGGCGACGGCATCCCGATCGACGCCATGACCAAGGAATGGGGCGACGCTGAAGCCGCCTTCGCCGAAGCGCCTGTGCGCATCTGCGCGGCCTACAACACGCCGCGCGAATTCCAGGCGGCGATGGAGCCGCATGGGCTGATCGCGCGCTGGGAGGGCGACGAGCTGACCATCTGGGAGCCCAGCCAATGGCTCGACGGCATGGCGCGCACCTATGCCGAGTGGTTCAGCGTGCCGTTCGAGAATGTGCGGCTGGTCTCGCCCTATATCGGCGGTGGCTTCGGCTCCAAGGCGGTGGCGCTGGCGCACAGCGCAGTTGCGGCGGCTGCCGCCAGGATGCTCGACCGGCCGGTGAAGCTGGTGCTCACCCGCCCGCAGAATTTTACGTCCTATGGCGGCCGCGCGGCGACGCGGCAGACGGTGGCGATCGGCGCCGACAGGGATGGCAAAATCCAGTCGATCGTGCATCGCGGCGTCAACGAGACAGCGGTCGACGGCATGTGGGTCGAGCCGCTCGGCTCCGTCACCTCGATCATGTATGCCACGCCCAACTTCTCCTCGAAGCAGAATGTGGTGCGGGTCAATACGGTGGTTCCGGGAGCAAAGCGCGCGCCTGGCGAGAACCCGAGCGCCTTCGGCATCGAAAGCGCCATCGACGAGCTTGCCTATGAGCTCGGTATCGATCCGCTGGAGATGCGGCTGATCAATTATGCCGAGCAGGACCCGCATGCGAAGAAGGCGTGGTCGACACGCCAGTTGCGCGAGGCCTTTGCCGCCGGCGCCGAGGCCTTCGGCTGGGCGAAGCGCAGCAACGCGCCACGCTCGATGCGCGACGGCCGCCAGCTCATCGGCTGGGGTGTCGCGGCCGGCACCTATCCGGTGCGACGCGCGCATGGCGAGGCGGTGGTGAAGCTGCTTTCCGACGGTTCGGTCGAAGTCGAAAGCTCGTCCATCGACATGGGCCAAGGCACTTACACGATCCTGGCGCAGATCGCCGCCGAGACGCTTGGCGTGCCGGTGGAGCGGGTGTCGGTAAAGCTCGGCGACTCGCACTTCGCCCGCGCCGGCGTCACCGGCGGCTCGCGGCTTGCCGGCGTCATGACCGGCGCCGTCCACAAGGCGGCCGGCCAGGCGTTGGACGAACTGATCGGGCTCGCGCTTTCCGAGCCGCGCTCGCCGTTCCAGAAGCTGCAGGCGAACACGTTGCAAGTGAGGGATGGCCGCATCGCCTCGCCGCGCGGCGAGGTGCCGGAGCTGTCGATCGCAGACTTCATGATGGCGATCGGCCGCGACCAAATCGAAGCCAAGGGCGACACGCTGCCGGCCAGCACGACGCCGGAAGAGCGCTACAAGAACTACACCACGATAGCCATGTCGATCCCGCACACCGAGGGCGACTATTCGCGCCATTCCTGGTGCGCGCATTTCGTCGAGGTGCGCGTCGACGAGGATTTCGGCACGGTGCGCGTGTCGCGCGTGGTGTCGGCGCTGGATTCAGGCCGGCTCTACAACCCGAAGCTGGCGGAAAGCCAGTGGAAGGGCGGCATCATCATGGGCATCGGCCAGGCGCTGCTTGAGGAAGGCATCGTCGATCGTCGCCACGGCCGCATCGTCAACGGCAATTTTGCCGACTACATGCTGCCGACCAATGCCGATATCCCGGACATCCAGACCATCTCGGTCGGCATCCCCGACCCGCACTCCTCCGCCCTTGGGGGCAAGGGCGTTGGCGAACTGGCAATCGTCGGCATCGCGCCGGCGATTGCCAACGCAGTGTTCCACGCGACGGGGAAAAGGGTGCGGGATCTGCCGATCACGCTGGAGAAGCTGATCTGAGGTCGACGCCAGGGACGGCCCTCCGCCCTGGCCGGCGGCAGGTGTCGCGCCGACGAGGAGTTCGGCGCGGCCAGCTCAGCGGCGAGCGGCAGCCTGATCAGTCACGAAAGGCATGCCTATGTCCGAAATCAGTTTGACGAGATCGGCTTGGCGCCTCGTGCCGGTCTTGGCGAATATCCGGTTGAGATGGGTCTTCAACGTGTTTTCACTGATGCCGAGCGACGAGGCGCTCCTGGACGCGGGCAATCCGCTGCCGATCCGCAGGAGGACCCGGGCCTCCGCGGGAGTAAGGTCGAACAGCGTCGTGAGAACGGCCTCCGGCAGCGGAGAAGAGGACGTCGTGGTCGATACGAAGACGGCCGCGCAGGCGGGCCGGAAAGCCGCGCGCGCGGTTCCTTCGGTCAGCGGCAACACATAGGCTACGGCGGGCGGTTGACCCGGCGCTGAAACGGGCAGCCCTATGCCGCGAGAGCCAAGCGAAGCATCTGCGCCGGCAGCGCTGGCTAATGCTTCCGCCAAAGCGGGGGCGACCACCGGGTTCTGCGGTTGGAGCAGGCCTTTCCTGGAAAGAATGGGACCCTGCCCGGAAAACATCCGGTCGGCAGCCCCATTCGCATGGAGGATTGCTCCGTCGGCGCCGGCAAGAACGATAGGCACGGCGAGATGGTCGAGCGCTTGGCGATAGAAATTGGCGGTAATGCGGGTCTGATCGAGCAGATCTCCAATCAGGGAAGCGCGGCGCAGATGCGGCGAGAGCAATGCCAGGAACCGCTGCTCTTCAACGGTTATGATACCCCTGTTGGCACGCGTGGTGCAGCCCATGAGCCCAATCCGGTCCGGCGTGTGAACGAATTTGGTGATGCAAGCCTCGCGCAATCCCTGCGGTCTGGCCCAATTCTGGAAGAACGGCGTTTGCTGGAGCTCGGCCTCGCTCATATGCGACAGCGTCGCAACAGGCGTGTCGATGTCGCCCATGACCGCGGCCTTCAATCCGGGAATTTCGTCAAAGTCGTAATCTTCCTGGAGCGCACGCATTTGCACCGGATCCCAAGCTGATTGAGCCGCGAAACGGCCCTGATTGTCAGCAGTGCTGGCCAGCGCGACAGTGGTATAGGCGGCGTCGACGGCTTCGGTGACCCGGGTCATCACTCCGGTCCAGCCTTCCGGATTCAAAACGCAATCATAAATTTCACCGATAATCGAATAAAGTACTTCGCTGCCCAGCCTCTCCACCACGCCCCCTGACACGCCCTGTCCCGCATGAGAGATGTGCGAAAAACGATGATACAGCACCAAATTGACAGCCGCCCGGCGCAAAAACGCCGATCCCGTCTGGAAGGATTTCGCGACGTCATACTTTGGGGTGACGCCACGCGTGGTTGAACTCGATTAAGGGTCTAATGCGATCGGTCGAACGCCGAGCGATCAATGTCGCTTGTTATTCTCCGATTGGAAAGCATCGCGTTCGACAATTTTTGAAGCTGTAGTTTTTCGAGGTGTTCGATTGTCGCGAAAGACGGTGTTTTCATCGGCTCAGTTGCCCTCGCATCTTAATGAACGCGATCGGTTTTCCCTCTGGCAGGACATCCATGTCGCGGAGATATGGTCGGTTGAATACGGCATATCCGCGGACCTGCCTTTCGAGGCAGCGATCGAAGCCACGGCTGTCGGATCACTGGTTCTCGGCCAGATGTCCGGAACAATCAGGCATGCAACGAGGAAAGCAAGCAACATTGCCGACGACGGCAATGACGGATATCTCCTGCTGATCAACCAAGCCGACACCGTTTTGACCGGGGCGCAGGTCGGCCGCGAGTACGGCGTCGGCAAGGGAGAAGCGGTCCTGGTCACGGCATCGGAAGCACTGAAAATGGTCGGTGCCGACCGGAATGTGTGGTCGAACGTGGTGGTCCCACGCGCCGTCCTCGTACAGGCCTTCCCACAGATCGATGACAGGCTGGCGTTGAAGATCGGCGCCGAAAACGAGGCTCTCGATCTTCTCAAGCGTTATTGCCAACTTCTTGAGACCGGCCGCCCCCTCGTCTCGGCCGATCTCATCATGCACGCAACGGACGTGATCGTCGATCTGATCGGTCTGGTGACGGGCGCGAAAGGTGAGGCCGCCGAATTGGCCGGCCTGCGCGGCCTGCGAGCGGCCAGGCTGCGGGCGGTCCTGGCCAACATCGCAGACAATTTCGCCGATCCTGGCATCTCCGCGCAGGGCGTCGCAAAGGAACTCCGTCTGTCGACGCGCTATATTCACGACATTCTCCAGGAGACGGGCATCAGCTTCTCCGAACGTGTGCTCGAGCTGCGCTTGCAAAGCGCACATAAGATGCTCACCCAAAGACACAATGACGACATGCGGGTCAGCGAAATTGCGATGATGAGCGGGTTCAGCGACGTGTCCTACTTCAATCGCTGCTTCCGCCGTCGCTTCGGCTACACGCCAACAAGCGCCAGATAGCACCGGGCATTTCCCGAAACCGGTCAGGCGACGCGATTTCCGATTTTCCCATCAGCTCTATCTGTTTGTTTTAGCCGCATTTCTGCGACGCCAAGTAACGCCGCTTGGCTGCAAAATTCTCGGTGGTGCCAAACCATCACAACGCGCAGAAAAGAACCGGCATCTCTTTCCAGTCCAATTCCAGTGCGGCGCTGCCCAAGACAATGCCGGGCTCCAATGACATGTCACCTTCAGGGTGAAATGACTTGTCTGTCAGGGGATTAAATGCCGAAGAATGGATTTGAAGGTCGGAAGAAGACGTTGAAGTATCTGGCGTTGACGTCGACGGCGCTGATCGGCCTTGGCCAGCCAAGCGCCACGGCGGCCGAGATCTGGACCGGCGCAGCCTCCACGGATTGGTTCACCGCCGGAAACTGGAATCCCGCATCGGTACCGACCGCGGCCGATAATGTCACTATCGACACCATCGTCATAAACCCGACCGTCATCAACGCCGGAAATGCTTTTGCCGCCGGTCTCACCATAGCCAATGGCTCTTCTTCAACCGGCAATCTGACCATCTCGAATGCCGGCACTCTTACCAATCTCTATAGTTATATCGGCTACGTTTCCGGCTCCTCTGGCACGGCCACGGTCAATGGCGCCGGTTCGCAATGGAACATCACGGGCAATCTCTATGTCGGGTTTGGTGGCGCCGGATTGGTGACGGTTTCAAATGGTGGCCTGTTGTCGGATGACCTTGCCAATCTTGGCGGGAGTTCCTCTGCCACCGGCACTGTTGTGTTGACGGGGGCAGGCTCCGCCTGGACGAACGCTTCCCAGATGACCGTCGGCGATCAAGGCACCGGATTTCTGGACATCTTCAGCGGAGCAACAGCAACGGATGTGACCGGCGTTGTTGCCGCGAATGCCGGCTCCCATGGCACGGTCAACGTCTTCGGCCCGGGGTCGACATGGACGAACAGCGGAAATCTGACGGTCGGACAGAATGGCACGGGCGCGATGACCGTTTTAGCCGGCGGTGTGGTGAGCGACCTTGCTGGCTATCTCGGATATTCCGCGGGCTCGACCGGGACGGCGACGGTCGGTGGCATCGGCTCGACCTGGACCAACAGTTCGTCGCTCTTCGTCGGCCATGCCGGCACCGGCACTCTGACCATCTCCAACGGCGGCGCTGTAAGCAATTCCCTCGGCTCGATTGGTGAGCAGGCCGGTTCCAGTGGCTCGGCGACTGTCACCGGCGCCGGCTCGTCCTGGACCAATTCCGGCAATCTACTTGTCGGCTGGGGCGGCGCCGGCACGCTGACGATCCAGAGCGGCGGCGTGGTGAGCAGCACCAGCGGCCAGATCGGCTCCAAATCCGGCTCGACCGGCGCCGTGACAGTCGCCGGCGCCGGCTCGTCCTGGACCAATTCCGGCGAGCTTTATGTCGGCTGGAACGGCGCCGGCACGCTGACGGTCCAGAACGGTGGCACGGTGAGCAATACCAACGGCTATATCGGTGAAAATTTCAGCCCGGCCGCCGCCGCGACGGTGGACGGTGCGGGCTCGCACTGGACCAATTCCGGCTTTCTCTCCATCGGCAACTACGGTGCCGGCGCGCTGACGATCCAGAACGGCGGCGCAGTGAGCGCCATGTCGGGCTACATCGGCGTCAATGCCGATTCGAGCGGCACCCTTACAGTCACCGGAAACGGATCGACCTGGAGCGACACGAACGGCCTCTACGTTGGATATGGCGGCACTGGCATACTGAACATCCAGAACGGCGGTCTAGTCAGCAGCAACATCGGCTTTGTCGGTGCCAAAGCGGGCTCGACCGGCGCGGCGACGGTCGATGGCGTAGGTTCGATCTGGAGCATCGCGTCGAGCCTGTCTGTCGGCGACGCCGGCACGGGCACGTTGACGATTTCGAATGGCGGCACGGTCAGCAATGGTGAGGGCAATATCGCCGCGCAGGCAGGCTCGACCGGCATCGCGTTCGTCGATGGCGCCGGCTCGACCTGGACGAACGCAGACCTGTTCGTCGGCAGTGCCGGCACGGGCACGCTGGCGATCTCGCATGGCGGCACCGTCAGCAGCGGGACCGGCGTCATTGGCTCGCAGGCGGGCTCCATCGGCATGGTGATTGTCGACAACGCCGGCTCGACCTGGACCAACAGCGGGGATCTGTTTGTCGGCGATTATGGCACCGGCGCGCTGGCGATCTCGCATGGCCTGGTCAGCAACGGCTCTGCGATTATAGGCGCGAAGGCGGGCTCGACGGGCATGGCGTTTGTCGATGGCGTCGGCGCGACCTGGACCAACAGTTCCAACCTCTATGTTGGCGCAGACGGCACCGGCGCACTGGCGATCTCAAACGGCGGAACGGTCATTAGCAACGCTGGCTATCTGGCCTTTGACGCCGGATCCATAGGTACGGCAGTGGTCAGCGGCGCGGGCTCAAGCTGGACCAGCAGCAGCCTTCTCATGGTTGGTCACCGTGGTACGGGCTCATTGATCGTCTCAAACGGCGGCACGGTCAGCAACACAGATGGCTATCTGGGAGCTAGTGCCGGGTCCATCGGTACCGCAACGGTCAGCGGCCCTGGCTCGACATGGACCAATAGCGGAGATCTCTATGTCGGCAGTATTGGTACAGGCACACTGACGATCGCGAATGGCGGCGCGGTGTCGGCCGGCGGCGCGGTCAACATCGCCGCCCTGGCGGGCTCTGTCGGCACGCTGAACATCGGTGCGGCGAGCGGATCGCCAGCGGCGGCCGCGGGCACGCTCAATGCGGCGAGTGTCCAGTTCGGACCTGGTGCGGGCGCAATCAACTTCAACCACACCGACACGAACTACACCTTCGGCTCGGCGATCGCCGGCGTCGGCACGATCAACCAGATCGCCGGCAACACCAACCTCACCGCCGATTCCAGCGCCTTCACCGGCGCGACCAACGTGAGCGGCGGGCGGCTGGCCGTGAACGGCTCGCTGGCCAACTCGCTGGTGACGATCTCGGGCGGCGTGCTGGGCGGCAACGGCACGGTGGGTGGCATCGCGGCGCAATCGGGCGGCATCATCGCGCCGGGCAATTCGATCGGCACGCTCAATGTCGCGGGCGATGTCGACCAGACGGCAGGTTCGGTCTACCAGGCCGAACTGACCTCGACCGGCCAGTCCGATTTGATCCAGGCGACCGGCGCTGCGACGATCGCCGCCGGAGCGATGCTCGACGTGGTCAAGACGGATGCCGCGCCTTACGTAGCGGGCACGCATTATGCGGTGTTGCAAGCCGACGGTGGTGTCGCCGGAAACTACGCGCTCACAGGCGATATCGGCACGGCTTTCCTCGGCCTCGTCGACAGCTATGACGCCAATCACGTCTATCTCAATGTGGTCCAAAAGACCTTCGCTCAGGTTGGCCTGACGCCGAACCAGATCGCCACCGGCGGTGGCGCCGAAATGCTGGGTGCCGGCAATCCGCTCTACGACGCAATCGCCGTGCTGCCGACAGAGGCAACTGCCCAAGCGGCTTTCGACCAGCTGTCGGGAGAGATCCATGCCTCGGCCAAGGGGATGTTGCTGGAGGACAGCCGCTTCATCCGCGACGCCGCCACCAGACGGATCAGCGCCGCGTTCGGCGATGCCGACGCAGCCGCATTGCCGGTCATGGCCTATGGCGAGGGCGGGCCGGAAATGGTCGCGGCCGACACCGATCGCTTCGCCGTCTGGGGCCAAGCCTTCGGCTCATGGGGACATACCGGCAGCGACGGCAATGCCGCCGCCTTCGATCGTTCGACCGGCGGCCTCCTGGTCGGCGCCGATAGCCTGGTCGGGGACTGGCGCGTCGGCGCCATCGGCGGCTACAGCCATTCGACTTTCGACGCCGACGCTCGGCATTCCAGCGGCGCCGGCGACAATTACCATCTCGGGCTCTACGGGGGCACCAACTGGGGCGCCATAGCCTTCCGCACCGGCGCCGCCTACAGCTGGAACAGCATCTCGACAAAGCGCGCGGTTGCCTTCAATGGCTTCGCCGATCAACTGTCGGCCGACTACGACGCCGGGACGGCACAGGTGTTCGGCGAACTCGCTTACAAGGCCGATGCCGGGCGCTTTAAGTTCGAGCCGTTCGCCAATCTCGCCTATGTCAGCGTGCATACTGACGGCTTCACCGAGAAAGGTGGCGGTGCAGCCCTGACCAGCGCAAGTTCAGCTACCAATGCGACCTTCTCCACGCTCGGGCTGCGCGCCTCGACCGACGTGGGCCTGGGCAGCATCGAGGCGACCGCGCGCGGCACGCTCGGCTGGCGCCATGCCTTCGGCGATGTCACGCCGACTTCGACTTTCGCCTTCGCCGGCGGCAACGCCTTCACCATTGCCGGCGTGCCCATCGCCAGGGACAGCGCCGTGATCGAGGCCGGATTCGACCTGCCGATGTCGGTCAATGCCACTCTCGGCCTGTCCTACACCGGTCAGTTCGGCTCCCATAACGCCGACAACGGCGTCAAGGCCAACCTCGACCTCAGGTTCTGACGGCGAGAGGTGAGGATCGGGAGTAGCATGAGAACGCTCGGTCGACGGAGCGCCCCCTGCCGGCCGAATACGGCAAGGGCTTGGGCGGCGAGGCGGATTGAAGCTCCCACATCTTGCTGTCAGGGAAGTCGGCTTCAGGGAGATCGAGAGATTCATCGCCTTCGCCTACTCCAGCGTCAGCTCTTCCTACCAATCCAAGCCGAACACCAGCTTGCCGAAATGCAGGCCGCCGGCGGCCATGTAGGTGTAGGCTTCGGTCGCCTCGTTTTGTGAAAACACTTTGTCGACGACCGGCTCGATCCGGGCGGCGCCGATGGCGCGGGCGGCGTCGCGCAGGTCCGAGACCGATCCGGTGTTGTTGCCCACCACCTTCAGCGCCTTGATGATGATCGGCAGCAGATTGACCGTGGCCTCGGCGCCGGTGACGAAGCCGATGGTGAACAGCGTGCCGCCGGGCGCTGTTGCATTGACGGCGCGCGCGAAGGTGGCGGTGCCGCCGGTCTCGACGACGAGGTCGGCACCGAGACCGTCGGTCAACTCCAGCACCTTGCCATCCCAGTCCGGTGTCGCGCGGTAATTGATCAGGTGATCGGCGCCGAGCGCCTTGGCCCGCTCGAGCTTCTCGTCCGAGGATGAAGTGATGATGACGGTGGCCCCGGCCGCCTTGGCGAGCTGCAGGGTGAAGATCGAGACCCCGCCCGTGCCGAGCAGCACGACGACCGAGCCCGGCCCGACATCGGCGGCGCGGATGGCGTTCCACGCGGTGGTGCCAGCGATCGGCAAGGTCGAGGCCGCCTCGAAGGAGAGATGCGCCGGGACCGGCACGACCGAGTTGGCCGGCAGCGCAACATATTCGGCCAGCGACCCGGGCAAGGAGATGCCGCGCATCCGCGTCATCTCGTAAGGACGCGGCCGGCCGCCGATCCAGCGCGGCTTGGCGTGGACAACAACGCGGTCGCCATTTTTGAATGTCGTGACGCCCTCGCCGAGCGCGACGATCTCGCCGGCGCCGTCGGCCACGGGAACGAGCGGGAAGACCGGTCCGGGATAATTGCCGCTCGCCACAGCGACATCGACGAAATTCAGGCTCGCCGCACGCTGGCGGATCAGCACCTCGCCGCGTTGCGGTTCGGGCGTGGCGATGCTGGCGGCGCGGAAGGCGTCGAGCCTGGGTTGGCTGAGTTCGATGGCTTTCATGGGTTCACTCCGTGCGTGGTCGATGGACGATTGAGCGAATCTAGCTGCTGCGCTATTACTCGATAATCGTTGGACTTCGCATTTGAGTATTGCAAATCATGCAGCAATCAGTTGAACCCTCCGCCCTTGCCGAAATGGCGGCCTTCGCGGCCGTCGCCGAGGCGCGCTCCTTCACCCGGGCTGCAGCGAGAGTCGGGCGCGACGCGACCATCCTGTCGCGCCGTCTCCAATCGCTGGAAGAGCGGCTGGGGGTGCGGCTGCTCCACCGCACCACGCGCAGCGTGTCGCTTACCGAGGCGGGCGCGGAATTCCTGTTGCGCGTGCGCGCCATCCTGGCCTCGGTCGACGAGGCTGAGGCGGCCGCATCGGCGCATGCCGCCGGCGGGCCGCGCGGCCTGCTCAAGCTGGCGCTGCCCGGGACCTTCGGGCGTATGTGGATCGGGCCGCTCTTGCCGCAATTCCTGGTGGAGTTCCCCGAGGTCCACATCGAGGCAGAGTTCTCCAACCGCTTCGCCGATCTCGTCGCCGAGAATTTCGACGTCGCCGTACGGCTGGGCAGCCTGGAGGACTCGCGCCTGGTGGCACGCAAGGTGGCGACGCGGCGCCGGCTGCTCTGCGCCGCGCCCTCCTACCTCGCCAGAAGGGGCAGGCCGGAAACGCCGCAGGCGCTGCTGGAGCACAGCTGCCTGGGCTTCTCCGGCTTCCAGACCTTTCCCGCCTGGGAGATGACCGACCGCGAGGGCCGGCGCGTGCGCGTCGAGGTTTCAGGGCCGTTGGTCAGCGACGACGCCGAGGTGCTGGTCGAGGCCGCCGTGCAGGGCGTCGGCCTGATGATGAGCACCGACTGGCTGGTCGGGCGCGAGCTCGCCGACGGCCGGCTGGTGCCGATCCTGGAGGACTGGACACTTGCCGACGAGGGCGCGGTCTATGTCGTCATGCCCTCGGCCAAGGGTCAGGCCGCCAAGACCCGCGCCTTCGCCGACTGGATCGGCAAGCGCTTCGCGCCTGAGCCGCCGTGGCGAAAGTAAGCGCGAGGTAGCCGGGCATTCGCGCAGGCGCTCCCGACCGCGGTGCTCGCAGGACAAGCTTCCTCGCCCAAGAAGGGGATAGGCAGTTCCGGCGGCCGCGCCCTACCCTTTTGCCGCCAGCAAATTCGCATCTCGCGCCAGCCGCCAGCGGCCGTCATTCTCCTTGCGCAGCAGCGTCAGCGTATAGCCGGACCGCCGCACCGGCTCGCCGCCGGGCAGTGTCGCCGTCATATCGATGCGGTTGCGGATATAGGCCCAGTCGCCGAGCAGATTGAGCTCGACGATCTCGCTGTCGCCGTCGATCTTGGTCTCGCCCATGCTCCTGGAGGCGGCGGCGAAGGCTTCCTTGCCGAAGGGCTCCTTGCCGGGAACCATGAAGACGACATCGTCCGTCATCAGGCCAAGCACGGTCTCCAGATCGCCCTTCCGGCTCGCCGCCATCCAGGTCTCGACCACCTGGCGGATCGCGGTTGCATCATCGGTCATCGGTTTACCTCCTTGCAATCGTCGGCGGTCGAATTGTCGTCAATACCTGGTGCAATCGCCGTCGCCGGCAACACCGCAGACGAGATCTTGGTGGTCGACCCTTCCGGCAATCTGCTGGAATTGTTCGAGCCGGCCAAGAGCACGTAAGCGAGATCCATTCAGGAGAGATTGGCCGCTCGCCGGCTTTCGACAATCTCTATATGATGCCCTGCCACGGTGGGGGATCGATTATGAAAAGCGCACTGGCAATCGTCGCACTTGGCCTTCTAGCCACCCCTTTCGCCCATGCCGCGCCTTGCGCCTGGTCCGCCCGGATGGAGGAGGACGAAGGCGGCAGCGTGATGATGGCTTCGGTCTGCGGCGGCCCGAAGGGCGACGCACATCTGATGCTAGCCTGCTTCGACAAGCCGGTGCTGAGCTACGATCTCGGCGCCGCGGGCGGGCAGCTGGAGCCCGGCATCGGCGGATCATTCACCTTCAAGGCCGGCGACAGGAGCCTGACGAAAAAGCTCGAGCTCGAGGCGATGTACAATTACTTCACCGCCGAACTCTCCGGCCCCGCCGACCCGTTGCTGGCGCTGCTGCGCGGCAAGGGCGAGGTGACGGTCTCGGCCGACAAATACGGCGCGGCGAGCTTTCCGCTGAAAGGCTCAGGTGCTGCGATCGGCAAGGTGCTGGCAGAATGCGGCAAGGGTTCGGGCGGCGAGGCCGACTGACTCTGCCGCCGAGGGAAGAGGCCGGCAGCGTCAATGCCTCACTTGCCCTGGCCCTTCATGAACTGCCCGAGCAAATCCACCGGCAGCGGGAACACCACCGTGGACGAGCGCTCGCCGGCGATGTCGTGCAGGGCCTCGAAATAGCGCAACTGCATGGCTTGCGGCTCGGCCGCAAGCATGCGGCCGGCCTCGACCAGCTTCGCCGCCGCCTGCTGCTCGCCGTCGGCATTGATCACCTTGGCACGGCGCAGCCGCTCGGCCTCGGCCTGCTTGGCGATGGCGCGGACCATGCTCTCGTTCAGGTCGACATGCTTGATCTCGACATTGGAGACCTTGATGCCCCAGGCGTCGGTGCGCTGGTCGAGGATCTCCTGGATGTCGCTGTTGAGCTTGTCGCGTTCGGCCAGCATCTCGTCGAGCTCGTGCTTGCCGAGCACCGAGCGCAACGTGGTCTGCGCCAGCTGGTTGGTCGCGGCCATGAAGTCCTCGACCTGGATGATTGCCCGCTCGGCGTCGACGATGCGGAAATAGAGCACGGCGTTGACCTTGACCGAGACGTTGTCGCGCGAGATGACATCCTGCGGCGGCACATCCTGGACGACCACGCGCAGATCGACCCGCACCATCTGCTGGACGAAAGGGATGAGGATGATGAGGCCGGGGCCCTTGACGCCGGTGAAGCGGCCGAGCGTGAAGACCACGCCGCGTTCATATTCCCTCAGGATGCGGATGGCGGCCGCCAGGAAGATGATCACCAGCAGCGCAATGATAAGATAGGCGACGTAACCGACCATCATTTTACTCCGTTGTTGCTCGCATCGCGACGCCGCACGGTCAGCACGAGGTCGCTGACGTCGATCACCTCGACCCTGTCGCCGGGTGCTACGGGTTCGTCGGCCCTCGCCCGCCAACGTTCGCCCAAAGCCAGCACATGGCCCTCGCCGCCCTGCCAGTCGATGATCTCGACGGGCAGGCCGCGCATCGCCTCGCCGCCGACGCGCGGCGGGTTCCTGCGCGCCGCCCAAACATAGGTTCCGGTGAGCAGCGCCAATCCGAGCGTCAGCACGGCGGCGGGGCCGATGACCGCCCACGACATGGCAAAGCCCGGCCCTTCGATCCTGAGCAGCATGGCCGAGCCGAGCAGGAAAGCGGCGACGCCGCCCAACCCCAGCACCACGGTGGGGTTGAAGGCCTCGATGATCAGGAAGGCAATGCCGAGCAGCATCAGCGCCAGGCCGGTATAGTTGATCGGCAAGAGGTTGAGCGCATAGAGCCCGAGCACAAGGCAGATTGTGCCAATGACACCGGGCGCCACGGCGCCCGGGCTGGTGAACTCGAAGACAAGGCCATAGACGCCGACCAGCATCAGGATGACGGCGGTGTTCGGATCGGTGATGACGGAGAGCAGCCGTATGAACCAGCCAGGCTCCAGCGTCTCGACCGGCAGCCCTTTCGTCGCCAGCACTTTCTTGGCGCCGGCGACATCGACGGTGCGCCCGTCGGCAAGCTGCAGCAACTCGGTAGCATCGCGGGCGACGAAGTCGATGACATGCTCCTGCAGGGCGGCGTTGGCCGACAAGCTTGCTGCCTCGCGCACCGCCTTCTCGCCCCAGTCGCCGTTGCGGCCGCGCATCTCGGCGAGCGAGCGGATGAGCGCGACCGCGTCATTGGTCACCTTGGCCATCATCTCGTCGCCGGGCGGCTCGGTGACGCCCTTCTGGTTCTTGTCCTTGTCGCCGCCCGGAAGCGACGGCAGCCCGCCTATCTCGACCGGCGTCGCCGCGCCCAGATTGGTGCCCGGCGCCATCGCCGCGACATGGGTTGCGTAAAGAATATAGGTGCCGGCGCTCGCCGCATGGCCGCCGGCCGGCGCAACATAGCCGATGACGGGCACCGGCGAGGCCAGGATGTCGGCGATCATCTCGCGCATCGAGGTGACCAGGCCGCCCGGCGTGTCGAGCTGAAGGATGAGCACTTCGGCGTTGCGTTCAGCAGCAGTATCGAGCGCCTCCTCGAGCTGCCTGGTGCTCGCCGGCCCTATAGCGCCGTCAATGGCAACGCTCAGCGCGATCTTCCCGCTCCCGGTCGAGGAGAAGGAAGAAACGGCAGCCGCGGCCACGAGGGCAACGGCGAAAAGGGCCGCCCGCGCGAAGGTCACGCTCGAAGCTCCATGAGTTCAAATATGGGTTGTGCCGTGGCGAAGTCCAATGAGCGTCAAAGGCCGCCTGCGCCAACCGTCGGCGGCTGCGGTTGGGCGCCATGGTTCAGGCCGGCGTGCTGAAGGCGCTGCGCAGGGGAATCGGTCCTGAAGAGACAAATCGAAAAAAAGCGCTCCCGGCCCGTGTCTGATCGCGCGAGCCGGGGCGCGGGGCGTCAATAGTCGGAGCCGCCCTCGACGACGACCCGACGATGATGGTGCCGGTGGATCGAACTCGTGACGACCACGTCCTGACGACGGTGATGGCGATAACGCCAACCCCGCTCGCCATTGTCATAGAAGGCGACCGTGCCGTGATGGCGGTGATGCAAGCGATGGCCCTCGTCATTGATGATGATGGCGGGGCGGTGATGATAATGATGCCTGTGATGCGTCCTGATGACGACATCGGCCTCGGCCGCCGAAGCGACGGCGGGTGCGGCGACGCAGAGCGCCAGGGCGGCAAGAAGCACTGTTTTCATTGCTCTATTCCTAATTCCTGAATCATCCCTTCGGCTGGGTAAACCGCTGCCTATCCCTTTGGTTCCGGGAGCATGGACATGCGCCATCCGCTCCGGCGCGCGATCGAGATCGGGTGGGAGGATGGGCCGGCGCCGCAGTGGGCGGGGGTTCGTTGGGGGTAGCTGAGGCACCGGCCGAAGGCGGAATGGGCACCGCCGCCTGTCAGGATAGGCTCCCGGTGCGGTGACGAAATTGCGTGATCGCGGAAGGAACGGCGCCGGCGCCGAAGCTGCCGCTCTCCCCAGATTACGCGATCCGGCCTCTCCGCCCAGCCACCGCTATCGCGACCGCCAACGCCACCAACCCCGTGGCCGCCGCGAAGGTGAACCCCATGCCGCCGGCGACCGCTGCCGGCGCTGCCGTCGCGACATCCTTGGTGCCCACGGCGAAGGCGAACACCGCGCCCATCACCGCCGTGCCGGTGACAAGGCCGAGATTGCGCGACAGGCTCAGCATGCCCGAGACCACGCCGCGCTCGGACCTATCGACATCGGCCATGACGGCGGTGTTGTTGGCCGCCTGGAAGAGCTGGTAGCCGGGCGTCAGCAGGATGATCGTCGCCGCGTAGCCGACGACACCGAAGACGCCCGGCAGCACGGCGAGCGCGACGCAGCCGGCGACCATCAGCACCAGCCCGGCCATGACCATCGCGGCAGCGCCGAGGCGGTCGACGACACGCCCGGCAATGATGCCGCAAAACGCCGAGACCACGGGGCCGATCGACATCACTGCCCCGGTCGCAGCGTCGCCGAGGCCCAGTGCACGCGACAGGAAGAACGGGCCGACGACCAGCGTGGCCATCATCACCGTCGAGACCAGCGCGTTCATGGCAAGGCTCGGCGCCAGCACTGGGTCGCGCAACAGCGCGAGCTTGACCAGCGGCGACGCCACCTTGGCTTCGGCGACGACGAACAGCGCCGCACCGGCCATGGCCGTGCCGAGCAGCGCCATGTTCAGGCCACCGAAATGACCGCGCCCCATGGTCATGGCCAGCGCGTAGGCGGCAAGCGTGGCGGCAAGCAGCAGTGTCCCCAGCATATCGAAACGCGCGGCTCCCTTCGCCTCTGCGCGGTCGATGCCCGGCCCTTGGTCGCCCGGCAAAAAGCGCCAGGCGGCAAGCAGCGCGACAGCGCCGAGCGCGGCATTGACAAGGAAGATCGAGCGCCAGCCGAAAGCTGCGATCAGCACGCCGCCGAGCGAGGGTCCAAGCGCGGTGCCGATCGCCGACATGGTGCCGAGCAGGCCCATGGCGCTGCCGGTGCGTTGCTTCGGCACCGTCTCGCCGACGAAGGCCATCGTCAGCGCCATCATCACCGCCGCGCCCAGGCCTTGCACGGCGCGGGCAGCGATCAGCATCGCCAGCGACGGCGCGAGCGCGGCAGCAAACGAAGCGGCGCTGAAAAGCGTCAGGCCGGCGATCAGCAGCAGCCGGCGGCCGACGACATCGCCGAGACGCCCGACGCTGACGATCAGCGCCGTGATGGCGAGCAGATAGGCAAGCACCACCCATTGCACCGCCGGAAAGGACGCGGCGAAAGCCGCGCTCAAAGTCGGCAGCGCGACATTGGCGATGCTGGTACCGAGCGAGGAGACGAGCATGGCAAGCGACAGGCCGGCCAGCGCGCCCGCCGTCGAATGGCGCAGGGGCGCGGCGCGGGTTTGGGCAATGTCGGCCATGATTTCTTCTCCGTCGGTTGAACTTGCGGGGAAGATAGGCGTGCGCATGACATGGCGGAACACGCAGCGTATGCACTTGAATAGTGCATCGGACGCCATGCCACTTTGACGAATCCGTGCTATGGTCGCGTCATGCCGCGACCCGATCTCAACCTGCTCGTCACGCTGGATGCGCTGCTTGCCGAAGGCAGCGTCGCCAAGGCCGCGCGGCGCCTCAAGCTCAGCCCTTCGGCAATGAGCCGGGCCCTGGCGAGGCTGCGCGAGGCGACAGGCGACCCGCTTCTGGTGCGTGCCGGGCGCGGCCTGGTGCCGACGCCGCGCGCTGTCGAGCTCGGCGGGCAGGTCGGGCGGCTGGTGAAGGAGGCGGAAGCGGTGCTGCGGCCTGCCGAGCGGCTCGACCTCGCGCGGCTTGGCCGCAGCTTCACGCTGCGAAACAGCGATGGTTTCGTCGAGAATTTCGGCCCCGCGCTGCTCGCCCGCGTGGCTGAGGAAGCGCCGGGCGTGCAACTGCGTTTCGTGCCCAAGCCCGACAAGGATAGCGGCCCGATGCGCGAGGGCGCGGTCGATCTGGAGACCGGCGTAGTGGGCGGTTCGATCGGGCCGGAGGTGCGCGCGCAGGCGCTGTTCCGCGACCGCTTTGTCGGCGTCGCGCGGGCCGGCCATCCTTTGAGCGAAGGCCGGATCACCGCCGCGCGGTTCGCCGCCGGCCGGCACATATTGATCTCGCGCCGTGGCCTCGACCGCGGCCCGGTGGATGACGCCCTGGGGCTCGTCGGGCTGACGCGGACAGTCGCGACCGTGGTCGGCGGCTTCGCCGAGGCGCTGGCGCTGGCGCGTGGCTCCGACCTCATCGCCACGGTGCCGGAACGCTATACCGAAACGCTGCGCGAGGGCCTGTTCACCTTCACGCTGCCGGTGAAGCTCGCCGCGCTGACGATCTCGCTTTTGTGGCACCCGAGGCTCGACGCCGATCCGGCGCATCGCTGGCTGCGCGGGCTGGTGAAAGAGGTGTGCCGCCTTTCCTCTCCGCCATTACGCGAGGGCGAGGAACCCTTGTCCTGATGCGCCGCGGCACCGCGGAACCGACCGCGCGCTGCAGTCGATCATATTAGCCATCACTAACATGTACTATCGTACGCAGGACAAACCGTGTCTGTCATGGAACCCGCGGCATAGTCAGCGCGTTGCCGGGCGCGCGTGAAACAGCCGGAGGCTCGCTTGAGCGAATTCAGGAAGTTCGCTTGCCCCCGGTGCCTGGGCGCCGGCAAGGTGTTCGAGTGCGAGAAACAGGTGGCGTCGAACGGCGCATGTTGTCCCTCTGGCGCGTTGCGCTACAATTGCCCTGGACAACGGGCTTCCTGCCAGGCCTGCAACGGAACCGGCCTGCGCGGCTACGGCGCGCCCTCTACTATAGAGGACTAAACCCGGCCGGCTTCGCTTTCGCTACACTTGGGAGTCTTGCCTTTCATTCGTAATTTCTAATATAATATAAAAGGGCGAGAGCGGAGCGGCGGGCGCCCCGCATGACAATTTATCGTGTCGAGGAAATGGACGGCGAAGCCGTCGTCGCGGCCCATTTGGCCGCAGCAAAGACGCCTTTCGAGGCGGCTGAGAAGGCGCTTGGCCAGAAAGTCACTTTGCGCGCCGGCGCCGACAGGTGGGTCCGCGTCGTCGATCTCACCGAGCGGCCGAGACCGGTCAGGCTCAGGCCCACGACATTCGAATTCAAGGCTATAGGCCAAAGAAAATAGCGCGCTCCGTTTTGCATTGGCGCCAGTGTGGACGAAGCGCGGCGAAGGCGCCGAGCAAACCGCCAGGCACTTTTCCTGGCTTTAAGTACTGGCGCCGCCCATCAGCGCGGCGACCAGGGTCGCCAGGAACACGAGCAGCCCCAAAGCGACCCGGTCCAGCCATGACCGCCGTCTGGCAAGAACCTCGAACAACCGTTTGGCCATCGCAACTTCCCCCATTCGGCGACACTCTATCACGTCTTTCATGAGCGGGTCATGAAACGGCTCACAGATAGATCCGATGCCGCTTTCAAGCGGAATCCCGTTGTCGCCGGGCACCAATGCTGTACTGCCGAATTGCACCCAAAAAAAGTCAGGCTCGAAGCGACATGCCGGCCGGCGAAAAATCAGCCTATTCAAGCGGATAGGCATATGCGCGGCGCTGCCTGGTGAATATCTGAAAAGCCCGGAATTCCGCCATTTCGTGGCTTTTAGCCGTGTCCCCGGCATGGTTGCAAAGCGTGCTTCGAGGACGAAAAGGCGGCTAAAAAGGTGCATCCGGGCCGATTCCCGGCGGCGTTGACAGGGCACCGCGCCAATGGCACTCGGCAACCACTGGTCACGCCATGACCGTTGCTGTTGGGGACGGACGGGGTTTCAGCAGCTTGGCGGCGGCGCCGGACGGGCGGGCACCTTCGAGGTGTACCGCCCGCTCCTGGCCAGCCTCAACTTTCAAGCCGGATATCGCGGGAACCAAGCCGGAGCGTCACCGCCCCGATTCAACGCTTGTCTGCGACTCCCGGCGCCAGTCCGGCATCGGCCTCAAATATCGTCCAACCAGGCTGCACGACCGCATCGGCGCGTGATCGGATCGGATCTCAGAACGTGAAGCCCGAGGATGGCACTGTGGCCGTCACCGCCGAAAGCCTGCCACGCCTGGCAAGCGTCGGTTTGCGATATGTCTTCTTCATCGGCTGCCTCGGCCCGGTCGACGAACAGGACCGCAACATATGCGCGACGTCCGCCGCGTCAAGCGAGGACGTAAATCTGGCGCCAGCAACTGGCCGGCGAGCCGCCAGGCGCGCCAGCCAATCTGTCCGTGCGCCTTTGTTACGATCTGGAAACCGAGACGCTCGCGACGACGCTTGACAGCTTCTGCCGCTTCGACAGCACCGGCTTTTCGTAAATCTTCTTCATAAGGCACCCCATTGCCCAAGTTTCGCGCTCGCACCAAGGCAACGCGAACGGATTCCCGTCAAAGGAAATCTGCTTGATTGACGTGCAACGAGGGCTGGCCGCAACCGAAAGGATGCGGGCTGTGGCTGGCCGGCAACATCCGGCGCCCTTCGCCGATACTTTGCGATGGTCCGTGGTTAGCCCGCGTGCTGCAGCCAATGGCGGTCGAACACGTCGAGGATGGCGCGGAATTCGGCCGGTGAAGCCTGATGGACACCGCCGTCGCTGCCCCCAAAGAGGAATCGCGAGAGCTGCCGGTCGACCTGCTCCGGCTGCTCGACGGAGACGCCCAGCCTCGCCAGATCCGCGGTAATTGACTGGTCGGGCAGCAGGTATCCGCCCCATGCGGCGGCGTCGGGCGCCGGATCGCGCAGGCGCACGATGAGAATCCTGGTCAGCGACGGCTGCGCCTCCGGGCCGATGATGGCGGTGCCGCACATATAGCCTCCGAGCACGCTGCCTGGTTGCGACTGCGGGAACAGGCTGAAGAAGAACTGGGCCTCGCCACCAACCTCCCTGGCATGGATGTAAAGCCCACGCTTTGCCGGCGCCACCGGGCCGCCAAGCACCAGCGGGCCGGTCGGCAACTCCTCGCGGTATTGGGCGGTGAGGCCGTGTACGCCCGGCCCTCCCTCGATCGACAGCCTGCCCCTGATCAGCCGGCCGCGATAGTAGGGTGACCAGGCACGCGAATAGCAGGCATAGCATCCGATGAGCGCGACAGTCTTGGCACGATCGTCATGGGCATGCGCCGCGGCTGCCTCGAATTGCCGCGCGGCATGGCGTTCCAACTCGACCCTGTCGACACCATGACGGTCGCATATGGCGGCGATGAAACTCGGAAGGTCGCTTTCGGCGACCCACTTGCCGGGCTGCTCCAGCCGCAGCAGTTGTGCCCAGTCCTCGTAGACGCTGAGTTCACGCGGATGAGCCCGGCCCTGCAGCCACTTGTCGGCGCGGCCGACGTCGAATGCGGTCCTGGGATTGATAGCGCGGAACGCCGCCGCGAGATCCTTGCGGGTCACAGTGCCGAGCAAGGCCGATGTCAGCCGCAGTTTCTGCGCGATATGTTGTGCCATCGAACCGCCCCCCGGAACCCATGCCCTCCCGTGGAATCCGGTCTGCCCATGACCGGCTGCGGCTGCCCGCCAGCATGGCGTCGACTCGGGATGATACGCATCGCCGCCATGGTTCGCGCCGGACCTTTGTCCCCGCCATACGTCTAGCGTTCCAACCGTCCACAGGCCGACGTTCCTGGAATTCCAGAGAATTCCACACCCTTCCACATTGCTGGCCTTTGCCATCGGGTTGCCGGCGCTAAGCTCGCCGCGGGCTAGGGGCAGACTATTGTGATGAAAATGTGCCGAATGTGGGCTTGAGCACATCATCCCCTTCCTTCGTAGAGCAAGTGACACGCTCGATTTTCGAGCAACGGCGAACCCGGCTCTCAGGGCCGGGAACAACCGAACTCTTGAACCACCTCATCAGGAAGGAACGACCAGATGACCTCGACCGCCTCATCGACACTCACCTTCGTCTTGTTTACCGCGGGGTGCATCGCGCTGGCGCTGATGTTCATGTACGCGCCGGAGGGAGAATTTCAGTCGAAATACGCCAGAGCGGCGCCCGCGGCGCAGGCCGCGCAGCCCACGCGCATCGACGTCGACAACGACGCCCACGCGATACGCTTCTACATCGACGGCAAGCAGGTCGCGCTGCTCGACGCATCGGGCTTCAAGCAATGAGGAGGCCGCGGAACCAGGAAAGGAAACCTGCCATGAAGATCGTGCTATCCGTGCTATCGGCGCTTCTCCTCTCGGTTGCGCTGACCCAAGGCGCCGGGGCCAAGACGAAAATTCCGCCGACCGAGACAAAGGCCAGCGCCGAGAAGACCCGGCCGCCGCTCGATGAGGCGGCAACCGGCGGTATCGTGCCTTTGGCGGGTCAGACGCCGAAGGGCTCGGAACCGGGCCAGGCCTATCCGCAGCCGCTGGACCTGCATTTCTAGGGCAATTGCAGGAAACGCGCCCGGCGGTTTTGGTCCGGAACGCGTAAGACAAAAGATGGCCATTCAGGGGGAACCCATAGCGGGTCCACCATCCAGGATTGGCGAGGAAAAAGCAGCGGTCGGACGGCCTAACCAAATAGCCAGCCCGCCAGCCTGAGGGCCGGAGGCTTGGCGTCGGCGGCGGGGGCCGGCGTCAGCCCGCGCGGATCGCAAAGCCGCGGCCCGCGCGGGCCAAGTTTCAGGCCGTTTTTTGGGACCCGGCGTCTTCAGGCTCCAAGTCATTTTCTTCGAACCCGGGTTTCCTGGAACCCGGGGATCTTTCGAATCAAGTCATTCTTGACGAATGGCCGGCGACCCGAAAAGCTCGGCGACGGCGCGCTCGATGGCGCTGTGCGGGAAGGGAGACCATGCCATGCCGGGTGCCGACGAAAAGCTTGCCGCGCTCAGCATCGAGCTGCCACCGCCGCTGAAACTGCCGCCGGGCATGGTGCTGCCCTTCCCCTGGGTGAATGTGCGCGGCGACCGCGCCTATATCTCCGGCCACGGACCGCAGGAGCCGGACGGTTCGCTTGCGGGCCCGTTCGGCGCGGTCGGCGAGAGCGTGTCGCTCGACGAGGCGCGGGCGTCGGCCCGCAAGGTCGGGCTGTCGATGCTCGCCAGCCTGAAACGCGAGCTCGGCAGCCTCGACCGGATCACCGGCTGGTGCCGCGTGCACGGCATGGTCAATTCGGCATTGCGCTTCACCGAGACGCCGGCGGTGATGAACGGCTTTTCGGAGCTTATCCTCGAGGTGTTCGGGCCGGAGATCGGCCGCCACGCCCGCACGGCAATCGGCGTAGCCGCCCTGCCCCTGAATTTCCCGGTCGAGATCGAGGCCGAGGTGATGATTGCGAGGTAGCGCCACACCTCTCCCTTGCACGCAAGATGACCAGCTCCAGCGCGCTTGACCGGGCCGGGATCGGCGCGATAGGCGGGGCGCAGGCCATCCAACCGATGAAAGATCCGCCATGACAGACGCTATCGTAAAAGACAGCAACGGAACGACGCTGAAGGACGGCGACTCCGTCACCCTGATCAAGGACCTCAAGGTCAAGGGCACGTCCGAGACGATCAAGCGCGGCACGCTGGTGAAGAACATCCGCCTCAACGGCAATCCCGGCGAGATCGAATGCAACACCAAGCAGGTGAAGGGCCTGGTGCTGAAGACGGAGTTCGTGAAGAAGGCGTGAATGCGGCGTCGGGCCTCGCGGGGCGAGATCATGCGGTCGGCTGCTTTCATTGCAGGAGCAGCGTCGCCGGCTAGGGAGGAGCTCGGCAATTCCGGTGCTGCCGCACGTCGTCGCCCTCCCCTTATGTTGCACCGCGTTAGATTTGTTGCATTGCGATATGAGCCCGCAGGCGCAAGTCTTCCCCAAGGCGGGATACGAACGAGCTTGCGAGGTTCGTATTCGTGTCAGCATCAGCGCAGGATTTCCGGCCCGACATAGAAGGGTTGCGGGCGGTGGCCGTAGCGGGCGTCATCGCCTACCATTTCGGCCTGACCGCGCTGCCCGGCGGCTTTGCCGGGGTCGACATCTTCTTCGTCATCTCGGGCTATCTGATCACCCGCCATCTGGTCGCCGAGATTTCCGGCACCGGCCGGCTCGACCTCCTGCGTTTCTACGCCCGGCGCGCGCGGCGCCTGCTGCCGGCGGCGCTATTCGTCATCGTCGCCACACTTGCCGCCGGCGCGGTCATCCTGTCGCCGGAAGAACAGGCGCTCTATTCCAAGGGCGCCATGTTCGCCTCGGCCTATATGATCAATCTGTGGCTGATCCGCTGGTCGTTCGACTATTTCGCCAATGACGCCGCGAGCAACCCGTTCATCCAGTACTGGTCGCTGTCGGTCGAGGAGCAATTCTACCTCGCCTGGCCGGCGCTGCTGATGCTGGCCGCCTGGCTGAAGCCGGGCAAACGCTCGATCGTCGTTGCAATCGCCGCGGCCGGCCTCGTCTCCTTTGTCCTCTGCGCCTGGCTGACGAGCGTATCGCCACCCTGGGCGTTCTACTTTTCGCCGCTGCGCGCATGGGAATTTGCCGCCGGCGGCCTCGCATCGATGGTGCCGGCGCGGCTGTTGCAGGAGCGTCCGCGGCTGGGGCGGGCGTTGAGCCTGGCCGGACTGGCGATGATCGGGGCCGCTTATCTCACCTTCAGCGAGGACGCTCCCTTCCCCGGCTTTCTGGCGCTTCTGCCGGTGGCCGGCACAGTCCTTCTGCTCAAGGCGGGAGCGGCCGGCGTCAGGGACGGCACTCCTCGTTTGCGCAATTCCGAACGGAACTGCGTGAACGCCGCCCTGACGCTGCCGCCTTTGCAATGGATCGGCAGGCTCTCCTATTCGCTCTATCTCTGGCATTGGCCGGTCATCGTCTATGCCGGCATGCTGGCGCCGGAGTTGACGCCTGCCGAGCGGCTTTACTGCCTTGCCCTGACGCTGGCGCTGTCCGCGCTCAGCTACCACCTTGTCGAGAACCCTATCCGTCGCAACGGCTGGCTGATGGCCAATGCGGCGCGGGCGCTGGTGCCGGCCCTCCTCCTGACCGGCACCGGCGTCGCAGCCGCCTATGGCAATGCCAGGCTCGCCGCGCATGATCTCGACCCGCCGCAGCGCATCATCGCCGCGAGCGCCGCCGAACCCTCCACGGCCCGCGCCAAAGCAGGCTGCGTGCTGGATTACGAGACGGTCACGCCGACCCCTTGTGTGTTCGGCGACGGCCGGCGCACCATAGCCCTGTTCGGCGATTCCCACGCCGACCACTGGTCGACGCCGCTGATCGAGGCGGGCCGGAAGAACGGCTACCGGGTGGTGACCTGGCTGAAAAACTCCTGCCGCGCCTCGCGCATCAGCGTCTGGTCGTCCGAGTTGAAGCGCGCCTACGCAGAATGCGACCGCTGGCGCGAGCAGGCGATCAAGGAGATCATCCGCGCAAAGCCAGCGCTGGTGGTCATCTCGGAGCTGGCGCTGAGCAGCGGGCGCAAGATGGCGGGCCGCGGCGGCGACACGGACAGCCAGGACGCCGACTGGCGGGCCGGCCTGCGCTCCACGCTCACCAGCCTGAGCCAAGCCGGCCTCAAGGTCGCCTTCATCCGCGACGTGCCGTTCAACAACGCGAATGTCGACACCTGCGTGGCGCGGGCGCTTTGGCGGAACGAAACGCCCTCGCGCTGCGACCAGACGCGGGCCTATGCCGCCAACGACAAGATGGCGGCGGTGGAGCGCGATATTGTCGACAGCATCCCCAACGCTGCTTACGTCGACCTCACCGACCGCTTCTGCAGCGCCACTACCTGCCACGTCTTCATCGACGGCAAGCTCGCCTTCCGCGACCGGCACCATATGGCGACACCCTTCGCGAAATCGCTGGAGCCGGACGTGGAGAAGAGGGTGATTTCGAAGGTGGGGCGGTGAAGCTGCCAATCTCCCCCCTTGTGGGGGAGATGCCCGGCAGGGCAGAGGGGGGCGCGAAGGATCGCGGCGCCCCAGAATAAGGTCGTCGCCCCATGAAACAGGGGAGAGGTGATTCGGCGAAGCCGAGACGATGATGGGGAGTCGCCCTACGAATGCCTCCCCGGCTTTGGCTGGTGAGATGAACTCAAGGCTGATATGCCGGCGGGACAGCGCCCCCCTCTGGCCTGCCGGCCATCTCCCCCACAAGGGGGGAGATCAGCAGCTCACACCCCTACCCCGCCACAACGACAAAATGCTTCGTCACTGGCTCGAGGATCTTCCACGTCCCTTTGAAATCGGCCTCGACCACGAAAGCATCGCCGGGGCCGACCTCGACCGGCTCGCCGCCGTCGGGCGTGATGATGATGCGGCCGGCGATCATGTGAACGAATTCATAGTCGGTGTAGGTGGCGTGATAGGTGCCGGGCGAAGCACGCCAGGTGCCGGACATCACCTTGCCGTCCTCGGTGGTGTGCTGCACGGCCGTCTGCATGGTCGGCCTGCCCTCCACGACGATCCAGCCCGGCAGGTCGCCGGCCTCGGCATGCTCGACGGGGCCGAATTTGAGAATGGTCTGCTTGGTCATGGGAGCTCCTGCGGTTGAGATTTACGTCGGTGTGGCATAGCCGATGGCGCCAAGGGTGCGCGAGCGATGCTGCGACATCGCGCGACGCGCTATTCCCCCTGGTCCGTGCACCCTTGCAGGGGAGCGAGCGTTTTCCCGCATTTGCGAACGGGCTCGTCCCCGAGATAGGGCCGCGCATTTTCCTCGGAACACCGGCCCCTTCGAAACCGTTTATCCCCTGAAGGGGCGTCCTGCAACTCAAGGAGGCAGCGATGAAAAAGCTTCTGCTTGCTTCGATGATCGCCATCGCCTCGGCGTTCGCGATCGCGCCGGCCAGCGCCGGTAGCGTGCAACTGGGTATTGGCATCGGGCCGGGCTATGATAACGGCTACTACGACGATTATGGCGGATACTACCCCCACCGCTACTATCGCCATGTCTACAATGACGACTACGACAATGGCGGCTATGTGGTTCGCTACCATCACCGCTATTATCGCCATCATTGCCGAACCGAACTGGTGAGCCACTGGCGCCACCACCACCGCGTGGTGGAGGAGGTGCGCGTCTGCGGTAACGGCTACAACGGCTACTAAAGTCACCCTGGTTGGATGGCGCGGAACGGCTTGCCGCTCCGCGCTATCGTCCGATGTGTGCCTGGAGCGCTTCGAGCGCTCACGAAGCCCTCAAATGTTGCCGATTGTGCAGGGCGCCGCAATTTTTGGGCTTGCCGCACGTTGTCATGGGTGAACCTTCAGGAGGTTGCCATGAAAAAGTTCCTGTTCGCCTCGGTGTTCGCCCTGGCCTCGACAGCGGCCGTCATCACATCGGCGGATGCCGGCAACGTATTCCTGGGCGGCAGTTATTTCGGCTACGGCCCCTTCGGCGATTTTTACGACAGCTACAACTACGCTCCGGTGTACGGCTCCTATTGGGGCGGTCCCTATCTGGATGACGGGCCCGGCTACGGTCCGGCCTACAGCAACGACTATGAAGGCGGCTATGTTGCCCCGCCGAGCCACTATCGTGTCGTAAAGCACGGCCGCCATTGCCGGGTCGAAATGGTCAGAACCCGCAGCCACGACCACAGATTCACGCGGGAGGTGCGCGTCTGCAGCTAGGCGATCATCGCCGGGAAGCAGGCGCGGCTTCAAATCCCGCCGATTTTCGCGCTAGGCCCACTGCCTAGGCAGCTTTTCGGCTCGTCAAGCGTTGTCAGTGCGAACCTTCAGGAGGAGGTTGCCATGAAAAAGCTTCTACTTGCCTCGGCAATCGCCATCGCTTCGGCAGTGGCCACGGTCGCGCCGGCAGATGCGCAAGGCTTCTTCGGCCTCGGTATCGGGCCGTTTGGCGGCTATCCGTTCTACGGCGGCCCGTTCTATGGCGGCCCGTTCTACGATTACGGCGGCCGCTATTACGGCCCGCGCTACTATGATGACTACTATCCCGGCTATGTGGTCCGCTATCCGCACTACCGGTACCATCGGTATTACAGACACTACTACATCTATCCCCACCGGTACCACCATAGGCATCATTACCGGCACCACAGGCATCACCACGGGTACTATTACCGGTATTAGCGGGTGATGCGGCCGGCGGACTGATCTCCCTCCTCGTGGGGGAGATCGCATATGGCTTTTGGGAGTTCGGATAACCGGCATGCCTTAATGGCGTCATCCTCGGGCTTGTCCCGAGGATCTACCGGCCTGCCTGAACTGGGCGCGCAATATCCGCGTGCGACGGCGGATCCTCGGGACAAGCCCCATAGGCGCTAACTTAGCGGTCGATGTGCGATGGCGCGCCGTCGTCGGGGTGGTTCGCG
>NZ_VFUG01000017.1:0-98371 GCF_006440615.1 Mesorhizobium sp. B2-6-2 | reverse complement strand
TGTCCGAAAGGACGACCAAGATCCACTCGGCCTCCTTCCCACTTCAACCATACACCGGAATCAACACACAGGATCCTAGGGTCTGCGCTCCGCTTCGCGTCGCTACGCCCTAGGATGACGAAATCGCGATGCCCGGCTTCCTTAACACGCGGGGTGGCGCGCCCGCTCCGCCCTAGGATGACGAAGGCGCGAGTGGCCGTCCCCTCACCCGGCCGCTGCGCGGCCACCCTCTCCCCAGGGGGAAGAGGAGGAAACCGGTCCGCCTCAATCATCATAGCTGTGCCCTGCCCTCAAGCCATCCCGCACCCGCGCGGCGATCGCCAGGAATTCAGGCGTCTCGCGGATGTCGAGCGGCCGTTCCTTTGGCAGCGTCGATTCGATGATGTCGGTGACGCGGCCCGGCCGCGGCGACATCACCACGATGCGCGTCGACAGGTACACCGCCTCGGGAATCGAATGGGTGACGAAGCAGATCGTCTTGTTGGTCCGCGCCCAGAGGTCGAGGAGCTGCTCGTTCAGATGATCGCGCACGATCTCGTCCAGCGCGCCGAACGGCTCGTCCATCAAGAGCAGGTCCGCATCGAAGGCTAAAGCGCGTGCGATCGACGCGCGCTGCTGCATGCCGCCGGAAAGCTGCCAGGGGTATTTCTTCTCGAAGCCGGAAAGGTTGACCAACTCCATCGTGCGCTTGATGCGCTCGGCCTGCTCGGCCTGGCTGAGGCCGATGATTTCCAGCGGCAGCGCCACGTTGCGCTCGATCGTGCGCCACGGGAACAAGGCCGCCGCCTGGAAGACATAGCCATAGGCGCGTTTCTCGCGCGCCTGCTCCGGCGTCATGCCGTTGACGGAGATCGCCCCGGCGGTCGCCTTCTCCAGATCGGCGATGACGCGCAGCAAAGTGGTCTTGCCGCAGCCGGACGGGCCGATGAAGGAGACGAATTCGCCCTTGCCGATGGTCAGATCGACATTGGACAGCGCCTGCACCGGACCGTCATTGGTCTGGAAGGTGAGGCCGAGCTTGCTTGCCGAAACGACGGCTGGCGGCTGTTCGGTCATTGGCTGCAGCCTGCCATACGCGGCCGCTGCCGCGCTGTCCGCAATCCGGTTGATTTTATGATAGCGTTGCTTTCCACTCGTCCTGTCCCACCCGATCGACGCCGCCCGGAGCCTTGCCGATGTCGCCTAAACCCACTTGTCGTCTCGTTCGCCCCGAAAGCACCTATCAGGGCAAGCAGGGGCTGAGCTATTTCGCCGGTATCGCCGCCGAGACCGTCGGCTCCTCCGGCATCTGCATGCATCTTCTCACCATGCCGCCCGGCGCGCGCGCCAAGGCGCACATGCATGAAAGCCACGAGACGGCCATCTACGTGCTCTCCGGCGAAGTCCACACCTGGTACGGCGACCGGCTCGAGCATCACATCGTCGTCAAGGCCGGCGACCTCTTCTACATTCCGGCGGGCGTGCCGCATCTGCCCGCCAATCTGAGCGGGGCGCCTTCTTCCGCGGTCATCGCGCGCACCGATCCCAACGAGCAGGAAAGCGTCGTGCTGCTGCCGGAACTGGATGGCCTCGTCGCTTGAGATCAGCATAGGACTGGCAATTCGCGCAACCGCCTCAGGTTGGCGCTGCCCCTCATCGCCCTGCCGGGCACTTCTCCCGGTATGGTGACCAGGACAATCGCATATGGGGTTTATCGGCGAAGGCCAACACAAGGCCGTCATCCTCGGGCTTGTCCCGAGGATCCGCCGTCGCACGCGGCTATAGCGCGACCAGTTCAGGGGCCGGTAGATCCTCGGGACAAGCCCGAGGATGACGCCAAGACATGCCGGGTTGTCCGAACTCCCAAAGCCATATGCGATTGCCCTGGCATAGTGACGGGGAGAAGGACGCCGCCTCGAAAGATTTCGCCAATCCCCAACGTTGCCAGAGGGATCGTCGAGGCGGCATTCATACCGCTTCTCCCCGTCACTATACGCGGAGAAGGTGCCGGCAGGCGGATGAGGGGCAGCGCCGACCTCGGCGATCATCGGCATCGCGCGACTTCGCCCATCACATTGCCGTCCTCGTCGGCCACGACCAGCTTTTTCGCATTCTTCGCGCTGCGCTTGATGGTGAACCTGGTCGGCTGTCCCTCTTCGCCTTCGGCCTCGCATTTTGCCGTCATTACCAGCGATCCGTCGGCCTGCGCTTGGCGGTCGCTGAAGGTGCAGGCGCTGGCCGCCGTGATCAGTTCCTTGTCGGTCAGCAGCAGCATCTTGTCGGCGGCCACTTGCTGGCCGTTCCGGTTGATGCAGCCATATTTGTCGCCGTAAGGCTTGCTGAGGTCGATGCCGGCGGCGAGCGCCTGGCCGGCGGTCAGCATCGCGGCCGCCGCGATCGCAAGATGAAGAGCCCGCATGGTCAGACCCCGGTGGCCGGAATGCCGGTTCGCTCGACCTTGCGCGGCGCGGAAATCTCCTTCCAGGTCGACAGCGCCCGGTTGACCGCGGCGTTCGGCTCGCGGGCGACGAACTCGCCATGGCCGGTTTTGGCCTTCACCTCCGCTTCCTCGATCGACAGCTCGCCGCGCGAGAAGACGAAGCGCGGCAGGCCGGTCACCTCGACGCCTTCGAAGACGTTGTAGTCAATCACCGACTGCTGGTTTTTGGCCGAGATCGTCTTCTTGCGCTTCGGATCCCACACGACGATGTCGGCGTCGGCGCCTTCGACGATCGCGCCCTTCTTCGGATACATGTTGAGAATCTTGGCGATGTTGGTCGAGGTCACCGCGACGAACTCGTTCATCGTCAGACGCCCAGTGTTGACGCCTCGCGTCCACAGAACCGGCAAGCGATCCTCGAGCCCACCGGTGCCGTTCGGGATCTTGGTGAAGTCGCCGACGCCGTTGCGCTTTTGGTTGGTGGTGAAAGAGCAGTGATCGGTCGCCACGACCTGCAGCGAGCCGGCCTGCAGGCCGGCCCACAGCGAATCCTGGTGCCATTTGCTGCGGAAGGGCGGGCTCATCACGCGGCGCGCCGCATGGTCCCAGTCCTTGTTGAAATACTCCGTCTCGTCGAGCGTCAGGTGCTGGATCAGCGGCTCGCCGAACACCCTCATGCCCTTCTGCCGGGCGCGGCGGATCGCCTCGTGGCTCTGCTCGCAGGAGACATGCACGACATAAAGCGGCACGCCGGCCATGTCGGCGATCATGATGGCGCGGTTTGTCGCCTCGCCTTCCACTTCCGGCGGACGCGAATAGGCATGGCCTTCCGGGCCGTTGTTGCCGGCGGCCAAAAGCTTTTGCGAAAGCGCCGCAACCACGTCGCCATTCTCGGCATGGACCAGCGGTAGCGCGCCGAGATCGGCGCAGCGCTGGAACGACGAATACATCTCGTCGTCATCGACCATCAGCGCGCCCTTATAGGCCATGAAATGCTTGAACGAGGTGATGCCCCGGTCGACGACTTGAGCCATCTCGTCGAACACCTGCTTGCCCCACCAGGTGATCGCCATATGGAAAGAATAATCGCAGGAGGCTTTCGAGGTCTTGTTGTCCCACATCTGCAGCGCTTCCAGCAGCGACTGCTGCGGCGCCGGCAGGCAGAAATCGACCACCATGGTCGTGCCGCCGGAGAGGGCGGCGCGCGTGCCGGATTCGAAATCGTCGGCCGAATAAGTGCCCATGAAGGGCATTTCGAGATGAGTGTGCGGATCGATGCCGCCCGGCATGACATAGCAGCCCGTGGCGTCGAACTCATGGTCGCCGTGCAGGTTGGAGCCGATGGCGACGATCTTGCCATGCTGCATCAGCACGTCGGCCTTCCAGGTGCGGTCGGCGGTAACGATGGTGCCGTTGCGGATGACTTTGGTCATATCTGTTCCCCTGTTCTTTCGCGCTTCTTTGCGAGCGGCGTTGCGAGGTGACTGGTCTAGGCGGTCATTCAACGATTCCAGCCGTCTCGACCACCGCATGGAACAGCACATCGGCGCCCGCCGCCGCCCATTCCTTGGTGATCTCCTCGGCCTCGTTGTGGCTGAGCCCGTCGACGCAGGGGCACATCACCATCGCGGTCGGCGCGACGCGGTTGATCCAGCAGGCATCGTGGCCGGCGCCGGAGACGATATTGCGATGGGAATAACCCAAGCGGTCTGCCGCATCCCGCACAGCCTTGACGCAATTCTGGTCGAAGGTGACCGGGTCGAAATGTCCGACCTGCTCGATCTCGTATTTAATGTCGAGCGCGTCGCAGATCGTGTCGATGCCCTCGCGGATGCGGCCGTCCATGGCGTCGAGCACTTCCTTTTCCGGCGAGCGGATGTCGATCGTGAAGACCGTGCGGCCGGCGATGATGTTGCGCGAGTTCGGATAGGCCTGCATGTGGCCGACCGCGCCGACGGCGTCGGGCTGGTAATCCATGGCGATCTCGTGCACCAGCTCGATCACTCGCGCCATGCCGAGCCCGGCATTGCGGCGCTTCGGCATCGGCGTCGAGCCGGTATGCGCTTCCTTGCCGATCAGCGTCACCTGCAGCCATTTCAGGCCTTGGCCGTGGGTCACGACGCCGATATCGATGCCCTCGTCCTCGAGGATCGGCCCCTGCTCGATATGCAGTTCGAAGAAGGCGTGGATCTTGCGGTCGCCAACCTTCTCGGTGCCCTTCCAGCCGATGCGTTCGAGCTCCTCGCCGAACTTTTTGCCGTCCTTGTCGACATGCTGGTAGACGTCGGCCTGGTCGAGCACGCCGGCGAACACGCCGGACGCCATCATCGCCGGCGCGAAGCGCGCGCCTTCCTCATTGGTCCAATTGGTGACGACGATCGGATGCCTCGTCTTGATGCCGAGATCGTTGAGCGAGCGCACGACTTCCAGTCCGCCCAGCACGCCGAGCACGCCGTCATACTTGCCGCCGGTCGGCTGCGTGTCGAGGTGGCTGCCGACATAGACGGGCGGCAGGCTCGGATCGGTGCCCTCGCGGCGGGCAAACATCGTGCCCATCTCGTCCAGGCCCATTTCGAGCCCCGCGGCCTCGCACCAGCGCTTGAACAAATGGCGGCCCTCGCCGTCCTCGTCGGTCACGGTCTGGCGATTGTTGCCGCCGGCAATGCCGGGGCCGATCTTCGCCATCTCCATGATGGAATCCCACAAGCGGTCTGAATTCACGCGCAGATTTTCGCCGGGTGCGGCCATTTGCGTTCCCATTTTCACCAGGGGTCTTGTCGCCCCTTGAGTGGTTTGCATCCTGACCGTATGGTCAGCTTTCAGACTACACAAGCTGACCAAGCGGTCAACGAGAATCTTGGGGGAGACATGAGCGAATCCACCCGTCCCATGCGGCGACAGGACATAAGGCGGGAGAATGAAAAAGCAATTCTGCTCGCTGCCGAAAAGGTGTTCGCGGAAGCCGGGTTCGGCGGCGCCACGATGCAGCTGATTGCCGATCTGGCGGGGCTGCCGAAGGCTAATCTCCACTATTATTTCGCCACCAAGGAAGAGCTCTACCGGTCCGTCGTCCAGAACATTTTCGAGATCTGGCTGCAGGCGGCCAATTGCTTCGACGCGGCGCGCGGCCCGGTGGACGGCATCAGCGCCTATATCGACGCCAAGATGGAAATATCGCGCCGCCACCCGGACGGCTCGAAGGTCTGGGCCTCGGAGGTTATGCACGGCGCGCCGGTGCTTCAGGACTATATGGAATCGACGCTGCGCGAATGGACCGACGGCCGCGTCGAGATCATCAGGCGCTGGATCGAGGAGGGCAAGATGGACCCGGTCGACCCGCGTCATCTGCTTTACATGCTCTGGGCCACGACCCAGCATTACGCCGATTTCGGCCACCAGATCGAGACGCTGAACGGCGGCAAGTCGCTGTCGGACCGGCAATGGCGGGAAGCCAAGGAAAACATCAAGCAGGTGATCCTGACCGGCATCGGCGCGCAGCCCGCCTGATTGACTGCCATCGCAACAAACGATCGGTGGGTGCGACCCGCCGACCTGCCTGCGTGCTTCGCACGCTTGTGCTATTCCTTCAATTCATCGAGGAACATTTGCGCCAGCCGCGGCTCCCCTGGCCGATTAGGCCCGCGTTCCGCCCTCAGTTCAGCCAGTCGCTGCATCGGCGCAAACAGGTCGACAAAACCCATTTCTTCCCGAACCGCGACAAGCTCATCGCCTATCGCGGCGAGCCGCTTTGCACTTTCCGGCACATACCGGCTTTCAAGGGAGGCGGGAAGCGTTCCTTCGTTCTGGCCGAACAGTCCCCATCTGCCATCCGCGCAGTCGCGAAGCGCAACCAGCAAGGCAGCGGAATAGGCAGCCTCGAGAGACCGCCTTTCCTTTTCCAAAGCTGCTTCGCGCTTGGCAGAGACCATTCCCGGAGCTTCCTAGTCGATCGACCTCAGCACCTCACGCACATGGTCGATCAGCTCGTTGATCTGGCCTTTGGTGATGATCAGCGGCGGCGACAGCGCGATGATGTCGCCGGTGGTGCGGATCAGCGCGCCGCGTTCGAACGCCTTGACGAAGGCCGAGAAGGCCCGCTTGGTCGGGCTGCCGGCGATCGGCGCCAGCTCGATCGCGCCGATCAGGCCGATGTTGCGGATGTCGATGACATGCGGCTCGCCCTTCAGCGAATGCAGCGCGTCTTCCCAGTAAGGCGCCAGTTCCTCGCCGCGGGTCAGCAGGCCCTCTTCCTTGTAGGTGTCCAGCGTGCCGAGCGCCGCGGCGCAGGCGATCGGATTGCCCGAATAGGTGTAGCCGTGGAAAAACTCGATCATGTGCTCCGGGCCGGTCATGAAGGCGTCGTGGATCTCCTTCTTGACGAACACCGCGCCCATCGGGATGACGCCGTTGGAGACGCCCTTGGCGGTGGTCATGATGTCCGGCGTGACGCCGAAATAGTCCGCCGCGAATGGCGCGCCGAGGCGGCCGAAGCCGGTGATCACTTCATCGAAAATCAACAATATGCCGTGCTTCGTGCAGATTTCCCGAAGTTTCTGCAGATAGCCCTTCGGCGGCAGGATGACGCCGGTGGAGCCGGCGACCGGCTCGACGATGACGGCAGCGATGGTCGAGGCGTCATGCAAGGTGACGAGACGCTCCAGCTCATTGGCGAGCTCGGCGCCATGCTCCGGCACGCCCTTCGAGAAGGCGTTCTTCTCCGGCAGATGCGTGTGCGGCAGATGGTCGACGCCGCCGAGCAGCGTGCCGAACATCTTGCGGTTGGAGACGATGCCGCCGACCGAGATGCCGCCGAAATTGACGCCGTGATAGCCGCGCTCGCGGCCGATCAGGCGGGTGCGCGAGCCCTCGCCGCGAACGCGGTGATAGGCGATCGCCATCTTCAGCGCGGTGTCCACCGATTCCGATCCGGAATTGGTGAAGAAGACATGGTCCATGCCCTTGGGCGCGATGTCGACCAGCCGGTTCGCCAGCTCGAACACGATCGGGTGGCCCATCTGGAAAGCCGGCGCGTAGTCGAGCTCGGCAGCCTGGTTCTGGATGGCCTCGGTGATCTTCGGCCGGCAGTGGCCGGCGTTGACGCACCACAGGCCCGCAGTGCCGTCGAGCACCTTGCGGCCGTCGCTGGTGGTGTAATGCATGTCCTTGGCGGACACGAACATGCGCGGCGCCTGCTTGAACTGGCGGTTTGCCGTGAACGGCATCCAGAATGCGCTGAGATCGTTCGGCGTGACTTTCAGCCGGTTGGACATGACCAGGACTTCCCCTTGTAAGCGTGTTTCGGTGCGGCCAACGCTTGGTCTTCGCTGCGTTTTCGTGCTACGCAAATTTTTGACCGATTGGACAAACGTTAGCACCGCCTGTCGGCGGTCAGGGGATTACTAGCGGAAATGCGGCATAAAAAGCGCGCTCCACAGCCCAAGGAAAAACTGGTCCAGACAATTGGTCCAGAGAGCCCGCGCGAAGACGGCCGGCAAGGATGACGGCGGCGATGGAAGGCTCCGCTCCCCGCCGCACCCGTATCCAGCAGGAAAAGCGCGAGCTGATCCTCGAAGCCGCGCTCGGGGTCTTCTCCGCCAATGGTTTTCGCGGCTCGACCATCGACCAGATCGCCGAAGCCGCCGGCATGTCGAAGCCCAACCTTCTCTATTACTTCCGCCGCAAGGAAGACATTCACGAGACGTTGATGCAGCGTCTCCTCGACACCTGGCTGGCGCCGCTGCGCGAGCTGGACGACATCGGCGATCCGCTGACGGAGCTCAGAAGCTACATCCGCAGGAAGCTGGAGATGGCGCGCGATTTTCCGCGCGAAAGCCGGCTGTTCGCCAACGAGATCCTGCAAGGCGCGCCGCGCATCAAGCCGATGCTGGAGGGCGAGCTGAAGACGCTGGTCGACGAGAAGGCCGCCGTCATCAAGGGCTGGATGCGCGCCGGCAAGATCGCCCGCACCGATCCCTGGCACCTGATCTTCTCGATCTGGGCGACGACGCAGCACTATGCCGATTTCGACGTCCAGGTCCGCGCCGTGCTTGGCCCCGATCGCGGCGGCGACGGCCGCTTCGAGGACGCAGCGCGGTTCCTGGAGCAGCTGTTCCTGGATGGGCTGAAGCCGAAGGATTAGCCCCGCTCGCCATAACGGCCCAACGGGCTGGAACACCTTGCGAGCCGTTTGCCTATCGCTGCCCTTGCAGATTGGCCGCAGCCCCTCAGCTTCGTCATCCACGGGCGGAGCAAGGAGCGAAGCGACGCGGCGCAGACCCGAGGATCCATTCCGTGACCTCGAAGCGCCGCTACCGTCCAGAATTCTGCACCGCTGCACCCACCGCGGAGGTAACGGAATGGATTCTCGGGTCTGCGCGTCCGCTTCGCTCCCGCTCCGCCCGTGGATGACGAGGGGCCTCACGCGCTGCGCCGCTCTATCGGAAGCCCCTCCAGCAGCTTCTTCAGCTTGGCAACCGAGTTCTGCTCCGCCAACGGCGTGTAGACGATCAGCCGCATGTCCGAGCCGTCGTCGATCGACAGGCTCATATGCTCGAACGTCATCGCGCCGGCGATCGGATGCCGCAGATGCTTCAGGCCGGAGAGCCGATGCACCACATCGCGCTGCGGCCACCATTCGCGGAATTCGGGGCTTGAGCGCATCATCAACTCGATCAGCCGTTCGAAATCCGGATCGCCGGTGTATTTCGCGCTCTCGGCGCGGAAGGCGGCAAGGGTCGCGCGCGCCAGCTGTTCCCAATCCACCAGCAGATGCCGCCGGTGCGGATCGGTGAAGACGCCGTGGATGATGTTGCGGGCGTCGCCCTCCAGCAGGCCGTAATCACCGAAAATGGCGACGGCCGCGTCGTTCCATGCCAGCACGTCCCAGCGCGGGCCGACGACATAGGCGGGCTGCAGGACCAGGCTCTGCAGCATGTGCAGCAGCGGCCCCTCGACCTTTCCCTGCACGATGCGCCGCCGCTCCGGCTGCTGGCGGCCGGCGAGCGTGAACAAATGCCGTTTTTCAGCGTCGTCGAGCCGTAGCGCCTCGCTGAGCGCGGTCAGCACCTCGACCGAAGGCCGCACATCCCTGCCCTGCTCCAGCCAGGTGTACCAGGTGGTGCCGACGCCGGCGATCATCGCCACTTCCTCGCGCCGCAGGCCCGGCGTGCGCCGCCGCGCCCCGCAGGCGATGCCGGCGGTATCCGGCGAAAGCCGCTCGCGACGGGAACGCAGGAAGGCGCCGAGCTCGCGCCGGCGGTGATCTTCGGGAGAATGGGTAACGGCGTCCATGCGCCTATTATAGCAGTACCGATACCAGGATAAAGTTTGAACTGTTTGAGCCCCGCGCGATGTCCCATCTTTGCGTTCAGAGCAGCGCAAGGAGGCTCCGGACATGGAACTCAACGACAAGACAATTCTCGTCACCGGCTCGACCGATGGCGTCGGCCGCGTGGTCGCCGAGCGGCTCGGCGCCGCCGGCGCCCGCGTGCTGGTGCATGGCCGCGACGAAGGCCGAGGCAAAGCCACCGTTGCCGCCATAGAGGCAAAAAGCGGCAAGGCGGAATTTCTCGCCGCCGATCTCGCTTCGCTTGCCGAAGTGCGCCGCCTCGCCGAAGCGGTGTGCGCCAGGACCGATCGGCTCGACGTCCTGATCAACAATGCCGGCGTCGGCACCGGCGGCCAGGCCGCCAGCCGGCAGGTCAGCGCCGACGGCTATGAGCTGCGCTTCGCCGTCAACTATCTCGCCGGCTTCCTGCTGACGTCGGAGCTCTTGCCGCTCATTAAGGCAAGCGCGCCGGCGCGCATCGTCAACGTCGCCTCGGCCGGCCAGCAGGCGATCGATTTCGACGACGTCATGCTGACCCAAGGCTATAGCGGCGTGCGCGCCTACTGCCAGAGCAAGCTGGCGCAGATCCTGTTCACCGTCGATCTGGCCGAGCAGCTCGACGGTACCGGCGTCACGGTCAATGCTTTGCACCCGGCAAGCTACATGGACACCACCATGGTCCGGCAGGCGGGCGTGACGCCATGGAGCTCGGTCGAGACCGGCGCCGACGCCATTCTCAACCTGGCAACATCGCCGGCGCTCGAAGGCCGCAGCGGCCTTTATTTCGACGGCCAGCGTGAATCGCGCGCCGACGCCCAGGCCTATGACGAGAAAGCCCGCAGCCGGCTGCGCGCGCTTAGCCTCGAATTGATCGGACAAGCTTCCGCAACCTCCAGGGAAAAGCACTCATGAGCGAGACCACCGAACACTGCGTCATCATCGGCGGCTCGTCCGGCATCGGCCTTGCCACGGCCAAAAGGCTAGTCAGTCCTACGATGAAAGTCACGATCACTGGCCGCAGCGAGGAGAAGCTGAAGAGCGCCCGGAAAAGCCTCGACGGCACCGTCGACAAGGCAGCGTTCGACGCCACCAAGCCGGACGAGGTCCGGAATTTCTTCGAGCGCCTCGGGCCGTTCGATCACCTGGTTCTCGCCGCCAGCGGCGGCAAGGGACTGGGACCGTTCGCGACGCTCGACCTCGCCGATATCGGCAGCGGCGTCGATGAAAAGATCCGGCCGCAACTCTCCTGCCTGCAGGCGGCCCTGCCGACCTTGAACAAAGCCGGCTCGGTGACTTTCATCTCAGCCGTGTCGGCGCAGATTGCCGCGCCCGGCGTCGCCGGCATCGGCGCCATCAACGGCATGCTGTTGACCGTCGCGCCGATCCTGGCCGTCGAGCTGAAGCCTTTGCGCGTCAACGTCGTGGCGCCCGGCGTCATCGACACGCCCTGGTGGGACTTTTTGCCGGACGACCAGCGGCAGGCAGTGTTTGCCGACTATGCCGGCAAGACCCCGGTCGGCCGCATCGGTCGCGCCGAGGACGTCGCCGAAGCGATCGCCTTCCTGGTCTCGAACAGCTTCATGACAGGCCAGGTGCTGACCTGCGATGGCGGCCTGCGCTACGCGGCCTAGCCCGGACGCTCGCGGCCGCGGCAGCGCGGCCGCCTACATGCTCTGCGCGATCAGCGCAAGGAACCCACCGGCCAAGGCAACATTGCTGACGACGTTGTTGATGCGAGATGTGCGGTCCGCGCCTTGATGGTCCCAGAAATTGTGGAACATCGGCGTCGCGACGATGAGGAAGACGATCAGCGCGGCTGCCGCCAAAGCGGTCCCAAAGGCCGGCGATTACCAGCGCCCCGGCCGCGATCTGCAGCACGATGCCCAGCCACAGAGCCAGCATCGCCTGTGGGACACCACGCGCAGCCATCAGCGAGGCGACCAGCTTTCTGTTCTGGATGTTGCGCAGGCCGGCAAAGACGAAAGCGCCGCCAAGCAGCAGCCGCGCCACGGCCAGAATCTCGCTCTGGAAATTCTCAAACATGTCGTTGACCTCAAATCAAAAAAGCGTGGGCCCGTCACAGACCCACGCTGTCGTCGGATAAACTCAGGCGGCCTTGGCGGCCGGCATCGGATGAATGGCGTGGAAGGGAATGCACAGCCGGTTCCACGTGTTGATCATGCCGAGCGCGACCGAGAGCTTGACCAGTTCCTCTTCCGAGAAATGCTCGAGCGCGCGGGCGTAGAGCTCGTCCGATACGCCATTGTCGGCGATCAACGTCACGGCTTCGGTCCATGCAAGGGCGGCTCGTTCGCGCTCGGAAAACAGCGGCGATTCCTTCCAGGCCGCGACGAGATAAAGCCGGGTCTCGGTCTCGCCGTCGCACCTCGCCTCGCGACTGTGCATTTCGACGCAATAAGAGCAGCCATTGATCTGCGAGGTCCTGAGCTTGATCAGGTGCAGGAGGCTCACTTCCAGCCCGCATTCGTCGACGGCCTTGTTGAGCGCCGACACCGCCTTCATGATTTCCGGCGCCTGGGCAAAGAACTGCAGTCTCGGTTTCATCGTCTTTCTCCTTTCAGGCTTGGGGTGGTTTAGAGGTTCAAATCTGCTTCGGTGAAGCGGATTTCTGGCGCCGCTGGTGACGCTCGACGAAGGCGCAACTCGCGGCATAGGACCGCGGATCGCCCTCGGCCGCGTACTCCGCCACGATGTCGGACAGCTTCACTTCGGCGAGCGCCGCCCGATAGGCGCGCTCGGCCTTGAGCATGGCGGCGTTGATGCCGCAGGGCTTCACATAGGCCGAAGCGTCGAGCTTGATCGGGCCGCGCTGTCGGATCTCGCCGCAGCGAAAGGCGGGCTCCCTGCCCTCCACTGCAAGCACAATGTCGAGCAGCGTGATGCGCTCGGCCGCCCGCGCCAGCCTGTAGCCGCCCGCCGGCCCCGGCATCGATTCCAGGATGCGCGCCGCCGTGAGCTGGTTGAGATGTTTCAGGAGATAGCTCGGCGACAGCCCGAAGCACTCAGCAAGCGCCGCGCCCGGCATGGTGCTGTTGCCATCGACGCTGGCCAGCGTCGCCGCGCAATGGATGGCCGCCTCAACGCCATCGCCCAGTTTCATTGTGCTGATCTCCTAATCATGGATAATTATTATCATGGATATTTTTTATCTGCAATATGGATCCACGAAATTCCCGGTCAGGCGGCCCACGGGAGCGTAGGATTTCTGCGAAGATTGGCGCTGCCCCTCATTGCCCTGCCGGGCATTTCTCCCCGTATAGTGACGGGGAGAAAGCAGCCTTCATCGAGGATTTCGCCAATTGTCAGCGTTGCAGGAAGGCGCCTAAGGCGCCGCAACTTGCCTTCTCCCCGTTTACGGGGAGAAGGTGCCCGAAGGGCGGATGAGGGGCGGCACGGACCTCTGTAATCGAGGCGCCGCGCCACACAAAGTCGCCCCGCGCAAGCATAGGGCGATTGAACTAAACCTTGGAAGAACCCTACTCCGCGGCCACCTTGGCCATCGGATTGTTGGGGTGCGTCGTCCAGTTGGCGTAGATCGGCGACACCGGCAAGCCGGTGCGCTGGTCGAGCACGCCGGCGGCCAGCGGCTGCATGGTGATGCAGCCCTCCACCGGGCAGACATTGACGCAGAGATTGCAGCCGACGCATTCGGCTTCGATCACCTCGAAATGCCTCACACCATCGACCATGCTGGTGATCGCCTGGTGCGAGGTGTCCTCGCAGGCGATGTGGCAGCGGCCGCATTTGATGCAGGCATCCTGGTCGATATGCGCCTTGGCGACATAGTTGAGGTTGAGATACTGCCAGTCGGTGACGTTGAGCGTGGCGCGGCCGATGATGTCGGAGAGCGAGGCGTGGCCCTTCTCGTCCATCCAGTTCTCCAGCCCCGCGATCATCTCCTGCACGATCTTGAAGCCATAGGTCATCGCCGCCGTGCAGACCTGCACATTGCCGGCGCCGAGCGCCATGAATTCGGCGGCGTCGCGCCAGGTGGTGATGCCGCCGATGCCGGAGATCGGCAGACCATGCGTTTCCGGATCGCGGGCGATCTCGGCCACCATGTTCATGGCGATCGGCTTCACCGCCGGGCCGCAATAGCCGCCATGCGAGCCCTTGCCATCGATGGTCGGCTGCGGCGCGAAATTGTCGAGATCGACGCCGGTGATCGAGTTGATGGTGTTGATCAGCGACACTGCATCGGTGCCGCCGGCATGCGCTGCGCGCGCCGGCTTGCGGATGTCGGTGATGTTGGGCGTCAGCTTGGTGATGACCGGCATGCGCGTGTACTGCTTGCACCAGCGCACCACCATCTCGATATATTCCGGCACCTGGCCGACCGCCGAACCCATGCCGCGCTCGCTCATCCCGTGCGGGCAGCCGAAATTGAGCTCGATGCCGTCGGCGCCGGTCTCCTCGACCAGCGGCAGGATCGCCTTCCAGCTCTCCTCCACGCACGGCACCATGATCGAGGCGATCAGCGCCCGGTCCGGCCAGTTCATCTTGACCTGCTTCATCTCGCGCAGATTGGTCTGCAGGTCGCGGTCGGTGATCAACTCGATATTGTTGAGGCCCAGCAGCCGGCGATCGGCGCCCCAGATCGCGCCATAACGCGGGCCGTTGACGTTGACGACCGGCGGGCCCTCCTCGCCCAGCGTCTTCCACACCACGCCGCCCCAGCCGGCCTTGAAGGCGCGCTCGACATTGTAGGCCTTGTCGGTCGGCGGCGCAGACGCCAGCCAGAACGGGTTGGGCGATTTGATGCCGACGAAATTGTTGCGGATGTCTGCCATGCTCATGCCCTCCCGTTAGAGGCCAGTGCCCGGTGGATGCTCTCGGCCGCGTCGCGCCCTTGCGCCACTGCCGAGACAGTCAAATCGTCGCCGCCGAAAATGCAGTCGCCGCCGGCCCAGACCTTGCCCAGCGAGGTCCGGCCTTCGGCGTCGACCTTGATGCGGCCGCCTTCGAGCTCGATCTGTTCCGCACTGCCGTTGAGATGCGCCGGCACAAAGCTCTGGCCGATCGCCTTCAACACCTGGTCGGCATTGAGCCGCAGCGTCTCGCCGGTGCCGATAAGCTTGTCGCCGCTCAGGGCGGTGTATTCGAGCTCGATGGCCGACACTTTGCCGTTTTCGGCAATGACGCGCTTGGGCTGCAGCCAGTGGCGGATGGTGACACCGTTGGCGGCGGCCAGATCCTGCTCGAACTCCGAAGCATTCATGTGCTCCTGGCCGCGCCGGTAGCAGATCGTCACCTCTTCGGCGCCGAGCAGCTTGGACTGCACCGCGGCGTCGACCGCCGTCATGCCGCCGCCGATGACGATGACGCGCCGGCCGACCGGCAGGCCGGAAAGATCGCTCGCCTGCCGCAATTCCGAGATGAACTCGACGGCATTGAGGACGCCGTCGACATCCTCGCCTTCGGCGCGCAAAGCGTTGACGCCGCCAAGCCCCATGCCGAGGAACACCGCGTCGTAGTTGCGGATCAGGTCGGCAAGCTGGAAGTCGCGGCCGAGCGCCTTGCCGTTCTGGATGTCGATGCCGCCGATCGCGGTGACGTAGTCCACTTCCGCCTGGGCGAAATCGTCGACGCTCTTGTAGGCGGCGATGCCGTATTCGTTGAGCCCGCCGGCCTTCGGCCGCGCCTCGAGGATCGTCACCTCATGGCCGCGGTGGGCAAGCCGATGCGCCGCCGCCAGCCCCGCCGGCCCAGCGCCGACCACGGCAATGCTCTTTCCGGTCGGCTCGGCGCGTTTGTAGAACTGCTTGCCCTCGCCCATCGCGACATCGGTGGCGTAGCGCTGCAGCCGGCCGATCTGCACCGGCTTGCCTTCGGCGACCTCGCGCACGCAGACCTCTTCGCACAGCGTCTCGGTCGGGCAGACGCGGGCGCACATGCCGCCGAGGATGTTCTGGTCGAAGATCGTCTTGGCCGAGCCCAGAGGATTGCCGGTGGCGATCTGCCGGATGAACAGCGGGATGTCGATCGAGGTCGGACATGCATTCATGCATGGCGCGTCGTAGCAGAAATAGCAGCGATCGGACTCGACCAGCGCCTCATGATGATCGAGCGGCGGATGCAGGTCGGAAAAATTGTCGGCATATTGCTCGGACGACAGCCGGCCGCCGGCAATGCCTTCGATGAAATGACCAGTCGCCATTCCAATTCCCCTTGTTGTCGTTTTGGGGAAGGCTAGCACGTTTTATTTTTTTATCAATTGGTCAATTTTCGGCCAAGTCACTGTATTGCTTGCACAAAAACATGATAAACATAGTCATGTTATAGCCGGCTCGGCAACCTCAGCTGTGTCATGGCTTGTGACGCTGTGGCCATGGACCAACCGGATCTCGTCCGCCACCAGTTCCTGCAGCCGCCACAGATTGCGGTCATGGATGCCGAAGGTCTCGAGGTGGCTGACGGTATTGTAGAGGTATTCGGCACCCGAGCCGACATGGCCGCACGCGCGTGCCAGTATCTTTGCTACGCTTTCCAGCGGCTGCCCGAGCGAAGTGCCCTTGCCGGTCACACCGACCCAAAAACCGAGTGCCCGCACCGATCCTTGCGCGGTGCGCACCGGAACCCACCGGACCGAGCTGACGGACTCGTGGTCGTCGATTTCACGCCGCAGCAATCTCTCGATCTGGGCTGGTTTCTCGCCATCCGGCAAACGATAGATGACGCCGTCGCAGCGTCCGCCGCGTTCGAGCGCCATCATCAATCCAGGCTGCTCGCGGCTGCCGCGCCAGCGCTTTATGTCGAGGCAGAACGAGCGGTGCCAGCCATGCGCCGCCGCGCGCCGTTGCTCGACGGACTCGAAGGCCGGCTTCCAGATCAGCGAGCCATAGGCGAACACCCACAACGGACCGTCGTCGGCTTCGCCGGACAGGCGCATGGCGAGCGTCTGGAAATCATCATCGCTTAGCTGTGTCCAGCTGCCATCGGGACCAGGGTCGACCTCGTCGCGATGGCACAAAGCTACGAGCTCTGGCGTGAGCGACATTCGACGCATGAAGACAGCCCCCTCTTTGAGGGCAGCAAAGTCGAAAAGCGCCGGATACGCAAGATCGTGGGCCCAATGCATGTCACTCAGAAGTGTGCAGCGGCTCTGGGACAACGATATGCATCAAAACAAAGACTTGAAGCGCGCCGCCTGAATCCGTTTCAGCGAGACGCGATTTAAGCCGCTTGCCGTCCTCGAATTCTGGCCCAGATGTCGGATTCCTGTCGTCAGGATCGTCCTAAGATGGATCGAACAAACGATCGCTGCCTGAACCCGTGAGGAGACCGACCATGCCGAAATCCCCGCAACCTTTCTTCTGGTACGAGTTGATGACCACCGACCTCGACGCCGCCGAGGCTTTCTACACCGCCGTTGTCGGCTGGCGGGCCGAGCCCTTCGACAAGGCGCCCGGCATGCCCCGCTACGTCGTGGTGAATTCCAGCGTGCGCGGCGTCGGCGGGCTGATGACGATGCCGGAAGAGCCCGCCAAGATGGGCATGCCGCCAGCCTGGATGGGTTACATCTACACCAAGGATGTCGACGCCTCGACGCAAGCGCTCAAGGACGCCGGCGGTGCCGTCCACCGTGCACCGGACGACATTCCGGGCGTCGGCCGCTTCGCCGTCGTCGCGGACCCGCAAGGGGCTTCCTTCATGTTCCTGCAGCCCAATCAGGCCGAGCAGCCGCCGGTGCCGGCAACCACGCCTGGCCATGTCGGCTGGCATGAGCTCTACACCTCGGACTGGAAAGCGGCTTTCGACTTCTATTCCAGTCAGTTCGGCTGGGAGAGCGCCGGCCAGTTCGACATGGGCGAGATGGGCATCTACCAGACTTTTAGCGCCGGCCCCGAATCCGGCGGCGGCATCATGAACAAGCCGCCGCAGATGCCGGTTCCCGTCTGGCAGTTCTATTTCAACGTCGACGCCATCGACGCCGCCGCCAAGCGCGTCACCGACAATGGCGGCAAAGTCATCATGGGTCCGATGGACGTGCCGAGCGGCCAGTGGATCATCCAGTGCCAGGACCCGCAAGGCGCGCATTTCGCGTTGCTGGCGCCGGTGCGATAACAGCACTATTCGATGGGCTGGCGCTGGATCACTCCGGCGTCAGCACCGCCAGCTTCAGATCGGCTTTCCTGGCGCCGCTGAGCTGGACGACGGCCGCTCCGCCCTGGAGCTTGAAACGCACGCTTTTACGAATGCCCGGGCAGGTCTTCACGCCGCTGAAAGCCGCCGATTTCACGATCTTGCCATCCTGCACGACATCGATCCAGACCTCGTCGGACAGGCTGAACTGCAACTCGCCTTCAGGTGGCACGGTCACATTTGCCGTCGCGCCGAAGGTGCCGGCTTTCGGTGCGCGGTCAGGCGGCACTTCAAAGCTGACCGCGTCGACAGCCGCGAGCGAGAAATCCACCGCTTGGCCGACCGTCAGGGTGGCGCCGGATTGGGCGGCGGGTGCGGCCGGAAACAGGGCCTGCTCACGTTCAACCGGCCATTTGAAGGCGTCGCAGCCGGTATCCGCGGCTGCGGCGAAGCTGGTGCCTGCAAGGATGGCGAATAGGCTGATGACGACTTTTCTCATGGTTAAGGGACCTGCCTGGTTTGATGCGTCACCCTGGTAATACAACCATAAGGGTAGATATGCAACCATAGAGAGAAGAAATATGGGATTGAAACCATTTCCACTCACCGATTGTTGATGGCAGGCCATGGGATGTGAGTGGTCCGTCGCCGGGCGATAATCTAAGGCCCGAGCGGGGTAAAATGGAGTTTTGGATGAAGCTTTTCGAAAGCCTAGCTCAGTACAGCCCGCAGGCGCTGGGTGTGTTGCGCATCATGACCGCCTTGCAGTTCGTCGAACACGGCTCGCAGAAACTGTTCAACTTCCCGGTCAGCGCCGAGCCGCACGTTCTCACCGGCCTGACGACGGCTGCCGGCATTCTCGAATTCGCCGGCGGCATCCTGCTGGCGCTCGGCCTCTTCACCCGCCCGGTCGCATTCCTCCTGGCCGGCGAAATGGCGATCGCCTATTTCATGGCGCACATGCCGCGCGACTTCTTCCCCGTCAACAACGGCGGCGATTCGGCGATCTCCTTCTGCTTCATCTTCCTCTACCTGATCTTCGCCGGGTCCGGCGCCTTCGCGCTGGATAACCGCCGCAGCGCCTGAAGCATCGAAGGGTGCGCGCCTAGAGGTTTTTTGTTTTGACGCAATTCCGGACCGGAAAACCGCTTCGCACTTTTCCCGGAATTGCTCTAGAGCATGATCCCGAAAAGTGGGAACCGGTTTTCGGAAAAGATCATGCTCCAACAAAGAGTTAGAGCAGGATGATGATTCAACGAAACGTCATCCTGCTCTAACCGCGCATCCGCTCGAAATTGGCGTCGAACAGCGGCGCCGCCTGGATGCGCGCCGCATGGCGCTTGCCGAGGATCTCGATCTCGAAACCGTCCGGTCTGTCGGCGATCTCCTTGGGCACATAGCCCATCGCGACCGATTTCTTCGAGTGATGCGCATAGCCGCCCGAGGTAACCCAGCCGCGCACAACGCCGCCGTGCCAGATCGCCTCGTCGCCGATCACATCGGCATCGGTGGCCTCGACGATGAAGGCGCGCAGCCTGAGCTTGCCGCCCTCTTTGCGCTCGGCAAGGGCTGCCTCCTTGCCGATGAAATCGGCGTCCTTGCCATAGGCGACGAAGCGGTCGAGCCCGGCCTCAAGCGGCCCATAGATCGGCCGGTACTCGCGCGCCCATGAGCCGTAGTTCTTCTCGAGCCTCAGCGCATTGAGCGCGCGCGAGCCGAATAGGCCGATGCCTGACGCTTCGCCCGCGGCCAGCAGCGCCTCGTATGCGGCGCGCTGATATTCGGGCGCCACCCATATCTCGTAGCCGAGATCGCCGGTGTAGCTGACGCGTCCGACCAGGCACGGCGCCATGCCGATATCCATCCGCGCAACCGCCATGAAAGGGAACGCCGCGTTGGAGACATCGGCGCGGGTCACTTTGGCGAGCACCTCCCTCGCCTTCGGCCCGGCGATGGCGAGACCCGCGAGCTTTTGGCCCAGCGCCTCGATTTGCACCGAGCCGTCGTTCGGCAGATGCGCCTCGAACCAGCGCATGTGGTACTGCTCGGCGATGCCGGAGCCGGCGATGAACCATTCGCCGTCGTCAATATTGGCTAAAGTGAAATCGCCGATCAGCCTGCCGTCTTCCTTCAGCATCGGCGCCAGGGTCATGCGGCCGCGCTTTGGCAGCCTGCAGGCAAGCATGCGGTCGAGCCAAGCGGCCGCGCCCTCGCCCGTCACCTTGTATTTGGCGAAGTTCGAGATCTCCGACAGGCCGACGCCGTCGCGTACCGCCGCGACTTCCTTTGCAACATGGTCGAAGTCGGTCGAGCGCCGCCAGGAAAACTCGTCCTTGACGCCTTCCGGCGCATACCAGAGCGGCACTTCGAGCCCATAGGACACGCCCCATTGCGCGCCCTTGGCCGACAGCGTGTCATAGACCGGCGTCGTCTTCAGCGGCCGCCCGGCCGGCAGTTCCTCATTCGGGAAGCGGATCGAGAAACGACGCGAATAATTCTCGCGCACCTTGGCGTTGGTATAGGCCATAGTCGCCCAGTCGCCGTAGCGCGCCACGTCCATAGCCCAGATGTCGGCGCCCGGATCCCCCTCGATCATCCAGTTGGAGAGCGCGAGCCCCACGCCGCCGCCCTGGCTGAAACCGGCCATGACGCCGCAGGCGACCCAGAAGCCGGGCAGGCCGCGCACCGGACCGACCAGCGGATTGCCGTCGGGGGCGAAGGTGAAGGGGCCGTTGATGATCTGCTTGATGCCGGTCTTCTGGAAGGCCGGGAAATGGCGGAAGCCGACTTCGAGCGACGGCGCGATGCGGTCGATGTCCGGCTCCAAAAGCTCATGGCCGAAATTCCAGGGTGTGGAAAATTCCGACCAGACCTTGTTGGCCTTCTCGTAAGTGCCCATCAGCATGCCGCCGCGCTCTTGGCGCAGATAGAGCTCGCCGTCGAAATCGACGGCGTGGATGATCTCGGTGCCGGTCTTGTTGTTCCAGTCTGCAACCTCCGGCATGTCCTCGGTGATCAGGTACATGTGCTCCATGGCCAGCACCGGCAGCTCCAGGCCGACCATGCGGCCGACCTCGCGCGCCCACAGACCGCCGGCATTGACGACGTGCTCGGCAATGATATCGCCCTTGTTGGTGATGACGCGCCATAAGCCGTCCGGACGGCGCACGATGTCCTCGACCTTGGTGAAGCGCTCCACCTCGGCCCCCAGTTTCCGCGCCGCCTTGGCATAGGCATGCGTCACGCCGGACGGGTCGAGGTGACCGTCCTCCTTGTTGCGCACGGCGCCGACGAATTGGCTGGGATCGATGAGCGGCATCAATTCCGCCGCTTCCTTGGCCGAGATCACTTCGAGGTCGATGCCGAGATAGCGGCCCTTGGACACCACGCCGCGCAGCCAGTCGAGCCGCGCTTCGGTCGCCGCCAGCAGTACACCGCCCGTGAGGTGCACGCCGGTGGCCTGTCCCGACAGCTCCTCGATCTCCTTGTAGAGCGAGATCGTGTATTTCTGCAGCTTGGCAACGTTGGGGTCGCCGTTGATGGTGTGCATGCCGCCGGCCGCGTGCCAGGTCGACCCCGACGTCAGCTCGTCGCGCTCCAAAAGCACGACATCGGTCCAGCCATGGCGGGCAAGGTGGAACAGCACCGAGCATCCGACGACACCGCCGCCGATGACCACGACCTTTGCATGCGACTTCATGGGTTTCTCGTTGGTTCAGTGAGTTGAGAGATTGAAATGAATCAGGACGGGAAGCTGTTCCCTCACGGCTCGCCCTGTCCGATCGCTTCCTTGCGGCGCGCCATATAGGCTTCGAGCGCTTCGCGCACAGAGGGATCCATGGCCGGCTGGACATACTCCTCCAGCGCTTTCTTCCAAAGCCTGGTCGCGCGCGCCGTCGTGTCGAGGGCGCCCGCCTCCTGCCAGGCCTCGTAATTCTGCCAGTTGGAGAGCATCGGCTGGTAGAAGGCGGTGGCGTAGCGCTCCAGCGTGTGCGGCTCGCCGAAGAAATGGCCGCCGGTCGGCACCGCGCCGAGCGCCTCGACCGCGAGCTCCGCCTCGTCGACGACGATCGGCCGCAAGAATTCCATCATGTGCTGGATCATCTCGACGTCGATGATGAGCTTTTCGAACGAGGCTGTCAGCCCGCCCTCCTGCCAGCCGGCGGCATGGTAGACGAGATTGCCGTGGCCGAGCACCGCGCCCCACAAGGCCATCAGCGTCTCGTAGGCGCCTTGCGCATCGGCGGCATTGGAGGCGGAGCCCGGCGTCGTGCGATAAGGCAATCTGTAGCGCCGCGCCAGCTGTCCCGAAGCGATGTTGGCTTTGGTGTTTTCCGGCGTGCCGAAGGCCGGCGCGCCCGACTTCATGTCGACATTGGAGGTGAAGGCGCCATACATCACCGGTGCGCCCGGACGCACCAGCTGCGTCAGCACGATGCCGAACAGCGCCTCGGCGTTCTGCTGCGCCAGCGCACCGGCCAACGTCACCGGGCTCATCGCCCCCATCAGCGTGAACGGCGTCACCGCCACCGACTGCCCGTATTCGGCCATGGTCATCAGCCCTTCGGCCATCATCTCGTCGAAGCGGCGCGGCGAGTTGACCGAAATGATGGTGGTGACGCCGGGATCCTCTCCCATCTGCTCAAGCGTCAGCCCGCGCGCGATCGCCATCATCTCGATGCCGTCGAGCGCCCTGCCCCGCCCAATCGCCGAGACGTGGAAACATTTGTCGGTCAGCGTCAGATTGGCGAAATAGGTGTCCATATGCCTGGTATTCGCCGGCAGCTCGATCGGCGCGCAGACCTGGTTGCCCAGCATGTGGATGCAGTTGAAATGCTGCGCCAGCCGCACAAGGTCTGAATAATCCGCAAGATTGCCGGCGCGACGGCCGCGCTCCATGTCGTGCACATTGGGCGGGCCGGCGACGAGCGTGAAGTTGATGGTGCTGCCGCCAAGATGAATGGCGTGGTCTGGGTTTCGGGGCGTCAGCGTATAGGCCGAGCGCGTCGACTTCAGCACCTCCTCGACCATGCCGCGATCGATGCGCACGTTCATCGAGCCGTGGTCGACCTTGGCGCCGGCGCGCTCGAACAGCGACAGGGCGCGTGCGCTCATCACCTCGATGCCGAAATTCTCCAGTATGTGCATCGATGCCTGGTGGATGGCTTCGACCTGGTCGGCCGACAGCAGCGCCATGGGCGGATAGGGATTCTCCACCCGCCGCGCCGGCAGTTGCGGGATGGCGGCTGGTCCCCGGTTGCTGGTGCGCTCGGCGCCGCGCTTGCGTCTTGGTTCGCTCATGCCCGCATCAGAGCGCCGGCATCGCATGCGGGCTGTCAGGAATTCGCCATTTGCCGGCGTGATTTTAGCCAAGGCGGCATTTTTCAAAATCGATGAAAAGAATAGCGACACACACGGTCGCAATATCGATATTCGGTTTTTCGCGCCTCCCGCGCCCGCGTTAAGGAACCGCGCAACACTCCTTTTATGATTTCGGCCTATTCGTCTTCCAATGCGTAGGTCGAGTTTTAGTAAAATTGTCGCTGTTTCCGTGCTGCTGGCGCTTTCGGCCTGCGCGACGGCGCCCAGCCACATCAACAATGTCTGCGCGGTCTTCGACCAGAATGATGGCTGGTTCGACAACTGGCAGTCCGCCGCCGAACGGACCGAGCGGAAATACGGCGTTCCCGTCCCCGTGCTGATGGCGACGGTGCGCAAGGAATCCGGCTTCAAGAGCAATGCCCGCCCGCCGCGCACCAAGCTGCTCGGCTTCATCCCGTGGACGCATGTCTCGAGCGCCACCGGCTACTCGCAGGCGCTCGACGGCACCTGGTCTCAATATCAAAGCGAGACCGGAAACTGGACGGCGCGCCGCACGCGCTTTGCCGACGCCATCGATTTCGTCGGCTGGTACCACTCAAAGACGGCCGATACGTTCGGGGTCGCCCGCAACGACACCTACAATCTCTACCTGGCCTACTATCTCGGCTGGACCGCCTATGGCCGCGGCAATCGCGGCGACGCCGGCGTTCAAGGCTACGCGCGCGCCACCGACCAGATGGCGCGCGATTACGCCGCGCAGATGCGGCAGTGCGGCAGCTAGTTCCTCAACACGGTGATTTGAAAGATTGAAGGCTTGTCGGGCAAGGCTATCAACGCAAACGCTGGCGATGAGCTGAAGGCTCCTGAACCTCGTCATTCTAGGGCGGAGCAAGGAGCGTAGCGACGCGCGCAGACGCTAGAATCCATTCCGTTACCTAGACCGAAGTGTGTAACGGTGCAGAATTTCTGGGCCGCCGCGGCGCTTCCATGTCACGGCATGGATCCTCGGGTCTGCGCGCGTCGCTACGCTCCTTGCTCCGCCCGTGGATGACGATCACGATAGGCGTCTCGGCCAATCGCCAAGGCATGGGCTTTGCCAACGCACACATAACCAACCGGTCAAAACTTCTATGTTAAGGAACCGGGTCTAGTGCCGTCTTGTCGTGTCCTTCGGCCTTGAAACACCGGTTTCCGAATCCTCGTCGCGCACTTCGTGGCGACGGGCTTTGAGCACCTCGTCGTTTTCGACGCCCTCTCCGGTCGCATCGGCCTCCGCGCTGGCGTTCTTGCCGTCGGGGCGCTGCGGCGGCGAACCGGCAAAGCCCGGCCCCTCGCCGTGCGGCGCATCATCCGGCACGCCCTCATGCGCGGCATGTTCCTTGTCGAACTTGATGACCGGCTCCATCTTCGCCAGCACGTCGTCGGCAAGCCAGCAAAGGCTCATATGGCCGTCGCCGAGATTCTTCACCGGCGGCACCTTGGTCTCGCACAGATTGTCGGGCACCAGCTTCTTATAGCCGCAGCGCGTCTGGAACGGGCAGCCGGTCGGCGGGTTCATCGCCGAGGGAATGTCGCCTTCCAGCACGATATGCTTCTTGACCACGCTGGTGTCGGCGATCGGGATCGCCGATAGCAGCGCCTCGGTATAGGGATGGTAAGGCGGCGAGAATATCTGATCGGTCGTCCCTTGCTCGACGATGTAGCCGAGATACATGACGACGACGCGGTCGGCGATGTAGCGCACCACCGACAGATCGTGGCTGATAAACAGCATCGTCGTCTTGTTCTTGCGCTGGATGTCCATCAACAACTCGGTCACCGCCGCCTGCACCGAGACGTCGAGCGCCGAAACCGGCTCGTCGGCCACCACCACCTTGGCGTCGCCGGCAAAGGCGCGCGCGACGCCGATACGCTGCTTCTGCCCGCCCGACAACTGGCGCGGCTTGCGCGTTTCGAAGGCGCGCGGCAGCTTCACCAGGTCGAGCAGTTCCAGCATCCGCTGGCGCCGCTCGGCGACTGTCTTGCCGACTTTGAATTTCTCCAGTGTGCGGATGATCTGCGAGCCGACCGTGTGGCTGGGGTTCAGCGTGTCGAACGGATTCTGGAACACCATCTGGATCGAAGACACCGTCTCGACATTGCGGCGCTCGATGCCGGTCGACTGGATCTCCTTGTTGCCCAGCGTCACGGTGCCGGAGCTTGCGGTCTCCAATCCCAGAAGCACCTTGGCGAGCGTCGACTTGCCGCAGCCGGATTCGCCGACGATCGCCACCGTCTCGGATTCGCGCGCGGTGAACGAGATCGTCTCGTTGGCCTTGACGACGCGGCCTTCGCTGGAGCCGAACACCTCGCTGCCGCCGACCTTGTAGTATTTCTTAAGATCATCGATCTTGAGCACCGGCGCGCCGGGCTCGACCTTTTCGTTGACCTTCTTGGCACCGGGCGGCAGCGCCTCCCAGTCGATCTCGTTGAACCGCACGCAGCGCGAGAAATGGCCCTCATGGCCCTCGACCGGGATCATCGGGATTTCCGCGGCGTTGCAGACGCCCTCGACGAAATGGTGGCAGCGCGGCCCGAAATTGCAGCCCTTCGGCCGCTCATGCGGCAGCGGCAACTGTCCAGGAATGGAGATCAGCGGCCGCGAATTCTTGTCGGCGCCAGGCAGCGGGATCGAACGGAACAGCCCCTGCGTGTAAGGGTGGCGCATCCGGTCGAACACGTCCTCGATCTTGCCGGTCTCGACCGCCTCGCCCGAATACATCACCGTGATTTTGTCGCAGGTCTCGAGGATAAGGCCGAGATTGTGCGACACGAAGATCATCGAGGTGCCGAACTTCTCGCCCAGACCCTTGACCAGCTCGACGATGCCGGCCTCGACGGTGACGTCGAGCGCCGTCGTCGGCTCGTCGAGCAACAAGAGCGCCGGCTTGGAAAGCAGCGCCATGGCGATGACGATGCGCTGCTGCTGGCCGCCGGACAGCTGGTGCGGATAGGAGCGCATCATGCGCTCCGGATCGGGCAGCCTCACCGCCCGCACCATCTCCAGCGCGCGATTATGCGCCTCTTCCTTCGACACCTTGTCATGGATCAGCGGCACTTCCATCAGCTGCTGGCCGATCTTCATCGCCGGATTGAGGCTCGCCATCGGCTCCTGGTAGATCATGGCGATCTTGTTGCCGCGGATCGAGCGCAGCTCATCCTCGGAGAGCTCGCCCATGTCCTTGCCCTGGAACTTGATCTTTCCGCCGACGATCTTCCCGATGTTGGAAAGGTCGCGCATGATGCCGAGCGACACGGTCGACTTGCCGCAGCCGGACTCGCCGACGATGCCCATCGCCTCGCCGGGCATGACCGTGCAGGAAAAATCCATCACGGCCGGGATCTCGCCCTTGCGGGTGAAGAAGGAGATCGAGAGGTTCTCGATCTCGATGATCGGCTGACTGGTCGCCTTGGCTGGATCTCGAACTGCCTCGTTCATGGGTCGCTCCAATCCTTGGTCCTTGGAAGATGGGGCCGAAAACCCCGCCATCAATCTTTCATCGACTGTTCACGCAGCGAATCCGCCAACAGGTTCAGCCCCAGCACGAACGACATCAGCGCGATCGTCGGCGGCAGCGCCGGGTGGATGAAGGATCGCAAGAGGCGGCTGGCGTCCTTGATCGCGGTGCCCCAGTCGGGGCTTTCCGGCGCTAGGCCCAGGCCGAAATAGCCGAGCGTCCCGAGCAGGATCGTCGTGTAGCCGATGCGCAGGCAGGCATCCACGATCAGCGGACCGCGCGCATTGGGCAGGATCTCCCACAGCATGATGTACCAGGGCGATTCACCGCGCGTCTGCGCCGCCGCCACATAGTCGCGCGTCTTGATGTCCATGGTCAGCCCGCGCACGATGCGGAACACGCCCGGGCTGGAGGCGAACACCACCGCCACGAATATATTGAGCTGGTTGGGATCGATGTGGACGATGTGCAACGGATCCTTGTCGAAGACGAGGCCCGTATAGATCCAGCCGCCTAGGACCAGCGTGATGCCGAGCAGGATATAGAGCCGGTCCGGCCGGTTCTTGTAGCGGGTCCAGAACAGCACGCAGAAGAAGATGATCGGGAACAGGAAGAACAGTCCGGCCATCCCATAGGGGATCGGCGTGTCCATGATGCCCGGCGTCACCAGCAGGTAGAACAAGAGGATGACCGGGAAAGCCAGCACCAGATTGGCAAGGAACGACAAGAGCGTGTCGATCTTGCCGCCATAATAACCGGCCGGCAGGCCGAGCGTGATGCCGACCATCAGCGCGAAGCCGGTGGCGGCCGGCGCGATGATCAGCACGATCTGGCTGCCATAGACCATGCGCGAGAACACGTCGCGGGCAAGCTTGTCGCCGCCGAAATAATAGACGAGCTTCGATGCCGGCTCGATCGCCCCGGGCAGCGTGTCCTTCATCACCGAGACCTGCGCCAGCGGATCGAAGGGCGAGATGGTGGAGGCGAAGATCGCCGTGAACAGCCAGAACAGGCAGATGAAGACGCCGGCGATGCCGACGCCGCTGTCGAAGAGCTGGCCGTAGAGCCCGAGCCGCTTCTTGTAGGTAAAGCTGGCGCCCATCACCAGGATGAGCCCGACCCACACCGGCCAGAACCGCCAGAGCACGCCGATAACCACGTCGAAGGCGCTGATATATTCGGTTTGCATCGGCCCCTGCCCCTACTGAACCCTGATACGCGGATTGAGAAACGCGTAGCCGACGTCGGAAATCAGCTGCGTGATCAGCACGATGAACACCGAGACCAGCGAGCAGCCGAGCAGCAGGTCGATGTCGTTGTTGCCGGCGGCCTCGACCAGCGTGTAGCCGAAACCCTGGTAGCGGAACATCACCTCGACGATGACGACGCCGGTGAGCAGCCATGGGAACTGCAGCATGATGACGGTGAAGGGCGCGATCAGCGCGTTGCGCAACGCATGCTTGATCACCACGCTGCTGAAGGACAGGCCCTTCAGCCGGGCGGTGCGGATATATTGCTGCGTCATCACCTCGACCATCGAGGCGCGTGTCATGCGCGCGATATAGCCAATGCCGTAGATCGCCAGCGTGATCACCGGCAGCGTGAAATTGTAGAAGGTTATGCCCTGGCTGGCGGACGCCGCCGAGCCGTTCAGCCAGCCGAGCCAGGATGCGAAGATGACGGTGAAGATGACGCCCGACACATATTCGGGCGTCGCCGTCGAGGCGATCGAGGCCACCGACAGCACGCGGTCGGTACGCGAGCCCTCGCGCATGCCGGCGAGAATGCCGATCAGCAGCGAGATCGGCACCATCACCGCCAGCACCCAAAACATCAGCAATCCGGTGGCGCCGAGGGCCGGGAACAGCTTGGCCGCGACCGTCGTTTTGAACTTGGTCGAGCAGCCGAAATCGCCCTGCAGGACGCCCGAGAATGTCGGCTCGGCCGGGTCGTTGCAGAAGGAGAAGCGCTGCGTCGTCTTGCCGGTCGCCGGATCGGTGATCGGATGCTTCGGCAGGACGCCCAGCCACTGGCCGTAGCGCACGAAGAAGTTCTGCCGGTAGCCATGATTGACCAGCCAGCTTTCGAGCTGGTCGGCTGGCGTGTGCATCTCGGTCTGGCTGATCGCCAGTTTCTTCAGATTGGGCTCGAGATTGACGAGGAAGAAGACGACCAGCGTCAGGCACAGCATCGTGAGCAGTATCGTGCCGATGCGTCTAGCGATGAATGAGAACATGTGCCCCCCTGCCGGCCGGGTTGGGGTCAGATACGTTCAACCCTGTTTCGAAAAGCGGATGACGCCCCGCCGCCGCTGCAGGATATGCAACGGCGACGAAGCTGCAAATACGAGGGGCCACGGCCCCTCGCATCCATCGCGCTATGGATCATGCCTGCTCGAGCCAGACCTTGCCGAAGTCGTGCTCGTAGGTGGGGTGCATCGAGTGGTTCTTCACCTCGGGCTTGATGTTGATGTAGAGCTTGCGCCAGTAAGGCTGGATGATGATGCCGGAATCTTGCAGGGTCTGCTCGATATCCTTCATCACAACCTTGCGCTTCTCCGCATCGGCGATGCCGAGCGCCTCGTTCACCTTCTTGTCGAAGTCCGGATTGGCGTAGGCCGTCTCGTTCCACGCTTCACCGGAGCGGTAAGCGATGGCGATCACCTGGATGCCCAGCGGGCGCATGTTCCAGTTGGTTTCCGAGAACGGATACTTCGTCCAGTCGTTCCAGAAGGTCGAGCTCGGCAGCACGGTGCGCTTCACCTTGATGCCGGCTTCGCGCAGCTGGGCGGCGATCGCGTCCGTGGTGTTCTTGTGGTAGTCCTCGTCGTTGCTGATCAGCTCGTGCTCGAAATCGATCGCGCCCGCTTCCGTCAGCATCTGCTTGGCCTTGGCGATGTCGCGCTTGACCTCCGGCAGCTTGACATATTCCGGATGGATCGGCGCGACGTGGTGGTTTTCGGCCGGCGTGCCGGCATTGCCATAGCCGAGCTGCAGCACGGTGGCATTGTCGACGGCAAGCAACATCGCCTGACGAACCTTCTGGTCGTCATAGGGCTTGTGGGTGACGTTGAAGCGCGACACCACGGTGGCAGCCGTCACGACTTCCGAGACCGGAGCGCCGACGTCGGCGATGATCTTGATGTAGTCGGCGGTCGTTTCGTGGTTGGTCTGGACTTCGCCCGACTCGAAGGCCGAGACGGTCGCGGCCGGATCGGTGCCGTAATCGATGAACTCGACGCCGTCGAGGAAGGCCTCGCCCTGCCACCACTTGCCGGTCGTGCGGCGCTTGTAGACCACCTTCTGGCCGACGTCGTAGGAGACGAGCTCGAACGGACCGGTGCCGATCGGGCAGTTCTTGAAGTTGGCGCCCTTCTCGTCGAAGGTCTTGTGAACGACCAGCGCCGGATAGTCGCAAAGGTTCGGGATGATGGCGATATCGGGCTTGGTCAGCTTGAGCTTGACGGTCATGTCGTCGACCTTGACGACGGACCCTTCGCGCAGCTTCTTGGTCGTGTCGTCGACGAGGCTGCCGAGGCGGCCAGGCATGGAGTTGCCTTCCGCACCCTTATCCGCCCAGCGCGTGAAATTGTAGATCACGTCGTCGGCGGTGAACTTGTCGCCGTTGTTCCATTCGACGCCCGGCCGCACATGCAGCGTGTATTCGGTGGCATCGTCGTTGATGTCCCAGCTCGCCAGCAGATACGGCGCGAAGGTATATTCCTTCGTGTATTTCACCAGCGGCTCGAGCGCCTGGCGCTCGGCATTGGAGATTTCGGACCAGTCGGCGGTGCGCGGATCCTTCGGATCCTTGATCGACATCGCGACCTTGAGCACGCCGCCCTTCTTGCCCTGCACGTCCTCGGCTCTGGCCGGGGTCGGCGCGGCGAGGCCGAGCATGCCATAGGCCATTGCCGTCGATGCGCCGAAGACGCTGGCCAAAGCCAGGAATTCGCGGCGGTCCACGCCGCCCGATTTGGCCTCTTCAGCCATTTTCAGGATGTGATCGGGAACACGATCACCATTGCTCTTATAGATTGCCATGACTTACTCCCATTGTTGGCTTTCCGCCTTGTAACATTCCGCATCCAGACCGTGATGTCAAAACACGGTGTGGAGTAGGAACATGCCAGGGAATGTGCATCTTTGGCTACAACCCGGTTCGCGCGTTAGCGACAGTCTTGACGCAAATTTGTTATCACGAGGCGGATTTCCCAAAAAATCGTTGCGGGCGATTAAATCAATACATTTTATACGGATAACGGCCCCGCCCGCCTGCCGGGCAGACACAGAAGCGCCGGCGCGGCCTCAATATTCGCGTTCGTAGAAGACGCCGCCCTTGGCTTCGCCGGCATCATTGGCCTCGCCGCGCAGCTTCACGCCGCGACCGACATTGAGGTCGATCGTGGCCTTGCCGGAGCCTGGCTTGTCGCCCTTCTGTATGGTCACATAGGTGCGGTGGTTAAGGTATTTGCCGGCCGAGACCGCGGTGCCGCCCTTCTCGTCCGTCGTCACGTCGAGGTCGTCGACGCCGATTGCGTTGCGCAGGTTGTCGAGCAGCGAGGTCGTGCCGCCGGCGCCTGCCAATTGCGCGGCGGCGTCGGCGAGCTGGGCGATCTGCAGCGGTGACAGTCTGGACATGGATTGACCGAAGATGAGCTGCGCCAAGACCTCGTCCTGGGGCAGCGCCGGCACCGAGGAGAAGTTGAATTTCGGATCGGTCGCCTCGCCGGAAACCACGATTGTCACGGTGGCACTGCTTGTCGTCGTGGTCGCGGTGAGATTGAGGTAAGGCACCAGCGAACCCTGGAACCCGACCGTGCCGTCCGTGAACGTCAGCCGTTTTGCAAGGATCGTTAGCCGTCCGCGCTGCAAGGTGAAGGTGCCCACGGCCTGCGGTGACAACGCCGGGCCGGTTAGTTTGAGCGAGCCGCCGAGCTCGGCGTCGACGCCCCTGCCCTGGATGAAGATCTGGTTCGGCGCGTTGACCGTCACGTCGAGCGTCAGCCCGCTGCCGCCCTTGCTGCTGCCGCTGGACGTCGGCGGGCGCAGCGCCTTGTCCTGCGCCCGCACGGCGCGAGGCGCGTTCTTGTGTTTGACGTTGAGTTCCGAAAGCGATCCCGGCAGCTTGTCCGGGACGGTGATGACCGTCCTCGCCAGGTTGACGGTGCCGGCGATCACCGGCGCCGAGACCAGCGGCCCCTTGACGGTCAGGTCGCCGCCGAGATTGGCGGTCACCACCCGGCCGTCGGTGTAGCGGCCGTCGCTGAGCTTGATCGACAGGTCGGCCGGGAAGCCTTGCGCCGGCATGATGCCCACCGTGCCGCTGGCCGACAGGCTGCCGCGCGTCGACAGCTTCCCGGTCAAGCGGTTGATCCTGGCGACGCCGCCGCCGATCGAGACATCGGCGGCGATATCGTTGACCGCCAGGCCGGAACGCGCATCGATAAGGCGCGCGCCGGATGTCGTGACTTTGCCGCTGATCACCGGCGCGGATGCGGGACCGCGCACCTGCACATCGACATTGGCAGTGCCGTTGAGCGCCAGACCTTGCGCGGCGAGCTTGGCCGCCAGGAAGGAAAACGGCACCTTGCCGTTGAAATCGAGCGCCAAGGTGGGCGTGCCTGCCGTCGTCACCGTGCCGCCGCCCTTGAGGCCGAGGCCGGCCCCATCGCTGATGTTGGCGTCGAAGGCGAGCTTGTTGCCGGCGAAGGTTCCCGACGACGACACATTCATGCCGCCGAGGCCGGCGCCGCGCGTCTGCGAGGTCTGCACGCCGGAAGCATCGATGTTGAAGGCCGCCGAAGGGGTCGCCGGCGCGCCGGTGACCTTGACCGTGCCCGAGACCGTGCCGGCCGCGTCGAGGCCCGGCGAGAAACTGTTGGCAAGCGAGATCGGCACCCTGGCCAGATTGGCGTTGATGTCGAGCGTCTGCGCGACCTTGCCCGTCACCGTCGCCGTGCCGCCGCCGAGATTCAGCACCAGCCGGTCGAGCGTCGTCACCCCGTTGGCGATGGTCACCGTGGAGGCCTGCGCGATCGCGGCCTTGATGCCCTGCATCGTCGCCTGGCCCGACGCGAGCTCGACGGTCGTCGTGCCGTTGGCGATCCTCACCCGGCCGGCTGCCTTCGCCGGGATATTCTTGACGGTGGCGCCGCCGGAGAATCCGGTCCAGTCGCCGTCGCGCTTGAGATCGACATCGATGCCGGTGACAGCCGTGCCGCCGGAAGTCACGCTCTCGGCGCGCACCGTACCGGCAATGACCGGTGCTGCCATGTAATTCGCGATCTGCGCGTCGATGGCGACATTCCTGGCGGAGAGATCGCCGCGCTTGATCTCGGAGGTGTTCGCCTTGACGGCGACATTGGGTCCGTTGGCTGCCTTGGTAAAAGCGATCGTGCCGCGCACATTGCCCTCGGCCTTTTCCAGCGCCAGCGCGGCCAGCGGCCCGATATCGGGCAAGTCGAGCGAAACGGTGCCGACCGGCACGAAGGCATCGTCGAGGGTGAGATCGCCGGAAATCTTGTTCGGACCGAGCGACAGCAAAAGCCCGTTGATCGCGCGGCTGCCATTGGTCGTGGCGAGCACCGCGCTGCCTTGCAGGTTCTGCCCGGCGACGTTGCCGGTGAGCTCAACATTGGCCGCCGGATTGGCGGCATCGGCCTTGCCGCTGGCCGTGAGCTTCAGCCCGGTGATCTCGCGCGCCGCCACCGAAAGCCGGTCGCTGCTCACCGTCATCGACAGGTCCGGCGTGGTGACCGGGCCTTGCGCGTTCAAGGCAAAGGCGATGGCGCCGTTGGCATCTTTCGACAGCCCCGAAACGTCGCTCAACGCGCCTCTGATCCCGGCGGCCAGCTTGCCGTCGGCAAGGCTCGCCTGCCCGTCGGCGCTGAGCGCGCCGGAATTCAACTTCAGCCCGTCGACATTGACATTGCCATTGGCATCCCGCTTCAGCGAGGCGCTCAACGCAGCGCTCTCGCCAAGCATGCCGCGCACCGCCGCCGGCAAGGCTGAAGAGGCGACATTGGCGTTCATGTTGAGGTCGACCGAACCGTCGCCCAGCGATATCCGGCCGGCGACCTGGCCGTCGAGCGCATCGCTGGTGATCGAGCCGCTATTGACGGCGACGGCATCGGTCGTCAGGCGGCCATTGACCTTCGCCGTGACCTTGCCGGCGATCAGCGGCGCGATCATCGGATTGTCGAGGCCGATCCTGTCCACCGACACCGTGCCGGAAACCTGACCTGCTCGCCCCTTGAGGTCGAAGGCATCCGAATGCAGCGCCAGGGTGAGGCCGTCGACCGTCGCCTGGCTGGCGGCAATGGAAGGCAGGATTGCGGACACATCGAGCCGCGCCTGCGTGCTTTCGCCCGCCATCCTTGCCGACAAGGACTGGACCGCGATCTTGACCGGGCTTTGGGCGCTGCCGACCGTCAACGGCAGGCTGGCTCCGGACGAGGTAAGGTCGAGGGAGAAATCGCTGGCGCCGTTCGGGTTGAGGGTGCCGGCGGCCTTGCCTGAAATCCCTTCGCCCGAAAGCGTGGCGTGGTCCAGGGCGATGCCGCCCGCCAGCGTGTAGGTGCCGGCGGCGTCCAGATCCAGCGGCCCGAGTCCGGCCTGGCGGGTCTGGCGGGTCTCGGCGCCCGCCACCTTCGCGTCGAACTGAATGTCGGGGTTGGACGATGGACCCGTGACGTGTGCCGTGCCCTCCAGCGTTCCGGCCCCGTCGAGGCCCGGCACGAAATCATTGGCGAGCGCCAACGGGAGGTTGGCGAGGTTTGCCGTCAGGTCCAGGGCCTGACCGGCGCTGCCGGAAACCGTCGCCGAGCCGCCGCCGAGATTGAGCGCGAGCTTCTCGATGACGGTCACGCCATTGGCGATGGAGAGGCTGGAAGGCTCGGCTATGGCCGCCTTGATGCCGCGCACCGTCGCCTCGCCGGAAGCGATTTCCACGCTCGTCGTGCCGTTGGCGATCTTCACCCGGCCGGTGGCGGTGGCCGGAATGCCGGACGCGGTGGCGCCGCCGGTAAAGTTCGTCCACTCGCCGTCGCGCTTCAAGTCGATGCCGATGCCGCTGATGACCGTGCCGCCGGAGGTCACGCTGTCGGCCTTGATCGTGCCTGAGATCGCCGGCCCTTTCAGGTAGTTGGCGATCAGCGCGTTGACGGTGATGGCTTTCGCCGCCAGATCGCCGCGCGCGATCGACGTGCTGGCCGCATTTACGGTGACGGTCGGCGCCTCGCCGTCCTTGGCGAAGGCGATCGTGCCGTTGATATCGCCGGTCGCGCTCTGATTTGCGAGCGCCGCGAGCGGTCCGATGTCGGGCACGGCAAGCGTCAGCGTGCCGAGCGGCAGGAACTTGTCGTCGAGCGCAAGATCGCCCGAGACTTTGTTGTTGCCAAGCGCAAGGCTAAGACCCCTGATCGAGCGCTTGCCGTCGGCCGTCACCAGTGAGGCTGCGATGTCTAGCGCCTGCCCCTCGGAGCTGCCGGTCAGCGAGATTTCGGCGGACGGGTTGGCGATGTCGGCCTTGCCCTTGGCCGAGAGTTTGATGTCCTTCACCGTGCGGCCGGCGGCCGTCAGGCTGGCGCTGTCTGCTGAAACGGAGAAATCCGGCGCCCAGCGCGGGCCGCTCGTGGTCAGCGCGAAATTGACCCCGCCGGCAAGCGGCGTGCCGGCGAGCGACGACAGTGGCGAGACATCGCCCAACGTGCCTTTGACGCTGGCCTGGATATCCGATCCTTGCATGCTGCCGGTACCGCTGGCGCTAAGCGAGCCGGAACTGATCTCCAGCGAATTGGCGGCGAACGCCCCTTGCGGATCGCGCGTGGCGGTGGCCGAGAATTTCACCCGCTCGCCAAGCAGCGAGCTGATCTGCGGCGGCAATGCCTTCGAGACGGCGTCGGCATTCATCTTCAGCGTCATCGACAAATCGGCCAGCGCCACATTTGCCGTCAGCCCAGCATTGAGCGCATCGCTGCGCAAGGTGCCTTTGTCGATGGTCACGGTCTCGCGGCTGATCGTACCGGAAAGATCCGCGGCGAGCTTGCCGGTCACCAGCGGCGCCAGCGTCGCGACATCGGTCTTCAGGCCGGCGGCCGCGAGTTTGATGGCGACCGGGCCGTTAACGGTCTCGATGTCGAAGCCGTCGGAATGGATCTCGCCCGTAATATTGTTGAGCTGGGTGCCGCCGACGGCGACCGAAGTAAGCGACGTGCCGATATCCACCATCGGCGCCTTGCCGTCGCCGAAGGCGCGCACCGTGGCCTTTTCGACCGCGACCAGGATCGGAACCGCGCTGTTGCCGACATCGACGGTGACCGGCTTGTCCTTGGCGGAGAGCTCGACCGCCAGGTCGCTGGCGCCCTTCGGATCGACATTGCCGGTGGCAGTGCCGTGCACCGCATCGCTCTCTATGATGGCCTGCTCGATATCGATCCCACCCGACGCGGTCGCCGTTCCGGCGAGGTCGAAGCTCGTCTTGCCGGCAAACAAAGCCTTTATCTTCTCCGGCAGGAACTCTTCGAACTGGCCGTCGCCCTTGGCCTCGATGCGGTGGCCCTTGTCAGTGAGTTGGTGCCGGCCGGTCAACTGGCTGACGATCCGGCCGTCGACCATGAAGGTGCCGACGCCGCTCCAGTTGGCCAAAGGCCCGCCGCCGGAAACGACGATGTTGACGGGCGGCGCATCCGGCAGCTTGAGCAAATTGGCGATGATGCCGCCGGCCGATTCCGACGCCTTGAGGTCGAGGTCGAGCTTGTTGTCGGTCGGCGCAAAGTGGATCTTGGCGTCGACATTGCCTTGCTTGCCGTCATGGCGGCTGACGTTGAGCACGCTTTCGATCGCCAGCGGCGACGGATCGGCCTTGAGCGAGCCCTTGGCGGCCAGTTCGGCGATGCCGCTGCCGGCAAGCTCCTGTCCAAGCGCGATCTCAGGCAGGTCGATCTGCTTCACGTCGATCGACACCGGCAGGCTGGACGAGCCGCCTTGCGAAGGCTGCTGGCTCGGTTGCGGCAGCCGCGCCAGCTCGATGCGCTCGGCGGCAAAGCGGTCGGCATTGAAATTCCAGGAGAGCAGCGCCGTCGGCGACCAGTCGAGCGCCACCTTGCGCGCCACCATCCAGGCGCCGGCGCGGTCTTCCAGCACGACGTGGTCGACCCTGAGCGCGCCCGACCAGATGCCTTCGATGCCGCTGACCGTCACCTTGCGGTCCTCGCTAGAAGCCATCTTCGATATCAGGCCGGCGAGATTCTGCCGGCCACCTTCGGTGCCGGTCAGAACGACAAGCGCGCCGATCGCCACCACGAGCAGCACAAGCAGCGCGTAGAGGCAGATACGGAGGATGCGCCAGACCATCTTCATCGTCAGAACGCCTGGCCGATGCCGGCATAAATGCCGAAACGCGGATCGCCCGGATCGCGGTTGAGCGGCACGGCAGCGTCGATACGCAACGGCCCGAAGGGAGTGATATAGCGCAGGCCGACGCCTGCGCCGACCTTCACATTCGAGAAATCGGGAAAGGATTTGGTCGAGACCGTGCCGGCATCGACGAAGGGCACGATGCCGATCGTGTCGGTGACGCCGATGCGCATCTCGACCGAGGTCTCGAAGAAGGAGAGACCGCCGATCGGCTGGCCGTCAATGTCTTTCGGGCCGATGCCCTGGTAGGCATAGCCGCGCACCGAGCCGCCGCCGCCGGAATAGAAGCGCCGGTCGGCCGGCACGTTCTGCAGCCCGGTGCCGACGATCGAGCCCAGCGTCGCGCGCTCGGCGAGCACGAACCTGCTTGCCGTGTCGATCGACTGGTAGGCATAGCCTTCGCCCTTCAGCTTCAGGAAGGCCGCGCCGTTCATTATGTCGTAGCTCGGCTCGGCATAGGCGAGGAAGCGGAACCCTCTGGTCGGGTTAAGCTTGTTGTCGCGGCTGTCATAGACATATTGCAGCGGCACGCTGGCGATCAGATAGGTATGCTTGCCGAAGGCGTCGGTGATCTTCGAATAATCGAGGTCGAACTCGGCCGAGACCCGCTGCTTCTTGTCGAGGTCGTAGGAAACGCCGACGTCGCCCTTGACCGAGAAATGGTCATAGGCATCGGGGTGTTCGAACACCGTCTTGATGCCGGTGAAGAACTTCGACGTCGGCCCGAGCACGCCCGGCTTCTCGAACATGACGCCGGCATTGTAGTTGAGCGCGGAAAGGCTATTGCTGCCGATGCCGCTGATCGAGCCGTCGATGCGCAGCTTCTCCGCCTGGCCGAACAGGTTGCGGTGGCCCCAATAGCCTTCGAGCCCCAGGCCTTCGGTATTCGAGAAGCTGCCGCCGACGCCGAAATAGCGCGGCTTGCGCTCGCTGACCTGGACGCCGATCGGAATGTTGCCGTTGGCGTCGAGCCTGTCGCCTTCCTTGATGGTCACGCTGTTGAAGACTTCGAGCCCGAGCAGCCGGTCGCGCGCGTCATCGATCTCCTGCGGCGAATATTGCTGGCCCCGCTTCAGCCCGGTCATGTATTCGGTGAAGTCGCGATCGACCTTTTCCGTGCCCTCCACCGTGGTGTCGCCATAGCCGGCGACCGGACCGGCGGCCACCGTCAGCGTCACGTCCAGCGTCGAGCTGGTATGCTCGGCGACGATCTCGCGGTCCGTCACCTTGGCAAGCGGCCTGCCCTCTTCCTTCAGCGCCCGCACGATCAGCAGTTCGGCCTTGAGCACCGCGCCTGAACCGGCATCGCCGCCGGCGATCAGGCCGAAATCGGCTGCCGCCAACCCCGCCGCATCGCCCTTCAGCCGGATGTTGCCAAGCGTGAATTTCGCCCCGGGGGAAACCGTAATGACCACCGGAATGGGCTGTGGCCCCTTGAACTCGGCATCCGGCGGCAAGTCGTCGATCGACTTGCCCTCGATCGTGATGGTGACCACGCCTTCGTAGCGGGCATCGGCGTAGAGGGCGGCGACGAGCTGTTCGCGGTCGCCGCGTGCCTTCGCCATCAGGCCGAGCGACCCCGACACCGGATGATCCTCGTCATTTTTCAGCGCCGAGGCGTTTTCCAGCCTCTTGATCAGATCCTTGTCGGCATCAGGCGCATTGATCGTCACCGAGTAGCGCAGCGGATCGACGATGTCGGCATCCTCGTCCTTGGACGAGCCCCAAAGCTTGATGCCAAAAATCTCGAAAGCCGCGGCCTGCCGTACCTCGGCAGTCAGCACGGTCGAGCAGACGAGCGCGAAAAGCAGGGCGCGCGGGAGCCCGCGCCCTGGCGCGAACCCCTTTGACATCTGCGTTTCATGCGCCGGCATTAAGATAACCTAGTCGACAAAACTAAAATTGGAATGAAGTTCCGAAACGTTCGTAAAGGGGCCACAATCCAATTGTCTGAAATAGACCGGGCTTGGAATTCACACCTTTTGCATTTTCGCAAGAATGTGTGATCCGTCTCACAGAGGTTCTGTCGAAATACCGGCCTTTGGCCGGCATGGAAACCGTTCGCGGGTGATAAACCTGCGGCGATCCGGCGTTGACAAGCCTGCACGAGGCTTGTTCATGCCCGGACGCTGGCGATGTCTGGAGGGTGGTATGGCAATGCGCGCGGCTCGTGGTCTCTCTTTCCTTCTTCTCATCTTTTTCGCCCTGGGCGGGGTGGCCTTTGCCGCCGAAGCCCGGCGAATCGTGACGACCGATAATTCCGACTATTTCGGTTTCGACCTCAGATCGGAGCAGAATGTCAGCCTCGACCAGTGCAAGACCGCATGTCTCGGCGATCCCGCCTGCCGCGCCTTCACCTACAACACCAAGGCCAAATGGTGTTTTCTCAAATCCGACTATAACCAGTTGAAATCCTTCACCGGCGCCGTCGCCGGCAAGGTCGCGAATGTCGACGGCGATCCCGATATCGGCGCTCCGCCGACATTGGCCTTTTTCCCGAACTGGATGGCCGACCAGGCTCAGCAGTTCCGCAACAAGCTGACCGATCCGGCCTATGACAAGCCGACCGAAGGGCTTGCCGCCCTGCAGGCCGCCGCCGAGCAGGCATCGCTTACCGGCGACCATCGCCTTGCCATGCAGAAATACCAGGCCGCGGTCTCGGTCCTGCCCGATGACGGCGCGCTGTGGCTGGCGCTGGCGCGCGAGACGCTCGCCGTGCAGCCGGCGTCGAACACCACCGAACCCTCGACTTTGCCGATGAACGTCACCTCGGCGGCCTTCAACGCCTACAAGCTGGTGCGCACGGCAAAGACCCGCGCCGAGGCGCTGGCGCTGCTTGGCGCCGGCCTCGACAAGCGCGATCTCTACCGGCCCTCGCTGCAGGCCTATGAGGCGAGCCTTGCGCTGGTGAGCTCGCCGGCCGTCCAGGCCGACTATGCCGACCTCAAGGCGCGCAAGGGTTTTCGCGTCGTCGAGCACACCGTCGACGCCGATTCCTCCTCGCCGCGCATCTGCGCCCAGTTTTCCGAGGAACTGGTCAAGACCGGGGTCGATTATTCGCAATTCGTGACGGTCGACAACGCCGCGCCCAAGGCCGTCGAGGCCAAGGACAAGCAGGTCTGCGTCGAAGGCCTGGAACACGGCCAGCATTATGACGTGACCTTCCGCGCAGGCCTGCCGTCGGCGATCGGCGAGACGATCGCCGCGCCGGTCGTGCTGTCGATCTACGTCCAGGACCGCGCTCCCTCCGCCCGCTTCACCGGCGACAGCTTCGTGCTGCCGGCCGGCGCGCGCCGCGGCATCCCGGTCGTCACCGTCAACATGAACGCCGCCAAGATGACGCTCTATCGCATCGGCGATCGTTCGCTGGCGCAGCTTCTGTCCGGCTATCAGTTCCTGCATCAGCTCGACGGCTATGACATCTCCACCATTTCGGACCAGATGGGCGCCCCCGTCTGGTCTGGCACGCTCGAAATTGCCAATGATCTCAATAAGGAGGTTACCACTTCGTTCCCGGTGGATGAGGCGATCCCGCAGCGCAAGCCCGGCGTCTATGTGCTGACCGCGCAGCCGGTCGACGACAAGAGCGACGACTATGGTTCACGCGCCACGCAGTGGTTCGTCGTCTCCGATATCGGCCTTTCCACCTATACCGGCCAGGACGGCCTCAACGTCTTTGCCCGTTCGCTGGGCTCGGCCAAGCCGATCTCCGGTGCCGAACTGACGCTGCTTGCCAGGAACAACGAGATTCTCGGCACGGCGACCACCGACGCCGAGGGCCACGCCATCTTCAATCCGGGCCTTACCCGCGGCGAGAACGGCATGGTGCCGGCCGTGCTGATGGCCAAGCAGGGCGAGAACGACTTCGTCTTCCTCGACATGGGCAAGGCCGGCTTCGACCTGTCCGATCGCGGCGTCGAGGGGCGCGCCTCGCCAGGCGCCCTCGACGTTTATGCCTGGACGGAGCGCGGCATCTACCGCGCCGGCGAGGACGTTCACGTCGCGGCCCTCGCCCGCGACGGCGCGGCAAAAGCGGTTGAGAACCTGCCGCTGACCTTCATCTTCACACGTCCAGACGGAGTCGAGAACCGCCGCATCGTCAGCAATGGCGAGTCCGCCGGCGGCCACGCCGTCGACCTGCCGCTCGAGGCCAACGCCATGCGCGGCACCTGGACGGTGTCGATCTACACCGATCCCAAGCAGTCGCCGGTCGCCAGCCAGATGTTCCTGGTCGAGGATTTCGTGCCGGATCGCATCGAATTCGACCTGACCGCCGACAAGAAGGAGATCGCCCAGGGCGAGACCGCCAACGCTACGGTCGACGGCCGCTTCCTCTACGGCGCGCCGGCCGCGGGCCTTGCGCTTGAAGGCGAGCTGACGCTGTCGACCACAAGCACCTGGGACAGCTTCAAGGATTTCACCTTCGGCCTCGCCGACGAGCAGTCGGGCGAGCCGACCGTGACGCCTCTCGCCAACCTTCCCGTGGTCGGCGACGACGGCAAGGCGACCTTCCCGGTGACGATCGACCAGTTGCCGTCGACCACCAAGCTGGTCAACGCCAAGATCACCGTCCGCATGCGCGAGGCCGGCGGCCGCGCCGTCGAGCGCTCGCTCGACATCGGCGTTCGCCCGCAGCGCGACGTCATCGGCATTCGCCCGGATTTCGAGGGCGATGAGGTGCCGCAGGGCGGTACGGCCAAGTTCAGCATGATCGCCGTCGACCCCAACGGCAAGCGCGAAGACCTGAAGGGCGCCCAGTGGTCGCTGGTCAAGGTCGAGCGGAACTATCAATGGTACCGTTCCAACAATTCGTGGAACTACGAGGCGGTCAGCCTCACCAAAGCCGTCGCCAACGGCGCGGTCGACCTGAAGGCCGATGGCGAGGCGACCGTGTCGCTGCCCGTCGACTGGGGCCGCTACCGGCTCGAGGTCGAGACGGCCGATCCCGACGGTCCGGCCACCAGCTATGAGTTCGACGCCGGCTGGTACGTCGCCTCGACCACCACCGAGACGCCCGACGGCCTGGAGATCGCGCTGGACAAGGATGCTTACGCCACCGGCGAAGTCGCCAAGCTGAAGGTCTCGCCGCATTTTGCCGGCGAGCTTCTGGTCACCATCGGTGCCGAAAAGCTGCTGAAGACCGTCACCGCTTCGGTGCCGGCCGGCGGCAGCACGGTCGACATCCCCGTCGGCGACGACTGGGGCGCCGGCGCCTATGTCACGGCGACCTTGTTCCGGCCCGGCGACGCGCAGGAATCGCGCATGCCGGCCCGCGCCATCGGCATCCAATGGCTGTCGGTCGATCCGGGCTCGAAGAAGCTGGCGGTCAGCCTGATGCCGCCGGAAAGAACCGTGCCTCGCCAGCAGCTGTCGATCCCGGTCGCCGTCGGCGGCGCTCAGGCCGGCAGCAATGCCTATGTAATGGTGGCTGCCGTCGATGTCGGCATCCTCAACCTCACCAACTACAAGGCGCCCGATCCGGAAGACTGGTTCTTCGGCCAGCGCATGCTGGGGCTGGAGATCCGCGACCTCTACGGACGTCTGATCGACGGCTCGCTCGGCGCCATGGGCAAGATACGCACCGGCGGTGATGGGGCGAACATGCAGGCGCAAGGCAGCCCGCCGACGGAAAAGCTGGTCGCCTTCTTCTCCGGCCCGGTCGAGCTCGATGCCAACGGCAAGGCACGGATCGATTTCGATATCCCGCAGTTCAACGGCACCGTGCGCGTCATGGCCGTCGCCTGGACCAAGGATGCGGTCGGCCATGCCCAGACCGACGTCATCGTTCGCGATCCGGTGGTGATCACCGCCGGCCTGCCGCGCTTCTTGGCGCCGGGCGATGCGGCGACCATGCGCCTCGACATTGCCGACACCGACGGCCCGGCCGGCGACTATGTGCTCTCGGTCACCACGACCGGGGACCTGTCGACCGGCGACAAGCCACTGCCCGAGAAGCTGACGCTCGCCCAGGGCAAGCGTCAGTCGCTCACCTTCCCGCTGGTCGCCAAGACGCCGGGCGACGCCTCGGTCACCGTCAAGCTCGCGCATGCCGACGGGACCGAGGTCGAGCAGACGCTCTATCTGCCGGTGCGCCCGGCGCAGCTTCCGGTCACCAACCGCATGGTTGTCGACCTCAAGCCCAATGGCGGCTCGTTGCGCGTCGACAAGGAACTGCTTGCCGCAAGCGTGCTCGATGGCGCTTCGGTCAGCGTCGGCGTCTCGCAATCGTCCGCGCTCGACGTGCCGTCGCTTCTGATGTCGCTCGACCGCTACCCCTATGGCTGCGCCGAGCAGACCACCAGCCGCGCCATGCCGCTGCTCTATGTCAACGACATGGCCAAGGGCATCGGCATGGAGAGCGACCCTGACCTGCATGGCCGCATTCAGGACGCCATCTACAAGGTGCTGTCCTACCAGGCGGCAAGCGGCAGCTTCGGCCTCTGGGGGCCGGGCTCTGGCGATCTGTGGCTCGACGCCTATGTCACCGAGTTCCTGACCCGGGCGCGCGAGCAGAAGTACGACGTGCCGGCGCTGGCCATGAACCAGGCGCTCAACAACCTGCAGAACTCGCTTGGCTACGACCAGGACGTCCAGGACAGGGGCAGTGAGATCGCCTATGCGCTCTATGTGCTCGCCCGCAACAAGAAGGCCTCGATCGGCGACCTGCGCTATTATGCCGACACGCAGCTCGAAGCCTTCTCCAGCCCGATGGCCGTCGCCCAGTTGGCGGCAAGCCTGGCGCTCTACGGCGACGCGCAGCGTTCGGAAGCCACCTTCCAGACGGCGCTCAGGCTGGCGAAGTCGGAAACCGACTACGACTACTACCGCTCGGACTACGGCTCGCGGCTGCGTGACGGCGCGGCGATGCTCGCGTTGGCGGCGGAATCGAAGCCGGTGCCGAGCATCATGCCGCAGCTGATCAAGCTGGTGGGAGTGGCGCGCGCCGACGCCCGCTGGACGAGCACGCAGGACGAATCCTGGATGCTGCTCGCCGCGCGGGCGCTGAAGGAAGGCAATGATTCCATCACGCTTTCCGTCAACGGCGCACCGCATTCGGGCGGCTATTCAGACCAGGTCGCCGGCAGCGAGCTTGTCGACAGCCCGCTCGCCATCGCCAACACCGGCGCGACGCCGCTGCAGGCGGTGGTGACCGCGGTCGCCGCGCCGGTCGAGCCGCTGCCGGCCGGCGGCGACGGCTTCACCATCGCGCGCACCTACTACAAGCTCGACGGCACCGAGGCCAACGTCACCGAGGCCAAGCAGAACGAGCGCTACGTGGTCGTGCTCAAGATCTATGAGCAGAACAAATGGCCGTCGCGGCTCCTGATCACCGACCTGTTGCCGGCCGGCTTCGAGATCGACAATCCGAGCCTGGTTTCCAGCGCGCAATTGTCGAACTTCTCCTGGCTGGCGCAAACCGACGCCGCGCATCTGGAGTTCCGCGACGACCGCTTCGTCGCCGCTTTCAACCCCGATGAAGGCGACCACGGCCGCAACATCACGCTGGCCTATGTCGTGCGCGCCGTGACGCCGGGCACCTACGCCCATCCGGCGGCGACGGTGGAGGACATGTACCGGCCGCAATATTCGGCCCGCACCGCCACCGGCATAATGGGGGTGAAGGCCGAGTAGCGATGACAAGGTCGCCGATATCTCCCTTCTCCCCGTCTCTATACCGGGAGAAGGGGCCGGTTCACCCTCCGAAGCTGCAGCGTAGCTGCTGCGAAGGAGGGGCAGGCGGATGAAGGCCAGCGCCATGTTCTCCAGAAAATTTCTCAGACGCACCGCGATCGCAGGCCTTTGCCTCGCCGGCTTCGCGGCGCTTTCGATCGCCGCGCTCTGGGAGCTCGACCGCGCTTTCCCGCCGCCGCTGCCGGCAAAGCTGACGGTCTCGACGGAGGTGCAGGACCGCGACGGTCAGCTGCTGCGCGCCTTCGCCACGCCCGACGGCTACTGGCGGCTCGAAACCCGCCTCGACCAGGTCGACAGGCAATTCGTCGACATGCTGGTGACGTACGAAGACAAGCGCTTCTGGGATCACCGGGGCGTCGATCTCCTGGCGCTTTGCCGCGCTGCCGGCCAGCTCGTCACCAGCGGCCATATCGTGTCCGGCGGCTCGACCTTGTCGATGCAGCTGGCCCGGCTGATCGAACCGCGCGACAGCCGCAGCCTTGCCTCCAAGCTCAGGCAGATGCTGCGCGCCATCCAGATCGAACGGCGGCTCACCAAGCAGGAAATCCTCGAACGCTACCTGACGCTGGCGCCCTATGGCGGCAATCTCGAAGGCGTGCGCGCCGCATCGCTCGCTTATTTCGGCAAGGAGCCGAAGCGGCTCACGGTTTCGGAAGCCGCCCTGCTCGTCGCGCTGCCGCAATTGCCGGAGAAGCGCCGGCCCGACCGCAACCTCGACATCGCCCACGCCGCACGCGACCGCGTGCTCACCCGTATGGTCTCGGCCGGCCTGCTCGGCGAACGCGAAGCCGCGCGCGCCGCGCTGGACGACGTCTCGGGCCTGCGCAGAAAACTGCCGGCGCTGGCCGCGCATGCTTCCTACGCCATGCTGCCCAGGGCCGTGCCAGGCAAGCCGCTGCAGCTCACCATCCGCAAAAGCGTGCAGCAGGGGCTGGAACAGGTGGCAAGGGATGCCGCCAGGAAGCTCGGCCCGAAACTTTCCGTCGCCATGGTCATGGCCGATGCGCGCACAGGCGACATCCTGGGCGAAGTCGGCTCGGCCGATTTCTTCGATGCCAGCCGCTCCGGCTGGATCGACATGACCAAGGTGGTGCGTTCACCCGGCTCGACGCTGAAGCCCTTCATCTATGGGCTGGCCTTCGAGCAGGGGCTGGTGGCGCAGGAGATGATCATCGAGGACAGCCCCGCCGATTTCGGCGGCTACCGTCCGAAGAATTTCGACATGGGTTACCAGGGCGACGTCTCGATCCGCCAGGCGCTGCAATTGTCACTCAACGTGCCGGCGATCCGCGTGCTCGACGCCGTCGGCCCCGCGCGGCTCACCGCGCGCTTCCGCCAGGCCGGCGTCAACCCGATCCTGCCGGTAAACGAAGCGCCGGGCCTGGCGATCGGACTTGGCGGCGTCGGCGTGACCTTGCGCGACCTGGTGCAGCTCTATACGGGGCTCGCCAATGGCGGCAAGATGCATACGCTGCATGACGGCACCGAGCCGGCCGCCGCCGAGCGCGCCACCGCCACCATTCTCGACGACCAGGCAGCCTGGCAGATCAACGACATCCTGTCTGGCGTGAAGCCGCCGCAAGGCGCCATGCAGCGTGGCATCGCCTACAAGACCGGCACCTCTTACGGTTATCGCGATGCCTGGTCCGTCGGCTTCGACGGCCGCTACGTGCTGGGTGTGTGGGTCGGCCGCGCCGATGCCAGCCCTGTCCCCGGCCTGTCGGGCTATGTCTCGGCAGCACCCATCCTGTTCGAAGGCTTCGTCCGTTCCGGCGTTGCCGGCGTGCCGCTGCCCGGCCGGCCGCCGGGCATCTTCAATCCCAAACGCGAGGAATTGCCGGTGACGCTCGCCCGCTTCGGCGCCGGCGCCGACGGGCTGGTGCAGGCCACCGCCACCGAGCCGGCGCCGACCATCATCTTCCCGCCCAACGGAGCGCGCGTCGACCTCGGCACCAATTCGGCCGATGCTACGCCGCTGGTGCTGAAACTGCAGGGCGGCCGCGCCCCGTTCCGCTGGCTCGCCAACGGCAAGCCGCTCGCCGGCATCGACCGCCGCCGCACGGCAACCTGGCAACCCGACGGCACCGGCTATTCGACGCTGACGGTGATCGACGCTGTGGGGCGAGCGGCAAGCGTGAAGGTTTTCGTTGAGTAGAACGCGGCAAGCGATTCAGGGGATTGCGTTTCTCGGCGTGATGTCCGGCGCGAGGGCCTCGCGCCGACTTTTGTCGAGAGCATTCTTCGCAGCGCTTGCGCTAGCAATCGCGAGCCCTCTCCCAGTCCGCGCCGATCCCCTCCCCGCCGGCTTCGTCAGGCTGGCCGATGTCGACCCGACCATTCGCCAGGATATCCGCTACGCCGGCCTGGAAAATTTCCTGCACCGCAAAGCCGACGGCTATGACGCGCCGGTCTGCATCCTGACCGCGCAGGCGGCGAAGGCGCTGTCCAGCGTCCAGAAAGCCATGACCGCCAAAGGCCTGACGCTGGTCGTTTTCGACTGCTACCGCCCGGCGCGAGCGGTTGCCGATATGGGCAGGTGGACAAGAGGAGGCGGCCAGCCAGACCCGCAATGGTATCCGACCGCCGAGCGAGGCGATCTCATCGCCAAAGGCTATATCGGCGAGTTCTCCAGCCATTCTCGAGGCTCGACGGTGGACCTTGCCATCGCCAAGTCCGGCAATAAAAGCGCGGTTCATCCGGCCTGCGGCGCGCCGGACGGCGGCACGCTCGATTTCGGCACCGGTTTCGACTGCTTTGACCCAAAGAGCGAAACCGCCAGTGCCTTGATCGGCGCCGAAGCCACCGCAAACCGCAAGACGCTGCTGAGCGCAATGCGCGCCGCCGGCTTTCGCAACTATGCGCGCGAATGGTGGCACTTCACCCTGGCAAAAGAGCCGTTCCCAAAACAGCGCTTCGATTTTCCGGTTAACGCCAATTGAGGCGCCCCGGGTTGTCATCACCCTGACCGCTTCTAATTAGGGCCGGCGGATGAAGAGCCATGCGGCCGCTGAGGAAGTTATTTCCTTAACCGACCCACGCTCGGCGAAAATTTGTTTCGAGGAGATGAAAAAGGCAACATTCAATGCATCCAAATTCTATAAACTCGGTAGAGTTCGCAGCAGTTCAACGGAGGCCGGAATGACCAAACCTCATTTCAGGAAACTGCTCGGCGCGCTGGTCGTCACGTCTGTCCAGTTCGGCACGCTCGGCTTCGCGTTTGCCGACACGACCATTCTGAATGTGTCCTATGACCCGACACGTGAGCTCTACAAAGCCTATGATGAGGCGTTCGCCGCGCACTGGAAGGCTGAGACCGGAGAAACAGTCACCATCCAGCAGTCGCATGGCGGTTCCGGCGCGCAGGCCCGGGCGGTGATCGACGGCCTCGACGCCGACGTCGTGACGCTGGCCCTCGAAGGCGACATCAACGCCATCGTCTCGAAGACGAAGAAGATCAACCCGGATTGGCGCACGAAGTTCGAGAACAACTCCGCACCCTACACCTCGACTATCATCTTCCTGGTGCGCAAGGGCAATCCCAAGGGCATCCAGGACTGGAGCGATCTGGTGAAGGACGGCGTCCAGGTGATCACGCCGAACCCGAAGACGTCCGGCGGCGCGCGCTGGAACTATCTTGCCGCCTGGGCCTATGCGAACGCCAATGACGGCAACGATGAAGCCAAGACCAAGGAGTTCGTCGGCAAGCTTTATGCGAATGTCCCGGTGCTCGATACCGGCGCCCGCGGCTCGACGGTGACCTTTGCGCAGAAGGGCCTGGGCGACGTGCTGATCGCCTGGGAGAATGAAGCCTATCTCGCGCTCGACGAATTCGGCGCCGACAATTTCGACATCGTCTACCCGCCGACCTCGATCCTGGCGGAGCCGCCGGTCGCGGTCGTCGACGCCAATGTCGATGTCAAGGGCACGCGCAAGGTCGCGGAGGCCTATCTGGCCTGGCTCTATTCCAAGGAAGCGCAGGCCATCATCGCCAAGAATCACTATCGCCCGGCCAAGCCCGACCTGGTGCCGGCCGAGGACCTTGCAAAGCTGCCGGCAATCAAACTGGTCACCATCGACGACCCGCAGTTCGGCGGTTGGAAGAAAGCGCAGCCTTACCATTTCGGCGACGGCGGTATATTCGACCAGATCTACAAACCGGCGCAGTGAGGCCTGACGGCCGGTGAGCCTCACGGGCGTCCCGGCCGAATGCGACTGCGCAGAGCCATTCCGGTTTGAAAAGAAGGACGATCCAGGACAGCATGACCACAGCACCTGCCAAGGCGGGGTGGCGATTCAGACAGCCGAGTGTCATTCCGGGGTTCGGATTGACGCTCGGCTTCTCACTTGCCTACCTCACGCTCATCATCCTCATCCCCCTTTCGGGACTGGTCTGGCGTTCGGCCGCGCTCGGCTGGGCCGATTTCTGGGCGATCGCCGTCGACCGGCGCACCCTCAACGCGCTGAAGATAAGCTTCGGCACTGCCTTCCTGGCGGCTGTCGTCAACGTCGTGTTCGGCACCATCGTCGCCTGGGTTCTGGTCCGCTACCGCTTTCCAGGGCGCCGCATCGCCGACGCGATGGTCGACCTGCCCTTCGCCCTGCCAACGGCCGTCGCCGGCATCGCGCTCACCACGCTCTATGCGCCAAACGGCTGGATCGGCCAGCTTCTGATGCCGCTCAGCATCAAGGTCGCCTACACACCGCTCGGCATCGTCGTCGCGCTGGTGTTCATCGGCCTGCCCTTCGTCGTGCGCACGGTCCAGCCGATCATGGAAGAGATCGACAAGGAGGTCGAGGAAGCAGCCGCCACGCTCGGCGCCAGCCGTTTCCAGATCATCGCCCGGGTGCTTTTCCCAGGACTGGCGCCGGCGATCATCACCGGCTTCTCGCTCGCCTTCGCGCGCGGCGTAGGCGAATACGGCTCGGTCATCTTCATCGCCGGCAACCTGCCCTTCAAGTCCGAGATCGCACCACTTCTCATCGTGATCAGGCTCGAGGAATACAATTACGAGGCGGCGACCGCGATCGCCGCGATCATGCTGGCGCTGTCCTTCGTGATGCTTTTGGTGGTCAATCTCGTCCAGACATGGAGCCGCAAACGCTATGGCTGATCCCGAGATCAAATCCTACGAACCGCATCACGAGAGCCAGTCGGCCGCGGTGACCGAAAGCCGGCCCGTCAAGGCCGTGCTGATGGCAATCGCCTTCGCCTTCCTCGCAATCTTCCTGCTTTTGCCGCTGATCGTCGTCTTTCGTGAGGCGCTTGCCAAAGGCACCGGCGCCTACACAGAAGCCCTTTCCAGCCCCGACACGCGCTCCGCCATCCGCCTGACATTGCTTGTGGCGGCGATCTCGGTGCCGCTCAACGTCGTCTTCGGCATCTCTGCCGCCTGGGCCATCGCCAAGTTCGAATTCAAGGGCAAGGCGTTCCTGACCACGCTGATCGACCTGCCTTTCTCGGTCTCGCCGGTCATCTCCGGCCTGGTCTATGTGCTTCTCTTCGGCGCGCAGGGGCTGCTCGGCGCCTGGTTGAAGGCGCATGGCATCGTCATCCTCTTCGCCGTGCCCGGCATCGTGCTGGCCACCATCTTCGTCACCTTCCCCTTCGTCGCCCGCGAGCTCATTCCGCTGATGCAGGAACAGGGCAATGGCGACGAAGAGGCGGCGCTTTCGCTGGGCGCCAGCGGCTGGCAGGCCTTCTGGTATGTGACGCTGCCCAACGTCAAATGGGGGCTGCTCTACGGTGTGCTTCTGTGCAATGCGCGCGCCATGGGCGAGTTCGGCGCAGTCTCGGTGGTTTCGGGCCACATACGCGGCCTCACCAACACCATGCCGCTGCATGTCGAGATCCTTTATAACGAATACAACGCCGTCGGCGCCTTTGCCGTCGCTTCGCTGCTGGCCGGCCTGGCGCTGGTGACGCTGGTCTTGAAAACGCTTCTGGAGATGCGCTACGGCGCCGAGCTTGCCGCGACACGCGGACACTGAACACTACCTGTCGCCGAGAGTGCCTGGCAGTTTGGGAACACCGACAGCATCAACGAACCGAGGGATTTGCATGGAAGTTCGCGTCGTCAACGTGCGCAAGGAGTTCGAGCGGTTTCCGGCGCTCCATGACGTGTCGCTCGACATCAGGTCCGGCGAGCTCATCGCGCTGCTCGGGCCGTCCGGCTCCGGCAAGACGACGCTGCTTCGGTTGATCGCCGGCCTGGAACGGCCGACCAAGGGCGCGATCTTCTTCGGCGACGAGGACGCCTCGCAGAAGTCGATCCAGGAGCGCAATGTCGGCTTCGTCTTCCAGCATTACGCGTTGTTCCGCCACATGACAGTCGCCGACAACATCGGCTTCGGCCTGAAGGTCCGGCACGGCGCCGCAAGGCCGTCGGGGCAGGAAATCCGCCGCCGGGCGCTGGAACTGCTCGATCTCGTTCAGCTGTCGGGACTGGAAAAGCGCTATCCGGCGCAACTTTCGGGCGGCCAACGCCAGCGCGTCGCGCTCGCCCGCGCCATGGCGATCGAGCCCAAGGTGCTTTTGCTCGACGAACCGTTCGGCGCGCTCGACGCGCAGGTTCGCCGCGAGCTGCGCCGCTGGCTGCGCGAGATCCACGACCGCACCGGCCACACGACCGTCTTCGTCACGCATGACCAGGAAGAAGCGCTGGAGCTCGCCGACCGCGTCGTGGTCATGAGCCAGGGCCGCATCGAGCAGGTCGGCACCGCCGACGATATCTACGACACACCGAACTCGCCCTTCGTCTACTCCTTCATCGGCGAGTCGAGCTCGCTGCCGGTCAAGGTGGAGAACGGCGAGGTGTGGATCGCCGACCGGCCGATCGGGCTCTCGGCGCCGCACGCGCCGTCCGGCGAGGCAGTCCTCCACTTCCGTCCGCATGACGTCGACCTGGTCGACGGCTGCAGCGGCTGCATCGCCGGCACGGTTGCCGCCAGCCGCCGCGTCGCCGGCACCAGGCGCGTCGAGCTCGAGATCGGCGGTGAGCGCCAGCGCGTCGAGATCGAGCTGCCCGTAGACCATCCCGCGGCGCAGAAGAGCCGGGTGGCTTTCAGGCCGCGACGCTGGAAGCTTTTTCCGGCGGCGTGATCGTCGCGTCGAGCGCTACTCCAACCAGTTCTCGAGCTTCAGCTTGCCGATCCGGCTGAACGCGGCCATATTGGCTGTCACCAGCGTGGAACCTGACGCGCAGGCGTGAGCAGCGATAAAGAGGTCGTTGTGGCCGATGGTCTCGCCCCTGCCTTCCAGTTCGGCGCGCAGCGCGCCGTACTCGGCATCCGCCGGCACATCGAGCGGCAGCACCGGAATCTCGTCCAGCAGTTCCTCGACCTTCTTGAGCAACTTGGCCGATCCCTTCCTGGCGCAGCCGTACCGAAGTTCCGAAGCGACGACGATGCTGGTGCACACGGCGGCGTCTCCCACGCGCGCCATGACGCCGGCGGCTTTGCCGCCTGGGTTTCGGATCATGTCGCTTATGATGTTTGTGTCGAGCATAAACCGCATCAAAAAATGTCCTCGGGTCCGACAGGACTATCCTTGATCTCTGGGAAGTCATCCTCAGGACCGAGCGGGGCTTCCTTCGCCCACTGGGCGAGCAGCGCCGTGAGACCTGATTTACGAATGGGCTCTATGACAAGACGGTCGCCCTCGCGGCTGATCAGGACCTTGTCGCCGGGGAGTTCGAACTCGACTGGAATCCGCACCGCCTGGCTGCGGTTGTTGCGAAACAGCTTCGCCTCCTTCGGCGGCATCGCTGCATGGCGTTGTTGGCTCATCACGGCATTCCCTTGTATATGCCATATGTATATGCCAAGGCGCCGAAGCGCAATCTTTTTGCCTATGGATATCGCTCCACGATGACTCTTGCTGGAAAGAAATCCTAATAAGCGACTGTTCCGGCGGTGACTTTTCTCACGTGATGCCATCTAACCGGCGCGCGTGTCTCGCCGCGCAACAGCGCCACGGCTATCATTCACAATTGCCATATTTTCCTCGGAGCCTGTTTTCATGAAGCGTCTGTTGCTCGGCATCGCGGCTGTTGCCGGTCTCGTCCTCGCGTCCTCCCAGGCCTGGTCGGCCGACAAGCTTTTGAATGCCTCCTATGATGTCGGCCGCGAGCTGTTCGTCGACATCAACAAGGCCTTCATCGCCAAGCACCCCGGCGTGACGGTCGACCAGTCGCACGCCGGCACCTCGGCGCAGGCGCGCGCGATCGCCGAAGGTCTTGGCGCCGATGTCGTCACCTTCAACCAGGTCACCGATGTCGACTTCCTGGTCAAGAAGGGCCTCGTCTCGGCCGATTGGCAGAAGAATTTCCCGGACAACGCCTCGCCCTTCTATTCGCTGCCGTCCTTCCTGGTGCGCGCCGGCAATCCCAAGCATATCAAGGACTGGAACGATCTGGTGCGCGACGACGTGCAGGTGATCTTCCCGAACCCGAAGACATCCGGCAATGCGCGCTACACCTATCTCGCCGCCACCGCCTACGCCAAGGAAGCGTTCAAGGGCGACGACGCCAAGGTGAAGGAGTTCATCACTAAGCTCTTCAACAACGTGCCGATCTTCGACACCGGCGGCCGCGCCGCCACCACCACTTTCGTCCAGCGCGAGATCGGCGACGTGCTGATCACCTTCGAGTCGGAGACGCGCGGCATTCGCAAGGAGTATGGCGACGACAAGTTCGAGCAGGTCACGCCTTCGGTCAGCCTGCTGGCCGAGTTCCCCGTAGCGGTCGTCGACAAGGTCGCCGACGAGCATGGCAGCCGCGATCTCGCCAAGACCTATCTCGACTTCCTCTACACGCCCGAGGGCCAGGAGATCGCCGCCGGAAACGGCTTGCGGGTTCGTGACGCGACGGTCGCCGCCAGGCACAAGGCGGACTTCCCGGATGTCCGGTTGCTGACCGAGGAGGACGTCTTTGGCGGCTGGGACAAGGTTCAGAAAGAGCATTTCGCCGCCGGCGGGCTGCTCGATCAGGCCTACGGCAGCCGCTGAAAAGCTCCGCAATCATGAAGAGCAAGAAAGCCGGCTTTGCCGGCTTTCTTCATGTAAGCGGGGCTGCATGAGTTCGCGGGGGAAATCCCAACCCCAAATGTGAAAAACGTTACGAAGAAGCAACGCGTTTGTGCCTAAGCTCCGGTGCGAATTGTTGGGCCAGGCGGCGTCAGGCGGTCAAACTGTCATGATTTGCACACAAACAACCGCCAGATGCAGGCGCATTGGGGTTTGATGAACTGAATCGGGCATGCTGACCAAAAAAGGCAAATACGGCCTCAAGGCCCTCGTGCATCTTTCCGGCCTGCCGGCTGGCCAGCTTGCATTCGTCAACGACATCGCCGTCGCCAACAACATCCCGAAGAAATTCCTGGATGCGATTCTGGGCGAGTTGCGCAATGCCGGTTTCGTCCAGAGCCGCAAGGGCAAGGAAGGCGGTTACCGCCTCGCCCGTCCCGCTTCCGAGATCAAGATCGGCCATGTCGTGCGCGTGCTCGACGGGCCGCTGGCGCCGATCCCTTGCGCCAGCCGCACGCAATACCAGCGCTGCGAGGATTGCGACGAGGCCACCTGCCAGGTCCGCCACATGATGCTGGAAGTGCGCCAGGCGATCGCCGAGGTGCTCGACAACCGCAGCCTCGCCGCCATGCGCGACGCCGACAACGACGATTTTCCGGCTGAGCTCACGTCTCAGATTTGAAGCAGCCCGAGGAAGCGTAGAGTAGCCAGGATCGGCCGCTTCGCCGTAACCTTCCGTTTCGCAATTGCGCCCAGTGACAAGCCGCGGCCTGCCCTCGGTTGCCAGTCTACCGCGGACGCAGTAAAGCGGCTGGAGGATGAAACGGGGCTCAGACGCATGAGGCTGCCTTGGCTTGGCAATTCCCGTAAGGCCAGCCGGCAGCCATCGTCGAACGACATCTATCACACCGAGATCACGGCCGACGTGCCGGTGCCGGAGCGCGACGAGTCCGTTCGCTTCTTCAGCCGCAAGGCTGTGCGCCCCGGCAAATTGCGTCGCTTCACCAATCGGGATCCGCGCGAGAGCCTGTTGTCCTGTTTCTATCTCGGCGTCGCGGCGATGCTGCCGGTCTCCTGGTGGAGCCCGATCTGCAGCTGGGTGTCCAGGCTCAGGCGCAAGCGCCACTTCCGCAAGGAGTTTGCCCGTTACGACGTCGCGGTGAAGGCCGTGCTCGGCGATGCCGTCGACACGAAAGGCATGTTCGAGGCGCAACTCGCCGCCGTTCACCGCCGGCGGCTGACGCTTGCGGCACATCTCGTCGCCGGCTGGCGCTGGTCGCCGGCGATCCGGCTCGAAGGCCTCGAGGCTCTGCAACAAGCCCTGCGCAACGGGCGCGGCGCCATCGTGTGGTGCGACCAGTTCACGGCGCAGACGATCATGGGCAAGCGCGCCCTACATGAGGCCGGCGTCGATGCCCATCAGGTGAGCGCGCGTTATCACGGCTTCTCGCCGAGCAAGTTCGGCCTGCGCGTGATCAACCCGCCGCTGGTCAGGCTCGAAAACCGCTTCCTGAAAAGCCGGATCGTCTTTGAGCGCACCGACGCCTATCAGGTCACCACGCGCATCCAGAAGGTGCTGAAAGCAAACGGCGTGGTGCTGATGACCAACACCGTCTATGCCGGCTCCGCCTTCACCGAGGCCGCCATGGGCGAGCGCGGCTGGACCCACCTCGCCTCGGCGCCGGCAAATTTCGCCGCGCGCGCCGGTGCTGCGCTGTTTCATATGGCGACCATCGAGACGGCGCCCTTTCGCGAATATAGGGCGATCATCAAAGAACTGAGCGCGAGTCCAGGGGCGCCCGCATCGCCTGCCAAGGACACGGCAGGGAAGAACCTCGTCGTTCAGGCGGGATTTATCCTGTCGAAGCGCGACCGGATGCTGGAGACGCTCAAGCTCTGTCCTGAACAGATGATGGCCTGGTCGAGCGCCGTGCGGCTGACCGAGCAGCCAGCCGAAGCCGCGATCGGCAACGACCAAGCCTGATTACCACCTGATCTAGCGGACGATCTCTTGCAGGATTCCTGCAACACTTCGCGTTCCGTCGACCGTCACGGCTCGTTCGTCCGCCGCAGGCTCCTCCAGCGTGGCGAACTGGCTGTCGACCAGGCTTGCGGGCATGAAATGGCCCTTGCGATCGGCGACCCGTCGCCAGGCGGTCTCCCGATCGATCCTGAGATAGAGGAAGACTGTGTCGGGACAGAAGCGGCTCAGCCGGTCGCGATAGCCACGCTTCAGCGCCGAGCACGCCGCCACCGCCTTCCGCCCGCCGGCAACCGAGGCCGCGACACGCTCGCCTATGGCGTCGAGCCAGCCCGCGCGCAACGCATCGGTCAGCGGCTCGCCGCGCGCCATGCGCGCCACATTCTCCGGCGGATGCAGCAGGTCTCCTTCGATGAAGTCGGCGCCCAGCGCCTTGGCGAGCGCCTCGCCGACGGCGGTCTTGCCGCAGCCGGCAACGCCCATCACGACGATGGCGGGTGCCGTCCGAAGATCGTTCATGCCAGGCTCCGGGATCTGCGGTCTTGCGTTCGCCTCGTCCACGGTCAGCGGCTTGCCGGCGCGCGCCCGTAGAGCAGGAGCATGGCGACGATGACGACACCATAGATGATCTGCCGTCCGGCCTCGGGCATCTGCATGACCGAAAGGATGGATTGCAGGAGCGTGATCAGGATCACGCCGGCCACCGTGCCCAGATAGGAGCCGCGCCCGCCCAGGATCGATGTGCCGCCCAGGACAACCGCCGCGATCGACGGCAGGAGATAGGCATCGCCCATGGACTGCGCCGCCTTGGATGCATAGCCCGCCAGAAGCACGCCGCCAAAGGCAGACAGCCCGCCGGAGACGGCGAAGGCGATCATGACGACGCGACGCGTGTCGATGCCCGAAAGATAAGCGGCGCGCTCACGGTTGCCGATGCCGTAAACGGCGCGGCCGAAGCTGGTGCGGGTCAGCGCGAAGACCATCGCGGCGCCGATCAGCGCCCAGATGATGACGGCATTGGGAACACCTGGAATGGTGAAACCGGTTGCCAGGTAGCGCATCGCGGCGGTCGCCGAATCCTGTGGCGAGAAGCCGCCTGTGTAGACCACCATCAGCCCTTGCGCCACGGCATTGGTGGCTAAGGTAATGATCATCGAGGGGATGCGCAGATAGGCGACACCGATGCCGTTGACGATGCCGATCGCCACGCCGCACAGGACGCCGAAGGGGATGGCGAGAGCAACGCCGACCGACCCGTAAGCAGCGGCCGCGCAGGCCATCATGGCGCCGGCGGCCACGGCCCATGGCACGGAAAGGTCGATCTGGCCAAGCAGGATGACCAGCATCATCCCGGTGGCGATGACGCCGAGGAAAGACGCGACCTTCAATTGTTGCAGGAGATATTCGGGCGACAGGAAGTTGCGCGAATAGAGGCTGCCGAGCAGGAGCAGGACCACGATGCAGGCAAAGGCCGTCAGCACGGCCGGGTCGGCGCGCCGGATGAATTTGGGCATGCGGCCGGCAATGCCGCCCATAATGCCGCCATGCGTCGTCTCGCTCACAGGAACCACTCCAGCCGGTTGCGTACCCGAAACAGCGCGAAGGCGCCAAGGCTGACCGCGATCAACAGGATAACGCCCTGGAACAACGGCTGCCAGAGCGGATCGAAATCGAAGACGAACAAGAGGTCGCCGATGGTGCGGAAGGCAAGCGCGCCGAAGATCGCGCCGATGGCGCTGCCCTTGCCGCCGAACAGCGACACGCCGCCGAGCACGACGGCGGCGATCGAGAACAGCGTGTAGGCGTTGCCGCTGGCATAGGCCGCCTCGCCTGTATAGGTGAAGAAGGTCAGGAACAGTCCGCCGATGGCCGCAAGCAGGCCGGCAAGCGTATAAGCCAGCAACTTGCCTCTGCGGATCGGCACCCCGGACATGTAGGCCGCCGTCTCCGACGAACCCGCGGCATAAGCGGCGCGCCCAAGTTCGGAGCGACTGAACGGCACCCAGACGACAAACACGATGACGAGCAGCGCCACCAGGCTCGCCGGCACGATGCCGAAGAAACGCCCGGTCAGGAAATCGGCAAGATCCTCGTTGACCGAACCACCGGGAACGGGGCGCAAAAGCAAAGCCAGGCCGAAATAGACGGCGCCCGTGGCGATGGTGGCGACGATCGGCTGCAGCCGCCCGTAAATGACGATGGCGCCGTTGACCGCCCCGCAGATGAGCCCGGTGCCCAGCACCGCCAGCACGCCGAACGCCGTCTCCAGGCCGGTGCCGACCACCAGCCATGAAGCCATGCAGTTGGTCAGCGTGAAGATCATGCCGACCGACAGATCGATGCCAGCGGTGATCACCACCAATGTCTGCGCCATCGCGACGAAGGCGAGCAGCACGCCCTTGTTGGCGGCCGTCTGCACGACGTTGGCGGTGAAGCCGGCCGGATGATTTCCGCTGTAGATGGCGAACATGACGATGAAGATGCCGAAGGCCAAAAGCGTTCCGCGTTGTTCGGCCAGCCGGTAGCGCCAATCCTTCACGCGTGCTCTCCCTGCCCGATGCGGACGTCATCGCCGTGGATGTTGAGCGCGCTGGCGATAAGCGCGTGCTCGGTGAGCCCGGCGCCGACCAGCTCGCGCTTGACCGCGCCGTCATAGAGCACGAGTACGCGGTCGCAGCAGCCGATCAGCTCGTCATAGTCCGTCGAATAGAACAGGATCGCGGCACCCGCATCCGCGAGCTTGCGCATCAGTTGGTAGAGCTCCTGCTTGGTGCCGACATCGATGCCGCGCGTCGGATCGTTGAGCAGGATGATGCGCGGCTGCCGCATCAGCCATTTGGCGATCACCACTTTCTGCTGGTTGCCGCCGGAAAGCGCGCCGACCGGAATGTCCAGGCCCGCCGTCTTGATCGCCAGCAGCCCGACCATGTCGTCGATCAGGCGCTGTTCCGCGGCGCGGTCGATGATGCCGGCCTTGGATAACCGGTCGAGCGCGGCAAACGACAGGTTCTCGCGCACCGTCATCGGCAGCATCAGTCCTTCGGTCTTGCGATCCTCGGGGATCAGCGCCATGCCGATGCGGCCGTGGCTGGCCGCGGTCGGGCTGGCGATCGAAACCGGCTTGCCGTCGATCAGCACCTCGCCGCGCAGGCCGCGCAGCACGCCGAAGAAGGCAAGCAGCAATTCACGCTGACCCTGCCCGTCGAGACCGCCCAGGCCCACAACCTCCCCTGCCCTGACGCTCAGCGAAATATTGTCCAGCCGGTCGGCCCAGGAGAGATTGCGCGCTTCGAGCACCGTCGCAGCGGCCGGGGCGGAAGTGGGTTTCGGCGGGAAGATATGGCTGTATTCGCGGCCGATCATCAGCTCGACCACCTCATTGTCGCTCTTCGCGCCGGCCGGGTAGCTGGCGACGTTGCGGCCGTTGCGGAACACCGTGCAATGGTCGGCGAGTTCCGCGATCTCGTTCATGCGATGCGAGATGTAGAGCAGCGCCAGCCCTTCCGAGCGCAGCCGTTTCAACACCTCGAAGACCCTGGCGACGTCCGCCGCCGTCAGCGCCGAGGTCGCCTCGTCGAGGATCAGGATGCGCGGCTTCCGGGCCAGCGCCTTGGCGATTTCCACCATCTGCCGGCGCGACAGCGGCAGGTCCTTGACCAGCGCGCGGGGATGAATGTCGGAAGCGCCGGCGCGTGCCAGCGCTTCCTCAGCGATCTTCCGCTGCGCCTTGCGGTCGATCATGCCGAAACGCTTGGGTGGATTGGAAATGACGATGTTGTCGGCGACGCTGAGCTCCGGAATCAGCGACAGCTCCTGGAAAATGCAGACGATGCCGGCCTGGTTGGCGGCGGCAGGCGAAGCGAAGGTGACCTCGCTTCCGTCCAGCGTCATGCGCCCTTCATCCGGCGCCACGACGCCCGCCATGACCTTGATCAGCGTCGATTTGCCGGCGCCGTTCTCGCCGAGGATGGCGTGAATGCTGCCGGCGGTGACCGTCAGCTCGGCCTTTTCCAAGGCCCGCACGCCGCCATAGCGCTTGGATATGCCTTCCATGCGGAAGAGCGGAGCCGTGCCGTCCATCAGCCCTCCCGGCCGGTTTCGATTTGGCAATAGGGAGACAGTGCCGCGGGCTCGCCGCGGCACTGTCCGGTCAGACTATTTATTTTCCTTGGTCTGGCCCATGATTTCCTGCGCGGTGAAATTGATGCCGCAGGTCGGGAAGGAATTGCCGACGAAGAAATTGTCGGACTGGTCGGGGAAGAAATCCTGACCCGCCTTGAAGTTCGGATCCTCGACGATAGCCAAAGGCAGCTTGACCGATTGCGGCACGACATTGCCTTCGAGCGCGGCAATCGCCGTCTTGATGGCGACCGCCACCTGGGCCGGGCCGGTACCGGCGGACGAGCATTTCAGCCCGTCGGCCGCATGCGCGGCGCAGAATTTGCGGAAGCCGTTTTCCGTCTCGCCGCCGAACGGCACGAACGGATGCTTGGCGTCGATCATCGCCTGCACGATGCCGGTGTCGCCGCCTTGCCCGGTGATGCCGTCGAACGGGCCGCTGGTGGCGATCGCGTCGGCCGTGGCCTTCTGCGCCACGCCGTCATCCCACTTGCCGACGACCTCGGTGACAGCCCACTTCTTGCCGGAACCGTCGAGCACTTCATGGATGCCATTGTGGCGGTCGGTGTCGACCGAAGTGCCGGCGACGCCGCGCACCTCGAGCACCTTGCCGCCGTTCGGCACATGCGCGACCAGCCACTTGCCCCAGAGCTCGCCGAGACCCTTCTGATCCACATTGACGTTGATGGCGTCCTTGGTGTCGAGGATGTTGTCGAAGGCGACAAGCACGACACCGGCTTCCTTGGCGCGCTTGATGACCGGCCCGAATGCGGTCGGGTTCTGCGCGTTGACGACGATGGCGTCAAAGCCGGAATCGATGAAGTTGTTGATCGCCGAGATCTGTGCCGGCACATCCTCGCCGGTCGACACGACCTTGAATTCCTTGAGCTTCTTGGCGACATCGGGCTGCGCCGCATAGGCCTTGGCCGTCTGGATCATCTGGATGCGCCAGGTGTTGGCGATGTAGCCGTTGGCAAGCGCGATGCGGTAGGGACCGTCCTTCTTCGGAAACTTGAAAAACTGCGTGTCGGCCGACCACGGCGCGAAGCAGTCCGGCTCGGCCGCAGGCCCTTTGACGACTTCGGGTCCGGCGATCGCCGACGAACTCAGCATGGCGAATGCTGCGGCGGCAATGACGCCGCCAACGAGTGACTTGATCATCGATATTCCTCCCAGTTGCAGTTCTGCTTGTTATGAATCTTGGCGATACCAGTCGGCATCCTCCGGCCAACCAAAAAACCCGCACAGGACGGCCTGGCCGCCCTGGTCTTCCTTGCCCCCTCATCTTTTCTTGGCAATTTAGAAAACTATCATATTATACATAATAAACAAGCACGGATCTGTTGCTTATGTATAATAAACAGCCTTCCCGCCTCGCCGAACCTTTGCCGGTATGCAAATGGTAGCGCTACCATATCAGGCTGTAAAGCATCATCTTAAGAACCAACAGTACCGCGTCAGCGCCCGGTGCTCTCGCGCCGCATCAGCTCGAAACCGAGATCGACGATCCGCTGTTCCGGCCGGTTTCCGGCGATCGCCGACAGCGCCATGGCGACGGCACGGGTGCCGATTTCATAGCGATGCGTGCGCACGCTGGTGATCGACGGAAACGACACCTGCATCATGTCGAGATCGTTGAAGCCGACAATGCCGATCTGCTTCGGCACGTCGATCGACGCGCGATGGCATTCGAACAGAACGCCAAGCGCGATATCGTCATTGTTGCAGAACACGCCGTCCAGCGTCGGCATCTTGGCCAGCGCGTCGCGGAACAACTCGCGCCCGAGCGTCACGCTTGACGGCACCGGCGTTGTGGTGATCAGCCGCGCGTCGAACAGGCCGGCGGCCTCCATCGCGGCGCGGTAGCCGGCAAGGCGCCGCTGCGAACGCGGATCCATCCGCGCGCCGATGAAGCCGATCTTGCGGTATCCGGCTTGCAGCAGGTGTTCGGCGGCGGTCCTGCCGCCGTCGAGATGCGAGAAGCCGACCATCATGTCGACCGGGTCCGGTCCGGTCTCCATCACCTGCACCACCGGGCAGCCGGCATTCTCCAGCAGTCGTCGCGCGCTGGGCGTCTGGTCGATGCCGGCCACGATCAGCGCCGCCGGGCGTTGCGATCCGAAGACCTGCAGCAGCCGCTCTTCCTCCAAGCCTGAATAATGGGTGTTGCCGATCTGGATGCGGAACGGACTGTCTGAAAGGCTGTCATAGATGCCGCGCACCACCTCGGCGAAGACGTTGTTGGTCAGCGAGGGCACCAGCACGCCGAACACCTCCGCGCGCGCCGAGGCAAGCGCGCGGGCATTCGGGTCAGGCACATAGCCGAGTTCGTCGACCGCGGCCTGTATCTGCCGTCGAAGGTCTTCCGACACGCGCCCGGGCTCACGCAACGCACGCGACACGGTGATCGCGCCGACACCGGCCTTGCGCGCCACGTCGGCAATGGTCGGACGGCCGCCGCCACGGCGGGAGCGCGGCTTGGTCAAGGACGGGCCTCGTGCGTCAAATCCCGTCTGCTGCGCGCTTGCAATGCCATTGACCCTGGTGTCGCCATCTCGCAGGCTTGTGCCACGTTCCCTGCCCTTGGCGTCGCGCAGCCGCGATTTGTTGTCAAGCTGAGGGCATTTCCAGGAGAAGCGCCGGCGCGAGCCGTCAGGCCATGACGACGCCGCTGCGCCTTGCCCTCCAGAACACCACGACCATCATCAGGATGTTGAGCAGGTTCCAGCCAATTCCGTTGAGGAACGCTGCCGCGTAAGACCCGGTGAGATCGTAGATCCAGCCCGACATCCAGCCGCCGATGGCCATGCCGAAAATGGTCGCCATGATGACGATGCCAACGCGCTGGCCGGCCTCCTTGGCAGGCATGTATTCCCGCACGATGATCGCATAGCAGGGCACGATGCCGCCTTGCGACAGGCCGAACACCAGCGAGACGACATAGAGCGAGGCAAGACCGTCGAAGGGAATGTAGAAGAACAGCGACAGGCACTGCAGCACCGAGCCGATCAGCAAGGTCTTCACCCCGCCGATGCGGTCGGCGACGAAGCCGGAAACAAGGCGGCTGACGACGCCGGCGGCCATCATGATCGACAGCATGTCGGCGCCGTGGGCGACGCCATAGCCGAGGTCCATGCAATAGGCGACGATATGCACCTGCGGCATCGACATCGCCACGCAACAGCCAAGACCGGCTATGACGAGCAGCGCCTGAAGGGCGGCCGGCGACAATGAAATCGGCTGGACCGGGCGTGCGCCTGGCGAGCCTGCGACGACCACCGGGGCGCGACGTCGCAGCATTATGACCAGCGGCGCCATAGTCACCAGGCAAGCGATGCCGATAGCCACATAGGTGAAGCGCCAACCCTCCGCCTTCATCAGCGGCGGTATGATTGCTGGCCAGACCGTTCCGGCGAGATAGCTGCCGGCCGCGGCCGTAGCCACGGCAACGCCGCGCCGGCGGTTGAACCAGTGCGAGATGTCGGCGATCAGCGGTCCGAAAATCGCCGATGTCCCCACCCCGATGAGCAAGCCTTGGGCGAGCGTGAATTGCACGATCGAAGTGGAGAGCGACGCCAGCGCGAAGCCGGCAACCAGGGCCATCGAGGAAACCAGCGCCGGGATCCAGTAACCGACGCGGTCGATGGCGCGGCCGACCAGCACATTGCCGGCGGCGAAGCCGACCATGGTAGCGGTGTAAGGCATCGAGGCGGCGGCACGATCGACGCCGAACTCGGCCTGCACGGCGGGCAGGACCACGACTACGGCCCACATGCCGACGCCGCCGATTGTCGCCAGCAGCAAGGAAATGCCGAGCCGCGTCCACGCGTAGAAGCTGTCTATGCCCGCGTTGTTTGCCGCGTTTCCTGGAATTGTCGTCACGGCGTTTCCTGTCCACGATTTCTTCGAGATCGGGTGTTTGAGCGCACTATCGGCCCATTTTCCGGGCCGAGCAGCGCCACGACCGGCAAATCCGTGGCTCCAGAACCGGGAACCCGCCTCACCTCATGGGGTTTCTTTGAAGGAAGGAGTTTGTCATGACCGCCAAGAAGAAATGGTCGGCCGACGTGACGGAGCACAGCGACGCCCTCGATCTCGAGGAGCACGTCTTCGAATCCGACGACGCGAAGAAGATCGCCGCATCGCTCAAGCGCTCGGCCGAGCACAGCCACCGCCGCAAGGCTGAGCCGTTCCAATCCGCCATGTCGATGTTGAATTTCTACATCAACCGTGCCGGCAAGAATCTGCCTGACGAGCGTAAGAAGGTGCTGGAAAAAGCGAAGGACGAGCTGCGTGTCGCCTTCGGTCGCGAAAAGCAGGATTGAGGATTGCTGAGAGCGGCTAGCACCAGTTCCTCAACGTAGGGATCTGGAAATATTGCAAGCTTGTCGGGCAAGGCTATCAACGTCCGTTTGGGGTAGTCAGCGCAAACGCTGGCGATGAGCTGAAGACCCCAACCTCGTCATTCCAGGGCGGAGCTACGCGAAGCGGAGCGTAGGCCCTAGAATCCATGCCGTTACATCGACCGAAGTGTGCAACGGTGCAGAATTCTGGACCGCTGCAGCGCTTCCAAGTCACGGCATGGATCGTCGGGTCTGCGCGCGTCGCTTCGCTCCTTGCTCCGCCCGTGGATGACGACCGCGATAGGCGTCTTGGCCAATCGCCAACGCATGGGATCTGCCTATGGACGCATGGGCAGCGGTCAAAGTTTCTGCGCTGGAGAACTGGCCCAGTACAAGGCCTCAGCGCGACTGGATCACTTCGTCGGTATTGGCCAGCAGCTTGCGCACCGCATTGCGCGCCGCGTCCGGCCTTTGCAGGCGGATACTGCGTTCGATCGCCTCATGCAGCTTCTGGGCGTGCTGCAGATTGTCGAGCTCCCGCGTCGTGTAGGTGAAGAGATGGTCGAAGGCGGATTCGATCAAGACGCCCAGCGGCACCAGGAGGTCGTTGCCCGAAGCCCTGAGGATGGCAAGGTGGAAGCGCGTGTCGGCCCGCGTGCGCTCCTGCAGGTTGGTCGCCTCGCCCATCTCGCGACAGGCCTGGCTGATCTCGGCCATCTGCTCGCGGGTGCGCCGGATCGCCGCGAAGGCCGTCGCCTCCGGCTCGATGATGTGGCGGAACTCCTGCACGGTCTTGAGGAACACCTCGCGGTCCGGCGAGGTCGCATACCAGGCGAGCACGTCGCGGTCGAGAAGGTTCCAGCGTTCCTTCGGTTCGACCCAGCTGCCGATCTTCGGTCGCGAGGCCAGAAGGCTCTTTGCCATCAGCATCTTGATCGCCTCGCGCACCGCCGAGCGGCTGACGTCGAAGGTCTCCGACCATTTGGCCTCATTGGGCAGGATAGTGCCCGGCGGATAGTCGCCGCGCACGATCCGAAGGCCGATTTCGCTCGCAAGCGACGCATGCACGCTGGCGCCCGGGATGCGTGACGCGTTGGCCCTGCGAACGCCGGACGGACGCTCGTCCGCTGCCATTTTCGTCGGCCTCTTTTCGTTGTTCGGCTTAGCGTCCCGCATGGTTCCACAAAATCCCGTTTTCAGAAGCTGTCAAGCACGGCAAGCCCGCTTTGCCGCAATGCGCGAGGATGTGCACAGATCAACCGGCATTTGCCGCCGGCTCACGCCGTCTTGACGTATTTGCGCCAGCTGTGCTGCGGCCGGAAGCCAAGCACATCGCGCGCCTTGCGGTTCGAAAGCAGCGTCTCATATTCGCCAAGTTCGGCCTTGACCGGCACGCCCGGATAAAAGCGCTTCAACAGCTCCGCCGTCGGCAGGTCCGACGAGGTGTCGTCGTTGGCCGCGTTGAACACCTGATAGCCCAGGCCGTCCTTCTCGATGGCGCGCACGGTAATCTGGCCGAGATCGCGCGCATCGATATAGCTCCAGGCGATTCGCTTGCGGAAACCGGGATCGGCGAACCATTTCGGGAATAGCGAATATTCATGCGGCTCGATGACATTGCCGATGCGCAGCGCATAGATGTCGAAGCCGCTGCGCAAAGCGAAGGCCCGCGCGGTCTTCTCGTTGACGATCTTCGACAGCGCATAGGAGTCCATCGGGTCGACGTCATAATCCTCGTCGAGCGGGAAATGCGTCGGATTGCGTGGCTCGTTGGCGAAGACAAGACCGTAGGTCGTCTCGCTGGAAGCGATAATAACCTTGCGGATGCCGAGCTTCACCGCCGCCTCGATAACATTGTAGGTGCCCATCGCGTTGATGCGGAACACCTCGTTGTCCGGCGTGATCATGATGCGCGGGATCGCCGCGAAATGCACTACGGCGTCGACCGGCTGCGCCCTCAGCGACGGGTCGAACTCGTGCAGGCCCATATAGCTCGACAGCGCGTTGAAAACCTGGCCGCTGTCGGTGATGTCGGCGATCAAAGTGCGCACCTTCGGATTGTCGAGCGGCTTGGTGTCGATGTTGAGCACCTGGCAGCCATGTTCGACCAGATATTCCACGACATGCCGGCCAGCCTTGCCGCTGCCGCCGGTGAACATGATCCGCTTCGTCATTTTGCTCTCCACAATGCTAGGTAATTATGTGTATTGTCAGACAATATGGCATTCTGCGATCGCCCGCCACCCGCGATCCGCGGAAACCTTCTCGACAATCGCCCGCCGCGCGGGCCGCCCATCACCATGAAAGACAGGGAAGAGACGACATGAGCACCACCGCTGCCCGCGAGAACATCGGTTTCATCGGCCTTGGCCTGATGGGGCACGGCATCGCCAAGAACATCGTCGACAAGGGCTATCCGCTGACTTTCCTCGGTCGCAAGAACCGCAAGCCGGCGGAAGACTTGGCCGGACGCGGCGCCACGGAGGTTGCCACGTCCAAGGACGTGGCCGCGGCCTCCGACATCGTCTTCATCTGCGTCACCGGCTCGCGCGAGGTGGAGGCGATCATCCGCGGCCCCGGCGGGTTGAAGGAGGGCCTGAAGCAAGGCTCGGTCGTCGTCGATTGCTCGACCTCCGATCCGGTCTCGACCGTGGCCCTGGCCGCCGAACTCAAGGCGCTCGGCGTCGACTATGTCGATGCGCCGCTCAGCCGCACGCCGAAGGAGGCTTGGGAAGGCACGCTCGACGCCATGGTCGGCGCGCCGGACGCCGTGTTCGCCAGGTTGAAGCCGGTGCTCGAGACCTGGGCCGGCCGCATCGTCCATATCGGCGATACCGGCGACGGCCACCGCATGAAGCTGCTCAACAACTTCATCTCGTTGGGCTACGCCGCGATCTATTCCGAGGCGCTGGCGCTGGCCGAGAAGGTCGGCATCTCGCCGCCGCGCTTCGACAGCGTCATTCGCAACGGCCGCATGGATTGCGGCTTCTACCAGACCTTCATGCGCTGGACGCTGGAGGGCGACCGCGACGCGCACAAGTTCACCATCGCCAACGCCTTCAAGGACCTGACCTATCTGGAATCGATGGCGGGCGCGGCGGGCATCGCCAACCCTCTGGGCAACGCGACCAAGAATTCCTTTGCGACAGCCTTCGCCACCGGCCCCACGGAACAGTATGTGCCGATGCTCGCCACGCATGTCGGCAAGCTTAACGGCGTCGACCTGATGCCTTCGAAGGACGGCGTGAAGCAGAAGATCTGAGACGAAAGCGCCCTTCATCAAGAAATCAGGGGCGCCTCGCGGCGCCCCTGTTGCATTGGTTATGGATGCGACCAGCGCCTACTTCTGGATGCAGGTGTCGGCCGTTTCCTTGGTGCATTCGTCGAGGCCCGTGAAGACCGGATCGTCGACCTTCTTGCCGCCGACGAGGTCGATCATCACCGAAGGCGCCTTGTAGCCCATTTCGAACGGCCGCTGACCGACCAGCGCGGTGACAAGTCCTTCCTTGGCGATCGCCACCTCGTCGCCGATCGTGTCGGCGGCGCCGATGACGAACTCGTTCTTGGCGATCTTGTCGGCCATCGGCTTGAACAGGTCGCGATAGGGCTGCGGGGCGCCGAACAGCGGCCAGCCGCCCATAATGCCGAAGGCGTCGAGCTTCGGGTTGGCGGCGAGGATGTCGGTCATCGCCTGCACGCCCTTGGCGCCGTCGTCGTTGGTGAACACCGGGCAGCCGGGAGCTTCGGTCCAGCCGCCTTCGCCGGCAAGTGCCGCAAGACCTTCCTTCCCGGTCAGCGCATCGCGCATGCCTTGCGCGCGGCGCAGGATGTTGTCGGCCGCCGGATTGCCCTCGATCGTGCAGATCGTGCCGCCATTCGGCTTGGCCTTCTTGATGTACTCGCCGATCTTCTTGCCCATCAGGTAGTTGTCGGTGCCGAGATAGGTCTTGCGAAGGGCGGCGTCTTCCTTGGCAAGGTCGGCGTCGACCGTCATGATCGGGATCGACGGATTGGCGCTCTTGATCGTCTGCGCGATCAGCGGCGCGTTCGACGGCGAGATCGCCATCGCCACCGTGTCTGGCTTGCTCAGCATATCCTGCACGATCTGCGCCTCGCCGGCCTCGTCGGAAGTCGATGCCGGGCCGGTGTAGAAGCATTCATATTCCGAGCTGGCGTTTTCCTTGTTCCACTTCTCGCAGCCCTGATGGATGGCTTCGAAGAACGGATTGTCGAGACCCTTCACAACGATGACGAGCTGTTTCTTGGCCAAAGCCGGCCCGGCGCCCAACGCCATGGCGGCGACGGCGGCAAGCAAAAGTGTTTTCCTCATGTCAGTCCTCCCTTGAAACAGACGGACACCGCGTGCCCGCCACACTGATCAACCCGGATACACAAGAACCACGACGAGCATCTCATGATGTTCGCGCCCCGCGCCGGGCTGATAAGCATTTGCCGATCCGTCCGCCCGAATATCGATGCAGCCGAATCCTTTACCCTCAAACCATCTGCCTGCCTCCGCCGTATAGACGGACGATTGGCGAAGTCTTGTTCCGAGGCTTAGCTAATATCGGCTTTTCGCCAGCGTCAATTGCTATTTGTCCTACAAAACCGATTTTTCGTCGAGTCTCGAAATTAATCGTCAGACAATTGATTGACGCCCCGTCCGCTTTTGCCTAAATGCGTGGATGCACCGTTCCGGAGGAGATGGACGGGACAAGGACGCAAGCGGCGCCGGGTTCGGTGGCCAGTTGCGCCAATAAGGGGAGGCTTAAGGCTGGTGTCGGTTCTGGAACTCGCCAACATCTCGAAGCATTTCGGCGCCATCCAGGCGGTCAACGATGTGTCGTTTTCGCTGGAAGCCGGCGAAGTCGTCGGCCTGATGGGCGATAACGGCGCTGGCAAGTCGACGCTGGTGAAGATGATCGCTGGCAATTTCCACCCGAGCCACGGCACCATGCGGCTGGACGGCAAGGACCTTGTCCTGCACAAGCCCGCGGATGCGCGCCAGCACGGCATCGAGATTGTCCACCAGGACCTCGCGCTCTGCAACAACCTGACCGCCGCGGCCAACGTCTATCTCGGCCGCGAGCTGCGCCGCGGCTTCGGTCCGCTGCGCATTCTCGACTATGGCGCGATGTACAAGCGCGCCGGCCAGCTCTTTGCCGAGTTGAAATCCGAGACGCGGCCGCGCGACCTCGTCAAGCAGATGTCGGGCGGCCAGCGCCAGGCGGTGGCGATTGCCCGCACCATGCTGTCGCAGGCCAAGATCGTGCTGATGGATGAGCCGACGGCGGCGATTTCGGTCAGGCAGGTCGCCGAAGTGCTCAATCTCATCCGCCACCTGCGCGACCAGGGCATCGCCGTGGTGCTGATCAGCCACCGCATGCCCGACGTGTTCGACGTCGCCGACCGTGTTATCGTCATGCGGCGCGGCCGCAAGGTGGCCGACAAGAAAATCGCCTCGAGCTCGCCCGAGGAAGTCACCGGGCTGATCACCGGCGCCATCGAACAGGTTGCGTAGTCGCGTGGATCGGGCGTCCACGCCTCAGGAAAGGTCGATAATGGCAGTCACACTTGACCAGACGATCGCGCAGAAGCAGCACACCTTCCTGTCGCGGCTCTTTGCCAACCAGACTTTCTGGGTGGTGATCGCGGTCATCCTCGCCTGCCTGTTCCTGTCCGTCGCCACCGATTCCTTCGCCACGTCGAAGAACATCTTCAACATCACGCGCAATATCACCTTCGTCGCCATCGTCGCGCTCGGCATGACCTTCGTCATCATCACCGGCGGCATCGACCTTTCGGTCGGCTCGGTGCTTTGCCTTTCCTCGATGGTGCTCGCCGTCACCATGCATGCCGGCTATTCGATCGAGGTGGGCATCCTGGCCTCGATCGCCACCGCGCTTGCGATCGGCGCCTTCAACGGCCTGCTCATCGCCTATCTCGGCTTCCCGCCTTTCGTGGTCACGCTCGGCATGCTGTCGGTGGCGCGCAGCCTTGCCATGGTCGCCTCGAACAACACCGTGGTCTTCCAGTTCGGGCCGGACCACCAGAAGCTTCTGGCCCTGGGCGGCGGTGCCTGGCTTTTCGGCATCGCCAATCCGGTGCTCTACATGATCCTCCTGGCGGCGATCACCGGCTTCATCCTGCGCTGGACCAAGTTCGGCCGGCACATCTTCGCCATCGGCGGCAATGAGCATGCGGCGACGCTGACCGGTGTTCCCGTCAAGCAGATCAAGGTCGTCGTCTATATGATCTCGGCGCTGTCGGCAGGGCTTGCCGGCATCATCCAGACCGGATGGCTGGGCGCCGTCACCACCAATCTCGGCAACGGCATGGAGCTCCAGGTGATTGCCGCCACCGTCATCGGCGGCGCCAATCTGGCCGGCGGCGTCGGCACCGCGCTCGGCGCCATCGTCGGCGCGGCGCTGATCGAGGTGATCCGCAACAGCCTCGGCCTGCTCGGCATCAACGCCTTCTGGCAAGGCACTTTCATCGGCGGCGCGATCATCCTGGCGGTGCTGTTCGACCGCATCCGAAATTTCAGGCGTAGTGACTAGCTTCCCCTTCTCCCCCTGTGGGAGAAGGTGGATCGGCGCGATAGCGCCGAGACGGATGAGGGGTGTTCCAGCGGAGTGAGACGCTGGTTTTCCCTGGAGCACCCCTCATCCGTCGCCTTCGGCGATACCTTCTCCCACAAGAGGAGAAGGGAACGCGCCTATCGCCCAGTCTGAAAATCCGCCCCGGCCGGGCGATGCGAGATGGCCACCATTCCTGTCTGCCTTGACGCAGCCTCACCCCAGCCGCACAATCCCCCGGCAGGCGAAGGGAGGCCAGTCGCCTGCGGGAGGAACGATACCCATGACGGACGCGATCAGGCTCTACTGGGGCCGGTTCGGACATGTTTCCGTGCTCAATGTCGCCAATGACTTTGTCACCCATGCCCATGGCGAGGCGCATCTCATCATCTGGCTGGAAGGCACGGCAGGCGAAATGACCATCGGCCGCGAAACAGTGCGGCTTGGGCCTGGCACCGCGGCCGGCATCAATTCGTTCCAGCCGCACAGCCACGCCCTTTCCCACGACGGCAAGCCCGGCCTGTTCCTCGCCTTCTATATCGACCCGGATTGGGCGCGCCGGCGCCGCGACCTGCCCTCCTCCGCGCCGCTGTTCACGCAAGCCGCGATCACGCTGGAGCCCTGGCTGCACCAAGCGGCGGCGAACCTGCTCGATCACCTCACCGACAATGAAAGCATCGACGACGTCGCCAATTACGAGATCGAGCGTTTCATCGACAGCGTTCTCGACGCGGCCGATACATCCGCCCCACAGATAGCCCGCGCGCGCATCAACACGATGCTCGATTTCCGCGTCCGCAAGGCGATCCAGCTGATGAAGGCCAATGTCTGCGAGCGCATCTCCTTCGACGACGTCGCCCGTTCGGTTGGCCTGTCTAGGCCGCACTTTTTCGCGCTCTTCAAGGAACAGACCAACCTGACGCCGAACGTCTACTGGAACACGCTGCGCATGGAGGAAGCCGTGCGCCAGCTGCAGTGGTCGCAGGAACCGCTGATCTCCGTCGCCTGCAACCTCGGCTTCACCACCCAGGGCAATTTCTCGCGCTTCTTCCGAGACCATGTCGGCGTGCCGCCGACGCTCTACCGTGAAGCCGCGCGGGCGACGGCCTAAGGCCTGTCGCCCAGAAGTGTGCAGCGGTTCTGGGACAACGACAGGCATTAAACAACGACTCGACGCGCCTGTTTTTCCGACTGGTTGATACGCCTTCAGGTACGTGAGCACCGGAAGCGCAGGAAGCCGCCATTTGCAGGCCGGCATCACCTGAATCTCGACGCGCCGGTTTTTCCGACTGGTTGATAGGCGTTCAAGACGCATTGATAAGCGCCGGCCCACCGGCCGCCCTAGTCTGCTCCCGATCTCCAAGAGGACAGTCTATGGCGAAAGTCACCATCTCCAGCGTCATCGACGCGCCGGTCGAGCAGGTCTGGGCACGCATCCGCGACTTCAACGGTTTGCCCAGTTGGCATCCGCGCATGGTGGAAAGCCATATCGAGGACGGCAAGGACGCCACGACGATCGGCTGCGTGCGCAACTTCCAACTGGTCAGCGGCGCGCGGCTGCGCGAGAAGCTGCTCGACTTCTCGGATGAGAACTTCCTGGTCAGCTATTCGATCCTCGAGACGCCGCAGCCGCTCACCAACCATAAGGCGATGCTGCAGTTGCGGCGCGTCACCGACGGCAACCGCACCTATGCCGAATGGACAGCGAGCTTCGACGCCGCGCCCGAAGAGGCCGACAAGCTGGCCGAGGGCATGGGCGCCAATGTCTTCCAGGGCGGCTTCAATGCCCTGAAGGCCCATTTCGCCGGCAAGAACTGACGGAGCGTGCCATGTCGCTTACGCTGCAGGCTTTTTCGAGCGTGAAAGACGCCAATGCCGCCTTGCAGGCAGCCGGCACGCGTTATCTTGGCGGGGGCACGCTGGTGGTGCGCACGGCCAATGAAGGCGACGTTTCCGTCTCCAGCCTGATCCGCGTCAATGATCCCGGCCTCTCGCAGATCGCGGTTTCCGGCGGCAAGGTCCGGCTCGGCGCTTCGGTCACCATGGCCGCGATTGCCCGCCATCCCGAGCTTGCCGCGCTCGCGCCGGCCGCGCGCGCCGTCGGCGGGCCGGCGATCCGCAACATGGCGACGGTCGGCGGCAATCTGTTCGCCCCTGCCCCTTACGGCGATTTCGCCGTGGCGCTGCTGGCGCTGGACGCGACCGTCGTCACCGAAGACGGCGAACTGCCGGTCGAGACTTTTTTGGCCGATCGCGGCACCAGCCGCGCCATCGTCTCGGCTGTCGGCTTTTCATTGCCCAAAGCCGAGAGCTTCCGCTTCCTGAAAGTATCGCGCGTCAAGCCGAAAGGTGTGTCGGTGCTGAGCATCGCCGCACGTCTGGAGCTCGCGACGGACGGCACGGTGACCTCGGCGCGCATCGCGCTGGGCTGCATGGCCGATCGTCCAATGCGCGCTTTAGCGGCCGAAAAGGCGCTGCTCGGCTGCAAGCTCACGCCGCAGGAAATCGCGCCGGCGCTGGTGGCCGCGAGCGAAGGCATCGCGCCGATCACCGACCCGATCGCCAGCGCCTGGTATCGCGCCGAGGTCCTGCCGGTCCATCTCGGCCGGCTGCTGCTTGACTAATATCCGTGGGGGACGCGCGTCTGCCCGGCCGATCCGGGCAGGCGCGCAGGGAGGAAAAATGGCAAAAGTACCTGTCCAATTCACACTCAACGGTTCCGAAAAAGCCGAGTTCGTCGAAAGCGGCACGACGCTGCTCCACGCGCTGCGCGAAAAGATCGGCGACACCTCGCCCAAGGGCGGTTGCCACCAAGGCACCTGCGGCGCCTGCTCGGTCATCATCGACGGCGAACTCAGGCTCTCCTGCCTGACGCTGGCCGAGACCTGCGGCGGCGCCGACATTAAAACGACGGCCGGCCTCGCCGAAGGCGGCGTCCTGCATCCGCTGCAGCGCGCCTTCCTCGATGCCTTCGCCACGCAATGCGGCTTCTGCACGCCGGGCATGATCATGGCCGCGAAAGTGCTGCTCGACCGCACGCCGAATCCGACCCGGGAAGACGTGGTCGAGGCGCTGTCCGGCAACATCTGTCGCTGCACCGGCTACGAGCCGATCATCCAGGCGGTGCTGCTTGCGGCGCGCGCCAACTCGCAGAACGCCGCTTGAGGGAACGAGCCATGGAGTTGCGCAAGGATTATTTCGCCGATGTCCGCAAGGACGGCCTGCATGAGATCGGCCAGGGTCGCCCGCGGCTCGACTCGCCGGGACACGTCACCGGCAAGACCGCTTATTTCGCCGACCGAAACTTCCCGGGCATGCTGCATCTGAAGATGGTGCGCAGCCCGCACCACCATGCCCGCATCCGCTCGATCGACACGTCCGAAGCGGAGAATCATCCGGGCGTGGTGCGCGTGCTGACCGCCAAGGATGTGCCGCACAATGTCTACACCATCCTGATCCTGATCCAGATCGGCCCCGAGGACGAAACCGTGCTCGCCGACGGCAAGGTGCGCTGGAAGGGCGAGGCCGTGGTGGCGGTATTGGCCGAGACCGAGCGCGCCGCGCAGGAAGCCGCCGCCAAGGTCAAGGTCGACTACGAGGTGCTGCCGGCGGTCTTCGACATGGAGGAGGCGCTGAAGCCCGGCGCGCCTTTGGTCAACGAATATCACGGCCAGAATTACTATCTCTATGACAGCGGCGAGTGCCGCAAGGTGCGCTTCGGCGATGTCGAGGCAGGCCTTGCCCAGGCCGACCACATCCTCGAACAGTCCTACCAGTCCTCGCCGATCGAGCACGCGCCGACCGAAACCACGGGCTGCGTGGTGGCGCCGGAAGGCAATGACCGCTTCACCTGCTACACCAACACGCAGGCGATGTTCTTCACGCTCGACAACACCTCGATCATCCTGCAGATGCCGGGCTCGAAACTGCATTTCGTCGGCGGCACAGTCGGCGGCGGTTTTGGTGGCAAGGTCGACGTCATCGTCGAGCCGATCGCTATCCTCGCGGCCAAGCTAACCGGACGCCCGGTCTGTTTTATCTACAGCCGGGAGGAGGAGATGCAGATCTCCTCGCCGCGCGCGGCCGAGAAGGTGATCATCAAGGACGGCGTGATGGAGGACGGCCGCATCGTCGCGCGCAAGGTGACCGGCTACACCGACGCCGGCGCCTATTCGCGCCACTCGCCCTATGGCGCGCAGAAGGGCGCCGCTCACTATCCCGGTCCCTACACGATCCCGAACGTCTGGATCGACACCTATTGCGTCTACACCAACCGTACCCCTTCGTCGGCCATGCGCGGCTTCGGCGTCACCATCGGCGACTTCGCGCTCGAGGTGCAGATGGACAAGCTGGCGCGGCTGATCGGCATGGACCCGCTCGAATTTCGCTTCGTCAACGCCTATCGCGACGGCGACATGAAGGCGCATCGCCAGCCGACGGAGGGTGCGGCGCTGATCGAATGCATGCAGGAAGCCTCGCGCGTCGCCAACTGGCCGGTGGCGGAAAAGTATATGGCGATGTCCTCCTACAGGAAGGAAGCCTGAGATGGCGATCCGGCGTGGACGCGGCATCGCCGCGATCAACTATCCGACCGGCATGAATCTCGGCGGCGATCCGACGCAGGCGCTGGTCCACTCGACGCCGACCGGCAATTTCATGGTGACGTTGTCCAGCGTCGACCTGGGCCAAGGCATGAAGCAGATCATGGCGCAGATCTGCGCCGAGACGATCGGCGTGCCGACCGACCGCGTCGTCATCGACACCGCCGACACCGACACCGGCCCGCACTGCATGGGCACCTTCGCCTCGCGCGGCACGCACCGCGCCGGCAATGCCGTCATCCAGGCGGCCAAGGAAGCCCGCCAGGTGATGCTGGAGGTGGCCGCCGAGGAGCTGGAGGTGAACGCCTCCGACCTTGAGACCGACGGTCAGGGCAACATCCAGGTGAAGGGCGCGCCGCAGAAATCGATCTCGATCTTCGACGTGGCGCTGTCGGCTCATTTCAAGCGCGGCCGCTCGATCTCGGGGCGCGGCATGTTCCTCATCCCGCGCTCCTACCCGGAGAAGGAGACCGGCGCGATGAAACCCTCCACCTGCTACGCCCATGCCTGCACGGTGGCCGAGGTCGAGGTCGACGACGAGACCGGCGAGGTGACGGTGCTTACCGTGAAGAACGTCTTCGAGATCGGCCGCGCACTCAACCCGAAGATGGTCGAGCAGCAATTGGTCGGCGGCTCGTGGATGGGCATCAGCCATGCGCTCTACGAGACGACCGAACCTTATTACCCGAACCGCGACCATGGCGGCACCGACTTCAACCAGTATCTGATGCCGGGCCCCGGCGATCTGGCCGAGACTGAGATCATCGTGCTGGAACGTCCCTCTGCCGATGGGCCGTTCGGCGCCAAGGGACCGGGCGAGATGTGCGCCAACCCGCAGATTCCGGCCGTCGCCAATGCCGTCTTCGACGCGGTCGGCGTGCGCATCGACACCTTGCCGATCACGCCCGAGCGCATCCTGCGCGCGCTGAAGGCGCAGGCCGCGGGCTAAGGGGAAGATGACCAGCGCCGACGCCGTTGCGGTCGCGGTTTCGCCGGAAGCGATAGCCACGCGCCTTGCCGCTTTGCGCTATCTGGCTGACGACAGCCTTGCCACCGCGATCTTCCTCGCGATCCGCCTCGGCAAGCCGCTGCTGCTCGAAGGTGCGCCGGGCGTCGGCAAGACCGAGGCCGTCAAGGCGGTGGCCGACCTGCTCGGCCGTGAGCTGGTGCGACTGCAATGCTATGAAGGCATCGATGCCGGGCATGCGCTTTACGAGTGGAACTACCAGCGCCAGCTGCTCGCCATCCGCCATGCCGGCGAGCATGAGATCGACATCTATGACGACCGTTTTCTGATCGCCCGGCCGCTGCTGCAGGTGTTGCGCGCGCCGGAGCAACGTGTGCTCCTGGTCGACGAGATCGATCGCTCGGATCACGAGTTCGAGGCGCTGCTGCTCGAATTCCTCTCCGACTTCCAGATCAGCATCCCGGAACGCGGCACGATCCGTGCCGCCACGCAGCCGATCGTCATCCTCACGTCGAACCGTACGCGCGAGCTGGCCGAGGCGTTGCGCCGCCGCTGCGTCTATCACTGGATCGGCTATCCCGACGCCCAGCGCGAGGCCGAGATCATCATGCTGCGCTCGGGCAACGTCGCCGAGGCGACGGCAAAAGCGGTGGCGAATGCCGTGCAAGAGATCCGCGCGCGGCCCCTGGCCAAGCCGCCGGGCATCGCCGAAGCGGTCGAATGGGCGAATGCCGCGACCATCCTCGAAAAAGGCGGCAGCCCGTGGCCGCAAGCCTTCCGCCGCGCCATCGGCGTGCTGATCAAGGACGAGGAGGATCTTTCTTCGATCGCGCCCGAACTTGGCCGCATCGTCGAGGAGGCGCTAGGGTGACGCATAGTTTCACCAGGCCGAAGGCAGATAGATATCGCTCGCCTATCTCGCAGCGCTGGCGGGACAGCGCCCCCCTCTGTCCTGCCGGACATCTCCCCCACAAGGGGGGAGATCAGATGTCGCGCCGGCTTTCGCCAATCTTCAGCCTGGCAGAATTGAGCGGCGCGCCAACGCTGCCAATCTCCCCCCTTGTGGGGGAGATGTCCGGCAGGACAGAGGGGGGCGCGAAGGAATGATGCGTGGGGAAAGCTTGCCTCGTGCCGCCGCGCCTTTTCTCGGCTTCGCCCGCCTGCTGCGCCGTCACGCCTTCCCCATCGCGCCGCAACAGATCACCAGCTTCATGCAAGCGGTAACCCTGCTCGGGCCGCGCTCGATGAACGACATCCGCGAAGCAGCGCTTGCAACGCTGGCGCCCTCGCCCGATCGCCGCAATGAATTCGAGGCCCATTTCCGCGCCCATTTCTACGGCGATGCCAAACCTTCGATCCAAGGCGAGGAGGACGACCAAACCCGGTTCAAGGACGATCGCGGCACGCGCGAGGAAGAGAACCAGGTCGCCCGCCAGGAGAAAGGCGGCGAGTTGTCCTCGGCGCTCGAGCAGCTGAGCAGCCGGGATTTCCAGCGCGATCCCGATGGTCTCGGCCAGTTCCGCCGCAAGCTCGCCTCCGCCCTGCCAGCGCGCCGCTCCTTCCGCACCGCGCGCACCCGCTCGCGCGGCACGCTCGACCTCAGGCGCTCCCTGAGCGAAATCGTCAGCGCCGATGGCGACATCCCCTCGCCGCTGCTGCGCCGCCGGCAGGCCGTATCGCGAAAACTGCTTCTGCTCATCGATGTCTCCGGCTCGATGAAGCTGTACACCGCCGACTATCTCAAGCTGGCTCACGCAGCGGTGCAAGGCGCCGACCGCGCCGAAGTCTTCACCTTCGGCACGCGGCTCACCCGCATCACCTCGGCGCTTCGCATCCGCGACCGCGGACAGGCGCTGGCCCGCGCCGCGGCGCTCGTCGACGATTGGGACGGCGGCACGCGCATGGGCCCGACCTTGCTGGCCTTCCTGTCGGTGCCGCGCTTCTCCGCCTTCGCGCGCGGCGCCTGCGTCGTCATCCTGTCCGATGGCCTGGAACGCGGCAGCCATGCCGAGCTGGAGATCGCGATGCGGCGGTTCAGCGCCCGCGCCTTCCGGCTGTCGCTGGCGAGCCCGCTCGCCGGCGATCCGCGCTTTCGCCCGGAAACTGCGGCGCTCCGCGCCATCCTGCCGGCGCTCGACGATCTGGTCGACGGCTCGGCGATCAAGAGCCTGACCGATTTCATCCTGTCGCTCGCCCGTCCTGCGCCTGCGGCCGCTTCCATTTGGAAAAGGATATCGTGATGCAGAAAGCCATCGACGCGCATTTCCACATCTGGCGCCAGAAGGATCAGCCCTGGCTGGTCGGGCCGTTGGTGCCGCGCATCTTCGGCCCCTACGAGCCGATCCGCCGCGACTATCCGATCACGGAGTTCCTCGAGGACCAGAAAGGCTCGGGCGTCGAGAAGGCCGTCTATGTCCAGACCAACTGGGCCAAGGAGGATTTCGAGAAGGAAGTCGCCTTCCTGCAGGAGACCGCCGACGAAACCGGCTGGCCGCATGCCATCGTCGGCTACGCCGACATGACGGTCGACGATGTCCGCCCGCAGATCGACCGATTGAAAAAGTATCCGCTGCTGCGCGGCGTGCGCATGCAGCTCCACTGGCATGAGACGCCCGCTTTCCGTTTCGCCGCCTCGGCCGACCAGGTGATCGATCCGAAAGTGCGGAAGAACGTGGCGCGTTTGAAGGATTACGGCCTCTCCTTCGACCTGCAGCTCTTTCCCGCGCAGATGAAGGACGGGCTGACACTGGTCGGCGAAAACCCTCAGACGAATTTCATCCTCACCCATGCCGGCATGCTGACCGGCATGGAGCCGGAAACCACCGAAGCATGGAAGGCGGGTCTTCGCACGCTTTCGGCAGCACCCAATTTCTACGCCAAGCTGTCGGGGCTCGGCACCTTCGTCCACCGCAACGATCTGGGCCTCATCGGCTACATCGTCGACAACGCGATCGAGATTCTCGGCAGCGACCGGCTGATGTTCGGCTCGAACTTTCCGATCGAGAAGCTCTGGACCAGCCATGCCGAGCTGATCAAGGCGCACCGTGCAGCGGTTGCAAGGCACGGCGCCAAGGCGGAGGCGGACATCTTCTGGAATACGGCGGAGAGGGTTTATCGGCCAGTGTAGAGGTCTTCCCTTCTCCCCTTGTGGGGTGAGAAGCGGTCCGCGCAGCGGACGAGAAGCCAATTGCTTGGCTTTTCGAGCTTCGAACGCCCTGAGCCTGCGAAGGGCCGGGGGTGGATCGGCGCGCAGCGCCGAGACGGATGAGGGGTGCTCCAGCGGAGTGAGACGTTGGCTTTCCCTGGAACACGCCTCATCCGTCCGAGCTTCGCTCGGCCACCTTCTCCCACAGGGGAGAAGGGGAAGCCTGCGCCTCACCTCACCTCGACCTGTGGGTCGAGCGGTATCTGCAAAGCCGTCACCAGATGGCTCGTCTGTCCCGCAAGCCCGATGATCGACACCAGCTCGCCATGTTGCGCGTCCAGGGCGGAGCAAGGAGCGAAGCGACGCGCGCAGACCCGATGCCTCGGCGCCGGCATTGGCCGGCAGGAGCATGCAAACATCGCCGTGGCGCCGGCCCAGTCCAGAGCTTATCCAACAAACTTCCGTGTCGCCGTCTCGCCTGTTATGGATGAGCCCGCGGGTGGCCGAGGAAAACGCATGAAGCCGATTTACATCGACTACCTCAATGCTCTCGACATCGAAGCGCTTGCCATGGCCGACGCCGAGATCATCGGCGCCGTCGAAGCCGGACTCGTCGCGCAGGGCAACGGCCAGACCGTTATCGAGCCGCGGGTCCATCTCGAGCCGGATCCCTCCTTTAACGGCCACTTCAACGTGCTGCGCGGCTATGTGGCGCCGCTCGACACAGCCGGCGTGAAGATCGTCGGAGACTATGTCGACAACTACAGGCATGGCTTGTCGTCGGAATTCGGCATCCTCAACCTTTTCGATCCGCGCACCGGCGCGCCACGCGCCATCCTCGATGCCACCGTCATCACCGACATGCGCACCGGCGCGGTCACCGCCATCGGCGCCAAGCATCTGGCGAAGAAGTCGTCCAAGGTGCTCGGCCATATCGGCGCGCGCGGCACCGCCTATTGGAACGTGCGCCTGCTCGACCACCTCTTCGATTTCGACGAGATCCGCGTCCATTCGCGCCGTCCGGAAAGCCGCGATAGCTTTGTCGCGAGGCTGGCGGCCGACCTCGGCAAACCGGTCATGGCCGTGGCCGACTGGAAAAGCTGCGTCGAAGGCGCCGACATCGTCGTCGAAGCCTCGCGGTTGCCGGAACCGCAGCCGCTGCTCAAGACCGAATGGATCAAGCGCGGCGCGCTGGTCGTGCCCTATGGCACGATGAGCGCGGTTGAGCTGTCATTGACCGACATCATGCAGAAGATCGTCGTCGACGACTGGGGCCAGTGCAAGGGCGGCAAGTTCGGCTCGCTGCGCGCCCATGTCGAGACGGGACGGCTGAGCGAGGCGACGCTGCACGCCGAGCTCGGCCAGATCGCCGCCGGCCTCAAACCCGGCCGGCAAAGCGATGGCGAGACCATCCTGTTCTGGCATCGCGGCCTCTCGCTCTCCGACATCGCGCTCGGCAAGGCGATGCTCGCCAAGGCCGGCGAAAACGGCGTCGGCCAGAGGCTGCGCTTCGCATGAGCCCGCTCGTTCTCACCGGCGCCGGGGTCAGCATCGAGGATGTGGTTGCCGCCGCGCGCAACGCCTGCAAGGTCGAGGTCACGCCGGCAGTCCTCGAAAAGCTCGACAAGGCTCGCCAGGTTCTCGATGCAGCCGCGGCCGGCGGCCAGCAGATTTACGGGCTGAACACCGGGCTCGGCGCCAATCTCGTCACGGCTGTCGAAGGCGACGCCGGCGCCTTCCAGCGCCAGTTGATCGAGGGCCGTAGCGCCGCCGTCGGCGAAGCCCTACCGGTGCCGGTGGTGCGGGCGGCAATGTTCGCCCGCGTTGCGATGCTCGCTTCCGGCGGCTCGGGCCTGTCGCCGCGCGTGTTCACCGCGCTGGTCGAAGCGCTCAATGCCGGCGTGCATCCGGTGATGCCGTCGCTGGGTTCGATCGGCGCCGGCGACCTTCTGCTGATGACGGCGGTCGCCCGCGTGCTGATCGGCGATGGCGAAGCCGAATATCAGGGCCGCCGCATGCCTGCCGCCAAGGCGCTGATGATGGCGCGCCTTGCACCCGTCATTCTCTCACCGAAGGACGGTCTATCGCTGATCAACGCTTCAGCGGTTTCCGTCGGGACCGCGGCGCTGGCGCTGACCGATGCGCTGTCGGCGCTCGAACAACAGCAGCAGGCCGGCGCGCTCACGATGGAAGGCATCGGCGCCAACCGCACCATCCTCGATCCGCGCCAGCATCAGGCACGCCCGGGCGCCTGCCAGCAGCTTGCGGCGAAGGCGCTGCGCGACCTGTTGGCGCGCAATGAGGCGCCGGCGCCGACCACCATCCAGGACCCGCTGTCGATCCGCTGCATGCCCTCGATCCACGGCGCGCTGACCCAGGCGATCGACCATGCCAGGCTGGCTGTCGAGATCGAGCTCAACGCCGCCGCCGACAATCCGCTGGTGCTTGCCGAGGACGAGCTGGTCATGTCGACCGGCAATTTTCACACCGCGTCGCTGGCGCTTGCCTTCGAGACGCTCGGCCTGGCGATCGCCCAATGCGCGGCAGCGTCCGCCGCCCGCTTCGTCCAGCTCACCGGCTCGACCCGCCACGGCCTGCCGAAATATCTGTCGCCGGTCGGCGGTGCCTCTGCCGGCTTCGTGCCGCTGCAGAAGACGGTGACGGCGATCCTGGCCGCGATCCGCCACAAGGCCAATCCGGTGATGCTCGATTTCCTGCCCGTGTCCGAGGGTGTCGAGGATCACGCCACGCAGACGCCGCTCGCTATCGCCAAATGCGCCGAGATGATCGTGCTATGGCGGCGGCTGATCGCCTTCGAGCTGATGGCGGCGGCGCAGGCTGTCGACTTGCGCGAGGGCATGGCGCTCGCGCCGGCCACCGGCGCGATCCACGCGGCCGTGCGCTCGCATGTTGCGACGCTCAGGGAAGACAGGCCGCTCGGCATCGATGTCGAAGCGCTCTATGCCGCTCTCGTCAGCGGAATCTGGCAAGGTCCCCCGGCCACGGGCTGACGCTTTTCGATTCTCGGTTCAGGGCTTTGCGCCCACCTTCTTCATGAAGAGGGTGAACTCGTCCGGATCCATGTGCACGACATGCCTGTCTTCCGGATAGGCGCCGCTGTTGACGTCGGCGACATATTCGGAAAACGCCGCAATGCGCTCCTGCTGCAGCCGGTCATATTCGGCGGCGAAATTGCGGTAGACTTTCGAGTGGCGCGGCATGTGACCGCGATTGGTGCCGAGAATATCCTCGGCGAACAGATATTGCGCGTCGCAGCCGGTGCCCGCGCCCATCGACAGCATGATCAGCGATGTGCGCTCTGAGATCGCCTTCGCCACTTCCACCGGCACCACCTCGATCTCGGCGCCGATCGCGCCGGCGGCCTCGAGCTGCCTGACGGCCTCGAACACCTGCATGGCGGTATCCGCGGTCTTGCCGACTGCCTTGAAGCCGCCGGTCCAGGTCGCGCGCGACGGGATCAGGCCGACATGGCCTATCACCGGGATGGCGTCGTCAGCCATGCGTTTGATCGTGGCGTAGCCGGCGCTGCAATAGACCGCGTCGGCGCCGGCCTTGTAGAGCCGGAACGACCAGCGCACGAAATCGTCGGCCGTGCCGATCTCGAAGAAATTGTCGCCCGGCATGGTGAAGAGGCTGGGCGCGGCGTCCCGATATTGCGGGTTGAGCACCAGTTCCGGCGGCACCGAGACGATATCCACCCCTGCCCGCTCGGCGGCTTCCGCCTCCTCCAGCGTCAGCACGCGCAGCATGGTCAGTTGCCGCTTGCCCTTCATGGCGCGCAAGTCGGCAACGGTCGGTCTCTTTCGGCTCATCGGTACATCCTGTTTTGTCTGGCGGCTTTCAGCCGATATCGATCATCACCTTACCGGCCTCGACCTTGACCGGATAGGTCTTGAGGTTGACGCAGACCGGCGCGCCCTTGGCCTGGCCGGTCTTGTAGTTGAAGCGGCCATTGTGCTTGGGGCATTCGATGATGTCGTCCATCACCAGCCCGTCGGCGAGATGGGCCTTTTCATGCGTGCAAAAACCGTCGGTCGCGAAGAACGCGTCCTCCGGCGAGCGGTAGATGGCGAAAGTGCGGCCGCCATGATCGAAGCGGATCACATCCTCCTCGTCCACGTCGTCCACCGCGCATGCTTCGACCCACTCCGCCATCGTCCGTCTCCAATTTGCCTATGCTGCGCCTATTCGGCGGCCGCGGCCGTTATGTCGAGATCGTGGAATTCGCCGCGATAAGGCTTGGCCGTCGGCGGCAATTCGCGCTTGAGATAATAGTCCTCGTATTTCAGTTGCCTGAGCAGCACCGGCCAGACCTCGCGATAGGCATGCCACATCGACGGATTCGGCTCCGGCAAATCGTGCTTGATCAATTCATGCAATTTCGGCAGCGCGTGGTAGGGCACCATCGGGAACATGTGGTGCTCCACATGGTAGTTCATGTTCCAGTAGATGAAGCGGCTGATCGGGTTCATGTAGACGGTGCGCGTGTTCAGCCGGTGGTCGGTGACGTTGTCGGCGAGCCCGATGTGCTGCAACAGCCCCGTCGTCACCATGTGCCAGGTGCCGTAGAGGCGCGGCAGGCCGATCAGCACCAGCGGTATCCATGACCCAAGCGCGATCGCGACAGCGATCGTCGCAGCATAGACGACCATGTGCCAGCGCGCCGCGGTCACCGCCTTGTGCTGCTCCATCTCAGGAATGTAGCTCTTCTCCTCGTCCGACAATGTGCCGAAGGCCTGGCGCACCAGCGTCGGCAACGAATAGCGGAAGTCGAGGATGCCCGTGAAAGCGAGCGCCGCCTTGATGAGGTCGGGCGGCCGCATCACCGCGATCTCGGCGTCGCGGCCGACGATGATGGTGTCGGTGTGGTGGCGCGCATGGCTCCAGCGCCACTGCACCGGGTTGCGCATCAGCATGAACGAGGCGATGTGGTAGACGACGTCGTTCATCCAGCGCGTGCGGAAGGCGGTGCCGTGGCCGCATTCGTGCCAGCGCGAGTCGCTCGACGAGCCGTAGAGCACGCCATAGACGAACAGGAACGGCACGACCCACCACGTGCCCCAGAACCAGACGATGCCGACCGCCGAGCCCAGGATCGCGACGATCCAGATGATGGTGTCGCGGATCGCCGGCCCATCGGAGCGCTGCATCAATTCCTTCATGGTCTTGCGCGGCACGTCGGTATGGTACCACTCGGCCGAGGCGAGCCCGGTCTCGATCGCAAGCCGGGTGCTTTCGCCGACAAGGCTGTAGTCGCGCTTCTTTGCCATCGTCACATCGGCCTCCAATCTTCACTGAGCGCTGGCAATCCGGTCCGCCGGCCGGAGGGCTTGCTATGGATAGTCGTCGCGCTCATCCCCTGCCCGCCAGTCTTGGGAAATTGCCGGAGGGCCGAGGATAATCCTGCTCGGGCTGGTGGGCGATGGCCGCTATCCTGCGTTCCGCATCGGCAATCGCATCCTTGCCATCAAGAACGCGAAACACGGCGTCATAGGCACGGGTCTCGCCATGCTCCAGCCAAATCATCTCGCCGCGCTGGCGCGCGGCAAGATTGCCGAGCACATGATGGGTCGAGGGCTCGATGCCAAGCGCATACTGCCCGGCCTGGAAATTCTGCCACTCATAGCAACAAGGCAACTGGTCCTTACGGGTGACGACCTCGAAGCCGAGCCCGAGACGGTCGTTGACAACGGCGACCGGCACCTCGCCGCTGGTGTCGGCGCCAAGCTCGTGCTGCCAGACCTGCTCGCTGAAACCAGGCAGCGGTGCCGGAGTGGTGCGGTAGCCGACCTTCTGCGCTTCGTAGCGCTCGCCTTCATGCGCGGCCCAGACCACGTCGCGGATCGGCGCCAGGTAGCGCGAGCCTTCGTCGAGCAGCGGATGCCCGACATTGACGTGGTAGAAATACATATGCGGAGTGCGGCGGAAGCCGTGGTTGACGACGCGGTCCGAGAGCCGGATCTCGCTGCCGCCGACATCGGCTTCGATGCGGCGGACGAGATGCAGGTCCTCACCGAACACGCTTGCCTGCTGGACGATCCCTTCAGCCCACAAAATGCAGCGGTCGCCGTCCCAGCTCTCGCCATAGCCGGTCAGCCGCGCCGGGATGGTGCCGATGCGCCCGTGCAGCGAATGCGTCACGGTCTTGCGTCCGGGATAGTTGTAGTTCTCGGCCGGCACCTCGTTGCGGCCGAGAATATGGTCGAGGCCGCAGGTGACCAGCAGGCCGGAAAAGGACCGGCCCCAGGCAAAACCATCCTCGCCTTCATAATCATGCAGGCCAGGATGGCGAAAACCGCTCGGCGAGTGCCAGCCGATCGCCTGGCCCTTGTACTCGCAATCGGCGATGTCGAGCGCGCGGTCGACCAGCGCGGTGAAGCGCAGGCCCGAGCCGGTACGGAACTCGAGCATGCGGATGCCGCGCTCGACGCCATCGCCCAGCGTCATCAGCCGCACGCCGGCGAATTGCGACAGCATGCCGGAGCGTTCGGCGACCTGCCGGCGCGAAAGCGTCTGGCCGTAGAGCTTCACCATGCCGTCACTGCGCCCTTTTCATCAGGGCCGACAGGTCGGCGCCGGTTATCAGGCTTTCCACGGTCAGGAGATCGGTGTCGGCAACCGTCTGCTCGGCGACGATCTCGCCGCGGCGCATGACGATGATGCGGTCGGCGACCTCGAAGACGTGGTGGATGTTGTGGGTGATCAAGAGCACCGAATGCCCGGCCCCGCGCATCTCTTTCACGAAGCGCAGCACGCCATGCGTCTCCTCGACGCCGAGATTATTGGTCGGCTCGTCAAGGATGATCACCTTGGCGGCGAACTGCATGGCGCGCGAGATCGCGATCGACTGCCGCTCGCCGCCGGAAAGCGTTGAGACCAATGCATCGGCGTCGAGCTTCTTCGAGATGCCGACGCGCTTGAGAAGCGCCGACGCCGCATCGCGCAATTTGGCGAGGTCGAGCGGCGCGAAGACGCCCAGCCATTTGAGATTGACCGGCTCGCGGCCGAGGAACAAGTTGCGCGCGATGCTGAGGTCGGGCGCAAGCGAGGTGTCCTGGTGGATGGTCTCGATCCCGAGGTCCATCGCCTCGCGCGTCGAGCGGATCGAGACCTTTTCGCCGCGCACATAGATATCGCCGCGATCGATCGGGAAGACGCCCGAGATCGCTTTGATCAGCGTCGATTTGCCGGCGCCATTGTCGCCCAGCAACGCCACTACCTCGCCTTCCCTGAGCGTCAGCGAGGCATTCTTCAGCGCGCGCACGCTGCCGAAGGATTTTTGCAGATTCTGCAGCCGGAGCACTTCCTGTATCATCGTCAGCTCCTTGCTGCGTTTTTCTGCAGCAGCGCGTGCAGGATGAGCATGGCGAGGATGATGACGCCGACGAAGATGTTGTAGGCCAGCCCTGGCACGCCGACGAGCACGATGCCGTTGCGGATCGCCCGCAGCATCAGCGCGCCGACGATGGTGCCGAGGATCGTGCCGCGGCCGCCCGTCAGCGCCGTGCCGCCGACCACGACCATGGCGATCACCTCCAGCTCGTAGCCCGTGCCCGCGACCGGCGAAGCCGCCGAGATGCGGAAAGCGCTGATCATGCCGGCGAGCCCGGCGAGCACCGAGGTCAGGATGAACAGCCAGATCTTGACCGCGTCGGCCGGCACGCCGCGCGCCACCGCCGCGTTGCGGTTGGAGCCGATGGCGCTGATCCAGTTGCCGAGCTTGGCGTAGCGCAACACATAGACCGAAAGCAGCGACAGCCCGATGAACCACCAGAGCGAGGTGTAGAAACGGAACGCGCCGATGTTGAAGCTGCCGGCGAGCAGCGTGACGAAGAAGCCCGGCTGGTCCCAGGACTTCAGCGGAAAGCCCTGAGTGATGTAGAGCGCGGCACCTCGCACGATAAGCAACATCGACAGCGTCACCAGGAAGGACGAGATGCCGATCTTGGTGACGATCACGCCGTTGATCGCGCCGATCGCGATACACAGCAGAAGCCCGGCGAGCAGCGCCACGCCGATATCGACCCCGGCATTCTGCACCAGCAGCATCACCACCACTGGGGCCAGCGCGAACACCGCGCCGACCGACAGGTCGAATTCACCGGCGGTCAGGAGCAGCGTCATGCCGAGCGCGATAATGCCGAGCTCCGGCAGGAACGCCATCATGTTGGAGATGTTGAGCGGCGACAGGAAATTGCCGTCGGCGAGCGCGAACACCGCCAGAAGCGCGATGAGGATGACGAAGGAGGAGAATTGCGGCGAGCGCATCAGGCTCGACCTGCCTTTCGCGCGCCCCGCGCCGTCTTCCGAGGTGACGGCCCCGACTTGCTGAACCATGACTTGATCAACCATGCTTTCTGCCTTGCGCCCGCCGCTCGCGTGGCGGGCGCAAAATTCTCTCACTTCTTGTCGTAGAGCTTCAGGATCGGTTCGACGCTGGAGGCGTCGTAGAGGCCGAAGGTATGAATGTCGTAGCCGATCGGCTCGCCCGAGGCCGCGAGACCGAGCAGCGCGACCGGCATGAAGCCTTGCGCCGACGGATACTGCCAGGCGGCGGCGTTGACGAAACCGTCCTTGACCGCCTGCGCCGTCTCCTTGGAATTGCCCCAGCCGACGACCGGGATCTTGCCGGCCGGAATGCCGGCGCCGTCGAACACCCGCTTGACGCTGGCCGCCACGGAATCGCCGAGCGCGATGATCGCCGGCGGATTGTTGGCGACCATATAGTCGGTCATCTTGGCGATGATGCCGGCCGGATCGGTGCCGCAATCGACCACGTCATACTTGATGCCGAGCGGATCGAAGACGCCGGCGATGCCTTCCGTCTCGAGCTGCTGGTAGCTGGCGCCGGGCACCTCGACCGGCAGGAACACCTTGTCGCCCTGCTTTACCATCTTGTGGTCGACGAGGTACTTCGCCCAGATGGCGCCGGCTTCCTTGAGATCGGCGCCGACATAGGCTTGGCGGCCGGTGGCCGGATCGTCCGTATTGAAGAACACGATCGGTATGCCGGCGGCCTTGGCAGCCTTCACTTCCTCGGTCCACAGCCCCGGCTGCGCCGAGGTCGTGGCAATGCCGTCCGGCTTGGCGGCGAGCGCCGAGTTGAAGGCTTCCTTCTGCGCCGCCATGTCGCCGCCGCTGAAGGAGATCTTGCAGGTCACCTTGAGCTGGTCGCAGGCCTTTGTCGCGCCGGCGTTCCAGTCGATCCAGAACGCGTCCGACGGCCCACCATGCGACAAGAGATAGAATGTCTTCTGGCCGTCTGCGGCCTGCGCGGCCGAGCCGAACGCAACGCCGGCGAATACGGTCGCCGCGGCCGCCAGTTTCAATCCGAATTTCAACATCTGGTTTCCTCCACCTTGTGTTCCTGCAAAGCCGCGGGCACCGTCCGAGCAACGGCGCCCGCGCGACTCCTTAGAGGCCGTTGGCGCGCAGCTTCCCGTCGAGGAATTTCTTCGCGCGCGGCACGTCGTCTTCCGACAGATGCTCGATGATGACCGGGATGTTCGGGTGCTTCTCGGCGAGACGCTTGAGGTAGAGGTCGTAGTTCAGCGAGCCGAGGCCGGGCGCCGGCAGCTCGATCTCGCCGACACCGCGGAAGGTGTGGCTTTCCATCGCGTCGGCATCGCCGATATCGGCATGCTTCTCCGACTTGTCGTCGCCCGAGCGCTTGACGTCCTTGGCGTGGGCTATTCTGATTTTATCGGCCAGCGTGTCGAAGACCTGGTTTAGGATCTGGTCCATCCGGTCGATGTTGTGGGTCTCGAAGTAGTTCGTCGGGTCCATCAGCAGGCCGAGGCCGGGATGGTTGACCTGCGCGAACATCTTCACCGTCTCCTCGACCGAGCCGACGACGTTGTTGACATAGGTTTCAAGCAAGAAGACCGCGCCATGGTCGTAAGCTGTCTGGGCAAGGTCGGCGATCACCTTGCGGCACTCCTCGAAGCCTTCCTCGGTCTTGTTCTTCGGGTGATGCACCCAGTCGGACTCGGTGTTGTAGGTGCCGGTTTCCGAGATCACGTAAGGCGAGCCGAAATGGCGCGCATTGCGGATGATCTCCTTGAGATAGCCAACGCGCTTCTCGCGCTCCGCCTTGTCCGGATGGATGATGTTGGTGTAGCCCGACACGCAGCAGATCGGCAGGTTATGGTCGCGGAACGTGTCGCGCACCTTCTTCGCTTTGTCCGTGGTGATCTGGCCGGCCGAGAGATCGATGTCCTTGAAGTGCAGGTCGAGTTGCACCGTGTTGAAGCCGAGACCGCGGATCTTCTGCGCCGTCTCCTCGAGGCCGTACGGGAAATAGCCCGTGAAAATACCTGCCTGCATCATGATCTTGAATTCCTCCCTGTAAGCGATTCAGTTGCCAGTGATTTCAGTTGATTGGGATTTCGGAGAGCTTGACCGTGCGGCCCTCTGCCATCGAGCGGTAGCCCGCCTCGACCAGCGCCATGGTCTTGACGTTGTCGGCGACGGAGAGCGCCGGCGGCGTGCCAGTCTTCACGGCGTGCTGTAGCTGTTCCATCACGCCGATGAAGGCATGCGGGAACCACATCGTTTCCCAGCTCGGGCTCACCCATTCGCCGCCGGTCGTCTCGGCCGAAGCGTAGGTCAGCGTCGAGGCCGCACCGGTCGGCCAGCCGATCGTGCCCTTGGCGACGCCCTTGGTGCCGTCGACGCGCCAGTTGATGTGCTGGTCGTCCTTGTAGCCTTCTTGCCGCGGGCCGGACCAGACGTCTTCGAGCGAGACGGCAAGCACGCCCGACGGAAAGCGCAGCGTCGAGACGGTGATGCCGTCGGAGTGGTCGAACTGGGTGCGCGGGTCCTTGCGCGTCAGCGTCGTGATCTCATCCGGATCGCCGAACAGGAAGCGCAACACATCGAGGTGGTGCACGCTCATATTGGCGAGCGTCAGCCGGTCGTAGCCTTGAAGGAAGGTCTGCCAGTGCGGAATCGCATGCATGTCGATCTGCGCGAAGACGATGTCGCCCAGCGCGCCGCTGTCGATGATCTGCTTCAACACGCGCATCGACTGATCGTAGCGCATGTTCTGGTTGACCGAGAGGATCTTGCCGGCCTTCGCCGCCTCGTCGCGCAGCTTGACGGCTTCCTCGACCGACAGCGCCAGAGCCTTCTGCGCCAGGATCGCCTTGATGTGCTTTTGCTTCAGCGCATGGCGGATCAGCGCCGGCTGCTGGTCCGGCGGAAATGCCAGGTCGATGATGTCGACGTTGGTATCGTCGATCAGCTGTTCCGGCGTCTCGTGTACGGTCGGAATGCCCCAGCGGGTGGCGACCTTCTGAGCATTCGCCTTGGTGCGCGAGGCGATCGCCACCACCGGAAAGCCCGCTTCCTTGTAGGCCGCCAGATGGCACTCGGCCATGATCATGCCGGCGCCGACGCAGCCGATCCGGTATTCCCTGGTGCGAACCTTGACGTCCGGCTCGAAACCTTTTCCTGCCATCTCTTCCTCCCGAAATTCTGTCCTCGCGGCCGTCACAGCGCGCCTCCGTCCTGGCCGAAATAATGCACTTTGGCCGGCCCGCAGGATATCGCCACCATCGCATCCGGCCTGATATCGGGTTGCCCGCGCAGCAACGCCCTGAGCCGCGCCTGTCCTGCAGCGAGCGTCACCACGGTGTAGCCGCCGAGCGGCTCGACCTCGAACACCCGCGCCGGGCGGCCTTCCGCCGTCCCGTTGTCCGTCCAGGGCCGCACCTTGATATCTTCGGGCCTCAGCCCGATCTCGATCGCCTCGGCAGGCGCTTTGGCATCGGCAATGCGGATTGTCCCTTCGGCCGCCTCGATGCCGCTTGCGCCGCGCACCGACGGCAGGATGTTCATCATCGGGGAACCCAGCATACGCGCCACATAGGCGCTGGCCGGCCGGTCGTAGATTTCGGCCGGCGCGCCGATCTGCCTGATGCGGCCATTCTCCAGGATCGCCATGCGGTCGGCGACCGACATCGCCTCCTCCTGGTCGTGCGTGACGTAGATCAGCGTCTTGCCGAGCTCGCGCTGGATGCGCTTAAGCTCGACGCGCGTCTCCTCGCGCAGCCGCGCATCGAGCGCCGAGATCGGATCGTCCATCAGGTAGGCGGCCGGGTCGCGCACCAAAGCGCGCGCGATCGCCACGCGCTGCCGTTCGCCGCCGGAAAGCTGCGCCGGCGGCTTGTGCAGGATGTGGCCGATGTGAAGTTTTGCCGCGACATCGGCCAGCCGCTTCTCGATCTCGGCCTCTGCCACCTTCCGCTCGACCAGCGGGAAGCGGACATTGTCGCGCGCGCTCATATGCGGGAACAGCGCCAGGTTCTGGAATACCATGGCGACGTTGCGCTCGGCCGGCGACACGCTGTTGACCGGTTTGCCGCCGATCAGGATCTCGCCTTGGTCCGGCTGCTCCAATCCAAGCACCAGACGCAGGATCGTCGACTTGCCCGACAGCGGCGGACCGAAGAAGCAGAAGAACTCGTTATCGTTGACGGTGAAGGAAGCGTCGTCGACGGCAAGCGTGTTGCCGTAGCGCTTCGTGACGTTGCGGAAGACGATGTCAGCCATGTTCAGCCCGCCCTCACTGCAACGCCAGTGGCGGCGTCGAAGACGCGCACCGACGGGGCCGGCGGCGCGACCACCGCCGTCTGCCCGACCGACAGCCCGACATCGTTCTCGAACACGGCCTTCACCGCGCTCTCGTCTTCGCCGAGATGGACGATGGTGCGCGCGCCGATCCGTTCGACGAAGCTCACCGGCATGGACAGCCCGCGTTCGGCAAGCGTCACCTGCTCCGGCCGGAACCCATAGAGCACGTCGCCGCGCACCGTTCTCACGGCCGAAGCGAGTTCATCCGGCAAAGGCGGTGTGACGCCGAGCGGCCCGAGATCAATCACCAGCCCGCGATCGCTTTCGGCCGGCCTGCCTTTGAGCAGGTTCATGCCCGGGGCGCCGATGAAGCGAGCGACGAAGACATTGGCCGGATTGTTGTAGACTTCGAGCGGCGTGCCGACCTGCTGCAGCACGCCGTGATCCATCACCGCGATGCGGTCGGCCATGGTCATCGCTTCAAGCTGGTCATGCGTGACATAGACCATCGTCTGCCTGAACTGGCGCTGCAGCTGCTTGAGCTCGGTGCGCATCACCGCGCGGAAGGCGGCGTCGACATTGGACAAAGGCTCGTCGAGCAGGAAGATCGCCGGCTCCATGATCGCCGAGCGGCCGATCGCCACGCGTTGCAGGATGTTGACGGAGAGCCGGTCCGCCTTGCGGTCGAGCAGCGGCGAAAGCTGCAGCATCTCGGCGATGGCGCCGACGCGGCGGTCGATCTCGGCCTTGGCGGCGCCGCGCATCCTCGGTCCGTAGGCAAGGTTCTGCCGCACCGTCATATGAGTGAAGATGGCGTAGTTCTGGAACACGAAGCCGACGCCGCGCCGTCCCATCGGCACGCCGGCCATGTCGCGCTCGCCGAACAGGATCTTGCCGCTGGTCGGCTCCTCCATGCCGGCAATCATGTTCATCGTCGTCGACTTGCCGCAGCCGGACGGCCCGAGCAGCGCCATGAACTCGCCATCGGCGATTTCGAGATCCATCGTCTTCAGCGCGGTGAAGTCGCCGAATTTCTTGACCAGGTTCTGAAGATGGATGGTGCTCATGCCGGCACCTCCCGGCCCTTTGCCATGCGCTTCATGGCGTAGACCGCGACGATCGAGAGCACGATCAGAATGGCTAAAGCGATCGCCGCCACATAACCCCAGATCAGGTCCTGCGTGGTGACCTTGTAGATGTAGACGGAGATCGTCTCGGTGGCGACGCCGGGGCCACCGCCGGTCATGATGTAAAGCGTGTCGAAGATCTTGAAGTTCTCGATCACCCGGATCGCCAGCGCGATGGTGATGATCGTCTTCATCTTCGGCAGCACGATGGTGACGAAGCGCTGCCAGGCATTGGCGCCGAGCAGGGTCGCCGCCTTCATCTGGTCTTCCGGCACGCCGACCAGGCCGGCGAGCAGGATAAGGAACATCAGCGGCGTCCACTGCCAAATGTCGGCGATCATGACCGCAATCAGCGCCAGGTTCGGATCCGACAGCCAGGCGATGGTCACCGGAGTGCCGAGGATCCGCGACAGGATATCGTTCACCGGGCCGCCCGACTGGAACAGCATGAAGAACATGTAGCCGGCGACCGCGGGCACGACCATCATCGGCATCAAGAGGATCGAATAGAAGATGCGCTTGCCCGGAAAGTCGTCGGCAAACAGCGTCGCCAGCGCCAAACCCAGCAGGAACTCGGCCGGCACGCAGACCAGCATGACGATCGCGGTGCGCTGCAGCGCGCTCCAGAAGCGCGTGTCGGCCGCAAGGTCGGTGTAGTTGGCAAAGCTGTTCCACATCTCCCAGGCATTCCACCAGCCGACGCCCGAAAGCGGCGACCAGTCGGTGACGCTGATGTAGAGCTGCATCAAAAGCGGAAAGGCCGAGATGAACAGCACCAGGATCTGCGCCGGCAAGGTCAGGCGGAAGCCCAGCCGCGCGCCCTCGTCAGGCGTGGCGGGCTTTGTCCGCGCGCCCATCTCGTCCTCCGAAATCGTCGCCGTCACCGCGCTCATTGCTTGAGCGCTCCGAAGGTCAGCCCGCGCACCAGGTGACGCTGGATGGCGATGCCCATGATCACCGGCGGCACCGCCGCGATCAGGCCGAGCGCGGCCTTGGCGCCGTAGAGCTGCCCGGTCATCGAGGAGGACAGCGACGCCATGTAGACGGGAACCGTCACCCATTCGCGCGTGGTGAGCAGCAGCGCGATGAGATAATCCGACCAGTTGAGGATGAAGACGAAGAGCGCGGCGCTCGCCAGCGGCGCGCGCATCATCGGCAGCGTGATGCGGGTGAAGACGCGCAGCCGCGAGCAGCCCTCGACCAGTGCGGCCTCCTCGATCTCGCGCGGCATGTCGTCGAAGAAGGTCTTCATCAGCCAGAAGGCGAAGGGCAGCGTGACGATGCCGTAGATCAGCGCCAGCCCTAACCACGTGTCGTTGAGGTTGAGGAAGGCCCACATGATCATCACTGGGATCATCACGGCCATCGGCGGAAACAGCCTGAGCTGGATCAGCGCCAGCGGCAGGTTCTGACCCGAGCCGAAGCGCGACAGGCCATAGGCCGCGGCGGTACCCGCCGACATGGCGATCACGGTTCCGAACACGGCCGAGAGCAGCGACGACAGGATCGGCTTCAGCGCCGTATGGTCGAGTGCGACGATCAGGTCGTTGTCGGATTCGCCGAAGACGAAGCGGAAATTGCTGAGCGTCGGATGCTTCGGCCACCAGGTGAGATCGGCGCCGGTCGCCGACCACTCGCCGATCGGCTTGAAGGCCATCGACACCATCCACAGGATCGGCACCAGCGTCACCGCCATCGCCGCGAGGATCGCGGCGTAACGAAATATCTCGAAGGGAACGGAACGCTTCATCTGGCTGCTTTGCTGGTGGCGTGGGAAGGAGGGGAAGAGCTGACGCCCCTCCCCTCCGGCTCTGATCCAGGGAGGCGGATCAGCTGATCGGATCGAGAACCGTGGGCCAGGCCTCCTTGTTGGTCTTGATGGCTTCGAGGAGCTTGTCCTCGCCGATGCGCCGCGCGATCTTCTTCCATTCGCGTTCGGTGTCGGCCATCGCCTGCTCCGGCGTCTTGGCCTTGGTCAGCGAGGCCACAAGATTCTCGTCGAGCGCGTTGTGGAAGGCGGTGGCGCCCGGATAGTTGATGGTCGGCACCGTGCGCGCCACCGTCTCGCGCACCACGTCCATGTGGTAGGCGTGATAAGTCTGGCGTACGAGCGGATCGGAGAAGTCGGAGAGCCGGAAAGGATCGAGATAGCCGCCGGGATTGGCGCTCATCCAGGCATAGATGCGGGCGGAGCCGAGCCACTGCAGCAACAGGTAGGCTGCCTCCGGATTCTTCGACTGCGACGAAACCATGCCGGTCAGCGAGAACCAGAGCACCGAACGGCTGATCAGCTTGCCGTCGATCTCGCGCCCCGGCGGCAGCATCGAGCCGATCTTGCCGGTGACAGCCGAATCCTTGTTGCCGGCATTGTCGAGGAATTTCGGCAAGTTGGAGAAGGCGCAGGTCATCGCCGCGCCGCCCTTGGCGAAGTTGCCATACTGCTCCGGCCAGCCCCACGAGATCGCGTCCGGCGAATGATGCGCCAGCGACTCCACATATTCCTTGGTGGCGGCGATGCCTTGCTCGGAATTGATCAGCGGCTTGCCGTCGTCGCCAAACAGGAATTGGTTGGGCGAGGCCATCGAGACGTAGCGCTGGTACCAATTGGTGTACCCCCAGCCCTGGTTGCGCAGGTCGGTGGAGCCGAACAGGCCCTTGTCCGGCCGCCGGAAGAAGGCCGCGACGTCGCTGTGCTGCTTCCAGGTCTTCGGCGGGGCCAGGTCGTAGCCGTATTTGTCCTTGAAGGCCTTTTGCTCGGCGGCATCGCCGAACAGGTCCTTGCGATAGACCCAGGTCTGGAAGTCGCCGTCGAGCGACACGCCATAGGTCGAGCCGCGATACTGGTTGAGCAGCGACACGCCCTTGGCGCCGTTGACGTAGCCCTGTTTGGGGTCGTCCCATTCCGGCTTGTGCTTGGCGACGAAGTCGTCGAGCTTGGCGATGCCGCCGGTCTCGGCGAGATCGCCGAGGCGGTTCCATTCGGTCGAATAGATGTCGTAAGCGCCACCCTTGGTGGAGATGTCCTGCATCGTCTTGGTGAATTCCTGGCCATTCGGCAGGCCGACGATCTCGATCTGGATGCCGGTTTCCTTCTCCCACAGATCCTTGATGGACGGCGCGCCGGCAGGGAAAGGCTTGGTCAACTGGCCGATCGAGCCGTCGGACAGGCCGAGAACGATCTTCGTCGGTGCCTTGCCGGACGCCTTCAGCGCCTTGGCCGCCTCGACCGCGCGCCCTTCCGGCGTGTCGGGTCCGTACTGATAGCGCTCCGCGCCGTCGAAGCCGGTCGGCCCGCCGATCATGCCGGGCGCCAGCGCGTCCGCCGCGAAGGCGCGGCCGGGACGAATGAACTGCGGTGCAATACCAGTCGCGGCGACGAAGACAGCCGCCTTTCCTCCGGACGCCAACAGGCGGCGCCGCGACATGCGGATCAGTTGAGACATCGAATTCCTCCCTCGGGGCCTGTTCCTCCATGGCCCACGTGAGGGATATTGACGACAGTGCATGAAGCCTGTCAACATCATAAATGCTCAAAATACGTCATAAGATCGCAGATGAGGGAGAAAATGCCGTCCGCCGAACCCATCACAGCGCACCCATTGCTTGGATTTGAGGGGCTTTCGCCCCGATCCGCCCGGCCTGGCCGGACCTTCGCCGCCTTATGTACCGCGCCGGCTTGCGCGCAAGCCAAGGGCGGTTACATCATTTCACATCAGAATCGCGGGCGCTGCCGAGGCGTTTTCCGGAACTGAGTGGAAGCTGCGTGATTTTGATGCTTGCGATGAGGTGCTCGACGTGCGGTCAACCCTGACAGACATAGCCCGGGAAGCCGGCGTTTCTCCCGCCACGGTCGACCGCGTGCTCAACAACCGGCCGGGGGTACGCGCCCGCACGCGCGAGATCGTCATCGAGATGGCGCAGCGCCTGGGCTACATCGCCGAGACCCCGAACGGGACGCCGCAACGGTCCGTGCCGGGCCAGACGGTCAGGCTCGATTTCGCGCTGCCGGCCGGCACCAACTCCTTCATCAAGCTCTTACACCGGCACATCGAGGCGCAGGCATTGACGCGGCCCGATCTCGACGTCCGCGTGACGACCATCGAAGGCTTCAACCCCGACCGGCTCGCCCGCCTGCTGCAGGACCTGCATGGCCAGACGCAAGGCGTCGGGGTCATTGCGCTCGACCATCCGACGGTGCGGGAGGCAATCCGCTCGTTGTCGGCGAGCGACATCAAGGTCGTCACCATCGCCTCCGACATCCTGCATGTGCCGAGGGTCGCCTATATCGGCATCGACAACCGGGCCGCGGGCCGGTTGGCCGGCTATCTGCTCAACCGCTTCATGGGCGCCGGCCATCCTGGCAAAGTCGCGCTGTTCGCAGGCTCGCTCGCCTATCGCGGCCATGAGGAACGCGAGATGGGTTTCCGCCATATCCTCGCCGAAGAATCGCCAAACCTCGAAATCGTCGAGATGCGCGAAATGCTCGACGATCGCGAAAAGGCCTATTCGGAAGCCTCCGCATTGCTCGAGCGCCACCCCGACCTTGCCGCGATCTACAATGTCGGCGCCGGCAACACCGGCATCGCCCGAGCGCTCAAGGAACGCGGACGGGCGAACGAGATCATCTTCCTCGGCCATGAGGTGACCGACGGCACGAAGGAGCTTTTGCTCGACGGCACGCTCGACGCGGTGATCGACCAGAACCCGCGCGTCGAGGCCAGGGAGGCGCTCAACATCCTGTCGCATTCGGTCAGAGGATTGCCCTACGAGCTGCACCAGCCTCGGCTGCAAGTGATCTTCCGCGAGAGCATCCCGGAGATTTAGGTCTCTCTCAAACTCCCCCGATTTGCTAATTCCTCGACGCAGGATTTTGACCGGTCGGCTCTGTTTGCGTCGGCAGGTGCATGCGTTGGAGATTGGCCGAAACGCCCATCGCGATCGTCATTCCAGGGCGGAGCAGGAGCGACGCTCCGTCGCGAAGACCCTGGAATCCATTCCGTGACCTTGCCGTGGGGTGCAGCGGTGCGGAATTCTGGACCGTGGCAACGCCTCGACGTCACGGAATGGATTCTATGGTCTGCGCGCGTCGCTTCGCTCCTTGCTCCGCCATAGA
>NZ_VFUG01000016.1:0-110278 GCF_006440615.1 Mesorhizobium sp. B2-6-2 | reverse complement strand
ATCTCGTATGCCCCACGAGGGCTATCTCGTGAGGAAGCGGCTCGCTACATCGGTGTAGGATCGACGCTCTTTGACGAGATGGTTGCCGATGGGCGAATGCCGAAGCCCAAGCGCATCAACAGCCGCGCTGTCTGGGATCGTGTAGCCCTGGATATTGCTTTCACCTCGTTGCCGGACAAAGATAGCCGCCTTCAAGAGCTGTTGGAACGAAGTAGGCGGGAGGTAGAAAAGCGATAGAAAATACGTTTATTGCGTATACGCTGCGGACGTAGTACGATGAAAGCCCGTGTGCGGAAGGCATGACGTGAGCGAGAACGACAAACTTGCGCAAGACGTGAAAGCATGGCGGGCCAAGGAAGGGTTCACTGCCGCAGCCGCGGCCAAGGTGCTTGGAATACCGAAGCGCACCTTTGAAGGCATAGAGCAAGGAAGAGGCTTTCCTTACCCGGTGCTCCTGCGGGTTGCCATCGAAAGCAAAACCCGTTCGGTACGGGCAGATCTGAAAGGGTCCTGAAAGGAGCATTTGATGGCTCGCCCATTTAAGGACCCCAGTTACCCTGGGGTATCTTCGCGCCTCAAGAACGGCAAGCGAATCTATCGCTACCGCGCAAAAGGCGTGCCCGAGATGCACCTTCCTGGCAAACCTGGCGATCCCGAGTTCGAGGCGGCTTACGAGAAGGCCACGCAGGGCCAACACAAGAATGCAGGGATCATCGATTTGCCCGGTCGGGCACTGCCTGAAACTTTTGGCCATGCCGGGCGCCGGCTTGAAACGACAATGGAGTGGCTCGATTTTGATGAAGCGACGCAGCGGAAGAATGCGCGACTGATTGAGCGTTTTCTTAATCTGCGGGTCGATCCAAATTACCCACTCACTTGGCGCGATACTCCGGTGCAACATCTCGACGCGGATCGGCTTCGCGCCATCATCGAAAGCATCTTCAGGAGCAACCGCACAGTCGCCAAACATATGCTGGTTGCCATCAAGAAGCTTTTATGGGTCGCGACCGATGTCGAGAAATGGATAAAGCCGCAGGATGATCCTTCACTGTCAATTCGCGTACGCGTGCCCAAATCGACCAAGAACCCGGCTTGGCCAATTGCGATCCGAGAAAAGTACGAGGAGCGGCATCCGATCGGGACGCCGGCTCGGACGTGCTACGCGCTTGGTTTCTGGCTCGGCAACCGACGAGGCGACATCGCTGACCTTGAATGGGATGATCTCGTGACCGAGGAGATCGAACTGTTCGACGGTTCCTTGGCATTGATCGAGGCGTTCGCCTTCCGACAGAAGAAGAACCGAAACCGTCATGGCGGACGGGAGATGTTTATCCCGGTGGTGGACAAACTGGCGGCTGCGCTAGACCCGCTTGACCGCTCGAAGGGTGGAACCGTCTTGAAGAATGGCTATGGCAACCCGTTTTCAGAAAAGAGCCTGACAGGCATGATGCAGCATTGGGCACGACAGGCCGATATTCCTGACGGCTATACGCTTCACGGCCTGCGCCGTACCTTCGGCACCTACCTCGCTGAATGCAACATCCAGGCCCGGGCCATCATGGACGCCATGGGGCATTCCTCCATGACGGTGACGGATGACTACGTGCGTGAGGCCAACAAGAAGCGGATCGCGGTTGATATTGCTCGCGCGATCAACGAGCGCGAGGCCAAACGCGACGCCATGAAGCGACGGGCAAACCTCCGCATCGTCAGATAATCACACCGAGTCGGAACAAACCGGGACCACGGTCCTTGTTTTGGCCCATAATGGACCCAAAACGTTTTGGGCCGAGGGCACTTTTCCGAAATAAAATCAATGGTCATGGTGGGCCCGGAGGGACTCGAACCCCCAACCAAGCGGTTATGAGCCGCCGGCTCTAACCATTGAGCTACAGGCCCCACGCGGGCTGGCTTAGTGTTTTTCGCCCGTCCGCACAAGGCTTTCGAAAGCTCTGGCGCAAAACGCCAAAATCAGCCCATATTCGCCCCGTAGAGCGGCCTGCGCCCATATGGCGCGAGAAAGGTCCAACCCTTGCGCCGCACTGCCGGGAAATCGATGCCTTTTGCGGGTCGAGGCAGATGCGGCACGGGCGGCGGACCGCAGACTTCGAGGAGTTTTCATGACCAGACATCTTTTGCCCATCGCGCTCGCTGCCGCGGTCGCGTTCCCGGCGCTGGCGAGCGCCGCCGACACCCAGCCTCCGCCCCGCATCATCGTGTCCGGCGAAGGCGAAGCGACCGTGGCGCCGGACATGGCGATCCTTTCGCTCAGCGTTATGCGCGAGGCCAAGAGCGCGCGCGAAGCACTCGATGCCAACAACGACGCCATGGCGGCGGTGATCGCGGCGATGAAATCCGCCGGCATCGCCGAACGCGACCTGCAGACCGCCGGCATCCAGATCAACCCGCGCTACAACTACACCAACAAGGCCGACGGCAGCCAGGAAGCCGAGCTCGTCGCCTATCAGGTGACCAACACGCTGTCGGTGCGCGTGCGCAACGTCGACAAGACCGGCGAGATTCTGGACAAGGCGGTGTCGCTCGGCGTCAACCAGGGCGGCGGCATCGCTTTTACCAACGATAATCCGAAGGCCACGATCACCGAGGCGCGCAAGAAGGCCGTCGCCGACGCGATGGCCAGGGCAAAGACGCTCGCCGAAGCGGCCGGCGTCAGTCTGGGCAAGGTGCTCGAGATCACCGACCAGAATGTCGCGCCGGCGCCGATGCCGATGGCGGCCAAGTCGTTCGATGCGGCCCGTTCGGCCGTCCCGGTGCAGGCTGGCGAGAATTCCTACAACGTCCAGGTCACGGTCACTTTCGAGCTGAGGTGATATCCAGCCCAGCCGCGGACATGCCGTTAGCAAAACGCCCCGGAGGATCATCCTGCGGGGCGTTTCATAGGCGATCCTCGCAGAGGATCGTCCGCATAGGCGATCCTCAAAGAGGATCGTCCTTTCAGCCTCAGCGATAGATGATCGGGCAACCGCGCTCGTTGGCGAACACCACCACGACACGGTCGCCATACTGGCGGCCTGCCACCTTCACGGTACGGCGGCTGATGTCGACGATGCGGGCGCGGTGCAGACCCATGCGCTCGGCCTTGTCGAGGGCGCGGTCCGGCGAACAGCCGCGCCAGTCGCGGTCGCGGCGCCAGTCGCGGCGATAACCGTCATCGTCGCCGGTGTAGATGCCGAAACGCGGGTCGTGTCTGTCCCCGAAACCGAGATAGAGGCTGTCCGCATGCGCCGGAATGGCCGTCAAAGTGCCAAGCCCGACAAGGGCCGAAAGGGCTGCCGTCCTGATCGTGTTGAACATCGTCTTCTCTCCTTATTGTGGGCTGTCGCCCGTAGAACCGATGACTGGAAAATGCCTTTTTGCGTCTGAACCTTCCGCGAACCCGCCATTCATGTCCGGTTCATATAAGCGCGAACCCGCCAGGGTTCGTCGCTTAAGCGCGAACCCGCAGGGTTCGTCGCTCGTGCCAAAACCGCGAACCCCCTAGGTTCTAGGCGCGAACCCGCAGGGTTCGTCGCTCATAGTGCTTAAAAGCGAGGCCCCTCAGGTTTCTAAACGCGAACCCGCAGGGTTCGTCGTTCCTCGCCAAAAGCGCGCCCCGTCAGGATTCGTCGTCCAGACGCGAACTGCTACGGTTCGTCGTCCAATATATAATCAAAATAATCGTCCGGCTCGGCCAGATCGGTTTCCTTGGCCTTCACCCGGCCCCGGATCGAGATGCCGGCTTCGTGCACGGTCTCAGCGCTTCCCGAAACAAGTCTGTGCCACCAGTAGAGATCATGGCCCTCGGCGATAAGCCGGTAGGCACAGGTCTTTGGCAGCCAGGTGATGGTGCGCACATTCTGCGGCGTCAGGCCGACGCAATCGGGCACCCGCGCCAGGCGGTTGGCATAGTCGGAGCAGCGGCAGTTCTCGGCGTCGAACAGCCTGCAGCCGACGCTCGTCCAGAAGATCTCGCCCGTATCCTCGTCCTCGAGCTTCGACAGGCAGCATTTGCCGCAGCCGTCGCATAGCGATTCCCATTCGGCCGGGGTCATCGCCTCAAGCGTCTTGGTTTTCCAGAATGGCGCGGTCATTTGGCTGGATTTGGCCCTCCGCGGTCTTCCGGTCAAGCGCTGTGTGGCGGCGACCCAGTATCAACATTAGAAAAACACGAAATTGCCTTCAAAAGGCCGGCCAGGCATCCTTGGTTGGCGCCAATGCCTGACGGAACCAATTATGGTTGATGAAAGTTTGGGCAGGGATGGGACCCCATTAGGAGAAATCGATATGAAACGCCAACCACGGATTCTGGCGGGCACGGCAATCGGCCTGCTTATGGCATCCGCGCCGTTGGGCGCGTACCCGCTGCAGGGGGGTATCACTTCCGGCGGCCTGCACGGCGCGCCGCTCGTCCTGGCTCAGGCCGCCTGCGCCGAAGGCCAGTCGGCCGAAGAATGCGCGCAGGGCGGAGCCGAGCAACCGCGTAAAAAGAAGCGCGAGCAGCAGCAGCAAAGCGAATCGGCGCCGGCCGAACAGGCCGCGCCTGCCGAGTCCGAGCAACAGCCGCGCAAGAAGCGGCACGAGCAGCAGCAGACGGAGGGCGCCCAGTCCGGGGAAGCTGCACCGGCCGAGCAGCAGTTCAAGCCACGCAAGAAGCGCGACCAACAGCAGCAGATCGAAGCAGCGCCCGCCGACCAGGGCGGCCAGCCTGCAACTGAGGAGCAGCCGTTCAATCCGCGCAAGAAGAAGCGCGAGCAGCAGACCGAGGCGGCTCCAGCCGATCAGGGCGGTCAGCCTGCAACCGAAGAGCAGCAGCCACGTAAGAAGAAGCGCAACCAGCAGGTCGAAACGGCGCCGGCTGAGCAACCGGCCGAGCAGACCGCCCCGGACCAGCAGCAACAACTGCGCAAGAAGAAGCTCAATCAGCAGCAGCAAAGCGAGACGGCTCCGGCCGAGCAGGCCACCCCCGACCAGCAGCAGCAACTGCGCAAGAAGAAGCTCAATCAGCAGCAGGGCGAGACGGCTCCGACCGAGCAGGCCGCCCCCGACCAGCAGCAGCAACTGCGCAAGAAGAAGCTCAATCAGCAGCAGCAGGAAGCCGCACCCGCGGAACAGCCGTCAGAACAGCCGGCAAATGACAACCAGCCCGGCAAGCGGCGCAAGCAGGCCCAGCAACCTGCCGAGCAAAGCCAGACCCCTGCCGAACAGACGCCAGCAGGCCAGGGTTCTCGCAAGCTCAAGCCGTTGCCGGCTCCCGGAACCGCGCAGGCACCTGCCGAGACCGAGCAAGCGCCGGCTCAACAGGAACAGCCTTCGAACCAGAACAAGAGGCAGGCCAAGAAACCGCTGACCGAGCAGCCCGCAACCGGGCAGCAGCAGCCAGCCACCGGTGAACAGCCGGCCAACAATCAGCCTGCCAACAACAACCAGCCCGAAAACGGCGGCAACGCCGCGCAGGGCGCGGCGCCTGCCAATCCGAACGAGGCACCTGTGCTTGACAGCCAGAAGGATGCCATGCGCAGGCACAAGGGCCGCAAGCCGGCTGGCCAGAACGAGACTGGCCAAGCCGGCGCTGAACAGAGCGGTAATCAAGCCGAGCAGCAGGGCGGCAATCAGGCCGGGCAACAAGCCGGCCAGCAGGCCGAGAAGCAGGCTCCCGTAAATCAGGGACCGCCGCCCACCGACGACAAGTCGGCGCAGCAGGCGATCAAGCCCGAGAAGATCGTCCCAGTGGACCAGGAGAAAGGCAAGCGGATCGAGCTTACGCCCGAGCAGGTTGTCCGTGAGCGCCGCCGGCCGCAGGGTGCCGACGTGGTGAAGCAGTTCGGCGACCGGGTGATCCTTCAGTTCAACAACCAGACATTCGTGGAAAGCAACGAAGCTCCTCGCATCACCCGCGGCGCCAGGGATGTTTACTACGAGGATCTTTCGGGCGGCCGCACCCGCGAAATCGTGGAGCGCGACAACGGCGTCAGGATCATCACCGTCCACAACCGTAATGGCGACGTCATCCGGCGATCTCGCGTTACATCGGATGGCCGCGAATATGTGCTGAGCTATGTCGACGAGCGCTACTATAACGACGTCGACGAGTGGCGCGATCCAGGCGACGACCTGCCACCGATGCGGCTCGACATCCCGCGCCGGGACTACATCCTGGATTCGGAGGAAGTCGAGGATCCGGACGAATATTATACCTTCCTCGAGCAGCCGCCGGTAGAAAGGGTGCAGCGCCTCTACTCGATCGACGAGGTCAAGCGCTCGGCCCGCGTGCGCGACATCGCCCGGCGTATCGATCTCGACACGCTGAACTTCGACTTCGGCTCGGCCACGATCTCCGACACCGAGGTGCAGAAGCTCGAAGGCGTGGCCACCGCCATGGAAAAGCTTCTGAAGAAGAACCCGGCCGAGACCTTCCTGATCGAAGGCCACACCGACGCCGTCGGCACGCCGGACGCGAACCTCGCTCTGTCGGACCGCCGCGCCGAGGCGGTGGCCGAGGCGCTCACCAACGCCTTCGGCATCCCGGCCGAGAACCTCACCACGCAGGGTTATGGCGAGGAGTATCTCAAGGTGAACACGCCTGGACCGAACCGCGAGAACCGGCGTGTCGCCATCCGCCGCATCACCTCGCTGGTGGCGCCGGTGGCGAGCAACAGCGGGCAGTGATCGATGCGTGTCGCCCAAAACTGTGCAGCGGTTTTGGGACAACGACATGCATCAAAGAGAGACGTAAACTGCGACGCGCTGAATCCGTTTCAGCGCGTCGCGGTTTAGCGTTTGATTTCAAGATGCTGTCCGGATTTTCGGAATCAGCGCGCAAGATGAAAGTTCGTCGCCCGGATGGGCCTTTTTCCTTGCCGACTCAAGAAGAATTGTCCTGCCTGGCCCGCCCTGCTCATTGAATCGCCGCATTGCGGCACCCAGATTCCAGACAGGGCGTTCCCTGCCCTGTCCCGACTCCAGCGGGATACGTTGAGCCCCGCCGGGCCCCCTCCCCGGCGGGGTCTTTTGCCTTGAAAACCTGTGTCACCGGGCCGAAACACGCCCAGAGCAAATTCCAGGAACAGTGTAAGCGGTTACACCCGGCGCCTTCGCCGTAGCCTTCCGTCCGGACTTGCGTCAAAACAAAAAAGATAGAGCGGTTCGCCGTTTCCGTGAAACGGTGAAACGCTCCGACGAATTTGGCCTAGGCTTGTCAGCTTGACGGCGCCTTGATACCATCTATTGGTATTGGAGATGAGAGATGCCCAAAAACACCTCCGTGACCCTTGGCGATCAGTATGATGCCTTCATCCAACGGCAAATAGCGAAAGGCCGCTTCGGCTCGGCAAGTGAAACCGTCCGTGCCGGTCTTCGCCTTCTCGAAGAACAAGAATTGAAACTCGAGCAGCTGCGTGCCGCTATCGACGAAGGAGACATGTCGGGCAACCCCGAGCCGTTGGACATTGAGGCATTTCTGAAGGCAAAGAAACGCGGATGAAAAGAACGGTCCGGTTTTCGCCGAAAGCGAGGCGGGACCTTGATGGTATCTGGGATTATTCGCTGAGCCAATGGGGCGCAGAGCGGGCAGAAGCCTACATCCGCTCCATCCACTCCATGATTAATCTGATAGACCAGTTTCCGGCGATAGCACGAAACGCGTCGGATGTTCGACCTGGCCTGCTGAAATATTCAGTCGGCTCGCACGTCGTATATCTGCGGATGAGTGGGCAATCCATTGACGTTGTTCGTATTTTACATCAACAGATGGATTATCCGAGACATCTCTAAAAGGCTCGCGTTATCTTCGTGTTCGAATTGGCGAACACCTCGTCAGGAACAAAGAAATCGCCGGCAAGTGCCCCTTTGGCGCCCGGCGCATAGATCGAAAAGTCCGTCACGCCTTCGGCGCGCAGCACCTCTTCGTCGATGTAGAAATTGCCGGTCGCTTCGCGCGACGGGCGCATGAAGATCGCATGCGCGGCGTCGGCCATGATGTCGGGCGAGCGGCTCATGGCGGCCACTGTGGCGCCGCCCAGAAGATTGCGCACGGCCGCGGTATCGATGGTGGAGATCGGCCATAGCGAATTGACCGCGATACCGTCCTTGACGAATTCGGCGCTCATGCCCAGCGTGCACATCGACATGCCGAACTTGGCCATGGTGTAGGCGACATGGTTCTTGAACCACTTGGCCTTCATGTCGAGCGGCGGCGACAGATTCAGGATGTGAGGATTCTTTGCCAACTTAAGATGGGGAATGCACATTTTGGAGACCAGGAAGGTGCCGCGCGTATTGATCTGGTGCATCAGATCGTAGCGCTTCATGTCGGTCTCCAGCGTGCCGGTGAGCTGGATGGCGCTGGCATTGTTGACGCACACGTCGATGCCGCCGAACCGCTCGACGGTTCTTGCCACCGCATCGGCGACCTGCGCCTCGTCGCGGATGTCGCAAAGCACCGGCAGCGCCTTGCCGCCGGCCCGCTCGATCTCTTCCGCCGCGCTGTAGATGGTGCCCGGCAGCTTCGGATGCGGCTCGGCGGTCTTGGCCGCGATCGTCACATTGGCGCCGTCGCGCGCCGCGCGCAGCGCGATCGCCAGCCCGATGCCACGCGATCCGCCCGAGATGAACAGCGTCTTTCCGTGGAGCGACATTTTTTGCCTCCCGTCATTCTTCGGTGCGATCCTTGCCCGCACTGACCCGCGGACACAAGGGCGCGCGCATGTGGTCCGTGATGACGCTGCGGAGCCTTGCCGTCTTGCCGAGCTTTGCAGAGCGATATATATTCTAGACAAGCAGGTAGAATATATAATGGCTCTATCGATCAAGAATTTGGAAGTCGAGCAGTTGGCGCGTGAGCTAGCCCGCCGCCGTCGCGTGTCGGTGACGGAGGCGATCCGCCAGTCCCTCGAGCGCGAAGTTGCACGCGAGCGGCTTGTGCCTCGCGACGAAAGCAGCGACCTTTTTCAACGTCTGATGGCGATTTCGGACAGCGTCGCGCGGATCCCGAAGCGGGAAAATGCGATGACCGAGGATGAGATCCTCGGTTACGACGATCTCGGAATCCCGACGCGATGATCATCGATTCATCGGCCCTGGTCGCGATCCTCCGCGCCGAACCGGGTCATGATCGTTTCGTGCGGGCGATTGCGAATGCCAAAAGGCGATTGATCGCAGCGCCCACCCTTCTCGAAACGAGCATGGTGCTCGCCGGCGGATGGCAGGATGAAATCCTGGAGCCGTTCGACGCCTTCCTGCGTACGGCTTCGGTCGAGACGATCGCCTTCACAGCCGACCACGCCGCCGTCGCGCGCCACGCCTTCCTGCGCTACGGCAAGGGTCGTCATCCCGCAGCGTTGAACTTTGGCGACTGCATTGCTTACGCCACTGCCCGGCTCGAAGCGATGCCGCTGCTGTTCAAGGGCGACGATTTTCGGCTCACCGATATCGAGCCCGCTATTTGAGGCGTCAAACCAGCACCAGCCCCTGCCGCATCGCGATGGCAATCGCGTCGGTGCGGTTGGCGGCGCCGAGCTTGATCAGGATGGCGGCCACGTGGAACTTCGCCGTGTGGACGGAAATGTTGAGCCGCCGGGCGATGACCTTGTTCGGCGCGCCTTCGGCGAGCAGAGCCAGCACCTCCGCCTCGCGCGGCGACAAAGTCGGGCGAGGCTGGTTGTCGTCAGGCGTCTCTTCCTCGGCAGGCTCGTCATCGTGGAAATCGCCATGCGCGGCCTCCGACGGCGCCGCCCTGCCGACGCGGTAGCCTGAGGCCGCCAACCGCGCTGCGGCGGCGATCAGCAGGCCGTCCGCGGAGGCAGGCAGCACGGCCAGCACATTGTTTGCCACGTGCTCGCTGCCCGCACGCCGCGAAAGCAGGACGATTGGGGTGGCCGAACTGACAACCCGGCTTTCCAGGCCGGCCTCATCTGCGATGGCGACATCCGCCATTTGGCCGACGCCGCTTCTAGCCAAGGCCGGCGCCAGATCGTCGCTCGCGGCCAGCGCATCGGCAAGCTGCTCGGCGCGCCGGGCATCGCCAAGCGCAACCAGCACCGTCAGCGGGTGAATTGCCGGCTCCGGTCTCGCGACTGCTTGTGCTGCGCTGCTTGCCATAGACCCTCTCAGCTCAGCGGCTTCTCGCCGATAGTGATCGAGACGTCGCGCTCAGCGCCGCCGCTCGAGACACCGAGCGTGACGGTGGTGCCGGCGCTATCCGGCCCGAGCTTGCGGATAAGCTCGCGCGGACCATGCACCGCCTCGCCGTTCCAGGCGACGACGATGTCGCCGACATGCAGGCCGGCGGCCTTGGCCGGGCCGCTGTCATCGAGGCTCATCACCATCGCGCCTTTCGTGTCGCCATTACGGATCGGATGCAGTCCGGCGCCGAGATAGCCGCGCGCGACATGACCCTTCTCGCGCAGCGTCGCCACCGCGCGCTCGATGGTCTCGTAGGGCATCACCAGCGCCCGCCGGCGCGGCCCGAACAAGAGCATGCCGATCACGCCGCCCTTGGCGTCGAGCACCGGCCCGCCCTCGAAGCGCCCGCCGGTGTTGATGGCAAGGTTGATGCGCCGGTCGATCGTGCCGCCGCGCATCGAGCGCCAAGCCGGCCCGACCTCGCCGACCGTGCCGAGCACCGCGAGCGCGGCGCCATCGCTGTTGCCGACCGCAATCGCGATATGGCCGGGCCGCACGGCGCCGGCCTGAGCCAGTTGCGGCAACCCGGCGGCACCGGAAGCAGGCTTCAACAGGGCAACGCCCGTCGAAGGATCGCGTCCGACGAGCTCGGCCTTGACGGCTTCGCCGGAAGCCAGCGTCAATTCGATCTCCTCGCCGGCTTCGACCGCTTCCTCGGCGGTGACGAAGTAGCCGTCGCGCCAATGGAAGGCGCTCGCGGTGCGGTGATGGTGCGTGACGAAACTCGCCAGCGCGGGGGCGGCGGTGGCCGCGACATCGGCGATCGCGTCGGAAAGGGCACTGAGGTTGAGGTCGCTCATAAGACTGTCTCCTGGGTTCGTGACCCAGATATCGCTCGGTAACGCCGCCGCGGGTACTCGCCTGACGGCTAGTCGCCGGCCGGACTGGCCATCTGGTCAGGTCGCGGCAATTGCGGCTGCTCCGCACATATAGTGCGTGTCGCCCAAAAGTGCCGCGCGGTTTTTGGGGCAACGACACGCGCCAAGGAAAAACATCATTCCACACGGGGACACGCCGATGGCTTTCGCAGCCGAAAAACTTCCATCCGACGACAGTCTGCTCGACGCCTATTCGGCGACGGTCGCCGACGCCGTCGACCGCATCGGTCCAGCCGTCTGCCGCATCGAGCGCATCGGCGCCGGCGGTCACGGCTCCGGCTTCGTCATCGCGCAGGACGGGCTGGTCGTCACCAATTTCCATGTCGTCGGCGACGCGCGCGCCGTGCGTGTCACCATGCCGGACGGCGCCTCGCGCGAAGGCCACGTGCTTGGCCGCGATCCTGACACCGACATCGCGCTGGTGCGCGCCGACGGCAGCTTCGCCGACATTGCGCCGCTCGGCGATTCTAAGCGCCTTCGCCGCGGCCAGATCGCGATTGCGATCGGCAATCCGCTCGGTTTCGAGTGGACCGTCACCGCCGGTGTCGTCTCGGCGCTCGGCCGCTCGATGCGCGCCTCGACCGGCCGGCTGATCGACGACGTCATCCAGACCGATGCCGCGCTCAATCCCGGCAATTCGGGCGGACCGCTGGTGTCGTCGGCGGGCGAGGTGATCGGCGTCAACACCGCCATGATCCACGGCGCGCAGGGCATCGCCTTCGCGGTCGCCTCCAATACCGCCAATTTCGTCATCTCGGAAATCATCCGCTTCGGCCGCGTGCGTCGCGCCTTCATCGGCGTTTCCGCCGACACGACCAACCTGCCGCGCCGTGCGGCACTTCTGTCGCAGGTGACCACGAACACGGCGGTGCGCCTGCGCAGCGTCGAGAAGAACGGTCCCGCCGCCAAGGCCGGCCTGAAGGAAGGCGACATCATCGCAGCTATCGACGGACGGCCGGTCACCGGCGTCGATGACCTCGTGCGCATGCTCGACGCCGAGCGCATCGGCCGCGAGACGCTCTGCACGGTCGTGCGCCGCACCGGCGTCAGCCAGGTGACGGTGACGCCGGTGGCGCGGACGAGCTGAGATTGCCGCGCCGGCCTAACTCCCGGCTGCGCCCCCAGCATATTGCGCCAGGAACTCCTCGCTGGGCGGGATCGGCTTGATCACATCGATCAGCACGCCATTGGGGTCCCTGGTGATGAAATGGCGCTGGCCGAAGGGCTCGTCGCGCAAGCTGCGCAGGATCGGCAGGCCAGCAGCGACGACCCGCTCATAGACCGCGTCGGGATCGCGGACCTCGAAATTGATCAACAGGCCCGACGTGCGTCCCCGCCCCTCTTGCGGGATCGTCTCATGGTCGCCCTGGACGATGCCAAGATTGACGCGCTTGTCCTCGCTGGAGCGCAGGTGCACATACCAGTCGCTCGCAAACAGCGGCTCGAAGCGGAAATGCTCGACATAAAAGTCCGCAGTGCCTGCGACATCATCCGTCATCAGCACCGGATAATAGCTTGTCGTCTTCATCTTTCCTTCTCCTCTCATCCAACATACAGTCTGCATGTAAATGCAAATAACATACAGGCTGCATGTATGCAAGAAGAGCCCGGACGCCGCTCCAATCGCGACCGCACCGAGGCGACGCGCGCCGATCTGATCCGAGCGGCGCGAAAGCTGTTTACGGAAAAATCCTATGCCGAGACCGGCACGCCGGAGATCGTCGCCGAGGCCGGCGTGACGCGCGGCGCGCTCTATCATCACTTCGCCGACAAGCAGGCGCTGTTCGCGGCAGTCGTCGAGCAGGAAGCAGCGGCCGTGGCGGGCGAGATCGACCACGCCTCGCCGCCGTCGCTATCCGCACGCGAGGCGCTGATCGCAGGCTCGGACGCCTATCTCAAGGCAATGCGAGCGCCCGGCCGCACGCGGCTTCTGCTGCTCGACGGGCCGGCCGTGCTCGGGCGCGCGACCATGGACGAGATCGACAGCCGCCACGGCAACCGCTCGTTGCGCGAAGGCCTGGTCGCCGCGATGCGTGCGCAAGCAATGATCAGATTGCCGGTCGAGGCGTTGACCGCTTTGCTGGCGGCCGCCTTCGATCGGGCCGCTTTGGCCATCGAGGCCGGCGCGTCCGGCGAGGATTACCGCGCGGTGATGATCGCGTTCATGGACGGCTTGTCTCCGGCTCCTCCTCCGTCCAAACGCCCGGCTCCATCTCGTTGAAGCAGCCGAGCTGCCGCTTGAACTCGTCGATCAGCCAGGATGCCGCCGGCTTGGGGCTGCGGTCGGTGCGGTGCATGGCATAAAGCGGCGAGCGCACCTCGCGATAGGGCTCCAGCTCGAGCTCGACCAGCCGGCCGCTGGCCAGGTCGTCGGCGATCAGCCAGCGCGGCAGGCCGCCCCAGCCGAGACCTTCGCGCATCAAGGCATGCTTGGTGCGCACATCCGTCAATCGCCAGGTCCGATAGGCAAACACGCCGTAGTCGCGCCCGCGCGTCCGCTCCGACTGATCGGAGACGACGAGCTGGATATGCTCGCGCAGATCCTCCACGGCAACCGGCTTCGGTAGTTTGGCCAATGGGTGATCGGGGGCCGCCGCAGGCACCATCGAAGTGAAGCCTATGCGCAGCAGATTGACGTCGGCATCGCCGTGCAGGCCGCCGAAGCCGAGATCCGACTGGCCGTTGAGGACCTGGTCGACGATCAGGCCGAGCGAACCGATGTAAAGCCTCATCATCACCGCCGGGAACTGGGCCTCGAAGGCCTTGAGCACGCGCACCAGCGCCGGTGAAGGCAGCGCCACGTCGACCGACACCGTCACCTCCGCCTCCAGCCCTTGCCGGTAGCCATCGGCGCGCGAGCGGATGCGATGCAGCACGCCGATCATGCGCCGCGCATCTTCCAGCATCGCCTTGCCGACATCGGTCAGTTGCGGCTCGCGCACGCCTTCGCGTTCGAACAGTTTCAGGCCGAGCTGCGCCTCGAGATTGGCGATGCCGTAGCTCACCACCGACTGCGCCCGGTTGAGCTTGCGCCCCGCGGCCGAGAAGCTGCCGGTATCGGCCACCGCCACCAGGATTTGGAGCTGATCCAATGTTGGGTTCGGCTGCATGCGCATCCCATCCATTTTATAGATTGATTGTATGCATATTATACCCGTTATCCTGATAGGGCGGCAATCCCATATTGGTGGGGAAGTTTCAATCCAGCCCCAAGGGGACACCGCCATGTCTATTCTTCTCGTCACCTCCAGCCCGCGCGGCGACGCTTCGCACTCCACCCGCGTCGCCACCGATCTTGCCCAGAAGCTCGCTGCCGCCGATCCGGCCAACACGCTTGTCGTGCGCGATCTGGTCGCCAATCCGCTGCCGCATATCGACCCTGATTACGCCACCGGCATCTACACGCCGGCCGAAGCGCGCACGCCGCGCCAGGCCGAGGTCGTCGGCGTTTCCGACGCCATGCTCGACGAGCTTTTCGCTGCCGACACCGTGATCCTCGCGACAGGCTTCATCAACTTCAACATCTCCTCGACGTTGAAGTCCTGGGTCGACCATGTCGCCCGCTCCGGCAAGACCTTTGCCTATGGCGAAGGCGGCCCGAAGGGCCTCGTCAACGGCAAGAAGGTCTATATCGTGCTCGCTTCCGGCGGCATCTATTCCGAAGGCGCCGCGGTGCAGATGGACCATGCGGTTCCCTATCTGCGCAGCGTGCTCGGCTTCCTCGGCATGACTGATGTCGAAGTCATCCGCGTCGAAGGCGTCGGCATGGGCGCCGACGCCGTCGCGGCGGCGCTTGCCAAGGCCACCGCCAAGGTCGACGCGATCGCTGCCGCCACGGCTGACCAGGTCGCCGCCGCTGCCTGACCGCCGATGCCGGAAATAAAAGAGGCAGGCGCCAGCCAGCGCCTGCCTCTTTTGCATTTTCGCCTCGCTACAGCGGCGGCAGCACCACGGCAGGGTGGCGGTCCTCGCGCAGGATCAATCCAAGGCGCCGAGCGCCATCCGATATCTTCCTGTGCCGCGATCCGCCGCCGTCAGCGCAAACAGCTGGAACGACTTTTTCTTCCCCCTGGTCCTGATCACCTCCGAGGATTTGAAGACACTGCCCGCAAGGGCTGATCGTGTTCGTCGACGAATTCATCACCAACTGGGGGATGCTGTTCACTGGGCTGACACTGGCGGCGCTGCCGATTAGCTTGCTCTACATCGTGTTGTCGAAGCAGTTCGTTTCCGGCATCACGCAAGGCGCGGTCAGATAGGCGCAGTCCAACAACGAAGTCAGGACATCGAAAGTGGCGAACCAGAACAAGATCATCATCACCTGCGCCGTAACCGGCTCGATCCACACGCCGTCAATGTCGCCGCATTTGCCGGTGACGGCGCAAGAGATCGCGACCGCGGCCATCGAGGCGGCCGAGGCAGGCGCGGCGATCGTCCACCTCCACGCCCGCAATCCGGTCGACGGACGGCCAGATCAGTCGACCGAGGCCTTCGCCCCGTTCCTGCAGGTCATCAAGCAGCGCTCCAACTGCGTCGTCAACATCACCACCGGGGGTGCGGCGACGATGAGCGTGGAGGAGCGCGTCAGGCCGGCCAAGCTGTTCGCGCCCGAAGTCGCGTCGCTTAACATGGGCTCGATGAATTTCGCGCTGTTCCCGATGCTGGAGCGCTTCAAGACATTCGAGCATGACTGGGAGCGGCCCTATCTGGAATCCTCGCGCGACCGCATCTTCCGCAACACCTTCGGCGACATCGAGCACATCTTGCGCACCTGCGCTGACAACGGCACGCGCTTCGAGATCGAGTGCTACGACATCGGCCACCTCTACACGCTGGCGCATTTCGTCGAGCGCGGCCTGGTCAAGGCGCCGTTCTTCGTCCAGAGCGTGTTCGGCATCCTCGGCGGCATCGGCACCCACCCGGAAGACGTCGCCCATATGAAGCGCACGGCCGACCGCCTGTTCGGCAACGACTATCACTGGTCGGTGCTGGGCGCCGGCCGCCACCAACTACCGATCGCTACGCAGGCGATTGCGCTGGGGGGCAATGTGCGGGTCGGCCTGGAGGATTCGCTATGGATCGGCAAGGGCAAGCTCGCCCGCTCCAGCGCCGAACAGGTGACCAAGGTGCGCCAGATCATCGAAGGCCTCGGCGCCTCGATCGCCACGCCCGACGAAGCGCGGCAGATCCTGCAGCTCAAGGGCGGCGACAAGGTCGCGTTCTGAGCGCTAATCCAAATTCCATAGTTTCGCCGCCCTGGCACTTTGTTGGGAAATACTGCCGCTCACAGGTACCAACCGGTTTCTTTGCACTTCCCGGAATGAAGTGGAAATAACTTGGTGGCACCATTGGTTATTCAATCGGGCTGCGTTATCGCTCGCCAATGTTCCTTTCAATCGCCACCACCCATCATCCGGCTACCGATCTCGGCTTCCTGCTGCACAAGCACCCCGAGCGCCTGCATCAGACCAACCTCTCTTTCGGCAAGGCATGGTTGTTCTATCCCGAGGCCAGCGAGGCGCGCTGCGAGGCCGCACTTCTGCTCGACGTCGACCCCGTTGGATTGGTGAGGGGCAAGGGTCGGGCGGACGGATTGCTGGATCAATATGTGAACGACAGGCCTTACTCGGCGTCTTCCTTTCTGTCCGTGGCGCTCAACAAGATGTTCCGGACGGCAATGAGCGGCATCTCCAAGGAACGCCCCCAACTCGCCGAAAGCGACCTGCCGCTGGAAGCTGTCGTGGCGCCCTTGCCGATGCGCGGCGGCGAGGCGATAGTGCGGCAGCTGTTCGAACCGCTGGGCTGGACCATCGAGCTGACCCCAATCGAGGCCATGGGTGCCAGTTCGGGAGGGCTCCGCTACGGCCATCTGAAATTGTCCGGCCTCGGCCGGCTGAGCAATCTGCTCAACCACCTCTACGTCCTAATCCCGGTGATGGACGACGCCAAACATTACTGGGTCGGCGACGACGAGGTCGACAAGCTGCTGTCCAAGGGCGCGGGATGGCTGGAGCACCACCCCGCCAATGAGCTGATCGCGCGCCGCTATTTGCGCAACCGATCGGTTTTGGCCCGCGCGGCCCTGGCGCGACTGGTCCCTGAAACCGCGGCAGCGGAGACGCCAGTCCAAACCCGCAGCTCGCCCGAGGAAACGCTCGAGGCGCCCATCCGGCTGCACGACCGGCGCCTGAATGCGGTCGTCGAAGCCATCCGCGCGAGTGGCGGGAAAGTTGTCGCGGATCTGGGCTGCGGCGAAGGTAAGCTGCTCGACCGACTGATGCGCGAGCGATGGGTCCAAAAACTGTTCGGCTTGGACCCCGCGGTCCGCGAGCTCGAATGGGCGGCAAGACGGCTGAGACTGAATGAAGCGGGCGGCCCGCCGGAAGGGCGCGTCATGCTGCTGCATGGTTCGTTGACTTACCGGGACAGTCGCTGGGCCGAAGCAGACGTCGCTGTATTGGTCGAGGTCGTCGAACATCTCGACCAAGACAGGCTGCCTTTAGTCGAGCGGATTGTCTTTGGCGAAACCGCTCCAAAGACCGTTATCGTGACCACGCCCAATGCGGATTATAATGCGCTTTTCCGCAGTCTGCCCCCAGGCACTTTCCGTCATCCGGATCATCGTTTCGAGTGGAGCCGCCCCGAATTCAAAACCTGGACGGCTAGAATAGGCGAGACATACGGCTACGCCGCTGAAATCAGTGGCATAGGGGCTGAGGATGCCAAGCTGGGCGCGCCTACACAGATGGCGGTGTTCACGCGATGAGGGAAGTCGACAACACCAATCTGGAAATTCCGGATTTCGCACTGGTCGTGCTGATCGGCTCGACCGGGTCCGGTAAGTCGACTTTCGCCGCCAGGCATTTCCTGCCGACCGAGATCATCTCGTCTGACCGATGCCGTGGACTCGTCTCCGATGACGAAACCAATCAGGATGTTTCGGCCGACGCCTTCGAGCTGATGCGCGACATCATCGGCAAACGGCTAAAGCATCGCAAGCTGGCTGTGGTGGACGCTACCAATGTGAGGCCAGCGGATCGGAAGGCATGGATCGAACTGGCCCGCAAATGGCACGCCTTGCCGGTCGCCATCGTCCTCGACCCCGGTGTCGACATCTGCCTGGCGCGCAATGCAAGCCGACCGGACCGCTCCTTTGGCGCTGGGGTGGCTCAGCGCATGACAATGGAGATTCGCAAGGGTCTGGGCGGATTGCAGCGGGAAGGCTTTCGCCAGGTCTGGAAGCTCACCAGCGAAGCCAGCATCGAGACCGCCAAAATCTCGCGCCAGCCGCTTTGGACCGACAAGCGTCACGATACCGGCCCCTTCGACATCATCGGCGACGTGCATGGCTGCGCCGACGAGTTGCAAGCCCTGCTTGGTCAACTCGGGTATGAGGTCGTCTGGTCGCAGGATCGCGGCGAGCGAACCGTGGCCGTCACTCCCCCAAATGGCCGCAAGCTTGTCTTTGTCGGCGATCTCGTCGACCGCGGTCCCAACACGCCCGATGTGCTGCGCATCGCCATGAGCATGGTGGCGGCCGGAACCGCTTACTGCGTTCAAGGCAATCACGAACGCAAGCTCAGCCGCTGGCTGGAGGGCCGCAAGGTCACGGTCGCCCACGGCCTTCAACAGACCATCGACCAGTTGGACACGCAGGATCGCGGGCTGCGCGAAGCGCTGCCGGCCTTTCTCGACGACCTGCGCAGCCATGTCTGGCTGGACGGCGGACGCCTGGCCGTTGCCCATGCCGGGCTCAAGGAAGAGATGATCGGGCGCGGCTCGGGCGCCGTGCGCGAATTCGCGCTCTATGGCGAAACGACCGGTGAGATCGATGAATTCGGACTGCCGGTGCGCGCCGACTGGGCCACGGCTTATCGGGGCAAGACTGTCGTTGTCTACGGTCACACGCCGATGCTATCGGCTCAATGGCTGAACAACACCCTGTGCATCGATACCGGCTGTGTGTTCGGCGGTAAGTTGACGGCCCTGCGCTGGCCGGAACGCGAGCTGGTTGAGGTGCCGGCAATCCGAACATGGTCGGAACCCATACGCCCGCTTGGCGCATCGAATATGGAGAAATCGGCACAGGCCGATGCCGATGGTGTGCTCGATATCGAAGATGTTTCCGGCCGCCGCTGGATCGAGACCGAGCTGAAAGGCCGGATCGTCGTGGCCGAGGAAAATGCGGCGGCCGCCCTAGAGGCCATGAGCCGTTTCGCCATAGCGCCCCAGTGGCTGGTGTACCTGCCGCCGACGATGTCGCCGTCCGAGACTAGCGGTCACCCTGACTGGCTTGAACGCCCGGAAGAGGCTTTCGCCTATTTTCGGGAGCGCGGCGTAGCCGAGGTCGTGTGCGAACAAAAGCACATGGGTTCGCGGGCGATCGTCGCACTGTGCCGGACCGCGCAGGCGGCGCTGAGCCGCTTCGGCGTTTCGGGCGGCGAGACCGGCGCGATATGGACCCGGACAGGGCGTTCCTTTTTCGGCGACAACGCCATGACGGAAGGCCTGCTCGCTCGGCTTCGCGCAAGCGTCGATGCCGCTGGCATCTGGGAGGAACTGAAAACCGACTGGCTGCTGCTCGACGCCGAGATCATGCCCTGGTCGGCCAAGGCACGCAGCCTCATCGAAAGTCAGTACGAACCAGTGGCGGCGTCGTCCGCGGCCGGTCTGCGGCTCGGTCGCGATGCCTTGGAGAGAGCAAAGGCGCGAGGCGTCGACGTGATGGATCTGAGCGCACGGTTCGCCGATCGGGCCGTGCGCGCGGCCAAATACGCCGGCGTCTGGTCGCCCTATGTCTGGCCGGTTTCGAGCGTCGATGATCTCAGGGTGGCGCCTTTCCATCTGCTGGCCAGCGAGGGCCGCGTCTGGTTCGACCATGACCACATCTGGCATATGTCGCTGGCCGATCGCCTCGCCGCGGAAGGCGTCGTCGTGCACACCAGATGGCGCAGCGTCGATCTGGCCGATGCCGGCGCCTGCACGGAGGCCGTCGCCTGGTGGGAGATGCTGATCGCTTCAGGCGGCGAAGGCATGGTGGTCAAGCCGCGTGACTTCGTCAGCCGCGGTAAGAAAGGCCTCATCCAGCCGGCGCTCAAGGTCCGCGGCCGCGAATATCTGCGCATGATCTACGGCCCCGAATATGACGCCCCGGATAACCTTGTCCGGCTGCGGGAACGGCATCTGGGCGGCAAACGGAACCTGGCGCTCAGCGAGTTCGCGCTCGGTCACGAGGCGTTGAAGCGGTTTGTCGCGAGACAGCCGCTGCGGCGAGTCCACGAATGTGTGTTCGCTGTACTGGCTCTGGAGAGCGAACCTATCGATCCGCGGCTCTAATTAGCCGAACATCCGCTCGCCCTGCTCGTCGACGAGCTGGATGCCCTTCTTGATCGAGATGTCGACGGCGTCGTCCAATCCGGCGAAGCGGTCGGCGCGGATGAAGCGGTGCTCTTTCATCACACCGTCCACTTCCTTCGAGACGACGCCGCAGGTCTGGTATTGGCCCTCGGCCTTGTAGGGCGTCGCGCTGATCAGGAATCCCTTGTGCTCGACCTGCTTTGCCGGCTTGGCGGTGCCGGCCTCCGTTGCCTCACCGCCGCCGCCAAAAAGCTTCTTCAGAAAAGACATTTTTCAAAACTCCCATCCACGCGGGCACGTGATTACGGCGCCGCCTGTTCATTCAGGCTTTGTGTCAGCATGCGCGAATGCGCCGCCGTGTTCCAGCCCCTTGACGAAAACGCCGACCAGAAGCTCGACCTGACGCCAGATCTCCTCGGCCTGCCTACTGTTCGAATTCGCCACATAGCCGCTGGTGACGATGCCGTGCACGCTTGACCACAAGGTCCGCGCCGCAAGCGCGCGACGGTCGTCGTCGAGGCCGAAATCGCCGGCCTTGAGCACGCCGGCGACGATGTCGAAGAGCGCGTCGAGCAGCGCGTCATAGGCATCGGGGCCCGGCCGCGTCGCGCGGCGGCGGTTGAAGGCAAGCACCGCCGGCCAGCTGCCGGGATGCGCCTCGACGAAGCGCACATAGGCGGCGGCCATCGCCAGGATGCGATGCCGCACATCGGTCACCCCTTGCCTTTCGAGATCGGCCATCGCCGCGATGCCTGTCGCGCCGAGCCGGTCGAGCAGCCGCATGTTGACGGCGCGGTGCACCTCGTCGAGATCGGCAAAGAGGTTATAGACGGATCCGACCGAGATGCCGGCCTGCTCGGCGATCGTGCGCGCCTTCAGATTGTCGGCGCCGCCCTCGTTGAGCAGCGCCTCGGCAATGGCGAGCACCTTCTCGCTCATCTCTTCCTTGTCCAGCGCCATGCTTCTTTCCTGTCCTTATGTCCGAAGTCGGCAAGCCCAGCCCGTGATTCATTCCGTTGCCTGCGTTTACCATGTGCGGCGCTTCATGAACAGCGTTCAAAATAGCCCTTGAACAATGTTCATTTCCTGCTATGTTGAGCTTGTGAACAGCGTTCACGAAAACAGGGAGAAGATGACCATGCTTAGCCTGATCAAGACATTGCTGGACGGCGCCAGCGCACGGGCCGAGGACAATCTGAAGGATCGTTTTGCGATCGACCTTCTGGCCCAGCGCATCCGCGACGCGGAGGCGGGCCTTGCCGCCGCCAAGCAGACGCTCGCCTCGCTGATCGTGCGCCAGCGCGCCGAGCAGACCAGCCTCGACCAGCTCGACCGCCGCATCGCCGATCTGGAAACCCGCACGCTGAGCGCGCTTTCCGCTAACAACCAGGCGCTTGCCGAAGGTGGCGCTTCCGCAATCGCCGAACTCGAGAACGAGCGCGAGGTCCGCCGCGCCACGGTCAAGAGCCTCGGCGACAAGACCTTGCGGATGCGTCTGTCCGTGGAACAGGCGCATCGCCGCATCATCGATCTCAACCAGGGCATGATCTCCGCCAGGGCGATCGATGCCGAACGCAAGGCGCAGTCGCGCCTCAACCGCTCGATCGGCCACACCGCAAGCATTAACGAAGCGGAGGAATTGCTGGCCCGCATCAAGGACAGCTCCGACCCGTTCGAGGAGGCCGGCATCCTCGACGAGATCGACGGCGAATTGCGCCACGAGGCGATCCGCGAACGTCTCGCCGAAGCAGGCCATGGACCGGCCACCAAGGTGCGTGCTGAGGATGTTCTGGCGCGCCTCAAATCCCCGAACTGAACCCGCGATTTCCCGTGACAGATCAAATCCAAGGAATACGACGATGAATGGCAATCAGACCTACATCCTGTTCAACACCATCTCGGTGGGCGCTGCCTATTTCATGCTCGGCCTGTCGCTGTGGCTGGCGCCGGTCGACCTCTCGACCAAGGGCTACTGGGCGATGGGCGTGCTGCTGCTTACCGGCAGCCTGGTGAACCTGGTCAAATACCGCACCGACGAGCGGATCGCGGCCGAGACCACCGCCAAGATCGAGAAGGCGCGCAACGAGAAGCTGATCAGCGAATATGTCGGCAAGGAATAATCCCCTGCCCTTGCCGATTGCTGACTGAATACAAAAGCCCGGAGCGATCCGGGCTTTTCGGTTTCCTTGAGAATGTCTTAGCGACGAGCCAAGGCCTCGATCGCCTCGGCAGCGTCTTCCAGGATGCTGATCGCCTCGGCCTGCTTGTCTTCCGGCGCGTCGGCGATGTCGCCGAGCGCGGCGCGCAGCCGGTGTCGCAGCGCGCGGAACCGGTCGCGCGTTTCCGAACGGCCGCGACGCCCCTCGTCCTTGTCGTCGCCCCAGCCGAACCATTCGCGCGCCGCGGCCATCTTGCGGCCGAAACGCTCGAGATGATCGAGCACGCTGTCGATCATCTCGCGGTTCTCGTCCAGATGCGCCTTGCCTGCCTCGGTGATCGAAAACACCTTCTTGTTGCCTTCGCTCGAGGATACCGCATAGCCCGCCTCCTCCAGGAAGGTCAGCGTCGGATAGACCACGCCCGGGCTCGGGCTGTAGATGCCACTGGTGCGCTCTTCCAGAGCCTTGATGATGTCGTAGCCGTGGCGCGGCGCATCGGCCAGAAGCGACAGCGTGATCAGCTTGAGATCGCCGTCGGCCAACATGCGCCCGGCGCGGAACATGTCGCCCGGGCCGCCGCGTCCGCCGCCCCTGCCGCCATGGCCGAACGGGCCGAAGCCGCCGCCCCCTCTGCCACCAAATTTGCCGGCCATATGCATGAACATGCGCTCGCCGAAGTGGTTGTGTCTGTGCATCGATTGCTCCTTGAGATATATCTTACGATACATCGTAAGTAAGACGCGGCGCTTGTTGAGTCAAGATATATCTTAAGATGTATCTTACGCCATGCCAAGATCGCGCATACGTCCTCATACGGCTGGGCCAGACCGCTTTACCAACGGCCCTTGCGTCGGTTCCAGGCGTAGAGCACGTCCGCGAAACGGTCATAGGCAAAGCGCGTCAACGGCAGCGCGATGGCGTTGCCGAACAAGCTCGCCAGCCATCCCTCGCCCGGCGTGATCCGCCAGACCGCAATCGCCACGTCGGCGCCGACCAGCAGCCGCCCGCCGGCGTCGGTCGCATGCAGGCGCCGGCGGATATCCTCCAGCGAGACGCCGAAGGCGGTGAGCGCCTCGGGTTCGAAATTGATGTCGCGGAATTCGATGCGGCCAACCTTGACCGCCTCGACCAGCTGCCGCTTCTGCCGGTTGATGCCGGCGTCGCACACCGGACAGCGTGTGTTGTACCAGACTGTCAGCAACGGCTCGGGCATGGCTCAACTATCGGGAATGCGGCGCGGCTTCGCAACAGCCGCGCTGCGCCCGTCAGCCGCTTTACCCGAGCGAGCTGATGATCTCGCGATAGGCGAATTCCGGAAACGCCTTCATCGTCCGCGTTTTGACATTACCGCCCGACGACAACATCAGCGCGAAGCGGGCGAGCACCGCATCGTCCGGCGCTTCGACGATGGCGACCATGTCGCATTCGCCCATGGTCAGGTAGAATGCCTTGAACGAACCGCCCATTTCCCCCAGCAGCTTCTTGGCCGCATCGAGCCGTTTCGGCGATTCCCGCACATTCTTGGCGCCGAGCTCAGTCCAGTTGATAAGCACGATGTACGTCGTCATGGCACACCTCCCATCGGAGCCAGATGGCCAGGGCATCCGGCCAACTGTCCGGAAATGCATTCGACGTTTCGACTATCCTCCCGGCAACCGTTCCAGACAAGGGTTGCAAGCGAAACCGGCAATGAAAAAGGGGGCCGAAGCGCCCTTTCGATTCTTGCCCAGCGCTCGGCTCAGCTGCCCAAACGACAACGCTAGCTGTCGACGGTCCTGATCAGCCCCTCTTCGAGCAGGTCAATCTTATCCTTCAGAATGTATCTGTGGCCGAGGCCAACGGAATTCTCCGGAAGTCGCAGATACGTCGCGAGTTCTTCGTGGAGGTCGAGCGGAGCTACGTACTCTTTGGCTCCATCCATCCCCAATATCTGAAGCAGACTGTCGGGCGCGGTGGATTTGCCGATCGTGGCCAGCAACGCGGCGGCATCTTCGAGCCGAGGACGCATATCCTCATCGTCAGGGTCGCTCATCTCCATGCCTGGGCAAGAATTGTAGCGAGACTGCAGAACACCATCCTTCGCCGCCCAGAGGCGCAATTGTTCTTCGTCGTAGACGGTGATCGCGATGCCGACACAGGCCAGGTCACGCGTAAGGCTCTGGAGCAAAGGTTCGATCCAGCCAGGATCGAGCCCGTCCGTATATTGGTCCGAAAATGTGATCCAACCGCTCTCATCCGGCGCGGTGACGAAGGCATCGATTTTCTTCAATCTCAGCCAGTTGGCCAACGCCTCACGCGTTGGCCCCTCTATGCTGATGTTTCCGTAGGTCGCCCCCATGCCGAACTCCGGAAAGCAGACTGCTTCAGCTGTCGAGGAAGCTTCTGAGCTTGCGCGACCTGCTCGGATGCTTGAGCTTGCGCAGCGCCTTGGCCTCGATCTGGCGGATGCGCTCGCGCGTTACCGAGAACTGCTGGCCGACTTCCTCCAGCGTATGATCGGTGTTCATGCCGATGCCGAAACGCATTCTGAGCACACGTTCCTCGCGCGGCGTCAGCGAGGCAAGCACGCGCGTCGTCGTCTCGCGCAGGTTGGCCTGGATCGCCGCGTCGATCGGCAGGATCGCCATCTTGTCCTCGATGAAGTCGCCGAGATGCGAATCCTCCTCGTCGCCGACAGGCGTTTCGAGCGAGATCGGCTCCTTGGCGATCTTCAGCACCTTGCGCACTTTTTCCAGCGGCATGGCGAGCTTTTCCGCCAGTTCCTCCGGCGTCGGCTCGCGACCGATCTCGTGCAGCATCTGGCGCGAGGTGCGCACGATCTTGTTGATCGTCTCGATCATGTGCACCGGAATGCGGATGGTGCGCGCCTGGTCGGCGATCGAGCGGGTGATGGCCTGCCGGATCCACCAGGTGGCGTAGGTCGAGAACTTGTAGCCGCGACGGTATTCGAACTTGTCGACCGCCTTCATCAGGCCGATATTGCCTTCCTGGATGAGATCCAGGAACTGCAGGCCGCGGTTGGTGTATTTCTTGGCGATGGAGATGACCAGGCGAAGATTCGCCTCGACCATTTCCTTCTTGGCGATCGCGGCCTCGCGCTCGCCCTTCTGCACCTGGTTGACGATCTTGCGGAATTCCAGGATCGAGATCGCCGTTTCGGTGGCAAGGTTCTGGATCTCGGCGCGCAGCTCCTTGATCGCATCCTTCTCGTTCTTGGTGAACTCCTTCCAGCCGCGCGAGGTCAGGTTGGCGATCGAGCGCGTCCAGTTCGGATCGAGCTCCGAGCCCTGATACTCCCGCAGGAACTCCTCGCGGCGCACGCCATAGCTTTCGGCGAGGCGCAAAAGCTTGCCCTCGTTCTGCACCAGGCGCTTGTTGATGTCGTAGAGCTGCTCGACCAGCGCCTCGATGCGCGCGGCGTTGAGCGACAGCGACTTCACCGCCTTGATCAGCTGGTCCTTCAGCTCCTTCAGGCGGCGGTCCTGGCTGGGCGACAGCGTGCCGGCCGCGGCCAGGCGGTTCTCGACCTGCTGGTCCTGCAGCTTGCGCAGCTTCTTGTAGGTATCGGCGATGACGTCGAGCGTCTCCATCACTTGCGGGCGCAGTTCCGCTTCCATCGCGGCCAGCGACAGACTCGCCTCGTCCTCGTCGTCTTCCTCTTCCTCCAGCCCGCGCGTGTCGCCGCCGACATTGGTGATGTCGTCTTCTTCCTCGCGTGCCGCCGAACGGCCGCGCGGCTTCTCCTCGGGCTTGGGCGCTTCCTCGATGCGTTCGACGACGGGCGCCTGCTTGGCTTCGGGGCCGGCATAGGTCGCCTCGAGGTCGATGATCTCGCGTAGCAGGATCTTCGATTCGTTGAGCTCGTCGCGCCAGATGATGATGGCCTGGAACGTCAGCGGGCTTTCGCACAGCCCCGCGATCATCGTTTCGCGGCCGGCCTCGATGCGCTTGGCGATCGCAATTTCGCCCTCGCGCGACAGAAGCTCGACCGAGCCCATCTCGCGCAGATACATGCGCACCGGGTCGTCGGTGCGATCGGTCGGCTCTTTCTTGGTGGTCGTGGCGGCGACGGCGGTGCCGGTCTGCTCGGCGAGCTCGTTGGCGTCTTCCTCGGCGTCGGCGGCCGGCTCGGCTTCCGCCTCCTCGCCCACCTCGTCGTCCTCGACGACGTTGATGCCCATGTCACTGAGCATCGCATTGATATCTTCGATGCGGTCCGGATCCGTCTCTTCCGAGGGCAGCACCGCGTTGAGCTCGTCGAGCGTGACATAGCCGCGTTTCTTCGCGGCCTTGATCATCTTCTTGACAGCATCGTCGGAAAGGTCGAGCAGGGGGCCATCGGTGGCGCCTTCGCGTTCGGTCTCGACCTCTTCCTTTTCCTTTGTCGCCATTCTTTGTCGTCTCCAAGCGGCCGAATATCGAGGCCGCATAAACTGCCGTACCGGTTATACTGGACGCGCTCGCGCCGGAACGCTTTTCACCGGCCCAGCAACCGTGTCATCTCTTTTGTTTTGTGCATGTCTCTGTCCCAAACCGGTTTCCACTTTTGGGCGACATGCATTAAGTCCAGATTAACCCTGATATCTGGAGCGGGCACTTTGCCTGTCCAGTCGCCACCGGTGCCTCACATCGCTCGAATTCCCGTCGATGCCGTGGCACGGTTAACGTTTCGAATCGTCCTGATTCCGCCAATCTGCCAGAAGGTCAAGCGCCTCTGGCATGATTCGCATGAAAAAAGCGAATCAATTACCCGACTTAGAGGCGTCGATTCGACGCGCCGCGCATTTCCACTTCACTTCCAATGGGTGGTGTTTGGCCTAAACGCGGCCAACCCTGCCCGACGAGACGCCGAATCCTTCGATCAGCGCTTCCGTTGCCTGCACATCGTTGAATTGCGCTTGAATCTCGACGAGATGCCGGAAGTTTTCTTCCGAAGGGTCTGCATCGAGCGCCGCCTGCGCCTGTTTCAGCTCTCTATGTAATGTGCGGGCGCTACGCTGCAAGTGGAGCGCCTGGTTGAAGGCGTCGCGGGCATCGTCAAGCGCCGCCGTTTCCAACGCCGGCCATTGCCGCGCGCGCTTGATCAACTCGACAGCCCGCTCCCAGATGCCGCCGCAGCCGGCGCGCTCGATGGTGGCGATGACCGCGCCGCGCTCGTCGGCCGCTTCATGCGCCATGGCGTCGAGAATGGCCGCGTGCAGCTTGCGCAAATCCGAATTGGCAAGGTCGAGGAATTCGACATGGGCGAAATTCTCGTCGATCAGCGCCGGGTGGTTGACCAGCGCCACGATAATCGTCGCCTCGCGCACCGACATCCCCTCGCCGGCCCGCTTGACCAGCGCCGAGCGACCAAGGCTCTCTGTGATCGCGGCGCGCCCGCCGGCCGCCCCACCTTTCGCGAACTGCCCACCGGGCACGGGCGTCTTGCCCTGCCCCGGCTTCCAATCCTGACGGCCTTGCCGAAGATTCCGCTGCGAGCCGAAGAAGTTCCGCTCCCGCTCGTCCATTGTCTGCTGATAGTAATAACGCACGCTCTCGTCGCGGATGCGGCTGGTCAACTCCCGTAGCCTTTTCCGCAACTCTGCTCGCCGCTCCGGCGTGTCGAAGACACCGCCCGCCGTCTCGCGCATCCATAACAGTTCGTCCAGCGGCCGCGCATCGGCAAGCACGGCGCGGAACGCGTCCGGCCCTTCGGCCTTGACCAGATCGTCCGGATCCTTGCCTTCCGGCAGCAACGCAAAGCGCGCCCGGCGGTCGGTCTGCGCCGACGGGAGCGCGAGATCGGCCGCCCGCCATGCCGCCTTCAGCCCGGCCTGGTCGCCATCGAAGCAAAGCACCGGCTCGGGCGCCATGCGCCACAAAAGTTCCAGCTGGTTTTCGGTGAGCGCGGTGCCGAGCGGCGCCACGGCATTCTCGAAGCCGGCCTGCGCTAGCGCGATCACGTCCATATAGCCTTCGACGGCGATCACCGTGCCGCCTTTGGCCAACGCTTTGCGCGCGCGCGCGAAATTGTAGAGCACGTTGCCCTTGTGGAAGAGCTCCGTCTCCGGCGAATTCATGTATTTGGCGAGCGCGTCGGGCGCCAGCGCGCGCCCGCCGAAGGCGATGATCTTGCCGCGCGAATCCGGGATTGGAAACATGATGCGGTCGCGGAACCAGTCGTAGGAGACCGGGATGTCGTCGCCGTGCCGCACCAGGCCGCAGGCCTCGATATCGGCCTTCGGCACGCCCTTGCCGGCAAGATGTTCCTTGAGTGCGTTGCGGCTGTCGGGCGCATAGCCCAGACGGAAGGATTGCTGCGTCGCCGGCGTCAGCCCGCGGTCGCGCAGATACGCGCGGGCTTTGGCGCCGTCGGCGCTTTGCAGCCGCTCCTGGAAGAAGGCGGTCGCCATTTCCATGACGTCGGTCAGGCTGGCGCGTTCCTTCTCGCGCCGCTCTTCCTGTTCGTCGCGCACCGGCATCGGCACGCCGGCCATCTCGGCGATCTTCTCGACGGCTTCAGGGAAGCTCATGCCGTCTAGCTCGGTGAGAAACTTGAAATGGTCGCCCGAAACCGAGCAGCCGAAACAGTGATAGCGGCCCTTCTTGTCCTCGCAATGGAAGGACGGGCTCTTCTCGCCGTGGAAGGGACAGCAGGCCCAGTAGTCGCCGCGCGACGCGTTGGTCTTTTTCCTGTCCCATGCGACGCGCGTGCCGATGACCTGCGAAATCGGCACGCGGTCGCGTATCTCGTCGAGGAAGGCGGGCGGAAAGCGCATCGGGGAACTCGTTTGCCCTCCATATAATCAAGCCGCCCGGGCACGGCGACTCCGTCCGGCCCATCGTACCCGCTTTTCACAGACGAAAAGAAGGCGGCCGGGTGGCCGCCTTCCGAATTTCGCGATTGTCGGGGACTACCGCACCGCGATCGCGCCGAAGACGATGCCGGAGACGATGCTGACCAGCACATAGTCGTTGCCGACGCGGATCCATTCCTGGCCGGGACCAGGGCGGCGCAGGCCGTGGCGGTTCCAGTCACGGACTGGCTGGTGACGGTTCCAGTTGGAATATCTTTGGCCGTTGCGCCAATGGCTGCGCCTTACCACCTTCTTCTTGACGATGACCCGCTTGTCGAGATGCCTGCCGGGCTTCTGCCAGTCGACCTGGGTGTAGCTCGACTGCGGCGTGCTCGGCTGGGCGAGCGGCGCGGTCTGGCCGGAGAAGGCCGTGGCGGCCAGCATCGAGGCGGTGACGGCGCAAAGTATGAGGCGTTTCATGGTCGGTATTCCTTGTTGTCGATAGGCAGGGGAATAGCCGCCAATGGATGAACCGAAACTGAACGCCAGAATTACAATTCTGTAATGTTTTCCGAGGCTTGCACCGGCCACCTCAACAACGCTTCGGATCACGCGGCCGAGCGTTGGGCGATATGAGGCGAAGCGCTGCCGCCAGGCGCATGCAACCAATGCTTCCTGCAGTCATTTCCGACATGCGCCGTCGAGCCGAGACGATCATCGCATCAGAAAAATCTATTATTCGGCTAATTTTATCTGGTATATTTCGACCGGTTGAAATGACTAAGATTCGTACCCCTCTCCGCACCCCTGATGCCACCTCGCGAGTTTGGCTGTGAGCGGCTCCGTCGTCCTCCTGCACCTTGCCGGCGCGGTGGCGCTGATGCTGTTCGCCACCCGCATGGTGAAGACGGGCGTCGAGCGCGCCTATGGCGACGTGCTGCGCCACCGGCTGCGCGCCACCATGCGCAATCCGGTCATGGCGGTGCTGGCCGGCTGCGGGCTGGCGATCGCATTGCAGAGCTCGACCGCGGTGACGCTGCTGGTCGGCTCCTTCGCCGGCGCCGGCATCGTTTCGGGCGCCGCCGGGCAATTGGCAGTGCGCGGCGCCGAGATCGGTTCGGCGCTGGTGGCCAAGCTGCTCACCTTCGACCTGACGCTTTTGGTGCCGCTCTGCCTGATCGCGGGCACGATCATGTTCATGGCCACCGAGCGGCGCGATTGGCGGCAGATGGGCCGTATCCTGATCGGCGTCGGCCTGCTGATCCTGTCGCTGGAGATGATCGGTCAGGCGTCGGAACCGCTGCGCAACAGTCAGTTGATGCCGCTGATCGTCAATTATTTCTCCGGCGACTATGTCACCGCTTACCTGCTCGCCGCGCTGGTTACCTGGCTGTTCCATTCCTCGATCGCCGCCGTGCTGCTCCTGGTGACGCTGGCCGGGCGCGGCTTTATCCCTCCCGAGCTCGGCATCGTGCTGGTGCTCGGCGTCAATCTCGGCTCCTCGATCATCGCGCCCCTGCTTACCCGCAACGCCGATCCGGGCGTCCGCGTCGTACCGATCGGGAACCTTTTGATGCGCGGCGTGGGCTCGCTGGTGATGCTGATCCTGTTCATGACGCTGAAGCCGCCCATCGGCTTCCTCGGCGCCACTGTTCCGGACCAGATCGTTAATGCCCACATCCTGTTCAATGTGATCATCCTGCTGGCCGGCCTGCCGCTCGCGGGCCTCGTCTACCGTGTCTCGGAGAAGATCGTTGCGCTCGGAGCCGTGCCGGAGCCGGCCGCCACGCTGGATGTCGTCGAACTGTCGGCACTCAATGAAAGCGCGTTGGACACGCCGAGCCAGGCGCTGGCCAATGCGACGCGCGAGGTGGTGCGGGTCTGCGAGACGGTCGAGATCATGTTGAAGCGCATCATCGAGCTTTACGAGAGCGCCGACACCGACAAGATCAAGGCGCTGGCCGCGCTCGACGACCGCGTCGACAGGAAGCACGCGGCGATAAAACTCTATCTCGCCAAGATCACCAGGAACCCGCTGACCGAGGATGAGGCGTTGCGGTGCCAGGAGCTGATCGGCGCCTGCGTCAAGCTGGAGCAGGTCGGCGACATCATCGTGCGCAACATGCTGGTGCATGTCAGGAAGAAGCTGGAGCGCGGCCTGGAATTCACGCCTGAAGGCTGGCAGGAGCTCTGCGCCTTCCATTCCTCGGTGCTCGCCAATGCGCGTCTTGCCTTCAACGTGCTGGTCTCGCGCGATCCGGAAACCGCGCGGCAGCTGGTGCTGGAAAAGGATCTCTTGCGCGAACGCGAGAAGGAAACCAGCGCCAGCCATTTTGAGCGCCTGCGCGAAGGCACCGCCAAGAGCGTCGAGACGAGCTCCATCCACCTCGATACTATCCGCGACCTGAAGCAGATCAACTCGCTGCTCGCCTCGATCGCCTATCCGGTGCTCGAGGAGCGCGGCCTGCTCGGCGGTTCGCGGCTGAAGGCCAGCTGAGGCGATCGGGACCTTCCGAAAAATAAGTCTTTGCTCATCCTCGCTTCCGTCGGCTAAGGAACGCCTGTGGACCTGTTGGGAGGACGATCCGTCGATGGACACGCATTCGCGCAGCTTCGCCAAGGCGCTTTCCTGGCGCGTCACCGGCACGATCGACACAATGATCATCTCCCTGGTGGTCACCGGCAGCATCAAGCTCGCCGCCACGATCGGGCTCACCGAAGTGGTCACCAAGTCGCTGCTTTACTACCTGCACGAACGGGCCTGGCTGAAGATCCCTTACGGGCGCAAAAAGGCAGCGTAGCAGCAAGCGACAGGCCGGCTTTGATCCGTCCCGTCAAGAAAAGCTAAAGCGCCGTCGCCAATTTCTGCATTGCCGTGCCCGCGCAGGCATGGTTTGAGACGTACATTCCTCGCCTATGTTTTGAACCATGCCGCCGCTGATTGCCCTTTTCCTTGCCGCCTTCGCCTTCGGCACCACCGAATTCGTCATCGCCGGCGTGCTGCCGGAGGTGGCGCAGGGCCTCGGCGTTTCGGTGCCCACCGCCGGCTATCTCGTCTCCGGCTATGCCTGCGGCATTGCGATCGGCGGCCCGCTGCTGGCTTTGGCCACCGGCAAGATCTCGCGCAAGACGCTGCTGATTGGGCTCACGATCGCTTTCACCCTTGGCCAGGCGGCTTGCGCGCTGGCGCCCGATTTTGCCTCGATGCTTCTGCTGCGGGTCGCGACTGCCGTGGCGCATGGCTGCTATTTCGGTGTCGCCATGGTGGTTGCGGTCAGCCTGGTGCGCGAGGACCAGCGCGGCCGGGCGGTCGCGGTCATTCTCTCGGGGCTGACGGTTTCCAACATCATCGGCGTGCCCGCCGGCACCGCAATCGGCAGCCTGTGGGGCTGGCGCGCGACCTTCTGGGTGATGGGCGCGCTGGGCCTCGTCGCGATCGTCGCCATGCTGGCGCTGCTGCCGCGCGCGGCAGGCGCCGCCAACCGGCCAGCCGGGTTGGCGCGCGAAGTTCGCGTGCTCGGCCGCCAGCAGGTCTGGACCTCGCTGATCCTGATGCTGATGCTGATGATCGGCCAGTTTGCGCTGTTCACCTACATCACGCCGATGCTGCTCGAGGTCACGGGCCTCGACGAGGGCCTGATCCCCTTTGTGCTTTTGCTCAACGGCGTCGGCGCCACGATCGGCGTCCTGGTAGGCGGCAAGCTGGCCGACTGGAAGCTGATGCCGTCGCTGGTCGTCATGCTTGCCCTGCAGGCGGTGACGCTTGGCGTCATCTACCTCGTCAGCCCCTATCCGTTGCCGATGGTCGCGGCAATCGTCATCTGGGGCGGTCTCAATTTCGCCATCGGCGCGCCGATCCAGACGCGCATCCTCGCCTGGACGGCCGATGCCTCCAACCTCGCCTCCTCGCTGATCCCGTCCGGCTTCAATGTCGGCATCGCGCTGGCTGCCTCGCTGGGCGCGGCGATGCTCAATGCCGGCCTGGGCTATCGCAGTCTGCCGCTGGCCGGCGTGCTCGCCATGCTGGTGGCGGTCGTGGTGGCTTTTGCCTCGCAGACCTGGGAATGGCGCAGCCGCGCGACGCCGCCGCTGCCGGCGGCCGCGGAATAATTCAATGCATGTCGCCCAGAAGTGTGCAGCGGTTCTGGGACAACGACATGCATCGAAACAAAGATTTAAAGCGCGTCGCCTGAATCCGTTTCAGCGCGACGCGCTTTGAAGATCGATCCGGAACCTCAGGCTCTCTGCGCCGCCATAGGCTGCAATTTTGGCAAACCGCCCGACCAGCCTGCCGCCATTGGCAAGCACGACCTTGTGCGATGCAGGATTGTCGAGATCACTGGTGATCTCGACATGATCGAGCCCGACCGCCCTCGCCTCGTCCAGCATCAGCCGCAGCGCTTCGGTGGCATAGCCGCGGTTGCGCTTCCACGGCATCACCGCATAGCCGATATGGCCAAGCACATGCGAGGGCAGCTCCGACGTGCCCTTCTGCCAGCGAAAGCCGATCGAGCCGGCGGCCTCGCCGTCCCAGATCCAGCGCCGGAATCCAGGCAGCCGCGCGACCTCGGTGCCGTCGGGCAAAACGATGGGCGGCCCCTTCGCTTCGGGGTCGTCAAGGCCGGCGAGAAATTCAACGGGATCTTTCTCGATCGCCTCGAGCTGCTCGCGCGTCGCTTCGCGGAGCCGCACATTGTCGGGCGACCACCCGCGCTCGAGCGCCGCCTTGTAGGACGGCAAATGTTCGAGCGCGGGTTTGACGATTTCGATCATTCTTGGCTTCCCTGTCGAGACCGGCATAGAAGCGATACGGATCGCTCTCAAGTCGCCTGAAACCGGATTTCGCCCTTGTTCAGGAAACAGGCTTTGTCGAACAACGACAGGTCGAGCGGGTTCGGCAGCCGGATATCGCCGATATCCGGGAATGCTTTCCGGGCGGAATCATATGACCTGTCGACCTGCGAGATGAAGATGAGCACCAGTCCCCGTTCCCGGGCAAACGATTTCAAGGCGCGGATCTGGACCATGAGTTCCGGATTCTCCCGCTTCTGGTCGAGCAGTTGCAGATAGTCGATGACCGCCAGCGTGCCGCGCGGCGCCGCCCGCAACGCCTCGATGATGTAGGCGGCGCTGATGGCGTCGGAATTGTCGAACTCGAACAGGCGGTTGAAATCGGCTGGGTCGACGCCGATGTCACGGAACCGGTCGAGGATATCGGCATGCATGTAGTCCAGGGTGAAGAATACGGCGCGACTGCCTTGCTTCATGGCGGCTACGGCAAGTTCGAGGCTCATCAGCGTCTTGCCCTGCCCCGGCCGCGCCGCCACCAGGACCATGTCGCCGGGGATCAGCCGCGCCAACAAGGCGCCGGCTGGCGCAGCCTCGGCGGCCTTGGCCGCAAGCAGGCTCCAACTGCCGAAGCCTTGCTTGGCGGCAACGCGATCGAGCGCCTGGTGGAGGGGCACATTTTCGCTGCGGGACAGAAGCCTCGCCTGGCGTTTCAGATGATAGACGGGTGCGGAAAACCGCATCGAAAAACCTCCTGCCGCGAGCAGTCTTGACAACCCCTCCTTATGCCTGGCGCTCGAACAGTTGGTTCGGTGATAAACTGCCCTGCATGGACAATGCTTCCCGATGGAGGGAGGAGGCGTGGGCACGCCGGAATCAGATCATAGCTCAATCGAAGCGGGCCGAAAATCCGACCTCCAAAAGGCGTCGCTAAACTAGAAGTGTTTCGCCGATGCGTGCGAGACCTTCTATAATCGTCCATGCTGATTCACGGGTACGAGACATTTCGACGGGAGGGGCAAGACGGTGCGGTTGAGATCTGTTCCGCGGGGCGCGGCCATCTTCTGCCTTGTCGCGATCCTGGCCGCCCTGACGGCATCGGTCAGCTCATTCGCGGCTTTGCGGCCGTTGACCGTTCCCGACTGGCTGCAGCGCCATGTCGGCGACGGCGAAGGCCAGATCTCTCAGGTCGTGCTGGAGCGGGCGCGCGCGCTCTACCAGAAGAAGGTAAACGAAGGTTCGGTCAGCAACCCCTGCTACTTCGCCATGGATGCCACGCGTCCCGGGGATTTGGGCAACAGCGTGCCTGGCCAGCGCTACTACATCATTTGTGAAAGCAAGCAGCTCTTCCGCGCGGTTTCCTCGGGCCATGGCGGCGGCCGCAACCTGAAAGGCGTTGCCGATTTCTCCAACGGCAGGCGCTGCGCGAAGAATTTCGGCAATGCCATGGACTCGGCGCTGACGGCCGGCGGCGCCTATATGACGGCAGAGACCAAGACGTCCTTCAAGGGCTACTATCGTGTCGGCGCGCAGAACGCGGTGTTCATGCGCAGCTTCATCCAGTTCGACGGCGAAGGCGAAGCGGCGAACGCCAGGCAGCGCGTGATCGGCGGCCATCCGGCGGCGATCTTGAAGGGCCTGTGCATGCGCAAGAGCCCGCAAAGCTCCTATGCCGACCATGACGGCCTCGTTCCGTTCGGCAAGCTGGTGAACTATGCCGGCGGCCGCAGCAATGGCTGCACCAGTTGGTCGCCCGCCGACGCCGAGCAGATCATCCCCCTCGTGAAGAACAACCCGACGACGCTCTACATCTATCCGGAATCGCGCGACATCGCCGCTGTCGCCCGGGCCAAGGCCGCCGGCCAGGCGCTCTCAAACGCGGGCACCTATTGGAACGCCTCCTGCCTGAAGGAGATCGGCACTCCCAAATTCTGGCCGAAGAAGGTGCTGGAGCCGATCATCGCCCAGTACAAGAAGGATCATCCGGCGCCACCGCCGCAGCCGGTGCCGATCTGCAAGGACTGAGACCGTCGTCTATTGCAGCAACCCCTTAATGATGGCGCTCGCCTTGGCGAAGTCCATCTGGCCGGCATATTTCTGCTTCAGCGCGCCGATCACCTTGCCCATGTCCTTCTGGCTGGCGGCGCCCGTCGCCGCGATCGCCTCGCGCGCCGCAGCCTGGATCGCCGCGTCGTCGAGCTGCGTCGGCAGGAACTCGCGGATGATCTCCATCTCGCCGCGCTCCTGCGCCGCCAGCTCCGGCCGCTTGCCGTCCTCGAAGGCCTTGGCGGATTCCTCGCGCTGCTTCACCATCTTGGCGAGGATCTGCAGGATCTCCTCCTCGCTCGCCGGCGGCTTTCCGGCGCCGCGATTGGCTATGTCGCGATCGTGGATGGCGGCCTGGATCAGCCGCAGTGTCGGCAGGCGGTGCTTGTCCTGCGCCTTCATCGCGCTCTTCATGGATTCGGCGATTTTCTCGCGCATCGTGCTTCTCCTTCGAATGCGGCGGACAATAGCTTTGCCGAACGGCCAACGCAAATCCCGCCAAGCCGCTGATATTGCTTGACGAAAGCAAATCGGCCGTGGTTTGGGGCGCCGCATTGACCGCTCCGGCGCGTTCGCCTATGTACTCGGTCCTGCATGAGACAATGAGTTGACGCGTGGGAGCCGGGCAATCCAGCTTCGCGCCTTGCTGCGCAAATGGTCCTCCCGACCGATTGCCGCGCCTGACAGGAGTGCCGCCATGGCCACGACCACCGCCCCGTGGGCAACCGAAAAGCAGACCGCCCTTCTGGTTCTCGCCGACGGCACGGTGATCGAAGGCCGCGGCCTTGGCGCCACGGGATCGGCAGTTGCGGAAGTGTGCTTCAACACCGCGCTGACCGGCTATGAAGAAATCCTCACCGATCCGTCCTACGCCGGCCAGATCGTCACCTTCACCTTCCCCCATATCGGCAATGTCGGCACCAATGACGAGGACATCGAGGATTTGCATCCAGCCGCCCGCGCGGGCGCTGTCGGCGCCATCTTCAAGGCCAACGTCACCGACCCGTCGAACTATCGCGCCGCCGGCCATCTCGACCAGTGGCTGAAGCGGCGCGGCATCGTCGCGCTGTCCGGCATCGACACCCGCGCGCTGACTGTGCTGATCCGCGAGAAGGGCATGCCCAATGCCGTCATCGCGCATGCGCCCGACGGCGTCTTCGACATCGAGGACCTGAAGCGGCAGGCCGCGGCCTGGTCGGGTCTGATCGGCCTCGATCTCGCCAAGGAGGTCACGTCGGGCCAGTCTTCGGTCTGGCGCGAGACGCCCTGGATCTGGAACGAGGGTTATGGCGAGCTGGGCGAGCCTTCCATGCACGTCGTGGCCGTCGACTATGGCGTCAAGCGCAACATCCTGCGCCTGCTTGCGGGCCTCGGCGCCAAGGTCACCGTCGTGCCGGCCAAGACCGGCGCCGAGGAGATTATGGCCATGCAGCCGGACGGCATCTTCCTGTCGAACGGCCCCGGCGATCCGGAAGCGACCGGCGAATATGCCGTGCCGGTGATCCAGGACCTCTTGAAGACCGACATCCCGGTGTTCGGCATCTGCCTCGGCCATCAGATGCTGGCTCTGGCGCTCGGCGGCAGGACCGAGAAGATGCACCAGGGCCATCACGGCGCCAACCATCCGGTCAAGGACCATACCACCGGCAAGGTCGAGATCGTCTCGATGAACCACGGTTTCGCCGTTGACGCCGACTCGCTGCCCGAAGGCGTCGAGGAAACCCACGTCTCGCTCTTCGACGGCTCGAATTGCGGCATCGCGCTGACCGGCCGTCCAGTGTTCTCGGTCCAGCACCATCCCGAAGCCTCGCCCGGCCCGCAGGATTCGCATTACCTGTTCCGGCGCTTCGTCAACCTCGTCCGCGAACGCCGCGGCGAGGAAGCGCTGGCCGAACGTTGACACACTCCGAATGCCCCGCAAATCATCAAAACCTCAACCGGCGAGGAACTGGTCGTGATCCCCAAGGCGGACTACGAGGCGTTGCTGCATGCCGCCGAGGAGGCTCTCGAAGATGCTGCGGATGTCGCCATTTATGATGAGCGCAAAGCCGATCTCAACACCGAAAGGGCGCTGCCGGCGGACGTGACCATGAATGTCTTGCGCGGCTCCAATCGACTAAAGGCCCTGCGCAACTGGCGAAAGCTTACCCAAGCCGAGCTGGCCGCGGCGATCGGTGTCAGCCAGGGTTTCCTGTCGGACCTCGAATCCAATCGCCGCAAGCCGTCTGAGCAGACCAGCGCAATGCTGGCGAAGGCGCTCGATATCCCCGGAGAATGGATCGAGCCTTAGTCTTCCTCAGGCGGCGTCCGTCACCGGTTCCTGCGTGTGCATGCGCTCGACTTCCTTCGGCGTCGGCTTGGCAACTTTCGTCACGAAGACGATCACCGCCAGCGTCAGGAAAATTGCGCCGAGCACATAGGGCGCGCCGCCGAACACGACTGGCGCGGTCGGGCCCGTGAACCAGGAAAATATCGCGGTGTAGAGCAGCGGCGTGATGATCGAGGTGATCGAGAAGATCGAGGTCATCGCGCCCTGCAATTCGCCCTGCGCCGAGGGCGGCACCTTGGCGGCGGCGAGGCTCCTGAGCGGCGGATCGGCCAGCGCCTCCAGGCAACCGGCCACGATGACCGCATAGATCATCCAGCCTTGCGTTGAAAACGCATAGCCGAAGGCGCTGAGCGCGGTGAAAGTCAGGCCGATCGCCGCCGTCCTCCACTCGCCGAGCTTGGGAATAATCCGCGGCAGCACCGTCGCCATGATGATCGCCCCGCACAGGCCGAAGGCGCCGAGCGAGAAGCCGATCTGCTGCTGGTTCCAGCCATAGCGGTAGTTGGAGACGAACGCCCAGACCGCCGGATACATCATATGGCCGAGCGTCACCAGGAAGAACACCAGCCCGATCCAGCCGATGCCCGGATAATTGCGCATCTGCATGAGCGTGCCGACCGGATTGGCGCGCTTCCATTCGAAGGGCCGGCGGTGCTTTTCGTCCAGCGTCTCCGGCAGCAGGAACATCGCGATCAGGAAATTCACGAAGGCAAGTGCTGCGGCGAAATAGAACGGCACGCGCGGCCCGAACGTGCCGAGCAGACCGCCCAGCACCGGGCCGATGACGAAGCCGACGCCGAAGGCGATGCCGAGCAGGCCGAAATTCTTCGCCCGGTTCTCGTCGTTCGAGATATCGGCGATGAAGGCGGATGTCGTCGAATAGCTGGCGCCGGAAATACCGGCGAGCACGCGGCCGATGAACAGCATCGGATAGGACCAGGCGATGGCGCAGATCAGGTTGTCGATGGAAAAGGTCAGCACCGAGGCAAGCAGGATCGGCCGGCGGCCGAAGCGGTCGCTTAAGCCGCCCATGATCGGCGCGAAGACAAACTGCATCGCCGCATAGACGAAGAACAGCCAGCCGCCCTCGATCGCGGCCTGGCTGACGCTGACGCCGCTCAGTTCCTCCAGATAGGCCGGCAGCACAGGCATGATGATGCCGAAGCCGATGATGTCGAGCAGCAGCGTGGTGAAAACGAGCGCAAGGCCCCGCCTGGCGGTTTTGGGGTCGATCATGGTGATAATCTCCTCAGGCCGCCCGGGGCGAAGGCGGGAGGCATCTTATAGGCGACGTCGCCGACAGGAACAATACGCGAACGAAGGCAATTGCCTCATCCTGACATCACTTGCCAGCCGCCTTTGATCGCCGATCCTCGCCGCAAAGAAGCGGCAGGGCCGCGTCAGATCGGACCGCTCATCGTGTTGCAATCGGACAGCTTGCCGCTCTTGATGCCACGCGCCAGCCACGTCTGCCGCTGCTGCGAGGTGCCGTGGTTGAAACTTTCCGGCACGACATAGCCCTGCATCTTCTTCTGCAGCGTGTCGTCGCCGATCTGCTTGGCCGCGTTCAGCGCGCTTTCGATATCGCCCTGCTCCAGGATGCCCTTCTGCTGCGTGTAATGTGCCCAGACACCAGCGAAGCAATCGGCCTGAAGCTCGATGCGCACCGACAGCTGGTTGGCGTCGGCCTCGCTCATGCCTTGCCGCATCTGGTTGAACTTGCCCATGATGCCGGTGAGGTTCTGCACATGGTGGCCGACCTCATGCGCCACCACATAGGCACGGGCGAATTCGCCGGACGCGCCGAACTGCTGGTCGAGCTGCTGGAAGAAGGTCATGTCGAGATAGACCTTGCGATCGCCTGGGCAGTAGAACGGCCCGGCCGCCGCCGAGGCGAAACCACAGGCCGAACGGACCTGGCCACTGAACAGCACCAGCTTGGGATCCTCGTAAGTCAGGCCCTGGGATTTGAAAATGCCGGTCCAGGTGTCCTCGGTATCGGCAAGCACGGTCGCGACGAACTGCTTCATCTCGTCATTGGCGGGGGCGTTGCCATTGTCCTGTGTGTCGGAGATCTGGCCGCCGCCTCCCGGCACCAGGCCCCCGCTGCCGTCACCCAGGATCTGCGATGGATCGAAGCCGAAATACCATCCTGCGAGCACGACAAGGATAACCAGGATGATGCTGCCGCCGCCTCCGGTGCGGCCGCCGATGGGGATGCGGAACTGGCCACCGCCGCCCAATCCGCCGCCAGGCCCCCCGCCGCTGTCGCTGCGTTCGTCTTCGATGTTGTCGCTCTGACGACGGCCTCTCCAAAGCATGGCAACTCCTCGCGACACGAATGTCCTGGAGGGACCGGCATGCCACCGCCCCCTGCAGACAATTATCGCAACGAATACGTCAAGTCAGTATTTTTCGCGAGGTCGGTACCGACACTTTGCGTCCTGCCGCGCTATTCTCGTATCGAGCCCGAGCTCAACGAGCGGAGGTCATCGCCCGGCGGAAAGCTTCCAGCGTTTCGGCGCTGACATGGTGCTCGATGCCCTCGGCGTCGATGCGCGCCGTCTCGGCGCTGACGCCGAGAGAGCGCAGGAAGGCCTCGACCGTCTGGTGCCGGATCCGGCTTTCCTCGGCGACCTTGCGGCCGGCCTCGGTCAGAAACACACCCCGATAGGGCTTTCGCGACACCAGTCCGTCGGCGCACAGCCTGGTCAGCATCTTTGCCACCGTCGGCTGCGCAACGCCGAGCCTTGCCGCGATATCCACCTGCCGCGCTTCATTGCCATCCTCGATCAGGTCGGCGATCAGCTCGACATAGTCCTCGACCAGCGCGCTACGGCGCGCCTCGCGCGTCTGCCGGAAACCCTCCGAATGGATTTCGGCATCGGGAAGCGGCTCTTCGCGTCGAACCGGTTTGTTCCTCAGCGCCAATCCGCGCTCCTCCTTGAATCGGGACCGCATCCATAACACGAACCCCCAATGGTCCGGCCGTTTATTTGCATTCCCGCTCATGCGCAACCGGCGTTTGCGGCAGCCCGCCGCCAGCCTTGTCTCGGCTCATCACGAAAGCATGATCAATGAAATATAGCATATTGCATAATGTTGAGCCATGGCGTAGATAAGAGGCATATTCGACAATTCCAGCGGAAATCCCATGTCTAATGCCGATGCAGCAACCGTAGCCCGACCCGCATGGCGATTCGACAGGCCCGACGACGAGCAGCCGAGCCTGCGCGAGGTGAACGCCTCGATCGCGGTGCCGCGGACCGGCGCCTGGTTCCGCCGCCTGTTCGCCTTCATGGGGCCGGGCTACATGGTCTCTGTCGGCTACATGGACCCAGGCAACTGGGCGACCGACCTCGCCGGTGGCGCCCAGTTCGGCTACACGCTGCTTTTCATCATCATGCTGTCGAACCTGATGGCGATCCTGCTGCAGGCGCTTGCCGCGCGTCTCGGCATCGCCACCGGCCGCGACCTCGCCCAGGCCTGCCGCGCCTATTATCCGCGCCCGGTCAATCTGCTGCTCTGGATCGCCTGCGAGCTGGCCATCATCGCCTGCGACCTCGCCGAGGTGATCGGCACGGCGATCGCGCTGCAGCTTCTGTTCGGCATCCCGCTGATCGGCGGCGCCATCCTCACCGCGCTCGATGCTTTCCTTGTGCTGCTGCTGATGAACAAGGGCTTCCGCTATCTCGAGGCCTTCGTCGTCGCGCTGCTGATCATCATCTTCGGCTGCTTTGCCATCCAGATCTTCGTCGCCGCGCCGCCCGCCGGCACGATCCTGCATTCGATGTTCGTGCCCTCGCCCGAGATCGTCACCAATCCGGCGATGCTCTACATCGCCATTGGCATCATCGGCGCGACAGTCATGCCGCATAATCTCTATCTGCATTCCTCGATCGTGCAGACCCGCGCCTATGAGCGCACCGATGCCGGCAAGCGCGACGCCATCAAATGGGCGACGACGGATTCGACCATCGCGCTGATCCTGGCGCTGTTCGTCAATGCGTCGATCCTGATCGTCGCGGCGGTCGCCTTCCACGATACCGGCCATCACCACGTCGCCGAGATCGGCCAGGCCTTCGAGCTGCTCTCGCCGCTGCTCGGCCTCGGCATCGCCTCGATCCTGTTCGCCGTCGCGCTGCTTGCCTCCGGCCTCAACTCGACCGTCACCGCGACGCTCGCCGGCCAGATCGTGATGGAAGGCTTCCTGCGCCTGCGCATCCCGCAATGGGCGCGGCGCCTGGTGACGCGCGGCATTGCCATCATCCCCGTGGTGGTCGTCACGGCACTTTATGGCGAGAAGGGAACGGCCGAGTTGCTTGTGTTCAGCCAGGTGATCCTGTCGATGCAGCTGCCCTTCGCGGTGGTGCCGCTGGTGCAGTTCGTGTCGGACAAGAAGAAGATGGGCAATTTCGCCATACCGCGCGGCGTTGCGGCGTTGGCCTGGGTGGTTGCCGCCGTCATCCTCGTTCTCAACTTCAAGCTCCTCTACGACACCTTCGCCGGCTGACCGCGACATTCGCGCCGGCCGCGCTATCTTCGCGCCATGGCCAAACCGGACGAAGCCCGCAGATTCTACGCCAGGCTGATGGCTGCGCACGCACGGTCGGCCGACCCACGCATCGAGGAGGCGTTCGCCGCGGTGCCGCGCGAGGCCTTCCTGGGTCCAGGGCCATGGACCGTCTTTGCCGGCGAAGGCCGGTTCCAGACGCCGAGCGCCGATCCTGGTTATATCTACCAGAATGTGCTCGTCGTGCTCGATGCCGACAAGGGGATCAACAATGGCGAACCGATGCTGCACGCGATGTGGCTCGGCAAGGTCGAGCCGAAGCCGGGCGAGCACGTTACCCATGTCGGCGCCGGCACCGGCTATTACACGGCGCTGCTGGCGAGGCTGGTCGAGCCGGGCGGCGGCGTTACCGCCTTCGAGATCGAGGCCGGCCTTGCCGCGCGCGCCAAGGCGAATCTCGCCCGGTACGCCAACATCGAGGTGATCCATGGCGACGCCGTCGCCAATCCTTTGCCGCCCTCCGATGTCATCTATGTCAATGCCGGCGTCGTCGCGCCGCCCGCCGCTTGGCTGAAAGCGCTGAAGCCCGGCGGCCGCATGATCTTTCCCTGGCGTCCCTCCGAAACCGTCGGCCTCGCGGTGGTCGTAATGCGCCTGGAAAACGGCTTTGCCTGCCGGCCCTTCATGGGCTCCTGGTTCATCCCTTGTGTCGGCGCCTCCGTTGCCGGGCCGGGCGCGAAAATACCGACGCGTGAGCGCGCCGCGCGCACGCGCTCGATCTGGCTGAGGAAAGACAAGGCGCCCGACCGCACCGCCACCGCCGTCTCCGGTGAGGTCTGGTTCTCGTCACGCGCCATTCGCGCCGGCGACACGCGCTAGAAATTCGCGGGGCTGTGTCGGAGAGCAGCCTTGCCGTTCGTCCTTGGAGCAATTCCAGGAAAAGTGCGAAGCGGTTTTCCGTCAGGAATTGCGTCGAATGCTTTAGGCAGAAATCCGGCCGCGACGGCGCGGATCGTGAAAGGGAGAAGACAGATGCGCAAGATCATCGCCGCCACATTCGTTAGCCTCGACGGCGTCATGCAGGCGCCGGGCGGGCCGGAAGAGGATCCGGCCGGCGGCTTCAAGTTCGGCGGCTGGACCTTCCATTATTTTGACGAGGTGGCAGGCGCGGCCATGGAGGAGATGTTCTCCAAACCGTTCGACCTGCTGCTCGGCCGCAGAACCTACGACATCTTCGCCGCGTACTGGCCTTATCAGAACGATCCGATCGCGGCTGTCTTCAACCCCGCGGTTAAATATGTGGCGACGCACCGGCCGGATACGCTGACCTGGCAGAACACGCAGGCGCTCGGACCGGATGTCGTTGCAAGGCTCAAGGAGCTCAAGCAGGAAGATGGACCCGACCTGCTCATCCAGGGATCGGGCAATCTGATCCAGACCCTGCTCGCCAACGGGCTGATCGACGAGATCCGGCTGATGACCTTCCCGCTGCTGCTGGGCAAGGGCAAGCGGCTGTTCGGCGACGACGCGATGCCGGCGGCGTTCAAGCTGGTCAAATCGCAGGCTTCCACCACCGGCGTCATCATGGCGACCTATGAGCGCGGAGGCGAAATCCGTACGGGCTCGTTTGCCCAGCAGGAGCCTTCCGAAGCCGAGCTCGAACGGCGCAAGAACTGGAAGTAGAACTTGGGGAAGTTGTCGCCGGCTGGAACATCCGTCTTGGCGCACAGCGCCGAGACGGGTGCTCCAGCGGAGTGAGACTTTCAGGCCGCCTCGCTCCGCCTAACCAGGCCTTTGCGAATATGTGCCGCAAACTCTCGCGCCGCCGGCTGGGCGGCATGTTTGGGCAGATGCAGGTTGACGGAGAAATTCGGCAGCGCCGGCAGGCTTGCGTCTGACAAGATGTCGAGATCGGCCGGAACCGTCGAGGCAAGCCACGCGGTCACCGCGAGGTCCGAGCGCACTGTCGCGGTCGTGGCATCGATGTTGCCGTTCTCGAACACCGTGCGCCAGTCGAGCCCCTGCTCGCCGAGCGCTGACAGCACCGCCGGCCGGAAGGCGCAGGTGTCGGCGACGATCGAAACCGGCAGCGGCCGCTTCAGGCGTGCCGTCCCGCCTCTGGCGCCGACCCACACCAGCCGGTCGACGAGCAGGCATTCGCCCAGGGTCGGACCGACACGCTCCTCGATGACGGCAAGGTCGATGGTGCCCGCCGCCAGGGCCGCCGCGAGTTCCGGCGAGGACGCGCAGATCAGCGAAATCTCCACCTGCGGATAGGCTTCCGCATAGGCTTTCAGCACAGGCGCGAGCAGCGTGCCGACGAGATCGTAAGGCACGCCGATCCGCACCTGCCCGGCAACCGCCCTTCCCCTGATCTCGGCAAGGATCTCGTCATTGAGCTGCAGCAGGCGGCGGGCTTTGTCGAGCAGCCGTTCGCCGGGTCGCGTCAGCTTGAGGCCGCGGCGGTCGCGCTCGAACAGGCTCTGGCCGAGCAGCTCCTCCAGCCGCTTGACCTGCTGGCTGACGGCGCCTTGCGTCAGGTGAAGCGCATTGGCGGCCGCCGTCATGCTGGCCTTGTCCGCGGTGGTGACGAAGGTGCGGATGAGGGTCGTGTCGAGGTCGCGGATCATGGCTGAAATTATAATCGCTAATGCAAACCATATCAAACATTGCATTTACTGATGCCGCGAAGCGCCTAAGCATGCCAGCTCCTCGATTGGGAAGCCCGAATGTCCGACACCATCATCCCGCTGGTCCTGTTCGCGCTGATCTCGACCTCGACGCCCGGCATCGCCACGACATTATCGACCGCGTCGGGCGCGCAATTCGGCTTTCGCCGGTCGGTGCCGCTGATGGCCGGGAGCGCCGCGGGTCTGGCTACCGTGGCGGCCGCGGGCGCGGCGGGCTTGGCTGGCCTGCTCGCCGCCGTGCCATCCCTGCAGCTTGCTATGAAGATCGCCGGCTCGCTCTATCTGATCTGGCTGGCGATCAAGATCGGCCGCAGCGGCCCGCCCAATCTCGACATCAGCATGGCCAGGCCGAACAGCTTTTTCGGCGGCGCCGGCATCCAGTGGATGGAATCCGAAAGGCTGGGCGATGGGGCTCGGCGCCGCCGCATCCTTCGCGGCACTGGCGGATGGTCCGCTGCAGCTTGCGCTGCTGCTGGGCGCCGTGTTCGGGCTGACGGCAGCTTTCTCGCTGTCGCTGTGGTGCGTGGCGGGAACCCTGCTTGCCCGTCTGCTCAAGACGGAGCGCCAGTGGCGCGCGCTCAATATGGTGCTCGGCCTGTTGCTGGCCGCCTCGATCCTGCAGATGTGGCGACCGGTATAAACGCTGGTTCCTCGCCCCGCGAAGGTGGCTACGCTCCTGCACATCTTCTATGACTGGCGTGACTGATCAGGCCGAAGCCTGATTGCCACGTGGTTCCCCCAATCCGTCGCTGCTTCGCAGCGCCACTTTTCCCACTCCGGAGGGAAAGGAAGGGAGCGTTGCTGGACGGGCATTGACGAAAAAAGCTTGGCGCCTTTCCTCTAACCCGTCGATCGGGGGAGAGGTGGCTCGGCGAAGCCGAGACGGAGTGGGGGTCGACCGGCGCTACATAAGACAATGCATGCGGCCGCTGGCTTGCCGGAAAACAGGCCTTGCCGAAGAAACGATCTCTGGCGCCAGGCCGCCAATCAGTCTCTATGGGCAGCTTTATTCCGCCGGCATCGCCACGGGGCGGGCCAACATCCGGCCGGCAAGCACGACGCCCAGGCCGACGATCGGGAACACCGCCGCAATCAGGCCGAGATCGGCCGGCGCGCCGAAGCGCAGCACCGCGGCGCCGACCACCGCGCCCAGGGCGACGCCCAGATAAAGCGCCGAGGCGTTGAGCGACAGCACGATGGGCGCGGCATCCGGCGCGATCTTTATGATGCGGCTCGCCTGCGCCGGCGGGAAGGCCCAGCCGACAATGCCCCACGGCACCATCATACCCATCAGCGCCGGCCCGGCGATCGATTGCGGCAGGAAGGTCGGGATCAGCGAGAAGGTGGCGAGCATCGCGGCGGAGAGCGCCAGCGACCAGGCGACGGTTCGGGTGGCGCCGAAGCGGTCGGCGGCCTGCCCGCCGGCGATGTTGCCGATGACGGCGCCGACGCCGAAGGCGAGCAGCATGCCCGGCAGCGCGATCGCAGAGAGCCCGCCGCCTTCGATGGCCAAGGGCGCGATGAAGGCAAAGACGGTGAAGGCTCCGATCAGCGCCAGCACCGTGGTCAGCAGGATCGGCATAACGCCGGGCCGCACTGCCGCCGCCAGCCGCGCCCTCAGCGGCAGCTTGGTGCCGATGATGCCGCGGGGCAACCGGTACCAGAGGATCGCACCGGCCAGCGCGCCGAGCCCGGCAATGGCGAAGAAAGTGCCGCGCCAGCCGGCAATGGCCGCCACCAGCGCGCCGAGCGGCGCGCCGACGGCAACCGCCACAGTGGTACCGCCGACGACGACGGCGATGGCGCGCGCCCGGTGGTGGTCGTCGACCAGCGCCACCGCCGTGCCCTGCGCGGTCGCCGCGAACAGGCCGGACGACAGCGCCATCACGATGCGGGCGATCAAAAGCACCTCGAAGGACGAGCTGAGCGCGGCAGCAACATTACCAAGGACGAAGAACACCAGCGTCCACAAGATGACGCGCCGGCGATCCCATTCGCCGGTCAGCGTCGCCAGCACCGGCGCGCCGAACGCATAGGCGAGCGCGAAGGCGGTGATCAGCGAGCCGGCGAGCGGCACCGATATGCCGGCGTCAGTGGCGATGTCGGGAAGAAGGCTGGAGATGACGAAGCCTTCGGTCGAGATCGCAAACGATCCGAGCGCAAGCCAGAAGATCCGCTTGTCCATGGGGAACTGTCCTTAGTTCAAAGGTTATTGAACAATTGGACATAACAGGGCATGATGTCAACCGAGCCGGGAGAAAATAGCTGAACCCTGCTGACAGCCCTGTGTCAGGACGGGCCGAAAGGAAGAGGCGAATGTCTGTCGGTAGAAAAGGAAGCCGCGTTGAAGTTCGTGCCGTTTGTGCTTAATTCTGGGCCATGAGCCTGCCCCATCCAACCGCCGACCAGATCAGCCTGCCGATCGTGCTCGCCGTGCTCGGCGACCCGACCCGGCTTGCTATTGTCCGCTATCTGGCTCGCAAGGAAGGCGTGCCGATGAACTGCAGCAAGTTCCTCGACCTCGCCTCCAAGACCAATCTCAGCTACCACCTCGCCAAGCTGCGCGAGGCGGGCGTCACCCGCAGCGAGGCGGCAGGTACCAGCCGGCTTATCACGCTGCGCCGCGACGACCTCGACAAGCGCTTTCCCGGCCTGCTCGACAGCGTGATCGCCGCGGCTGACGGCGACAAGGATCTGCCGGCGGTCGGCACGTCCGAGATCGAGGTTTCGGCCTGAACGATCTGCGCGTGCCCTCGGCCTTCGCGTAAATTTAGCATGACATCCCGCGGTCTCGCCGACTATAACCCATCGCCTTGCGGTCGGAGCTCGCTTTGGCCCTGGGCGCGACTCGGAAAAATGCAGCCAAAGATGAAGCGCAAAACTACGCTCCGACTGACGCTGAAGGCACTCTTCGCCGTTCCCTCGCTGCTTGCGGCCCTGCCGGCCATAGCCCAGGATGCGCCGGGACCGATCGTTTCGATCATCGGCGGCCTGGCACCGGACGATCTCCTCAACATCCGCGTCACCGCTTCGCCGAGTGGAAAAGTGGCGGCGCGGCTGCCCAACGGTACGGCCGTCAAGAATTTCGGCTGCAACGTCATCAACGGCTATCCGTGGTGCAAGATCGAGGATACGCAGGACGCGCATATCGTCGGTTGGGCGCCCGCCCGCTATCTCAGCCCCAACAACCCTGCGCCGGCGCCTGAAGATGCCGCCGCGCCGGCGACGGATGCAAACCTGCCACGGGAAGCCAACGCGCCCGAGTCTTCCGAAGAACCGCAGCCGGACATTGCGGCGCGCCTGGGCCGCAGCGAGCCGGCCGCTCCGCCAACGGCAATCGATATCAGCGCAATCGCCATGCGGGATGCCTACGCCCTCGCCTTCGCGGCCTCGGCCAGCGCCGGGTCCGACACCCCGGACGCCGGCATCCCCTGCGCTCGCCATGTCGGCCAGCCAATGACCCGTTGCGAGATAAATGTCGCGCGCACAGGCGCCGACAGCACCGTGACTGTGACCTGGCCGGACGGCGGCAGCCGCGTCATCACCTTCGACGGCGGCAAGCCCGCCGGCTCCGACTCCCCCGACGAATTCCGCTTCACCCGCGAAGGCAGCCTCAACATGATCCGCATCGGCGTTTCCGAACGCTTCGAGATCACGGATCAGGTGGCGCTGGGTGAACAGGCAGTAGGCAGTAGGGATTAGGCAATAGGCTCCGAACCCACATGCTGGCTACTGCCTACTGCCTTCACCCTACTCCCCTCATTTTCGGGGTTACATCCGCCAAAACTCTTCCCTATAAGGCCCTCCTAGCCTGATACCAGAATCGCAAGCACAACCGGCCGGGTCCTTCCCGCCCGGTTTTTCGTGCAAGCTGCTCGCCGAACGGAACCCGTAGACATGCCAAGACGCACCGACATCAAGTCGATCCTGATCATCGGGGCCGGCCCCATCGTCATCGGCCAGGCTTGCGAGTTCGACTATTCCGGCACCCAGGCCTGCAAGGCGCTGAAGGAAGAGGGCTTCCGCGTCATCCTGGTCAACTCCAATCCGGCCACCATCATGACCGATCCGGAGCTGGCCGACGCCACTTATATCGAGCCGATCACGCCCGAAGTGGTGGCCAAGATCATCGCCAAGGAGCGCCCAGACGCGCTGCTGCCGACCATGGGCGGCCAGACCGCGCTCAACACCGCGCTGTCGCTGCGTCGCATGGGCGTGCTCGAGCGCTATCAAGTGGAGATGATCGGCGCCGACGCGGCAGCCATCGACAAGGCCGAGGACCGCGCGCTGTTTCGCGAGGCGATGAGCAAGATCGGGCTGGAGACGCCGAAGTCGATGCTGGCCAACGCCACCGACGTCAAGAACGCCGACCGCAAGACGCATGAGGCCGAGCGCGCCGCGCTGAAGGCCGAACATCCCGAAAACCTCGACGCCGCGCTCGATGCGTTGGAAACCCGCTGGAACCTCGGCGAAGGCGACCGCAAGCAGCGCTATATCAGCCACGCCATGGCGATCGCCGCCCAGGCGCTCGACCATGTCGGCCTTCCCGCCATCATCCGCCCCTCCTTCACCATGGGCGGCACCGGCGGCGGCATCGCCTACAACCGTGCCGAATTCTACGACATCGTCCAGTCGGGCCTCGATGCCTCGCCCACCACCGAGGTGCTGATCGAGGAGAGCGTGCTCGGCTGGAAGGAGTATGAGATGGAGGTCGTCCGCGACAGGGCGGACAATTGCATTATCATCTGCTCGATCGAGAACCTCGATCCGATGGGCGTGCATACCGGCGATTCCATCACCGTCGCGCCGGCGCTGACGCTGACTGACAAGGAATATCAGATGATGCGCAACGCCTCGATCGCGGTGCTGCGCGAGATCGGCGTCGAGACCGGCGGCTCCAACGTGCAGTTCGCCGTCAACCCGGCCGACGGCCGTCTGGTGGTCATCGAGATGAACCCGCGCGTCTCGCGCTCGTCGGCGCTTGCCTCGAAGGCCACCGGCTTCCCGATCGCCAAGGTCGCGGCGAAGCTTGCCGTCGGCTACACGCTGGACGAGCTGGAGAACGACATCACCGGCGGCGCGACGCCCGCCTCGTTCGAGCCGACCATCGACTATGTGGTGACGAAGATCCCGCGCTTTGCCTTCGAGAAATTCCCCGGCGCCGAGCCGGTGCTGACCACCGCCATGAAGTCGGTGGGCGAAGTGATGGCCATCGGCCGCACTTTTCAGGAATCGCTGCAGAAGGCTTTGCGCGGACTGGAAACCGGCCTCACCGGATTGGATGAGATCGAGATTCCGGGCCTTGGCCACGGGAGCACCGCCGCCAGCCACACCGACGACCGAAACGCGATCCGCGCCGCGCTCGGCACGCCGACGCCGGATCGGCTGCGCATGGTGGCGCAGGCGATCCGCATGGGCACCTCGCTGGAAGACGTGCACGCCATGTGCAAGATCGACCCGTGGTTCCTCGAGCAGATCGCCGGCATCATCGCCATGGAGGAACGCGTCCGCGAGCACGGCCTGCCGCAGGATGCCGTCAATCTGCGCATGCTGAAGGCGATGGGTTTTTCCGATGCCCGCCTCGCGTCGCTGACGAAGACCGACGCGGAAGCGATTCAGAAGGCTCGAGAAAAGCTTGACGTTCATCCGGTCTACAAGCGCATCGACACCTGCGCGGCCGAATTCGCCTCGCCGACGGCCTATATGTACTCGACCTATGAAGTGCCCTTCGTCGGCGAGCCCGCCAACGAGGCGCGTGTCTCGTCGCGCAAGAAGGTCGTGATCCTCGGCGGCGGCCCGAATCGCATTGGCCAGGGCATCGAGTTCGACTATTGCTGCTGCCACGCTGCCTTCGCGTTGCGCGACGCCGGCTATGAAGCGATTATGGTCAACTGCAACCCGGAGACGGTCTCGACCGACTACGACACCTCCGACCGGCTCTATTTCGATCCGCTGACGGCGGAGGACGTGCTGGAGATCCTGCGCGCCGAGCAGGCGTCCGGCGAGCTCGTCGGCGTCATCGTCCAGTTCGGCGGCCAGACGCCGCTGAAGCTGGCCGACGCGCTGGAGAAGGCCGGCATCCCGATCCTCGGCACGTCGCCCGACATGATCGACCTGGCGGAGGACCGCGACCGCTTCCAGAAGCTCTTGCATAAGCTCAACCTCAGCCAGCCGAAGAACGGCATCGCCTATTCGGTCGAGCAGGCCCGCCTCGTCGCCGGCGAGCTCGGCTTCCCGCTGGTGGTGCGCCCGTCCTATGTGCTCGGCGGCCGCGCCATGCAGATCATCCATGACGAGAGCATGCTGCAGACCTATCTGCTCGACACCGTGCCCGGCCTTGTGCCGGAGGACATCAAGCAGAAATACCCCAATGACAAGACCGGCCAGATCAACACGCTGCTGGGCAAGAACCCGCTGCTGTTCGACACCTATCTCTCCGGCGCCATCGAGGTTGATGTCGATTGCCTGTGCGACGGCAAGGATACTTTCGTCTCCGGCATCCTGGAGCATATCGAGGAGGCCGGGATCCATTCGGGCGACAGCGCCTGCTCGCTCCCCGTTCACTCGCTGCCCTCCGACCTCGTCGACGAGCTGGAGCGCCAGACGGCGGCCTTGGCGCGCGCGCTCAATGTCGGCGGCCTGATGAACGTGCAATATGCGCTCAAGGACGGCACGGTCTATGTGCTGGAGGTGAACCCCCGCGCCTCGCGCACCGTGCCCTTCGTCGCCAAGACCATCGGGCGTCCGATCGCCAAGATAGCCGCGCGCATCATGGCCGGCGAGACGCTGGAAAACGCCTTCGCCCATTACGGCGCCATGCCCGACGCGCGCAACCCTGGCCACATCGCGGTCAAGGAAGCCGTCTTTCCCTTCGCCCGTTTCCCCGGCGTCGACATCCTGCTCGGCCCGGAGATGCGCTCGACCGGCGAGGTCATGGGCCTCGACCGCGACTTTGCGCTGGCCTTCGCCAAGAGCCAGCTCGGAGCGGGTGTCGACCTGCCACGCTCCGGCACGCTCTTCGTGTCCGTGCGCGACGAGGACAAGAAGGGCATCCTGCCGGCCGTGAAACGCCTCGCCGGCCAGGGCTTCAAGGTCCTCGCCACCTCCGGCACCGCCCGTTTCCTCGCCGAGAACGGCGTGACGGCCGAAAAGATCAACAAGGTGCTGGAAGGCCGCCCCCACATCGAGGACGCCATCCGCAACCGCCAGGTCCAGATCGTCTTCAACACGACGGACGGTCAGAAAGCGGTATCGGACTCGAAGTCGCTGCGGCGCGCCACGCTAATGCAGAAGGTGCCGTATTACACGACGTTGTCGGGCGCCGCAGCCGTGGCGGAGGCGATTGCGGCGCTGCGGGCGGGGAACCTGGAGGTTCGGCCGCTGCAGGAGTATTTTGGGTGAGCGAATCATCTTGGGTGGGAGATCTGCTTTGAAGAGGAAAATCGTCGATACGCTTATTATTGACCTCGACAACACTATCTATGACTGGTTCGCAATCTGGTATTCATCGTTTAATCCTATCTACGAAGAGATAATCAGGACAAGCGGCAAGAGCGTCGAGGATGTTCAGAAATCAATTAGGGACGTACATCAACGACGGCGAACATCGGAATACACATTTTTAATTGAGGAAATAGACGCCCTGCAAGAAGAAAGGCAGCGCGGTGATATAAGAAAGAAGTTTGAAGAATCCATACGCATATCTCAACAAGCTAGAGATAAAAGCCTCAAGCTATACCCAAGTGTTTTTAGGAGTCTGTGGGCTATTAAAAACTCTGGAACCAAGATAGTAGCTTATACAGAGTCTATGGCCTTCTATTCGGCGTATAGACTAAAAAGAGTTGGCCTTGACGGCGTAATCGACGTACTTTTTAGTCCCCAGGATCATGATATTCCAGTTGGAGTTTCCATAGAGAAGCTCAGAAGCTTGCCTGACGATTTTTATGATTTACAAGTAACGGAGGCTAGGCATACGCCAATTGGAGAGCTTAAGCCGAATCCTCGCGTCTTACTTGATATAATCAGGTCAGTCGGGTCGCAGCCAGATAGATGCGCATACGTAGGTGATAGTATCTACAAAGATGTGGCAATGGCAAGAGACGCACGGATATTTGATATTCACGCGAAGTATGGGGAGAGTCAGCGCCTGCCTGAATACGACCTTTTGAGAAGCGTATCTCACTGGACTCAAGACGATGTCGAACGGGAACGCGCAATCATCCAACAAGGCGCCGATTTCAAGCCAACAGCTGTCTTAAATGAAAGCTTCTCTGAAATTTTTGCTTACTGCGACTTCGTTTCGTTTGCGGAGGTTGAGCAGAATACGATTTTATCCCGCAAAGACGAGTTGAACTTAGCTGTTGACGCATGGAAGAAAACTGTAGACGTCCAACAGCACTTTAACGATCTTGAAATGAGGGTTAGAAATTTTGCCATTACGGTGGTAGGCGCACTCATCGCCTCGATGAGCTTCACATATCAGCTCGGCTTAACGAGCGAGATATGGGGGATTGTTTTTCCTGCGGGGACGGTACTTGTGGCTGCAGCCATCTGTGCTTGGGCCGGATTCTACTTCATGGATCGATATTGGTACCATGTACTCTTGAAGGGAGCAGTGAATCACGCGGCTGAAATCGAAAGACTCTATGGCGACGACCTGCCGTCGATAAAGCTCGGATCAACAGTATCCGAAGTGAGCCAAGGGGTTCAACTGTTCGGTTTTAAGGTAAACTCTACACGAAGATTGCAAATATTCTATTATGGAGGGTTTGCAATTCTCGCTTGTGTTTTAGTCGCTTTGTTCTTCGCTAAGGCAGAGAAGAAGGACATTCAGACACAGCGGTTCGAACTGCAGAGCCCCTTGGCAGTTCAGATATTGCCGCCTTCTAAAAACACGCCGTAGCGGTCGCTAGCTCTGAGCGGTGTTCCCTCGTCAGCAACCGGCATCAGTTCAAGCGAGAAGCGCTGGTCATCAAGCCACCGCCACGCACTCGATCTCGATATCGAACTCCATCGGCCATGAGGCCACCGGCACAAAGCTCCGCGCCGGCGGGTTTACGCTGAAATACCGCGCATACACCCTGTTTATTGCATTGTAGAAGCCGGAATTGACGGCGTAGATGCGCACCATCACCACCTTGTCCAGCGAGGTGCCGGCCGCTTCCAGGCAGTGTTTCAGCGCCTTCAGCGACGCCTCCGTCTGGGTCTCGATATCGCCGCGCACCATCTCGCCGGTCACCATGTCGACCGGCGGCGTCGCCGAGATGAAGACGAAGCCGTTGGCCCGCACCGCTGTCGAGCACGGCAGGCCGAGCGAGCGCACCTTGGCCGACATTACGGGTACTTCGATGACTTCCTTGTCCATCGCGATCCTCCCTTTGTTTTGGCGGGGAGCTTATCGCGGCGGCGAGGGAACGCCAGTCTTCCCTTCTCCCCTTGTGGGAGAAGGTGGATCGGCGCGATAGCGCCGAGACGGATGAGGGGTGCTCCAGCCTGGCAAAACCGCTCCAACCGTGACCGTATGGCTTATTGCCAGCGTCTCACTCCGCTGGAGCACCCCTCATCCGGCCGCTTCGCGGCCACCTTCTCCCACAAGGGGAGAAGGAAAGCCCCCTCACTGATGCGCGACCGCCAGTTCCTTCACGTGCTTCTCGTGCATCTTCAGCACCGGCAGCGTTTTCTTGGCGAATTCCTTCATCGCCGGGTCGTCGCCGGAATTGGCATAGGTGGAAAACAGCGCCACCGCATCCTTATGCGCGTCGGCCTGCATCTTGATGTATTTGGCGTCGAATTCCTTGCCGCTCGCAGCCTTCAAGTCGCCGAGCAGCTGCTGTTCCTTCGGCTGCAGCGCAGGGCCGGCGGGCTTGATCGACGCGGTCGTCTGGCCTTGGCTCAGCGCGGCCTTGAACTCCTCGCCGGCCTTGGTGTGATCCTTGATCATCTCACCGGCGAAAGCCTTGACGTCGGCCGACGCCGACTTCTCTTGCGCCAGCTTGCTCGACTGGATCTCGAACATATTGGCATTCGGCACGGTGGTGACGAAGGTCTGGGTGTCGACCTTGTTCTCGGTCACCATCGGTCCCACAGCGTCTGAATTGTCCGACTGGGCGAACGCGGCGGGCGCGCCGGCAAGAAGCGCGACGGCGACCAGGGGCAGCAGCGTTTTCATCTCGATCTCCGATCCGAAACAGCCCCTCCGCCTTCCCCAACGCGGCACCGGCCCCAGGGTTGCCTAAGAGGTTGCCTCGAAAAGAAGCGCGCGGGCCGGGCACCCGCATCGCCATCAGTGGCAGTGCGCGCCGGCGGCGTGCCCGGCATATTGCAGCTGCTCGTGCCAGTTCGGCCGGCCTTCGGGCGTGAAATCCATCAGGTTCCACAGGATCTCGCAGGTGCCGATGCCGCGCGGGTCCTGTCCCGGGTCCGATGGCGCGAAGTCGAGCTCCGACGACCAGAAATGCCGGATGCCGTCACCATCGCGGTGGAACACCGAAAGCAACGGTATCTGCGCGCCCTCGGCGGTTTCGGAGTTGTAGTCGCGCTTGAAAGCGTTGCCGGCCGACGAGACGAGCCGCATGTTTCGCCAGCCGCGGTCGCGGCCGAGCGCCGTCAGATTGTCGAGCGCGGTCTTCGCCACCACGGCGAAGTTGAAGCCCGCCGCTTCGAGATGGCCGATCGCGCCGTCGAACTGGTCGAGCAGCGCCGTGCAGGACGGGCATGGCTGGTCCTGCCGCGCAAGCTTCGCCGTCTCGCCGCTCGCCGCCACCTCGCGCGTCTCCTGCGGATGGCGCGGGAACATCATCTGATAGAGGATCAGCGTATCCTTGCCCGGCGCGAACAGGTCCGACAGCTTGACTTTCGCCGGCTGGCCCTGGTCGTCCAGGGCGTCGAACACATAGTCCTGCGGCACCAAACCGCCCGGCGGCAAAGCGCGCCTTGCCTCCGCCACCGCTTCCATGGCGCGGCGCAACTCGATTTCCTTGCGCAGCAATTTTTCGCGCGCGGTGCGATATTTGGCGGATTCATTGGGAAAGGTGATCATGATCGTCTCCTGGCGCCGGCGTCCCGGCGCGGGTTGCTCTACGATCCAAGGACGGCTCGCCGCGACCTGATCCGACATTTCGGCACACGCTTTCCGGTCACTTTTTCGCGTCGCATCTAGCCTTTGACGCCGCCAGCCGTGAGACCCGACACGATCCTGCGCTGGAAGACGAGCACCAGCACCACCAGCGGCACAGTGACGATCACCGAGGCGGCCATGATGTTGCCCCACGGAATCTCGAACTGCGAGTTGCCTGACAGCAGCGCGATCGCCACCGGCACGGTGCGCTGAGTGTTCGTGGAGGTGAAGGTGAGCGCGAACAGGAATTCGTTCCAGGCGCTGATGAAGGCAAGCAGCCCGGTGGTGGCGAGCGCCGGCCACATTAGCGGCAGGAAGATGCGCGTGAGGATGGTCCAGGGCCCGGCGCCGTCGAGGATCGCCGCCTCCTCGATCTCGACCGGCAGGTCGCGCACGAAAGTGGTGAGCACCCAGACCGTGAACGGCAGCGTGAAGATCACGTAGGACAGGATAAGCGCCAGTAGCGAATTGTAGAGATGCAGCGCCCGTATGATCTCGAACAGCCCGGCAAGTGCCGCGACCTGCGGAAACATCGAGACCGACAGGATGGCCAGCATCAGCGCCGAGCGCCCGCGGAAACGAATGCGCGCCAGCGCATAGGCCGCGGTGACGCCGAGCAGCAGCGAGACCGCCACGACCGCGCCCGAGACGATCAGCGAATTGACGAGATTGCGCAGGAAGGGACCTTCGGTCAGCACGTTGCGGTAATTGGCAAGGCTGAACGATTGCGGCCACAGGCCTGCTTGGAACAGCTCTGTTCCCGATTTCAGGCTGGTGACGATTGCGTAGTAGAACGGAAACACCGCGACGAAAACGATCGCCAGGAGCAGCAAGTAGAAGCCGGCGCGCTTCAGCATCTTCATATCAGCGCCCTCCGTCGAAACTCAGCCGGCCGATGCGGATATAGGCGATGGTGAGCAGGCCGATGATCAGGAAAAGCAGCGTCGAGGCCGCCGAGCCATAGGCAAACTTGTCGAACTCGAACAGGTTCTCGCGCGCGAAGATCGACATCGACTTGGTCTGCACATTGTTGGGCGTCAGAACGTAGATCAGGTCGAAGATGCGCAGCGCATCGAGCGCGCGGAAGATCACCGCCACCATCACCGCCGGGCGGATCAGCGGCAAGGTCACCCGCCAGAAGATCTGCCACGGGTTGGCGCCGTCGAGCTTCGCCACCTCGAGGATCTCGCGCGGCAGCATCTGCAGGGCCGCCAGGATCAGCAGCGCCATGAACGGCGTCGTCTTCCAGATGTCGACGATCAGCACGGCGATCATCGCGGTGTCGGCATTGGCGGTCCAGGCGATCTTGGTGTCGATCAGGCCGAGATTGAGAAGCGCGACATTGATGATGCCGAACTGGTCGTTGAGCATCCACTGCCACATCTTGGCCGAGACGATGGTCGGGATCGCCCACGGAATGAGGATCGCGGCCCGCACGATGCCGCGTCCCGGGAATTCGGTGTTGAGCGCAAGCGCCACGATCATGCCCAGCACCGTCTCGCAGGCCACCGAAACCACGGCAAAGCGCACCGTGTTCCACACCGCGCGCCACCAGACCGGATCGACGAGCAACCCGTCATAGAGCAGGCGGCCGCTCGGCAGGCGCAGCACTGAAAAGTAATTGTCGAAGCCCACCCATTGCCGCGCGTCGAGGTCCGCCAGCGAAGCATCGGTGAAACCGTAATAGACCGTGCGCAGGAACGGCCAGCCGGCGACGGCGGCGAGCACGAGAAGCATCGGCGCGAGGAACAGCCAGGCCGTGCGCACGCGTCGGCGCATCAGCGGCGATCGCCTTGCCGCGCTCACCAGCCCTTGCCTTTCAGCCTGGTCAGCCTCGCGTCGAGATCGGCCAGATTGTCGGCGGCGGCGCCTTGGCCGGAGATCGTGTCGTGCACGGCAGTCCAGAACTGGCTGGATGCCTCGTTGTACTTGATCCTGGCGGTTGCCGACGGCCTTGGCTGCGCATTGAGAAAAATCTTTTTCCAGCGCGGCACGATCGGCTGCTGACGGGCGATGTCGGGGTCGTCATAGAGGGCCGGAATGGTCGGCAGGTTGGACGTTCTCAGCGTCCGGTATTTCTGCATCTCGCGCGACGCGATGAACTTGACCAGCTCGATCGCCTCGTCTGGATGTTTCGAATATCTGGACACCGCAAGGTTCCAACCGCCCAGCGTGGCGACCGGCCGCCCGCCTTCGCCGGCCGGCAGCGGCGCCACGTCGAACTTGCCCTTGATCGGCGAATTCTCGCTGTTGCCCAGCGCATAGGCATAGGGCCAGTTGCGCATGAAGACGGCATTGCCGGTCTGCCAGACCCCGCGTGTTTCTTCCTCCTGATAGGCGAGCACGCCCGGCGGCGCTATCGTGCCGATCCAGCCCTTAACCATGTCGAGCGCCGCGGCCGCCTTTGGATTGTCGATGGAGATTTCACCGTCCGGCTCGATGATCCGGCCGCCGCCATTCGACATCAACCATTCGAGCGCGTTGCAGGTCAGCCCCTCATAGGCGTTGCCCTGGAAGACGAAGCCCCAGATGTCCTTGTTGCCGGCCGCCCGCTCCTTGTTCATCACGAGCTTCGCGGTATCGGCCAGCTCCTTCCAGGTGGTCGGCACTTTGGCGCCGTATTTGTCGAGCAGATCCTTGCGGTAGTAGAGCGCCGGCGCGTCGGTGAAGATCGGCAGCGCGACCAGCCTGCCGTTGACCGTCTGCGATTGGATGATCGACGGGAAATGCTCGCCCACCACATCCCTGGTCGCCTCGGTCAGGTCGACCAGCTGGCTGGCAAGCTGCGGCGCCCAGATAACGTCGGTCTGGTAGACGTCGATATCGCTGCTGCCGGCGGCGAGCCAGAGCCGGTATTGGCCGAACTGGTCGGTGGTCGAAGGCGGAATGACGACAATGTCGACCTTGTTGCCGCTCTTCTTCTCGTAACGATCCAGTATCTCGCGCAGCACCTTGATTCCGTTGCCGGTATCGCCCGACACGATCGACAGTTCCACGGCTCGCGCTTGAACAGCGCCCAGCAGGATGCCGGCGGCCAGGAATGCTGAAGCGAGCTTCACGGGATTGCGGACCTCCCTGCGCGACCGGCGACGCATAGGTCGCGGCTCATCAAGGCCCCTGCGTTGAATGCGCGACGCCGCTTAGGGTTCCCGCGCTTGTGCGTGCCGACCGGGCCGGCGGGTCGGTGAAGCCGATCTCGGTTGGCGCGACCGCGTCGGCGGCCCGTTCCGTCCGCCTCGCTTCACGCAAAGCGGACGGGCTCCGAAACCCCCGCCCCGGAGCCCGCCTGGGAGTGGCTGACGCATGCCGGCACAGCCTCCTCCGACGCCTTGCCCGCGTCGATCCGCCGATCGGCCGCCCGGCACGACGACGAATTAGCATGCCCTAACGTCAGCCTATGTGAAGGAGTTCACAATGTCCGAGCGCAGGCGATGGCAACGCCGCGCCGGGAGCCTCCGATCCGGCCCGCCGCGCTTTGCGCGTCAGCCTTCCCAGTCGACCGGGATCATGCCGAGCCGCTCGTAGAGCCTGAACGCCGCGGGGCTCTTCACCGTGTTGGTCTTGAGATCGACATGGGTCGCCCCGCGCTCGCGAAAGGTCAGGAACACCTGCCGCATCAGCGCCTCGCCAAGGCCCTGCCGTCTCATTTCCGGATGCACGGCGAGATCCTTGACAAAACCGGATGTCCAGCAGAGCGCCGCGCCCGCCAGCAGCCCCTTGCCGTCGATCGCCAGGAAACAGAGGGCGGGGTCGAACTCCGCATCGCCGGAAATGCGCGGCCACCACTCGTCGAACGGCCCGTCGGCGCCGTCGTCGAACACCTCTTCCAGCAGCGCGTGCAAAGCCTGCGCATCCCGGTGCTCGAACGCGCGCATGACAAAACCCTGCGGCCAATGCGGCGCGGTCAGCGTGTCGTCGAGCAGCTTGCGCAGGCGGATGTCGTTGGCAGCCGGCGGGCGGGGCGTTGTGTTTTCATGCATGGCGCTGTCTCGAAACGCCGCGCGGAACCGTCCGTTCAGGCGTCGGGTGGCAGGCGGTGCCGCTTGCGGTCGACGCCCAGCCCAGTCGCCTCGAGCAGGCCTTTGCGCTTGGCATCGTAGTAATAGCCGGTCTGGTAGAGCATGTCGGCCCGCTTGGCGTTGCCGCCCGAAACCAGCCAGGCGCCGCGCAGATACTTGACCGCATATTTGAGATTGGTCTCGGCGTCGAACAGGCCGGTCGCCGGTCCGTCATAGCCCATGCCGCGAGCCGTCGCGTGCTTGATCTGCATCAGTCCCCAATGTCCGTGATTGTAGGCTTTCGGGTTGAAGGTGCTTTCACGATTGACGACATGGCGCACCAGGTCGATCGGCACTTCATAGATCGCCGAATATTTCTCGATCAGCCGTTCGATCTCGCCGCGCGGGCCGCTGGCGTGCTGCTCGGGTTGGCCAGGTGCCGCAAGCAGCGCCGGATTTTCCGGCATCATATAGGCGACCTGCTGGACGCCGGGCATCGGGGCGACTTTCGCCGACTGGCCGGTGACCGGCATGGCGACGCCTGCGGTCGTATAGACTGCCGCTCGGCTGATGGATGCCGCTCGGCTGATGGATCCAGGGCCGGTCGGCGAGCCGCCGGCCGTCAGCACCGGCGGCGGCGGAAACTGGCCGGCCATCGGCGTCGCTCCGGCGAAGGCCGCGGGCTGAGCCAGCGCCGCGGCCGGCGCGCCAGGTTGGACAGGCGGCGGCAAAAGCGCGCCTTGCGTCGCGGGCGCGCTTTGCGTCGCGGGCGCGCTTTGCGTCGCGGGCGCGCCTTGCGTCGCCAATGCGCCTTGCGTCGCGGGCGCGCCTGGCGTGGTCGCCATGGCGACGACATCGCCGGCCAGCGCCGCGGTCTGCACCTGCGCGAGGCCCGAAGGCTCCGGCAGCACGGCCACCGTTTCGGGCAGCGCGAGCGTCGGCGTATCGTCCGCGGCGACAGGCGTCGATGCCTCCGCAAGCGCGGGCGCGGCCTTCATCTGCGAGGTCGAGGTGCAGCCACTGAGACCAGCAGCGGCGATGAGCACGCCGAGCGCGGTGAATATGATTTTAGCTGGCAAGCCGTGCGGGTCCGGTTTGTCGGTTGTTAAGGAGTCCTTACACCAGCGATTCACACCCGGCAATCGGGGCCACCCGGCGGTTTTCGGGTGGCGACAACAGGGCCGAAGTGCCATATTGTTCTGGATATGTACTCGTTTTTCGCTGTTTTGCGGAAGGAATACGTCATGAAACCCACATCCCAGATCACGGCCGGCCACGCAGTGTTAGAAACAGTGATCGGCTTCGTGGGTATCGCCTGGAGCGAGAAGGGCCTGATCCGGCTTTGCCTGCCGGAGCGCAGCCGCGAAGCGGTCGAGCGCCGGCTGCTTCGCCACCCCGGCGTCTCGGCCTCGACAGACCAGCCGTCCTGGGTGATCGATCTGATCGCCTCGATCAAGGCCTATGCGGCCGGCGAGGACGTCGACTTCTCCGGCGTGCCGGTCGATCTCGACGGCGTCGACGATTTCCGCCTTGCCATCTACGACGCGGCGCGCAAGCTCGGCTTCGGCGAGACCACCACCTATGGTGAATTGGCCAAGCGCGCCGGCCATGCGGGCCTTCCGCGCGAAACGGGCGCGGCGCTCGGCGCCAATCCGGTGCCGCTCGTCATTCCGTGCCATCGCATCCTGGCGGCCGGCGGCAAGATCGGCGGCTTCTCCGCGCCCGGCGGCTCGGCCACCAAGGAAAGGATGCTGGCCATGGAAGGCGTTCGCGTCGGCCCGCCGCCGGCGGCGCAGGCCTCGTTCGGTTTCTAAGGCGCTGCGTATCAGTCCTGCAGGAACCGGCGGCGGAAACGCCGCTCGAAATCCGGACGCTTGCAGACATAGACCATGCAGGACGGGGTGTCGGCGCTCGGCACGTAGGCGCGTGCCCTCACTTCGCCCGCGTTGCAGAAGCGCTCGTCGCGCACATAGCGGTCGTAGAGCGGCAGCCCCGGCACGCGCGTCGACTGGTAGCGCAGGATGACGGCGCCCTGTCTGGCGATCGTCGCCTGCACCCGATCGCAGCTCATGCGCGTCGGATCGTAGCGCGTCACCGCCTGCGCTTCCGCAGCCAGCAGCAGGAAGCAGGCGGCAAGCAGAATGGTCTTCATGGCTTCTCTCCTCGGAAGGGCAAGCATCGCATCCCTTCACAACGCGGCATCGCTGTCAAAACTTCCATGCTTGTATTCCGCTCGATCCGGGATGGGGGCAGCGTCCAGGGAACCCGTCTTGTTTTCTTGCTCAAACTATCCTATATCCGCAGCATTGAATTTGGCCGATCGATCGGGCCGCGATCTTCGCGTTTGCTGACGTCTATCTCCAAAATTTCGATACCGCCGGCCGGACGTTGGTCCGGTCAAACAAAAGCAAATGTGAAGGGCATTCTATATGGCAACTGGTACGGTCAAGTGGTTCAACGCCACCAAGGGCTACGGCTTCATCCAGCCTGACAATGGCGGCGCGGACGTTTTCGTCCACATCTCCGCTGTCGAGCGCGCTGGCATGACGAGCCTGGCTGAAGGCCAGAAAATCAACTTCGAGATCGAGCAGGACCGCCGCACCGGCAAGTCCGCTGCTGGGTCTCTTAGCAAGGCAGCCTGATTTGGCTTAAGCATTTTGCAGCCAAGCGGAATCGCTTGGCGTTGCAGAAATGCGGCTAAGCAAAGGCGCGCGCCGGACGAAGGTTCGGGGCGCGCGGCAAGTCACGGATGTACTGACGGTCGCGCGAGAAGCGCGCCGGAGCGAAAAGACCCGACAAGCTGGAACAGCAGATAGCTGCCGGCCCGGACCAGACGCTCCCGATCAGGCTACCGGCAGAGGAAGGCGGGCATTGCCCGCCTTTTTTGTTGTCTGGATTTTGGCGAGTTCTTCCCTCGTCCCAGCAGGCCCACGGGTGGCACTTTTGGCCCACCAGTGCTATCTTTGCTGCATGACCAAACTCGAACAGATCGAAAAATCCGTCGCGGAGCTCAGCCCGGATGAGCTTAAAGCGTTCGCCGTATGGTTCGAAGCGCTGCAGGCCGATTTGTGGGATAAGCAGATCGAAGCCGACGCGAAAGCGGGCCGGCTGGACAAGCTTGCAGAACAGGCACTGGCTGACCATCGCGCGGGTCGGACTCGGCCCCTGTGAATCACTTTGCCGCCCCTTCATTTTGGGACGCCTACGATAAACTACCTAAAGCAATCAGGATGAAGGCTGACAGCAGCTTCGCCAAGCTGCGTGCAGATCCGTTTCATCCTTCGCTCCATTTCAAGCGGGTTGGACGTTATTGGTCAGCGCGAGTTGATCTGGACTACCGTGCTGTTGCAGTCCGTGACCGGGACGACATGATCTGGTTTTGGATCGGTACTCACTCGGAATATGAACGCCTTTTGAAATAGCCGCTTATGGCCATATGCATACAAAGCGGCTCGTTGGCGCGCCGATACAGGTCAGGTGCAAAGCGGTTGACTGCGTGAGGAATTATCCCACCCACTCGATCGGCACATGCCCCTTGTCCGCTTCCACCCGCTTCAGCCAGGCTGCGACCGCCGGATAGGCGTCAAGCTGAAAGCCGCCCATCCCGGCGGTGTGGGTATAAGCATATAAGGCGATGTCGGCGACGCTGCAGGCGCTGCCGGCGAAGAATTCGTTCTGCTGCAGATGCTGGTTCATCACGCTGAGCGCCTTGTTGCCGCGCTCCAGCGTCTGCGCCAATCGTTCCGGCGTGGCGTCCTTCGCCCGTTCCGGGAAGGTCAGCAGCGCCTTGCGCACCGCGATATAGGGTTCATGGCTGTATTGCTCGAAGAACAGCCATTGGTAAGCCAGCGCGCGTTCATACCTGTCGGCCGGCAGGAAGCGCGTCCCTTCCGCGAGATAAAGCAGGATGGCGTTGCTCTCGGCGATGCGCCTGCCGTCGTCGAGCTCAAGCATCGGCACCATCGCATTCGGATTCTTGGCGACATAATGGGCCTTGCGCGTCTCGCCGGTATGCGAGCTCACCTCTACCCGGGTGAAAGGAATGCCGAGCTTGGCCATCAACAGCCGCGGCTTATAGCAATTGCCACTGTCGGCCATGTCGTAAAGGATCATCCCACATACCTCGCACGTCGTCTGAAGCCCATTTCAGCACGGCTCTAACGTGCCCATGCGAAACCATCCAGTGATTTGTTTTTGAGAAGAACCATCAGCGGCGCTGATATGTTTTCGGCGTCTGCATCAGCGATGCTGATGCACCTTTTGGCATTGAGCATCAGCGATGCTGATGCAGGGGCACGACCTTGTTGCCGGCGCCGAGCAGGGCGTCGACCGAAAGCGGTTCTTCCTTGAAGATCGTGCCGGCGAGCGCCGGGCGGGCGAGATGGAAACCTTGCAGCAGGTCGACGCCGCCCTCGAGCGCGACGCGCAAGTGCTGTGCATTCTCGATGCCCTCGACCAGCACTTTGGCGCCGCGCTCGTGCAGCATCGCCACCAACGGCCGGAAGAAGCGTTCGGCGGCGGCATGGCGGCAGAGCTCGCCAAACCAGGCGCCATCGATCTTGACGATGTCGGGTGCAAGCAGATCGATGCGCGCTTCGGTCGAATGCCCCGTGCCGAAATCGTCGATGGCGATGCGGATGCCGTCGCGCCGCATTTCGCGCACCAGGCTGGCAAGAACCTGGTCATCGGCTGCCTGTTCGGTGATCTCGCAGACCAGCAGGCTGGGCTCAAGCTCCAGATCGCCAAGATGCCTGGTCATCAGCCGGATCTCGGCGAGCGCCCGTCCGAGATGGTCGTTGATGGTCGGATTATAGTTGAAGAACAGCGTCAATCCCTCGACGCCGATGTTGCGATAATTGCCGAGATGCAGCATCCGGCACATCGTTTCGACAAACAGAAGGTCGGGCGCGGGAATGCTGCCGAAGAAGACCGAAGCGGCTACCGGCTGCGCGACGCGGCGCGGCTCGATCAGCCCCTCGACGGCGACGGCTCTGAGCACCCTGCCCTCCGGCGCGAAAATCGGCTGATAGGCGCTCCACAGCCGGAACTCGCCATAGACGCCGAACTGGAGGCCGATCTCGTCGGCGAAGATCGCCTTGGCGACGTTGCGCCGCCTGTCTGGTTGTTCGCTCATGGCGCGACCTTGCGCCCGAACACCCTTGCCGGCCGACCGTGCAGCGTTGGGGCCGCCGGGCTTGCGGCGGCCGGTGCCTTGCTGTCTTCGCTCGAAGGCCGCTGCGCGCCCTTGCCGAAGACGCGAAAGCTGGTGGGGGCAAGTTCCGGCCGGGCAAGCACGTAGCCCTGCACCATGGAGGCGCCGGACCTCTCGGCTAGCTCCAGCTGCCAGCCTTCCTCGATACCTTCGAAGACGGTGCGGATGCCCTGGTTCTCGAAACTCTGCACCATCGCCGTCAGCAAGGCGAAGCCGGCGCCGGACTCCATCAGATGGGTGATCCAATTCGCATCGAATTTGACGATGTCCGGCTTGAGTTCCTTGATCCGATTGATGTCGGAATCATCGGCGCCATAGTCGTCCACCGCGATGCTGAAGCCATTGGCCCTCAGCGCCTCGACAAAACCGTAGAGCGCTTCCTGCGAAGCCGATTTCTGCTCGGTGACCTCGCAGACGATGCGGCGCGGATCGATGCCGGCTTCGTGCAGCACCAGCCGCATGTCGCGCAACGCCTTGTCGGCGATGTGGCGATCGGTGAAGACCGACGGGTCGAAATTGACGAAGATGGAGGCCTCTTGCGGCAGGCAAGCGCCGGCGTTCAGAAGATGCAGCGTGCGCGTCAGCGCCTCGATATGCAGCCGGTCGGCCGCCGGGCAGGTGCCGAAAAATGTCCCCGGCGACTGCGGCTCGCCATCGCGGAACGGCCGGATCAGCCCTTCGAAAGCGGCGACCGAGAGCTTGCCCTCCCTGAAGGCGAAGATCGGCTGGAACGCGCTCTGCAGCGTATAGATGCCCCAGACACCGGTCGAGGTGCCGTCATCATGACGGATGATGTGGGCAAGCCCGATGCTGCGCGACAAGGTTTCTCGCTCCGCGAATAGGCGCAATCCAATCTGCAATCCTGCCAGCCAAGGGTTTACCGGCCGTTGATGAATTTAGCGTTGCCGCTCACGCAGGCTGACTTTGGTCACGCCTCCTTGACCTCTGGCTCATCGCACAATGCTTGCGCTCCGGGCGATGATGCGACATGAGAGGCGCCGCGGCCGCTCCTGGCCGCTTTTCCTAGGAGACATTTCGTCATGGCCTTTCTCGCCGACGTCCTTTCCCGCGTTAAGCCTTCCGCGACCATCGCGGTGACGCAGAAAGCGCGCGAGCTGAAAAATGCCGGCCGTGACGTGATCGGCCTCGGCGCCGGCGAGCCGGACTTCGATACGCCTGACAACATCAAGAATGCGGCGATCGAGGCGATCCGCCGCGGCGAGACCAAATATCCGCCGGTTTCCGGCATCGTGCCGCTGCGCGAGGCGATCGCGAAAAAATTCAAGCGCGAGAACAATCTCGACTACCGGCCGGAGCAGACCATCGTCGGCACCGGCGGCAAGCAGATCCTGTTCAACGCCTTCATGGCGACGCTGAACCCGGGCGACGAAGTCGTCATCCCGCGCCCCTACTGGGTGAGCTATCCCGAAATGGTGGCGATCTGCGGCGGCACCTCGGTGTTCGCCGACACCTCGATCGACAACGGCTTCAAGCTCACGCCGCAAGTGCTGGAAAAGGCGATCACGCCGAAGACCAAATGGCTGCTGATGAACTCGCCGTCGAACCCGTCGGGCGCCGCCTACACGGAGGCCGAGCTGCGGGCGCTGGCCGACGTGCTGCTCAGGCATCCGCATGTCTGGACGTTGACCGACGACATGTATGAGCACCTGACCTATGGCGATTTCGTCTTCAAGACCATCGCCGAGGTCGAGCCGAACCTCTATGAGCGCACGCTGACCATGAACGGCGTGTCGAAGGCCTATGCCATGACCGGCTGGCGCATCGGCTACGCCGCCGGCCCGGTGCCGCTGATCAAGGCGATGGACATGATCCAGGGGCAGCAGACCTCGGGCGCCTGCACCATCGCGCAATGGGCTTCCGTCGAGGCGCTCAACGGGCCGCAGGATTTCATCGCCAGGAACAAGGCGATCTTCCAGGGCCGGCGCGACCTCGTGGTCTCGATGCTCAACCAGGCGCGCGGCATCTCCTGCCCGTCGCCGGAAGGCGCCTTCTATGTCTACCCGTCCTGCGCCCAGCTGATCGGCAAGAAGACCAAGACGGGCAAGGTGATCGACAATGACGAGGCCTTCTGCTCCGAGCTGCTGGAGGCCGAGGGCGTCGCGGTGGTGTTCGGCTCGGCCTTCGGCCTCGGACCGAACTTCCGCATCTCCTACGCCACGTCGGATGCTTTGCTGGAAGAAGCCTGCACGCGCATCCAGCGCTTCACCGCGTCGCTGACCTGATCGGCTGCCCGGCCGGCCAGCAAGAAAACCCGGCGCCGCGCCGGGTTTTTCTTGGGCGCCGATCAGCCGCCATATTGCTCGTCGGAAACCTGCTCCAGCCAGTCGGCGTGGACGCCGTCCAGCGCCTCCTGCATGGCGATATGCGTCATGGCGGTTTTCCGGCCGGCGCCATGCCAGTGCTTTTCGCCCGGCGCGAAGGAAACGACATCTCCCGCCCTGATCTCCTGCACCGGGCCGCCCCAGCTTTGCGCCAGGCCGGCGCCGGCAGTGACATAGAGCGTCTGTCCAAGCGGATGCGTGTGCCAATGGGTGCGCGCGCCGGGCTCGAAGCTGACCAGCGTCGCCCTCAGCCGCGCCGGCGCCTCTTTCTCGATGATTGGCGTCTGCAGCACCCGCCCGGTGAAATATGTCTCCGGCGCGACGATCGTCGGCACGCTGCCGCACGCAATGAGCTTCATCGTTCAGATCCTCTCGAACAGAGCGCCCCGCGCGGTGTCTCACGCGATAGTTTCGCCTCGTCGGGAGACCGTTGCAACCGGCTTTGAGCCATTGCCCGGCGGCAACCTCGATTTCTCATTCGCGCAGCGGGCGGATTGCAACATTAGAATGTCTGAAAATTGTCATAAATCGTTGCTTTTTAACCATAAAATCGCGATCTCCACTCAGCGGCAAAGGAATTAATCGAGGCAGCCGCCACGCTCAGCGTTTCTTAACGGCTGAGGTCCTAGCCATGTCGCGTGCTGTGGGGGCGCGGACATGAGTATCTTGGCGACAATCAAAGATCACAGCGGCCGTATCTATCGCGGCATCCAGGCATTGCTCGTGATGAGCATCGCCGCCACCGGGCTCGCGGCTTTCGCGCTGACGGAGAACGCCTCCCGCGCCGGCGCGCTCGCGGTGTCGGTGACTTCGACCTTAATGGCGCTTCTGGTGTTGATGTATATGCGCTCGAACGTCGTCCAGCGCCTGCAATCGGCGGCGGACGCCGAGGCCGAGAAGCATCGCTTTCTCACTGACGATGCCATGACAGGCGCGATGACCCGGCGCTATTTCATCGAAGCGCTGGGCGATTGGCTCAGCGGCTCGCGCAACCGTCGCCAGGCAAGTCTGCTTTTGATCGACCTCGACCATTTCAAGCAGCTCAACGACACGTTCGGCCATCAGTTCGGCGATCTGGCGCTGGCGCATCTGGTCGCGGAAGCGCAGCGCATCTTTGAGGACGGCGTCATCGGCCGGCTCGGCGGCGACGAGTTCGGCATCATGGTTCCGCATGGCGACGTCGCCAGTATCGGCAAGGACGCCCGCCGGCTGCTGGATGCGATGCGGGCCGGCAAGAGACATGAAGGCAAGATCATTCCCTTGTCGATCTCGGTGGGCGTCGCGCTCGCGCCGTTGCACGCTTCGAACGGCACTGAATTGATGCTGCTGGCCGATCTCGCGCTCTACGAGAGCAAGGCGGGCGGCCGCGGCCGCGTCACCGTGTTCGACGAGGAGATGCTGTCTGACAAACGCTATCGCCGGCTGGTGGAACGCGAGCTGCGCGCTGCGATCTATCTCGGCGAATTGGAACTGCACTACCAGCCGATCGTCGATCCCGACGGCTCAGTCGACGCGCTGGAAGGATTGATCCGCTGGCGTCATCCCGTGCGCAGCTTGATCTCGCCGTCGGAATTCATCCCGATCGCCGAGCGCTCGACGCTGATCGACATGATCGGCGAATGGGTCTTCAAGCGCGCCTGCGCCGATATCGGACATTTTCCCGGACGGCGCATCTCGATCAACGTCTCCGGCGAGCAGCTGAAGCGCGATGAGATCGTGACAATGTGCGACCGGGTCCTGCGCGAGACCGGCCGGTCGGCGTCGCAGTTCATCATCGAGATCACCGAGACGGTGGCGACGGCCGCGACGCCGGAGGTTCTCAGGCGCCTCGAGGCGCTGCGCGGCCTCGGCTTCCACATCGCCCTCGACGACTTCGGCACCGGCCATTGCGGCTTCAACTACCTGAAGTCGCTGCCCATCGACAGCGTCAAGATCGATCGCTCCTACATCCGCAGCCTCGCCCACGACCAGGTGGCGCAGATCTTCGTTTCTGCGCTTGCCCAGATCGCCCGCATCCAGGACATCGCCATCGTCGCGGAAGGCGTCGAAACCGCGGAGGAATTCGCGCTTGCCCTGACGGCCGGCTGCAGCCGCTTTCAGGGCTATTTCTTCGGCAGGCCGGCGCCGCGCGACAAGGCAAGTGCCTTGTGTGCCGCCGCCCGCGAACCGCTCGCCCTCACAGCCTGACAAGCAAAAAATGGCGGCCTGGTGAACCCAAGCCGGCGAACGTCCTATTTTTCTTGCCCTCCCGACAAACCCGTGTGACGATGGTTTTGGGAAGAGGTGAAGACCCCGCCCGCGACGGCCGAACAGGCCGGCCGCCGCTCTGCATAGGGTGCGATCGGACGCAAACCGGTTTCCACTTTTGCTGATCGCTCTCTTGGGAAACGCCTGAGTGGAGGTTCAGCCATGGGTACTCGCGCCGGAGGACGACGCACGGGACCGAAATGCATTGCCATAGTCGGTCCCTTCGCAAGCGGTAAGACGACACTTCTCGAAGCCATCCTCGCCCGCACGGGCGCCATTCCCCGCCAGTCACCAGTTTCATCGGGCAACACCGTTTCCGACCATTCGCCGGAGGCACGCGCCCACGCCATGAGCGTCGAGGCGACCTTTGCCACCACCGATTTCATGGACGAGCAGATCACTTTCGTCGACTGTCCCGGCTCCATCGAATTCGCCTTCGAGGCCGAACCCGTGCTTGCCGCTTGCGACCTCGCGGTCGTCGTCGCCGAGGCCGATGAGAAGAAGATCCCGGCGCTGCAGCTCATCATGCGCAAGCTCGACGATCTCGCCATTCCGCGCATCCTTTTCCTCAACAAGGTCGACAAGGCGGTCGCGGGCGTGCGCGAGACGCTGAAGATGCTGCAGCCGGCAAGCACGGCACCGCTGCTGCTGCGCCAGATTCCGGTGCGCAAGGACGGCATCGTCATCGGCTCGATCGATCTGGCGCTGGAACGCGCCTACATCTATCGCGAATACGCCGAGAGCCAGCTCGCCGAGATCCCGAACGACGACAAGGCGCGCGAGCTGGAAGCGCGTTTCTCCATGCTGGAGACGCTCGCCGACCATGACGATCACCTGATGGAGCAGTTGCTGGAGGAGATCGAGCCGCCGAAGGACGCTATCTTCGACGATCTCTCGGCCGATCTGCGCGCCGGCGCGGTGACGCCGGTGCTGATCGGCACGGCCGAGAAGGGCAACGGCGTGCTGCGCCTGTTGAAAGCCATCCGCCATGACGCGCCGGATGTCGAGGCGACGCGGAAGCGCCTTGGCGCGCCGGACGGCCAGACGGTGGTGCAGGTGATGAAGACCATTCACACCGCGCATGGCGGCAAACTTTCGGTGTCGCGCGTGCTCTCGGGCCAACTGGCCGACGCAGCCGAGCTCTTCCTTTCCAACGGCGACACGGCGAAGGTTTCCGGCATCTACAGGATGCTCGGCAAGGACCAGTCGAAGCTGACATCCGCCAAGGCGGGCGACACGGTTGCGCTCGGCAAGCTCGACAACGTCAAGACCGGCCAGACGCTGAGCTCGGCCAAGGGCGGCATCCGGCCGCTTGTCACGCTGGAGCCGCCGCAGCCGGTCTTCGCCTTCGCGCTTCGCCCCAAGGAGCGCAAGGACGAGGTCAAGATGTCGGCGGCGATCCAGCGGCTTGCCGAGGAAGATCCATCGCTCAGCCTGCGCCACAATCAGGATTCCGCCGAAACCGTCCTGTCGGGCCACGGCGAGATGCATCTGCGCGTGGTGCGCGAACGCCTTGAGGGCAAGAACCAGATCCCGATCGAGGGCCATGCCCCGGCGGTGCCTTACCGGGAGACGATCCGCAAATCGGCGCAACAGCGCGGCCGCCACAAGAAACAATCCGGCGGCCACGGCCAGTTCGGCGACGTGGTGATCGAGATCAAGCCGCTGCCGCGCGGTTCCGGATTCCAGTTCTCCGACACCATCACCGGCGGCGTGGTGCCGAAAACCTATATCCAGTCGGTGGAGACCGGCATTCGCGACTATCTGAAGACGGGCCCGCTCGGCTTTCCCGTCGTCGATGTCGCCGTCAATCTGTCGGATGGTTCCTACCACGCGGTCGATTCCTCCGACATGGCCTTCCAGATGGCGGCGAAGCTGGCGATGAAGGAAGGCATGGCCGCCTGTTCGCCGGTCCTGCTGGAGCCGGTGATGAAGGTCGAGATCGTCACGCCCTCCGACGCGACCTCGAAGATCATCGCACTGATCCCGCAGCGGCGCGGCCAGATCCTCGGCTATGATGCAAGGCCCGACTGGCCGGGCTGGGACGTCGTCGAGGCGACCATGCCCCAGGCCGAAATCGGCGACCTGATCATCGAGCTGCGCTCGGCGACCGCCGGCGTCGCCAGCTACAAGGCCACTTTCGATCACATGGCCGAGCTCACCGGCCGGCTGGCCGACGAAGCGATGAACGCCAACGGCAAAGCGGCCTAGAGCAATTCCGGGAAAAGTGTGCGCGGTTTTCCGTCCGGAGTTGCGTAAGAACAAGGAGATAGTGCGGTTCGCCGTTTCTGTGAAACGGTGAAACGCACGAGCAGGTCGGCCTGTCTGGCAGGCTTCTGTTGGAGATACGAAAACGGCGTCCGGATGATCCGGACGCCGTTCCTATTGCGGACCGTTCTCCTGGGAGGCAACGGCTAGTCCGCCGCATCCGGAAAAAAGGTTCGGACGCGGTGCTTGCCTGAGCCCGGTCTTTCGAGTGATGCCCCCATCTCCCGAACCGACCAACCGCGTCCTATCGTCTACTTAAACGATAGAGTGGGTCTGCGACATGTTACCCGATGTTACATGTCACTGTTACGCGGTGGATTCAGTCGTTTTCTTGCCGGCCCGAAGGCGTGCGGGCAACAAAAAAGCCGGATCAATAAAGATCCGGCTGAGTTTGATTGGAAGTGCCGATTAAGGCTAACCTCCAGAGGGGAACACTCGAGGGCGCTAATGGGAGGAGAACGCGCCCCGGAGATGTGACTATATATGTGCTCATCATGCCCAAGAAACAAGCATCTATTTTGCAACACACGCATGCAAAAAGACGCAGGCTGTGGTCCAACCTGTTCATCGAAGCCATAGGACCAGAAAAGTCGCCGATTCCGGCGCGTTTCCGGCGCTAAAGCGACTGCTTAAAAGCAAACCGAGCCGATTTTGCTCAGAAATATGCAAATCGGCGAAATGATGTCGATTTCGGCAAGCCGAGTTTATTTTTACGGCAGGAGACCGATGATGCGAACTTTTTCAGCAATCGCCGGCAGCGCGCTGTTCCTTGTTGCAGCGCCGGGTGTCGTCGCCGGCTTGGCGCCGTGGCTGCTGACCGACCATTATCGCAAACCTCTGTCGGCTCTGCCGGGTTTCGTGCTTGTGGGCTCGATTCTTGTGATCGGAGCGGCCGCCATCCTGCTTCATGCCTTCGCCCGCTTTGCGCTTGAGGGCCTGGGCACGCCCGCTCCCGTGGCGCCGACCGAGAAACTGGTCGTCGGCGGCGTCTACCGCCATGTGCGCAATCCCATGTATGTGGCGGTGCTGTCGATCATCCTCGGCCAGGCGCTTATCTTTTCGAGCTGGGCGGTGCTGGTCTACGGCCTCATCGCCGCGGCGGCGATGATCTCCTTCGTCAAGCTCTATGAAGAGCCGACGCTCGCCAACCGCTATGGCGAAGAATACGAAGCCTACCGCCGCGCCGTGCCCGGCTGGCTGCCGCGCATCACGCCCTGGCGCGGATGATCCGAGAATGACACGCCCTGCCCAGTGGCACTGCACAGGGATTTTGACCGGTCGGCTCTGTTTGCGTTGGCAGGTGGCACGAGTTGGAGATTGGCCGAAACGCCCATCGCGGTCGTCATTCCAGGGCGGAGCAGGAGCGAAGCTCCGTCGCGGAGACCCTGGAATCCATTCCGTTACTTTCGCCAAGGCGTGCAACGGAGCAGAATTCTGCACTGTGGCGGCGCTTCCAAGTCACGGAATGGATTCTATGGTCTGCGCGCGTCGCTTCGCTCCTTGCTCCGCCATAGAATGACGAGGTTGGGGCGGCTTCAACCAGTCCCCGGCGTTTGCGCTGATTTCACGCAAATGAACGGAAAATCTTGCACCACGACAAACGGCAACCTTTCAAAATCCCTGTGTCGGAGAACTTAGTAGGACCAGCTGCGCGCCTTGGCGATGATAAAGTCGCGAAACACGTGCAGCTTCGCCTGGTTCTTCATCGCGTCGGGATAGGCGAAATAGGTGTCGAAGGACGGCACCTCGGTCTCGGGCAGAAGCTGCACCAGGTCCGTGTCCTTGTTGATCACATAGTCCGGCAGCATGGCGATGCCGGCGCCGCCCTGCACCGCCCGCTTGATCGACAGGATGTCGTTGATCTGCAGCGTCGGCACCCGCTGGCCGCCCTCGAAATCGCCGACCGTCTCCAGCCAGTTCAGCTCCGACAGATGCGAGGGCACCGGCAGGCCGAACGTGACGATGCGGTGGTTCCTGAGCTCGGCGATCGAGGCCGGCTTGCCGAATTTGGCGATATAGGACGGCGCGGCATAGAGGTGGAAATGCACCGTGAACAGCCGGCGCTGGATAAGGTCGGGCTGCTGCGGTTGGCGTAGCCGGATCGCGCAGTCGGCCTGGCGCATGGTGAGGTCGAGCTCTTCATTGGCGAGGATCAGCTGCAGGCTGATCTCGGGATAGAGCTCGATGAATTCCTGCACGCGCTCGGTCAGCCAGCCGGCGCCCAGGCCCACCGTGGTCGTTACCCTGAGCACACCCGACGGCCGGTCCTTGGTTTCGGTCAGCCGCGTCTTGATGGTTTCCAGCTTCATCAGCACGTCATGCGCCGTGCGGAACAGCATCTCGCCCTGCTCGGTCAGCACCAGGCCGCGCGCATGGCGGTGGAACAGCGCCACGCCGACGTCGTGCTCCAGCGCGCTGACCTGCCGCGAAATGGCCGATTGCGACAGGTGCAGCGTCTCGGCGGCATGGGTGAACGACCCAGCCTCCGCCGCTGCGTGAAATACGCGTAGCTTGTCCCAGTCCAGCGCCATGATTCCCCTCGCGTTGCTTCGGCGTCTGAATGAAAAATCAGGCTTTTAAACGGCTTCTTTCAGCCGATTGTCATTCCGCCGCTTCGCGGTGAACCTCGATGCCCGCCAGATATTTTTCCGCCTCGAGCGCCGCCATGCAGCCAAGTCCGGCCGCCGTCACCGCCTGGCGGTAGACGTCGTCGGTGACGTCGCCGGCGGCGAACACGCCGGGCACGTCGGTGCGGGTGGAATCGGGCGCCGTCCACAGATAGCCGTTCGGCTTCTGCTTCAGCTTGCCGGCGAAGAGCTCGACCGCCGGCGCATGGCCGATGGCGACGAACACGCCGTCGACGGGCAGCTTCGATTCCTGGCCGGTCACCACGTTGCGCAGCGTCAGGCCCTCGACCGAGGGCGGCAGCGGCGCCTTGCCCGGCCGTCCGGTGATCTCGTCGACGACCGTGTCCCAGATGACGCGGACATTGTCCTTCTTGAGCAGCCGCTCGCGCAGGATGCGCTCGGCCCGGAAGTCGCTGCGCCGGTGGATGACGGTGACGCTCTTGGCGAGGTTCGACAGATAGAGCGCCTCCTCGACCGCCGAATTGCCGCCGCCCACCACCGCGACGTCCTTGCCGCGATAGAAGAAGCCGTCGCAGGTGGCGCAGGCCGAAACGCCGAACCCCATGAAGGTCTGCTCCGACGGGATGCCCAGCCACTTCGCCTGCGCGCCGGTGGCGATGATCAGCGCATCCGCGGTGTAGACGGTGCCGGAATCGCCGGTCGCGCGGAACGGCCGCACATTGAGATCGACCTCGGTTATGATGTCGTTGATGATGTCGGTGCCGACATGCTCGGCCTGCTTGAGCATCTGCTCCATCAGCCACGGACCCTGGATCGGATCGGCGAAGCCCGGATAGTTTTCCACGTCGGTGGTGATCATCAATTGGCCGCCCTGCTGCAGGCCGGCGACCAGCATCGGCTTCAGCATGGCGCGCGCGGCATAGACCGCCGCCGTGTAGCCGGCCGGGCCGGAACCGATGATGAGAACGGGCGCATGTTTGGTGTTCATGAAAGTCCCCTGCGGCGCGCAGCCGTGGTTTGTCGCGGCTAATGTAAGTGTTGCCCGTGAGACCAGCAAGGCAAGTTGGCTTTCGTCCCCGGAAAGCTTCGTTCCCCGCATATCAGGCCATATCGCCGCCCCTCACCGATGCACGTCGTCCGGAGAGATGCGCGGCTCTGGGATCACCGCATGCATCAAAACAAGGAGAAAATCATCGTAAAGGGATGGCCTCCCAGGCGAAACCAAATTACAAAATCGCGAAAGATTCTTGCGCGAAAGCCGTCCATGCCGCTCAAAGCCGATCTCGATGCCATCGACTGGAAGATCCTGCGCGAACTGCAGGGCGACGGCCGCATGACCAATGTCGAATTGTCCAACCGGGTCGGCATTTCAGCGCCGCCCTGCCTGCGCCGTGTCAGGCGGCTGGAAGAGGCCGGCATCATCCGCGGTTACCGCGCCCTCCTGAATGCCCCGGCGCTCGGCATGGATGTCGTCGCCTTCTGCCTGATCGGCCTGCATCATCAGGCCGATGCCGAGCTGAAGACCTTCGCCGAACGCACGCGCGGCTGGCCGATCGTGCGCGATGCCTGGATGGTTTCGGGCGAATCCGATTTCCTGCTGCACTGCGTGGCGAGCGACCTCGGCACCTTCCAGACCTTCGTCATCGAGGAACTGGCCTCCGCTCCCAACGTAGATACCGTACGCACCGCTTTGACCATCCGGCGAGTCAAGGACGAAGGGCTTGTCGCCTTTCCAACCTAATGTGCCGGCTTCCGGAAAAATCATCTGCAAAAACAAAGGGTCTAGCGCCGGGCTTTGAATCAACCCGCGATCAGAGCGACCGTATCGCGGTAAGCAGATCCTCAACGTGGTGAGCGCCGCGCAACGGCGAAACCGAAAACCCGCCTATCGTCGAGCTTTCGCCGTCCACCAGCCAACCACGCGCAAGGCCGGCGCGCTGGCCGGCTTCCATATCGGCCGGCTTGTCGCCGACGATCAGCGATCGGTTGAGATCGAGGCCGAGGCGGCGCCCCGCCTCCAGCAGCATGCCCGGATTGGGCTTGCGCATCGGATGATCGGCAACCGCCAACGCGCCCCTGCCGGCCTCGTGGTATGCGCAAGCAAGCACCATGTCGACGAAGGCCTTTTTCTCAGCCAGCAGCTCGAGCACGCGCCCGTTGACCCGCGCGAACGCGTCCCAGCCGAAATAGCCGCGCGCGATGCCGGACTGATTGGTGACGACAACGACCGGAATGCCGTGCACGTTCGCGGCCTCGATGACCGGCGCGATGCCGTCGCGCAGCTCCATGGCCACTGGATCGTCGGGATAGCCGGTATCGACATTGATGGTGCCGTCACGATCGAGGAACAGCGCCGGCCGACCGGCCGGAAACGTCCTGTCACCGACCCGCTCGACCCAAAGACCCGGCTCGGCCAGCGGAAAGCCTTCGCTTTCAGCCATTGCTGAGGCGCGCTTCGACCGCCTCGCACAGATGGTGATAGAGGCACAAATGCCCCTGCTGGATGATCGGCGTCGAGGTCGACGGCACGTTGAGCAGGATATCGGTCAGCGGCCTGAGCTTGCCGCCGGTTTCGCCGGTCAGGCTGATCACCGTCATGCCCATCGCCCGCGCCTGCTCCGCCGCGGCAAGGATGCTCGGCGAATTGCCGCTGGTGGAAATGGCGAGCAGCACCGCGCCTTCCGATCCATGCGCCTCGACCTGGCGCGAGAACACGGTGTCGAAGCCGTAGTCGTTGCCCCAGGCGGTCAGCACTCCGGCGTTGGCGGACAACGCGATGACGTTGTAGGCCTTGCGCTCTTTCAGGAAGCGCCCGACCAGTTCGGTGGCGATGTGGATGGCGTCGCTCGCCGAGCCGCCATTGCCGCAGATCAGCAGCGCCTTGCCTTGCGACAGCGCCGTCACCACGGTGCTCACGGCGCGCTCCATCTCGCCGGTGAGGTCGCGCTCGACCATCGCCGAGATCGCCGCCGCGGAGCGGACCAGGTAGTCGTTCAAGTCGGACATGAGACCCTCAGTTTGCGGCACGCAGCTTGCCGATCGTGTTCGTCGTGCTCTTGCCGGCGACGAGGTCGACCAGCACCACGCGCCCGCCCGCCTTCTGCACGACATCGGCGCCGACCACGGTCTCGACCGTGTAATCCGCGCCCTTGACCAGAATGTCCGGCAAAAGTGCCTCTATGAGCTTGAGCGGCGTATCTTCCTCGAAGACGACGACCGCGTCGACCGAGGCAAGCGCTGCCAGCACGCAGGCGCGGTCATGCTGGCTGTTGACCGGGCGCCCCGGCCCTTTCAGCCGGTGCACCGAGGCGTCGCTGTTGAGACCGAGCACCAGCCGGTCGCACTGGCTGCGCGCGGCATGCAGCAGGCTGACATGGCCGGCATGCAGGATGTCGAAGCAGCCATTGGTAAAGCCGACGGTCAGCCCCTCTTCCTTCCAGGCGGCGACCATCCTGGCCGCGGCATTGAAATCGAGGATGGCATCCTGATGGCCGGTCGGCCCGTGCGAGCGGAACAGCGCGCCGGACAGTTCCTCGACGTTGAGCCGCGCCGTGCCGCGCTTGCCGACCACGACGCCGCCGGCCGCGTTGGCGATGACGGCCGCATGCACCCGGTCGGCGCCGGCGGCGAGCGACAGCGCGAAACTCGCGATGACCGTGTCGCCGGCACCGGAGACGTCGAAGACTTCGCGCGCCTGGGTGGAGATGTGGCGGGCATCCTCGGCGGAGATCACGCTCATGCCCTTTTCGCTGCGCGTCGCGACGATGAACTCGAAATCATGCGTGGCAATCAGGTCGCGCGCCGCGGCCACGATCTCGTCGTCGCCGAACACGTTGCGCCCGACCGCCTCGCCAAGCTCCTTGCGGTTCGGCGTCACAGCCGTGGCGCCTGCGTAGCGCGCATAGTCGCGTCCCTTCGGATCGACCAGCACCGGCTTGCCGGCATCGCGGCAGATCGCGATCAGCTCGCCGGCGAGGCCGTCGAGCAGGATGCCCTTGCCGTAATCGGAGAGGACAACGATGTCGGCGCGGCCAAGCGCCGCCTGGAAATGATCGATGAGCTTCGCCCGCTCAGCGGAGGTGAGCGGCTTGATCTCCTCCTCGTCGAAACGCAGCACTTGCTGGTTGAGCGCGCTGAAGCGGCTTTTCGATGAGGTCATGCGGTCCTGGCGCTGCAGGAGGCCGTCGGTATCGACGCCGATCTCGCCCAGCATGCGCATCAGATTGTTGCCGGCCGGGTCGGCGCCGATCACCGAAACGGGGATGGCGGCCGCGCCCAACGAAACGATGTTGGAGACGACATTGCCGGCGCCGCCCATGTTCAACGTCTCGCCCTTGCCATGCAGCACGGGGATGGGGGCTTCCGGCGAGATGCGCTCGATCACCCCGCTGACGAAACGGTCGAGAATGAAATCGCCCACGACCAGCACGGTGACGTCGCCGAACCGGGCGATGGTGCGATGCAAAGGTTCCGGAGAAGGCGGATGGTGCTTGATCATCTCACTCGAGCTATGCCTGAAGAAGGCCGGACCTGATTAGATTTCAGCGCCGGAATTGTGGCGCGGGCTGCTCAAAACGATGCCGATATACCGCAATTCGGGCGAGCGCAACGGCAGGCCTGCTGGACAGCAGCCGGAGCCGGCAGCGCAATCAGCTCCTCTGCAGGGCGACGTGGACGCCGAGGCCAACCAGCACGGCGCCGCCCGCACGCTGCATCAGCCGCTGCGCGCGGCCTGAACGCCGCAGCCGCGCAATCATCGCACCGGCAAGGAATACGCACACGACGTCAGCGGAGGAGAACATCAGATTGACGATGGTTCCAAGCATGGCGAACTGCAGCCAGACCGGGAACGCCGCCGAAGCATCGATAAATTGCGGCAGGAACGCCATGAAGAAGATCGCCGTTTTCGGATTGAGCACCTCGACGGTGATGCTTTCGAAGAAGGCGCGGCGGGCCGATTTCCGCTCGATGGCGGGCAGAGCCATATCGCCGTCCGCCCGTTTGCGGAACATGGCAACGCCGAGCCAGACCAGATAAAGCGCGCCGATCAGCTTGACCGCCACATAAAGCGGCGGCACCGCGTGAAACAGGACGGACAGGCCTGCGGCGGCCGCGAAGACATGCACATAGCCGCCGAGATGGATGCCGAGTGCCGCCGTCAGCCCCGACCAGCGCCCGCGCGCCATGGTCTGCGCCGCCGCATAAAGCATCGCGGGGCCTGGGATATAGGCGAAGATCGCCGTGGTGGCGAAGAATGCAATCAGCAGTTCGGTCGACGGCATCTTGTTCCCTCACGGTCAGGTCTCTGTCAGGCTACACCTTGCTGGCCTGATCTCCATACCGGCGATACCACAGATACGGACATCTTCGAATTCCTCCAACTTCATTCCAGGCGTTGGCGCTGCCCCTCACCTGCCTGCCGGCATCCTCTCCCCGTATAGTGACGGGGAGAGGAACGACGCCATCGATGGTTTCGCCATCGTCAGCGTTGCAGGAAAGGCGGCAAGGTTGCGGCCAGTCCTCTTCTCCCCGTCACTATACGGGGAGAAGGTGCCGGCAGGCGGATGAGGGGCGGCGCAAACTTGATGTAATTGTCGACACTTAGCCTGAAGCGACTGGGCTCTCGGCGGCAACGCCTAAGATGGGACGATGCCTGCTTTGTCGACAGCCCGACTGGCCTCCCCTATAAGAACCGGAATCGCAAGCAGCAGAGGCCTTCATGATCATCGTCACGGGCGGCGCCGGCATGATCGGCTCCAACATCGTCGCCGCTCTCAATGCCGAGGGCCATGACGACATCGTCGTCGTCGACGATCTGACCGACGGCCACAAGATCGCCAACCTCGCCGACCTGCGCATCGCCGACTATCTCGACAAGGACGAATTTCTCGCCCAGCTCGAGGACGGCGCGCTCGGCCGCATCGAAGCCGTCTTCCATCAAGGCGCCTGCTCGACCACCACCGAGTGGAACGGCAAGTTCATGATGGAGGTGAACTACGCCTATTCGAAACGCCTGCTGCATGCCTGCCTCGAACTGCGCGTGCCTTTCCTCTATGCCTCCTCGGCCTCCGTCTATGGCGGCGGCAGCGAATTCCGCGAGGAACCCGATTTCGAGCGCCCGCTCAACGTCTATGCCTATTCCAAGAAGCTGTTCGACGATTATGTCCGCCGCACCGTCTTCGACACCGATCACTCGCAAGTGGCGGGCCTGCGCTATTTCAATGTCTACGGGCCGCGCGAGGCGCATAAGGGCGCCATGGCCTCGGTCGCTTTCCATCTATTCAACCAGGTCGAGCGCGGCGAAAATCCGAAGCTGTTCGGTGCCTATGGCGATTTCGGTCCAGGCGAGCAGAGCCGCGATTTCATCCATGTCGGCGACGTCGCCGACGTCAATCTCTGGCTGTGGAAACGCGGCGCGAGCGGCATCTTCAACTGCGGCACCGGCCGCGCCCAGCCGTTCCGCGCCATCGCCGAGACAGTGATCGACACGCTGGGCAAGGGCGAGATTGAATTCATCCCCTTCCCCGACCATCTCAAGGGCAGCTACCAGTGTTTCACGCAGGCTGATATGTCCCGCTTGCGCGCGGCCGGCTACAATGGCCAATTCCGCACAGTCGAAACCGGCGTCAGGGACTATGTCGAATGGCTGAAGGCCCAACGATCCTCGTGATCGGCCCACGCTGGGTGGGCGACATGGTCATGGCGCAGTGCCTGTTTGCGGCGCTGAAGGAAAAACATCCGAATGCGGCCATCGACGTGCTGGCGCCGGCCTGGGCGGCCCCGCTGGTCAAGCGCATGCCCGAGATACGCAGCCAGATCGACTTTCCTTTGATGCCGGGAGCGCTCGAATTCCGCAGCCGCAGGCGCTTCGGCCGCCTGCTGCGCGGCCGCTACGACATGGCCTATGTGCTGCCGGGGAGCTGGAAATCGGCGCTGATCCCGTTCTTCGCCCGCATCCCACATCGCGTCGGCAATCTGCGCGAGATGCGCTACGGCCTGCTGACGGATGTCGTGCCGCTGCCGGAAAGCCTGAAACGGCGCACCGCACGCGCCTATTTCGGCCTCGCGCGCGGCGGCACCTTTCGCGCGCCGCGTCTCACTGTCGACAAGGCCAATCAGGCCGATCTGCTGGCGCGCTTCGGGCTGACCGGGAAGAAATTCGTGGCGCTCATGCCCGGCGCCGAATTCGGCCCGGCAAAACGCTGGCCGAGCGATCGCTATGCCGGGCTGGCCCGAGACATGATGGCCAAGGGCTTGGGCATCGCGCTGCTCGGCTCGAAGAACGATGCCGACGTGACCGGCGAGATCGCAGCCCTTGCCCCAGGCGCAATCGACCTTGCCGGCAAGACGCGGCTGGAGGACGCCATCGACCTGATCGCCGCGGCGAAGCTTGCTGTCTCGAACGACAGCGGGCTGATGCATGTCGCCGCCGCCGTCGGCACGCCGATCGTCGCCGTCTATGGTTCGACCTCGCCGGAAAACACGCCGCCGCTCAGCGAGCGCTCCGAGCTGATCTGGCTGCATCTGTCCTGCTCGCCCTGCCATAAGAAGGTCTGCCCGCTTGGCCATCTCAATTGCCTCAGGACGCTCGACGTCGCCCGCGTCACCGCAGCGGCCGACCGCTTGCTCAAGGTTCCGGCAGCGGCATGAAAGTGTTGATCGTCAAGACATCGTCGATGGGCGATGTCATCCACACGTTTCCCGCCATCGAGGACGCGGTGCGCAATCGCTCCGATATAGATTTCGATTGGTGCGTGGAGGAGCCGTTTGCCGGTATCGTGGCTCTGCATCCGGCGATCGGCACCATTCATAAGGTGGCGGTTCGGCGCTGGCGCAAGCGGCTTCTCGACGGCGCCACGTGGCGCGAGATGACCGGACTGCGCGGCGCGCTCCGCGCCTCCCGCTACGATCTGGTCATCGATGCGCAGGGCTTATTGAAATCGGCCCTGGTCGCCATCCAGGCCGGCGCGCCGATTGCCGGCTTCGACCGGGCGAGCGCCCGCGAGCCGTCGGCGACGCTTTTCTATCGGCATAGATACGCCGTGCCGCGCGACCTGCACGCCATCGAACGCACCAGGCGGCTGTTCGGGCTCGCGCTTGGCTACCAGCCGGATTTGTCGGCGCTCGACTCCGGCATCGTGCCACCAGCTGGCGGGCCTCCCGGTATCGACGGGCAGACCGCCTTCCTGCTGCACGGCACCAGCCGCGACGACAAGAAATGGCCGGTCGACGATTGGATCGAAACCGCGCGCCGACTGGCCGGCCGGCAGTTCACACCGGTGGTCACCTGGTCGAATGAAGCGGAAAAGAAAGTGGCGGAAGCCATTGCCGCAGCCGTGCCAGGGACGGTGCTGGTTGCGAAATCGCCACTCGCGGACATCGCCGCGATCGTCGGCCGTTCGACGCTGGTCATCGGCGCCGACACCGGCCTCACCCACCTCGCCAGCGCCTTCGGCCTGCCGACGGTCGCCATCTTCCTGGCGACGGAACCGGGTCTCACAGGCCCGCGCGGGCCTTTTGCATCGACCTTGCTTGCGCCTGCGGGCGGCAAGGTCACGCCGGCTGAGGTGGTGGCTGAGGTTGAGCGCCTGCTGGCGCTCAGATCAAACGCGCCAGCGTGAGGACCTTTTCAGAATTCGCTCTGGTGAGTCGAATAGCGTGGTTTTCGAGAACCGGAGCGGAGCGTACTTAAAGTACGTGAGCACCGGCCTATGCCGGCCATAGCCTTATTTACCCGCCACATCGCTCATGAAGGCTTCGGCCGGCGAAGGCCGGAAGCGCAGAAAACCGCGCTAGTCGGCCGCCAGAGTAGAATTATCAAAAGGTCCTTAGATAAACTGCACCTGGACGATCTCGTACCCTCGGGCGCCGCCGGGAGCATTGACCTCGATGGCATCGCCGACTTCCTTGCCGATCAGCGCACGCGCGATCGGCGATGAAATCGAGATGCGGCCGGACTTCACGTCCGCTTCCTGGTCGCCGACGATCTGATAGGTCTTCTTTTCCTCGGTGTCCTCGTCGACGAGCACGACGGTCGCGCCGAACTTGACCTTGTCGCCGCTGAGCTTGGAGACGTCGATGACCTCGGCGCGCGCGATCAGATCCTCAAGCTCGTTGATGCGGCCTTCATTGAGGCTCTGCGACTCTTTCGCCGCGTGATACTCGGCATTTTCGGACAGGTCGCCATGCGAGCGCGCTTCGGAAATCGCCTCGATGATGCGAGGACGCTCCTCCTGCTGGCGCCAGCGAAGTTCTTCCTTCAATGACGCGAACCCCTCGCCTGTCATCGGGACCTTGATCATAGCCTGACCTTTCTGCCGCCACCCCCGTTTTCGGGAGGGACCTTGTCAATAGGTACAAAAAGAAAACGGTCCGGCAGCCTCGGGCTAACGGAACCGTCTCACCACAATTTCCCTGAATATAGCGATCTTTGCGCGATTTTCACGCCCAAAAATTGAAGTTCGGCAAAATGATCACCGCTTTCGCGGGTCTGCGGCTGACGGCGAGCAATAAAAAACCGGCTGCGATTGCTCACAGCCGGTTCGAGAGGCTTCGAGCCCTGTTCAGCTCCTCAGGAAATGATCGATCTGCTCGGACAGCATGCCATATTCGCGCGAGCCCTTGCCGGTCCGTTTTTCGATTTCCTGGAGCTGCTGCTGCGCGCCGGCGAGATCGCCGATCTGCAGATGCGCCTCGCCGAGATATTCGCGCACCAGCGTATAATTCGGGTCAATCCGCAGCGCTTCCTCGTAATAGCCGAGGCCGACCGTGACGCGGCCCGAATGGCGATGCGAATAGCCGAGATAGTTGAGGATGCGCGGATCCTGCTTGTTGGCGGCGAGCGTCAGCACCGAGATCGCTTCGTCATAGCGCCCGGCCATCGCCAGATCGTGGCCGGCCTCATAGATGCTGTCGTCGTCCAGCATGCCATATTGCGGCTTCACGCATTTGTTCTTCTTCTTGTCCCAGACCTCGCCCTTCTTGCAGGTGGTGGTCGTCTGGCCACCGCTGCTGCCGCTTTCGCCAGCCGCAAAAGCCGGCGCAACGAACAGCGGCAGCGCCGCAATAGCCATGACCTGAACAAGTAAACGTCTGCGCATCGAAGCCTCCGTGAGTGTGACAATGCCAGATTAACGCCGCCTTGGCGCGGTTTCATCCCGAAATGCGGACGACTACCGAACTATTTTGAACGGTCGGATAGAAGCCGATACCTGCGGACGTGACGCGCGCTTTAATTCCGCTATCATCGGACCAAGCGCATCACGTGGAGAAGGACCGTGCAGCAGCGCCTCGAGAAGGAGTGGGAACTTTCGATCGATCCGGACACGGTGCGCCTGTTCATTCTCAAGGCGAAGGCGCTGAGTGCTGCCGTCAACGAGGACTATGACGACGGCGCCGAGCACGAGGTCGAATTCGACGGCGACACCCATGACAGCCACCATCATGACGGCCTTGTCGAGGAAGCCTCGGAGGATCTGACCGAGGAAGAATTGCGCGAGCTGATCAACGATCTCAATATCGACGAAGCGGCCGAGCTGATCGCGCTCGCCTGGGTCGGGCGCGGCGACTATGAGGCATCCGAATGGGCGGACGCGGTGGCCGCCGCCAGGGAGCGTCCCAGGAAGCGCGCGGCCAAATATCTGCTCGGCCTGCCGATGCTTGCCGACTGGCTGGAGGAAGGCCTTGAAGCCATCGGCGCGTAACGCGCCGGTAACCGATTGTGATCGGCAAGGCAGCTGATGCAGGCAACTTCGCAACGCGACCGCCGTTTCGGGGCGATGGCAACGCTGAGCGTTTCCCGACTTTGCAGATTGGCGCTGCCTGTGGCGGCTGCGATGTTGCTGGTTACGCCCGCCATGGCCAAGCATCATCATCGGCATAAAAAACACCCGCCGGCCAGCCAGAGCGCCGCTCCGGCTCCGGAAACGCCGCCGGCGACCCCGGTTCCAGGGTCGCGTCCGCAGGATCTGGAGAACGGTACTGAGAAGTCCGGGCAAGGCAAGCCGCGCGCGGACGGCAGCGACGACCTCCTCAACCAGCAGAAATCGCATCCGAAATGGGACGCCCGTCCGCCGCGTTCGAAGAGCGCTCAATCCGCGCCACGGACGAAATTCGAGCCGCAGACGCCAGATGTTGTGCCGACGCCCCCGCAGAAGCCAACCGAATTAAAGCCGGAGCCGCCGGAAACCGCGCCGCAGCCAGCGGAAAAACCCGAACCGCCGGGCGAGGAAAAGATGCTTCCCGATCCGCGCTCGGCCGACATGCCGGCCGAAACGATGCCGGCGGAAGAAACCGCGTGCCGCGAGCGGCTGAAGGCGCTGGGCGTCGAGTTCGAGGAGCACAAGGCCGAGCACGATGCGGAAATCGGCTGCTCGATCCCCTATCCGGTAATTTTGAAAACGCTCGGCAAGTCCATCGGCATCAGTCCCGGTACCGAGCTCAACTGCCAGATGGCCGAGGCGGCGGCGCGCTTCATGGCCGAAATCGTCCAGCCCACGGCAAAGGCCGAGCTCGGCGCCGATTTGAAGTCGGTCAACCAGGGCTCGGCCTTTGTCTGCCGCCCGCGCAACGGCACCCGCAAACTGTCCGAACACGCCTTCGGCAACGCGCTCGACATCGCCAGCTTCACCTTGTCGGACGGGAGGAAGATCGAGATCGGGCCGACGCCGCCGGAGAAGGACGCAAAATTCCTCGACGCGGTGCGCAAGGCTGCCTGCGGGCCGTTCAAGACGGTGCTCGGGCCAGGCGCCGATCCCGACCACGCGCTGCATTTCCACCTCGATCTGGAGCCCCGCCGCCACGGCGGAACCTTCTGCCAATAGGTGAATTCCGAAAGTCTTGCCCGCGCCAAACCAAGAACAGCGCCGCAATTCCGCCCCATGCATGAATGCCGGCGCTGATCTTTCCTTTACTGTTGGCGGTTAACCTTGTGCCATTCGGATCATGATCCCAGTTGGGCTCGGATCTTGGGGACAAGGACGCCTTTCAATGGCTCGAGGACTTGGCGCCATGCTGGTGGCGGCGCGACGGAGCAAGCGTGTCACGATCGTCGGGCTGGCCGCGGGCGTCGCCATGGCGGCGATATCGGCCTGCACGACCGGCGACGTCTTTGCGCTGCAGCCGGCCGTCGATGTCGGCAGCCAGACGGCAGCCGTGCCGCAGCCCGATGCGCCGCAATATTCCGGAATGCAGCGTCTTGTTCCGTCCAACCCTTATATGACGCAGGTCGCCTATCCGCGCATGGACGAGCCGATGTCGCCTCTCGAGCAGATGCCGGCCAGCGAGATCGACTGCCGCAACGAGCTGAAGCGGATGGGTGTCGTCTATCAGGATGCCCAGCCGATCCATGAGGGCCAGTGCGGCATTGATTATCCGGTAAAAGTCTCGGCCATCGGCAGCGTCGCCATGATGCCCGCGGCGACGCTGACCTGCAACATGGCCGCAACCTTTGCCGCCTGGACGAAGAACGAGCTGCAGCCGGCCGCCCGCTGGCGCTATTTCTCCGGCGTCAAGGCGATCCACCAGGGCTCCAGCTATTCCTGCCGCAACATCGCCGGCGAAGGCGTGCTGTCCGAGCACGGCAAAGGCAACGCCCTCGACGTCATGAGCATCGAGCTCAACAATGGCGACGACATCGACGTCCGCAAGCCCGGCCTGTTCGCCTTTCGCACGCGCGGCTTCCTCAACAACGTGCGCGCCGATGGTTGCGAGTATTTCACCACCGTGCTCGGCCCCGGCTACAATTACGACCACCGCAACCATTTCCATTTCGACATCAAGAACCGCAAAAGCGGTTACCGCGCCTGCCGTTGAGGCAGCTCTGCCCAAAACGGCCAACACCGCATAAAATGGTCGAGCGTGGATTTGGGAGCGGTTGGCTGTGGGTGGGCGAAGCCTGAGACGACGCGCGGCGATCTGGATCGCGGCCTTCTGCGCCTTCTACGTGGCCCTCGCCTATCTCGCCGCGCCGGAATTCTGGACCTGGCGGGAGCGCGGCTTTCGTACCCGGCCCTTCGAGATGGTGACGCATACGCCGCAGGGCATTCCCGGCGACCCGATCAATGTCGGCCTGGTCGGCACCGAAAAGGAAATCGTCCACGCCTTCGCCGTCGCCGGCTGGGACACTGCCGATGCCGTGACGCTGCGGACCGCGATCGACATCGGCGAAAGCGTCTTGTTTTCCCGCCCCTACCCCGATGCGCCGATGAGCCGCCTTTTGTTCGAGGGCCGGGCCCAGGACTTGGCGTTCGAGAAGCCGGTCGGCGACAGCGCCGACCGGCGCCACCACGTCCGCTTCTGGCAGACGGACACGGTCGGCGACGACGGCCGCCCGCTCTGGCTGGGCGCCGCGAGCTTCGACCGCGGCGTCGGCCTCAGTCACGATACCGGCGCCGTCACCCACCATATCGGCCCCGACATCGATGCGGAGCGCGACTTCCTGATCGGCGATCTGAAGGCCGCCGACCTGCTGGCCTCCACCAGCGAGATACCCGGGATCGGCGCCACCAAGGCCGGACGCAATGGCGGCGGCGATCTCTATTTCACCGACGGCATGGCCGTGATCGGCGTTCTGAAGACGCAGCGGTGACGCACTGCGTGGTGCCCTCAGGTCATGGCGATGACGATCTTGCCGAACGCTCCCTTCTCCAGGTGTCCGAAAGCTTGCGGCACCTCGTCGAAGCGGTAGACCTTGTCGATGACCGGCTTGATGCCGAGCGCCTCGATCGCCTGGTTCATGCGCTCGAAAGAGCGGCGGTGGCCGACGGACAGGCCTTGCACGATAATGCGGTTGCGCATGAAGAGCAGGATTGGAAAGCTGATCTCCATCGCGCCGAGCAGGCCGATGACCGACAGCCGGCCATCGGCGGCAAGCGCGTTGAGTGACTGACGCGCATTGTCGCCGCCGACCATTTCCAAGACATGGTTCACCCCGAGCCCGTCGGTCAGCCCGCGCGCCGCCTCGTCCCAGGCAGGCTGGGTGCGGTAGTTGATCGTCTGCCAGGCGCCGAGATCCCTGGCGCGCTTCAGCTTCTCGTCGCTGCTCGACGTGACGATGGCGCGCAGACCGAAGGCGGCGGCGAATTGCAGTGCAAACAGCGACACGCCGCCCGTGCCCTGGATCAGGATCGTCTGGCCCGGCACCGGCTTTGTCGCCTCCGCCATCGCGAACCAGGCCGTCAGCGCCGCGATCGGCAGCGTCGCGGCTTCGATGTCGCCGAGCGAGGCCGGCGCCAGCACCGCGGCGTCCTCGCCGAAGACGACATGCTGTGACAGCATGCCCGAAAGCGAGGAGCCGAGCGTGTGGCGGTGGAGCACCGCCGGCGCGTCGCCGTCCGGCCAGTCGGCGATCACCTGACCCAGCACCCGCTGCCCGACCTTGAAGCGGCTGACCGCGCCGCCGACCGCAACGATCTCGCCCACGGCGTCCGAAGTGGGCACGAATGGGAGGGCAAGATCGGGGATCAGCACGCCGTCCACGATCATCTTGTCCTTGTAGTTCAGCGAGACGGCTCTGGTCCGCACCAGAATCTCGCGTGGGCCCGGCTCGGGTATCTCCCCCGTCACCGGCTTCAGCTTCGAAAGGCCGAACCCGCTCATTTGCCAGGATTTGTTGCTGTCGGTGCCCATGCGTGGCGCTCCTTGGTTGATGGTGCGCGAAAGATTTAGGCGATCCGGCTGTGGAAAATAGCACCGCAATGCGGGATATTCTGCGACAGATTGAAGAGTAAAAATCTACAATGGAGACAAAAAATGGACCCCGCCGACCTGCAAGGTGTCGTCGCATTCGTCAACGCCGTCGAAGCCGGCAGCTTCACCGGCGCCGGCGAGCGGCTGCATGTGACGAAGTCGGCGATCGGCAAGTCGGTCGCGCAACTGGAGCAGCGGCTGGGCGTGCGCCTGCTCAACCGCACCACGCGCAGCCTCAGCCCGACCAGCGAGGGTATGAGCTACTACGAGGCGTGCGCGCGGGCGCTTGCCGAGATCGAAGCCGGGCAGGCGCTGCTCGCCTCGCGCCGGCAGGTCCCGTCCGGCAAGCTTCGGATCGATGTGCCGCTCGCCTTCGGCCGACGCTGCGTCGCGCCGGTGCTGTTCGACATCTCCAGCAGGTTTCCCGACCTGACCATCGAAATCTCCTTCAACGACCGGCGCGTCGACCTGATCGAGGAAGGCATCGACCTCGCCATACGCATGGGCGAGCTGGAGGATTCTTCATCGCTCGCGGCACGCCGCATCTACGCCCAGCGCTCGGCGATCTGTGCCTCTCCCGCCTATCTTGAGCGGCATGGCCGCCCGCAATCCGTCGACGACCTCGCCCGGCACAGCGCCATCGGCTACGGACGCGAAGGCGTCGTTCGACCCTGGACCGTGAGGGACGGCGCCGGGCATGCGACGACTTTCGTGCCCAGGGCGCGGCTTGTGCTCGGCCATGGCGAACCCATGCTGGACGCCGCGCTTGCCGGCTGCGGCATCGCCATCCTGCCGACCTGGCTTGCCGGCCAGAGCCTGAGGCGCGGCGCCCTCGAAACGGTCCTGTCCGATTATCTTGTGGAGCACATCGTCGTTCATGCCGTGTGGCCTCTCACGCGCGCGCTGACGCCGAAGGTGCGCGTCGTCGTCGACGCGCTTGTCGGGCATTTCTCGGCGCCGCTTTGGGATGCCGCCTGAACAGCGCGCCTGTCATGTTCCAAAAATACCGGCGGGCTATTTTCGAACGCACTGCAGCAATGCTATTGACCGCCCATGCTATATGTTGAAATCGCCGTCGTGGCCGTCCTCATTCTGGTGAACGGCCTCTTGTCGATGTCGGAGCTCGCCATCGTCTCGTCGCGGCCCGCCCGCCTCAAGGCGATGATCGACCGCAACGTCAGGGGCGCCGGCCGCGCGCTGGCGCTCGGCTCTAACCCCGGCAAGTTCCTGTCCTCGGTGCAGATCGGCATCACCCTGGTCGGCGTTCTCTCCGGCGCCTTTTCGGGCGCGACGCTCGGCGAAAGGCTGGCGCAATATCTGGCGTCGACCGGCATCCGCGAAAACATTGCTGATCCTGTCGGCGTCGGCATCGTCGTCGCTTTGATCACCTATGCCTCGCTCATCGTCGGCGAGCTGGTGCCGAAGCAGATCGCGCTCAAGGATCCGGAGCGCGTCGCGGTCAGAGCCGCGCCGGCAATGACCATCCTCGCCACCTTCTCGGCGCCGCTGGTCTTCCTGCTCGACCTCTCGGGCCGAGCCGTGCTTTGGCTGCTTGGGCAGGCCGGCGAGACCGAAGAGAAGGTCACCGACGAGGAGATCAAGATGCTGGTCGCCGAGGCCGAGCATCACGGCACCATCGAATCCGATGAGCGCCGCATGATCGCCGGCGTCATGCGTCTCGGCGACCGCGCCGTGCGCGCTGTCATGACGCCGCGCACCGAGGTCGACTGGCTGAACCTGCAGTCCGACGAGACCACCGTCAAAAAACTTCTGATGGACACCCAGCACTCGCGCCTGCCCGTCGGCGACGGCAATGTCGACGCCATGGTCGGCGTTATCCAGACGCGCGACGTGCTGGCCGCTCTTCTCGCCGGCAGGGTGCTGGATCCGCGCCAGCATGTGCGCGCCGCCCCCATCGTGCACGACCAGGCCGACGCGCTCGACGTCCTGCAGAAGCTGAGGGAATCGGACGTGCCGATGGCGCTCGTTCATGACGAATACGGCCATTTCGAAGGCATCGTCACGCCGGCCGACATCCTCGAAGCCATCACCGGCGTGTTCCGCTCCGACCTCGAGGCTGGCGAGGAAGAGAACGCCGTCAAGCGCGATGACGGCTCGTGGCTGCTCGCCGGCTATATGCAGGCCGACGAGATGGCCGAGGTGCTTGGCATCGACCTGCCCGAAAACCGCGACTACGAGACCGTCGCCGGCTATGTGCTGTCGCATCTGCATCATCTGCCGACCACCGGCGAATGCGTCGACGCGCAAGGCTGGCGTTTCGAGGTGGTCGACCTCGACGGCCGCCGCATCGACAAGCTGATCGCCACCCGCCTGCCCGACGGCCACCGCCCGGTGGCGCGGCGGTAGCCAGCACGGCCTGCTAGACGTAGCCTCATTACCGCATAGCCAGATGCGGATTGAGACCAATTTGAGGGCGGCGAGACAGCCAGCTTGTCGTATCAGGTGACAATACGGCGGAACTGCTTGGCAGGTCATATAGGCTCATGCTGAGCCTGCATTAGATTCAGCCGCGATATGAAAGTCTCGGTCGGAAACGACCATTGCGAACCTACGCCCAAGAAGGATATGTTGCCGCGGCGCGCGCAGGCATCCCGCTTCATCATCGCGCATGTTCCATGAAAGCAAAGAATAGATTCGGCTCGCTCATGCACGCGGTCTGTGTTGGTCATGGCTATTGTGGAGGAAGGCACGGCGACAAGTTCATGCATGTCACCGATTTTATTCCTCAATCCGGCGATGTTACAGCGGATCAATTCGTGGAATGGGTATTTCTAGCTGAATATGAGAATGAGAGTGAGCGAATGTCTCCCAGATGGGATCGGCATCGCCAGAGGATGCGAGACTATTTTGTTGAGCACATGGGATCAGACGTCGTCGATGCCAGCCAACTAAAATGTGGCGTGGAGGGCTAAGTCAACCCTTTACTCTGCTTCCCACTCATCTCGGTCATACCGCATTTATGAGTTTACGACCTAGTTCTCCGACACAGGGATTTTGAAAGATTGCCGTTTGTCTTGGTGCAAGATTTTCGGCTCATGTCCGTGAAATCAGCGCAAACGCCGGGAATTGGTTGAAGCCGCCCCAACGTCGTCATTCTATGGCGGAGCAAGGAGCGAAGCGACGCGGCGCAGACCATAGAATCCATGCCGTGACTTCGAAGCGCCGCCGCGGTCCAGAATTTTGCTCCGTTGCACGCCTTGGCGAAGGTAACGGCATGGATTCCAGGGTCTTCGCGACGGAGCTTCGCTCCTGCTTCGCCCTGGAATGACGATCGCGATGGGCGTTTCGGCCAATCTCCAACGCATGCCACCTGCCAACGCAAACAGAGCCGACCGGTCAAATCCCTGAGCAGTGCCACTAGGATGAACTTCCGGCTTTGGCCGACGTTCCCCTGAATGGTCACGAACGTCTTTGTCTTTGGCACCTTGAAAAGAGGGTTTCCCCTGCACGAGCAGGGTTTGAGCGGGGCCGCGTTTCTTGGCAACTGTCGGACGCATGGGCAGTTTCCAATGCTGATTGCTGGATCTCGCTTCGCTCCGATGATGTTCAACGAACCAGGTGTCGGTTTCCAGGTCGCCGGCGAACTCTACGAGGTCGATGATCGCGCCCTCTCGCGCCTCGATGCCATGGAATCCGTCGGCGCGCCTGGCAGTTTGCGCGTGCCGATCGAGGTTGAGCCTCTCGAGGGCGGACCGTCGACCGTAGCGCAGGTCTATATGAAATCCCGGCATCTCGCAGATCCCATGCATTCGGGATATCTCGCCTGTTACAATGACCGGCGCTTCGTTCTTCCTGCGAGGACGTAGCGGCTTCGCCTGCCTCCAGAAGTTTTGTTCGGTTCAGGAAGGTTGCCCTGCCACCGCTCGATGCTTTCCCATCCGGCGGCAGCGATCGCGATCAGAGCGGTGCCGAGCGGCAACGGCTTGCGCCACTTCCTGGCAAAGACACTCATCACCAGTTAGCTTGGCTATTCTCGGACAAAGGTGTCGAGGCTGGTGCCGAAGGCGCGCCAGGTTCCTACCTGCTTGCGGGAAGCGGTTTCGCCCTCCTTGCCGGTGATGGTGCTGCCGGCCACTGTCAGCCACATCGTCTCCAGCTTGCCGTCCCGAAATATGCCGGTGTAGCTCACGGCGGCGGGGCCGGCCGTACCCTCGCCGGCGGCCGTTACTCCAATCACGTCGCCATGAGCGATGCCGGATATCGGCACGGTCTGTCCATAGAAGCTGCTGTCTTCGAGCGCCGTGCGAAACGTGCCTTCAATCCGGCCGCCGTCCTCGCCGGTGATGTCGAGGACGGACCCATACTGATTGCGCCATCTGCCAAGCCAAGGCATTCCGCTCCTCCACGACTGTGCTGTCTTCGTCTTCGGTGGATTCGGGCCTGCATCTAACGCGCCGTTCCGAGCGGTCAACAGCGCGACGGCCAACGGGATCAGCCTGGGATCCAGGCAAGACAGACAGCTCCGCAAATGGAAAAGGGCAGCGCTGGCGCCGCCCCTTTCTCATTGGGAGGACAGTGTCGATCGACCGCTCAGGCGGCCTGGGCTTCGCCGGCGATCGCGTCGGCGGCGCGGGCCGCTTTCAGCACCCTTGCCCACCAGGCGACGTCGTTGACCAGCGCGGCGGCCGACTGGTTCAGGTGCTCGAGATCCTCGAGCTTCTTCTCGCCCTGGCGAACCGCAAGGAAATCGCCCCAGGCGATGTGCACCGCCGACTTGACGGGCACCATCTGCAGCTCGACGGCGATCAGCCGAAGGTGCTCGATCGCGCGCGAGCCGCCGACGCTGCCATAGCCGACGAAGCCGGCCGGCTTCTTGTTCCACTCATTGGCGGCGTAGTCGATGGCGTTCTTCAGCACTCCGGTCGGGGCGTGATTGTATTCGGCGGCGGTGAAGATGAAGCCGTCGAACTCGGCGACCTTCTTCTGCCAGCGCTGCGCCACTTCGTTCTGCGACGGCGCCCAGGCGGAGGAAGCGACCTCGTCGAAGAAAGGCAGCGGCCAGTCGCGCAGATCGACGATCTCGACATCGATATCGGCGTGCGACTTGGCGATCTTGGCAATCCACTGCGTCGGCACGTCGGCGAAGCGGGCGGCGCGCGTCGAACCGACGACAATGGCGATTTTGGGCTTGGACATAAGGGGCTCTCCTTGCGGGAATTTCTGGTATCGTTTGGATACCGGCGCTATATGTGATACTGACAAATCGACGCGCAAGGAGGCACTTCTTTGTTACTGAGGCACCCGCACAACACCGAGGACTGCCGGGCCGTTTCAGAAATCCTGCAACGGGTCGGCGACAAATGGACGGTGCTCGTCGTCGGCAAGCTCGGCGGTGGCGCGATGCGCTTCAACGAATTGCGCGCCGCCGTCGGCGGCATTTCGCAGAAGATGCTGACCACCACCTTGCGCGGTTTGGAGCGCGACGGCTTCGTCACGCGCAAAGTGTTCCCGACCATTCCGCCACGTGTCGATTACGAGCTCACCCAACTCGGACACGAGCTCCTCGTGCCGGTCGGCGCGCTCGGCGAATGGGCGCGCAAGAACACCAATCGGGTCCGCGAAGCACGCGCGAAATTTGACGGCCTACAGGCCTGAAGCCCTTGCAATGCAAGGGTTTTTAGCCTGCCGATGAAACCGTGGGCCTCAGCGCCGGTCGCACCGGGCTTTCGGTTTTGATCGGCGCCTCCGCGGTTCCGCCGCTGGCGTCGCCGGGCAACCGCTTCGGCAAGGAGACCCGTCTTTAACCGCCACCGATCAGGCGCTTGGGGCAGTGCTGGCGCAGCACGCGGTCGAGCAGCTCTTGAATTGCGCGGCCTTCTTGTCGATCGCCTTCGGGCCTCGCATGCAGGCGACGCGTGGAAGGTCTTTGCTGACTTCCGTGTAGGCCGTTATGCCGAGCAGGCAGACCAGGGCAATAAGGGCTGCCATGAGCCAGCCGTTCAGCATATGTTGACGCATTGTCTTTCCCCCGCGCCCACAAGGTGGGGCGTGAAGGCAACCATTGGATGTCGCGAAGCGCATCTCCCGCGCAGGCGTTGTTACAAAGCGGCAAGTCTGGGGAGAATCAGCATCCCGCCGGAGCGTCAGCTCTCGGCCGGAACCGGCTTCGGCTTGCCTTCGCCGTCGAGCGCCACCATGACGAAGTCGGCATGGGTGACCTTCTCCATCAGGTCGGAAAGGTAGCGTTGCGCCCAGGCCTCGACCTTGAGCACCATCGAGGTGCGGCCGACGCGCTCGACATGGGTGTAGATGCACAACGTGTCGCCGATCTTCATCGGCTTGGCGAAGGACATCTCCTTGACCGCGGCAGTGACCACTCGACCCTTGGCGCGCTCGGCGGCGCGGATGCCGCAAGCAAGATCCATCTGCGCCATCACCCAGCCGCCGAAGATGTCGCCGGCCGCATTGGCGTCGGACGGCATGGCGAGCGTGCGCAAGGTCAGATCGCCGAGCGGCTTGCCGTCCGCGTAATGCACCATCGCGAAATCCTCTCCTGAAGCGATCGCCTCATCCCGTAGCGTCGCTCCCTTCACCCGTCAACGCGAGCACTGCTGACAGCCGGAGCTTTCAATCTTAGGCTATGTCCACAGAACGGCCTGCGGGGAAGGAATTGGCTTTGCCGCTCAATCGCATCGTCCTTTACGTCAGAAATATCGAAGCGGCGGTGACTTTTTACGAAAGGCACTTCGGCTTCAAAGCGCATCGTGAGGAAGGCGACAGGATCGTTGAGTTGGTCAATCCGGCCGGTGGTGCAAGTCTCATGCTTCATCTCGCGGCGAAGGGGCAGAAAAAGGGGCAATCGACTGTCAAATTGGTCTTCGACGTCGAGGACATTGAAGCCTTTGCCGCTGGCAGCGCAAAGGAAGGGCTGGAATTCGGCGCCCTGCACCGGGGCGACGGCTATGCCTTCGCCAACGCCCGCGATCCCAGCGGCAACCCGATATCGATTTCGAGCCGCGCCTTTCGCAAAGACGACAGTACCGTCGGCTAAGCACAAAGGCGCCGGTCGCTTTTTTCACAAGCCATGCCGGAAGCCACGGCGACGCCGCAAGCCGGCAATGTCTAGGGTAAGCGCAACATTGCGGAGCCCGCTTTTCCATCATGCAGACTTACGACTTCATCATCGTCGGCTCCGGCTCGGCCGGTTCGGTCGTTGCCGACAGGCTGTCGGCCTCGGGCCGCTTCTCGGTGCTGGTGCTGGAGGCCGGCGGAACCGACCGGCGCTTCTACGTCCAGATGCCGCTCGGCTACGGCAAGACCTTCTTCGATCCGGCCGTCAACTGGAACTACAAGGCGGAGCCGGATCCCGGCCTTGCGGGCAACGCCGATCATTGGCCGCGCGGCAAGCTCCTCGGCGGCTCCAGCTCGATCAACGCCATGGTCTATATCAGGGGCGCGCGCGAGGATTTCGACGCCTGGGCGGCCGCTGGCAATCCCGGCTGGGCCTATGATGACCTCCTGCCCGCCTTCAAGGCGCTGGAGGACAATGCAGCGGGCGCCGACCAGTGGCGCGGCGTCGGCGGGCCCTTGCATATCACAGACTGCACGAACGCGGTGCATCCGCTGACCAAGCGCTATCTTGCCGCCGCCGAACAGGCCGGGCTGCCGCTCAACCCGGACTTCAACGGCGCCTCCCAGGAAGGCGTCGGCGTTTACCAGATCACGACCAAGAACGGACGCCGCATGTCCGCCGCCCGCGCCTTCCTGCGGCCGGCGATGAAGCGCTCAAACGTACGCGTCGAGACCAATGCGCTGGCGACGAAAATTCTGTTCGAGGGCAAGCGCGCCGTCGGCGTCGAATATGAGCAGAGCGGGCAGAAGAAGACGGCTCGCGCGGGCCGCGAGGTGATCCTGTCGGGCGGCTCGATCAACTCGCCGCAGTTGCTGCAGCTGTCCGGTATCGGCCCTGCGGCCTTGCTGACCGACCTCGCTATCCCCGTCGTGCAGGCCAACGACAATATCGGCGCCAATCTGCAGGACCATGTCGGCATCAACTACACTTTTAAAGGCAAGCTGCCGACGCTCAACCAGGTCCTCAGGCCCTGGTGGGGCAAGCTGCTCGTCGGCATGCAATACATCCTCTTGCGCTCCGGTCCGCTGTCGCTGTCGATGAACAATGCCGGCGGCTTCTTCCGCACCGACCCGTCGATGACGCGGCAGAACATGCAGCTCTATTTCCAGGCCTTCTCCACCGTCGTCCCGAAGAGCGGCGAGCGTCCGATCCTGACGCCCGACCCCTGGCCGGGCTTCTCGATCGGCCTGTCCAACTGCCGGCCTTCGAGCCACGGCGAGATCATGATCCGCTCGAAGGACCCGCGCGACTATCCGAGGATCACGCCCAACGCCTATTCGACCAACGCCGACGTCGACGAGATGCTGGCGGCGGTGAAGTTCGTGCGCAAGATCGCCTCGATGCCGGCCATGGCCGAGATCATCGAGGAAGAGGTGCTGCCCGGTCCCTCGATCCAGTCGGACGCCGACCTGATCCAGGATTTCAGGAAACGCTCGGGCACCGTCTATCACCCGGTCTCGACCTGCCGCATGGGACCTGACGCCGCGCGCGCCGTCGTCGACCCGCGGCTTCGGGTGCATGGGCTGCAGGGGCTGCGTGTCATCGACGCTTCAATTTTCCCCGACAACATCACGGGCAACACCAACGCCGCCTCGATCCTGACCGGATGGAAAGGCGCCGACCTGGTTCTGGAGGATCACAAATGAAAATCACCGACGTGAAGACCTGGGTTGTCGGCAACCCGCCGCCCGGTATCGGCGGCAAGTATTTCATCTTCGTCAAGCTCACCACCGATGGCGGCGTGGTCGGCTATGGCGAGGCCTACAACGCCACCTTCTCCGCGCATGTCACCGCGAGGATGATCGAGGACATGGCCGAGCGCTATCTCGTCGGCCGCGATCCGCATGACATCGAGAATTTCTTCCGCCGCGCCTATTCCTCCGGCTTCACCCAGCGCCCCGACGTCTCCGGCATGGGCTGCTTCTCGGCGCTCGAAATGGCCTGCTGGGATATCGTCGGCAAGGAAGCCGGCAAGCCGGTCTATAAGCTGCTCGGAGGCCAGGTGCACGAGACCCTGCGTTCCTACACCTATCTCTACCCGCACACCGGCAGCGTCCATTCGGAAGATGCGCGCGGCAAGAACGTCTACAATGACCCTGACATGGCCGCCGCCTGCGCGCTCGAATATGTCGAGCAGGGTTTTAATGCCGTGAAGCTCGATCCGGCCGGCCCCTACACCGCCTATGACGGCCATCAGCCGCGCTTGATCGACATCGACCTGTCGGCGCGCATGGTCAAGGCGATCCGCGAAGCAGTGGGTAACAGGGCGGATATCCTGTTTGGCACGCATGGCCAGTTCACCGCCTCGGGCGCGCTGCGGCTCGCCCGCGCCATCGAGCCCTACGATCCGCTCTGGTTCGAGGAGCCGGTGCCGCCGGACATGCCGGAAGTCATGGCGCAGGTCGCCCGCGGCACATCCATTCCGATCGCCACCGGCGAGCGGCTGACGACGAAGTTCGAGTTCGCCCGCGTCATCGAGAACCGCGCCGCGACCATCCTGCAGCCGGATCTCGGCCGCTCCGGCGGCATCCTCGAAACCAAGAAGATCGCCGCAATGGCCGAAGCCTACCACATCCAGGTCGCGCCGCACTGCTATTGCGGCCCGATCGTCGGCGCCGCCAACGTCCAGCTCGCGGTGACGCTGCCCAATTTCCTGATCCTGGAATCGCTCAAGCAGTGGGACGGTTTCCACGCCACGCTGCTCAAGAAGAAGATCGAGTGGCAGGACGGCAACGTCATCCCCTCGAAGGAGCCCGGCCTCGGCGTCGAGCTCGACGAGGCGGTCTGCGACGCCCATCCCTATAGCGGCAAGGAGCTGCATCTGCAGATGATGCAGACGCCGCTGATGCCGTGAGCCTCGCTTACGCCTTCGTCGGCCTTGGCCATCTCGGCGGCAACCTTGCCGCCAGCCTGCTGCGCAACGGCTTTGCCGTCGCCGTCTTCGACCGCGACCCGGAAGCGGTCGAGCGCCTGGTCGCGCTCGGCGCCACTGCGGCGGCGAACCCGGCGGAAGCCGCTGCCCGCGCCGGCAATGCGATCACCTGCCTGCCCTCGCCGAAGGTCAGCGAAACGGTGCTCGCCGGCCCCGACGGATTGCTCCAGGGCCTGCCCGCGGGCGGCACCTGGATCGAGATGTCGACCAATGGCCGCGACGAGATTTTGCGGCTCGCCGCAATCGCCTCGGCCAAGAGCATCGAGACGCTCGAATGCCCGGTGACCGGCGGCGTGCACCTGGCCGCGATGGGCAGGATCACCGCCCTCGTCGGCGGTGACGCCGCGCTCTACGAACGGCATCGCCCGGCCATCGAGGCGATGTGCGCGAAATCCTTCCTGATGGGTCCGATCGGTTCGGCGGCGGTGATCAAGGTCATCACCAATATGCTCGCCTTCATCCATCTCGTCGCCGCCGGCGAGGCGCTGATGCTGGCGAAGCAGGGCGGGCTCGATCTCGCCCAGGCCTACCACGCCATCGTCGCCTCTTCCGGCAACAGCTTCGTCCACGAGACCGAAAGCCAGCTGGTGCTCAACGGCTCCTACGACATCGGCTTCACCATGGACCTGGCGCTGAAGGACCTCGGCTTCGCGCTTGCCATGGGCAGGGATTTCGGCGCGCCGCTCGACCTTGCCACCCGCGTCAACGCGATCTTCCAGGAGGGCAAGCGCGCCTATGGCGGTGGCGCCTGTTCGACACAGATCGTCAAGCTGCTGGAGGATGCAGTCGGCACGGAGCTTCGCGCGCCCGGCTTTCCAGCCAAGCTCGAACTGTAACCCGGCAGAAATTAGCCAGCTGTTTCAATCGCCTGACCCCACCGGCTGAATCAGCCTCTTAGCCGGCTGATTCAACCTCGCAGCGCCAGCGCGCCGGGCAGGATCTCGAACGTCGCCGGAATCCGGCCGGGCGACTCGCCGTCTATGTCGACCAGCGCGCCGTTCTTCTCGGCATCGCCAAGCGGCTCGACCAGCACCTTGCGGCCACGCAGGATGGTGATTGCCGGATGGTCGCGATGGCGGCCGCCATAGAGCAGCCGCAGGTCGCGGATCAGTCCAAGCTTGCCGGCGGCCCGCAGGATGACGATGTCGAACTGGCCGTCGGCGAGCTCAGCGTCCGGGGCGATCATCATGCCGCCGCCGAAGAATTTGCCGTTGGCCACCGCGACCAGCGCCATGCGCGCCTCAACCGGCTCGCCGTCGTCGACGGTGATCCTGACATCCTGAAAACGGTAGCGGATGAACTCCAGCACGGTGCGCCAGAAGAACAGCGCCTTGGCCGAGACCCTGCCCTTGCGCTTGTCGGCATTGACGGCGCGATCCGTCGCGCCGGAGAGGCCGAGGCTGGCGATGTTGATGAAGTGGCGGCTGGCCAGCGCGCCGTGGTCGTCGATGTAGCAGATGCGTCCGGCGTCGATTTTTCGCGCCTTGGAATCGGCGATCCGCTTCAGCGCCGCATCGATGCCGCGCGGCAAGTCGAGCCCGCGCGCGAAGTCGATGCCGGTACCACAGGGCAGAAGGCCGAGCGCGGCTTCCTGGCCGGTCTCATCCTGTGCCTGCAGCAACCCGTCGGCCACCTCGCTGGCGGTGCCGTCGCCGCCTGCCGCAATCACCAGGTCGCACCCGCCGGCGGCGAGGTCGATCGCCAATCGCTCGGCGTCGCCGCTGGCCTGCGTTTCCCGCAAGTCGAAATCGCCGAAATTCCTGTTGAGCGATGTCGCGGCCTCCGCCCAATGCCGCTTGAGCCTGCCGCCGCCGGCAATCGGATTGAGAACCACCCCGACTTTCAAGTCGACCTCCCCCGAGGCAAGTCGCGCAACAGGCGCGGCGGCACCCGCGCTGGTACCCAAAATCTTTAGCCGACATTGAAACGCGGACCGGGCGCCGGAGCAAGGCTCCAACGTCCAGCGGTCACAGAAAAGCGGGGCAGGCTGTCTAAGCGGTTCGGTCGGCGGATTCCGCGGCTTTTGCCATTGGTCCCCGATAATCCCGCTATCCACAGGCGCACCGGCATTCCCCGGACCCCTTACCCGGCGTACATTCAACCCATCTCAGGCGGCTACCGAACGCCCCAGCCGAAAGGCAAAAGCGCAAGGCGGATTTCCTGAGGCCCGTACGGCCCGGAACGAAAGCAGGCTCGCCTGTTTGAGGGACGGATACCGAGACCTACGGGTGCCGCGGAAAGCGTGCTAACGCCGACGGCGGACCGATGCTGCCATGAAGGCCGGGAATAACCTTCGATGGCACGCTGGGCGAAGCCCGCAAGGGTGGAGATCGGCGTGGTCTGGAACGGGAGCTGCCCTCGGGCGGCGACTGGCAGGACCGTCAAAATCAAGGCCGGGCTGGCGCGACGACTTTACGGAAGTTGCTGCCTTAACCGGTTCCTGATCTGACAGGGAGGCGCTGGGAGAAATCCCAGCGCCGACTGTCTTTTTGGTGCATCCCAAGGCGCGCAGTGGCCCTGCGGAGTTCCGCTTGCCAGCAACAACATGTTCCTGCCCGGCGCTCGACCGGGCCGGCGCCAAATTGGAACATGTCCACGCCGGCGACTGAGGCATTTCAGTCACAGTTCTCGGCTGAGCAACCTTCGGAAACGTCCCGTCATCCACATTTCACAATAGCGGCCAAATCCCGCCTTGTTCGGGGTGGATTGATGCAACCAGGGTGCAGAGGGCAATTTCGAAGGGACAAGACTGTGATCAAGACCGCCCTTGTCGCCATGACCATTGTCGGCTGCGACTGCGACGCCAAGCTGTGCGAATATATCGGCGAGACGCCGGCCAAATGGGCGACGCTCGCCGACTGCGAAGCGGCGATGAAGAGCCAGATGCTGCACCAGCGCAATTTCGACTATCCGCTTGTTTCAGGCATTTGCCGCGTCAAGGGCTCGGCCTCTTCCTCCGAGCTTGCCGAGAAAGCTTCCAGGCCGGATCTGAAGCCCAGGAACCGCGTCGTCGAAACCATCGCCCCGCTGCCGCCCGAGCTCGACCATCGCCCGAGCGCTCCGGTCGGCGGAACGGTGACCGCCAGCGAAACGGAATCGGCAAAGCCGGTTGCCTTCGACGGGTCGGTCGATGGCGGCCGCGCCGTGCTCTACCGCACCAAGGCCGGCTATGCCGTGGTCAAGACCGACCTCAGCCGCGCCGCCGGCGCGACGGTGGACGCGGCGAAGCGCTCGGCGAACTGGCTGGCCGGTTTGACTGGGCTGTAAGCCTGCCTAAGGCGCGGTGAGATTCAGGTCGGCCGCGCAGAGAGCGACGGCGAAGCCGTATCCTTATCATTTCCCCGACATGGGAAAAATTGCCGCCAGTCGGGCCGCGACCCGCTGCTTGAGCGCGCCGTCCAGAGCCTCGACAGGCACCAACCGCTCGTGACCATTGGTGGCGAGGCGCGCGAAGAAATGCAGCCTATAGGCAGCGATCCTACCCCGCGTGGCCGGATCGGCGCTGACATCGACGACGAATACCGAGCCTATGCGTGCCGGCCATGGCTGCCTGGCAAGAGCCGTTCCGAGGAAATCGCCGAGTCCATAGGCGATCACGCTGTCGCCGATGCGCTCGACGGGCTGCAAGACATGCGCGTGATGCCCGGCGATCAGCCGGACACCGCGATCCGCCAGCCGCTTCGCCAGCGCCCGCGTCGCAGACCGTGGAAAGTGCCGGAACTCCCAGTCCCAATGCGGCACGGCGCAGATGAGGTCGATGCCGGAAACGGCGTCGCTCGGCCATTCGGCGGCACGCATCGAGATGCGTTCTTCGAACGGCGCGGCATCCGTGTTGCGCCAGAGCGTGAAAGCCGCAAAGCCGATCGTCAGCGATCCGGCCTCACGACGCTGGACGGCCCCGCCGGCAACCGTGCCGATGGTCCGGATCCCGAGCCGGTTCAGCGCCGCGAGCGTTTCCTCGAAACCGGCGATGCCCTGATCGAGCATATGGTTGTTGGCCAAGGACAGCACGAGCCTGTCGCGCGCGATGCCGGCGGCTGCAAGCGCATCGGCCAGGAAACGCTCGCTCATCGCATGATGCGTGCCGAGCCGCGTGCCCATCACCGCGCGTGCGCGTTCGACGATCGGGCTTTCGCAATTGCCGATCACGAGGTCGGCGGATGAAAGCAGCGTCGTGATTGCCGGATCGAACTCCGGCGCATCGCGATTGGCGACGGCCGAGATGTCGCCGACGAAGGCCAGCCGCACCTTCCGTGTGGGTTGCGGATCGAGCAGCGTCGCCGCTGGCGCCGCGAAGCCGCTTCTGTCGCCGGCAAGCGACGGTCTCAGCAGGCGCGGCAGCCACGACAGTTTATAGGCAAGCGGATAGTTCGACACGGGCCCATCCAGTTTCGCCCTGTGTAGACTGTCTGACGAGCCGGTTGAAGCCAGCCTCGAATGATCTCGCACAGACATCTCGGGCTGACCGAAATGCGTGTATGCTCGCGACGTCGAGCAGTGGAGGGCGATGACGATGCGTAGAACGATCCTTGCAGCAGCCTTGTTTGCATTCCTGCCGGCGTCCGTCGCCAGGGCGGAGATGCCGGACGCGGCCAAGTCCATGTTCGAGGCCAGGAGCGTGGCCGACCGGAACACGGCGCTGTCGACGCTGGAGGCGGCAGCGGCCAAGGACCCGGCATCGGCCTATGCAGCCGGCGCCGGCGAATTCTTCACTGCGCTCGAACTCCTCGCCGGCGGCCTGCATCGCCACGGTTTCGAGAGCCCGAAATCCTTCATGCTGCCGCTGATGCGGTTGCCGGTGCCGGACAATCCCAATCCGCAGCCGCTCACCTATGAAGACTTCCGCGCCATCCTGCTCGCCTTCCGCGACCGGCTGGAGAAATCCGCCGCCACACTCGGCTCCGTGCCCGCCGATGCCGATATCGGCATGGTGGTCGATCTCACCCATGTCGGCATCGACCTCAACGAAGATGGCAAGCTCGCGCCCGACGAAAGCATCGCCGCCATCATGGCGTCGCTCTCACGCGGCAGCGTCGACACAAGCGATGCCGCGCCTTCGCTCACCTTCCGCTTCGACCGCGCCGACGGTTTTTGGCTGCAAGGCTATGCCGAGTTCCTGATGGCACAGGCCGATTTCTGGCTGGCGCATGATTTCCGCAATGCCTTCGACGGCTCGTTCCACATGCTGTTCCCGCGCGCGAAGCTGCCTCTGCAGGATACGCTTGTGCCGCTGGACGGCGGCATGAGCGGCAACATATTCGCCTCGGAATGGCGCTTCGCCGACTTCATCTCGCTGGTGCATCTCGTCAACTGGCCGGTGATCGAGCCGGAACGACGGCAGGCCGCGCGACGCCACCTGCTGGAGATGATCCGGCTGTCGCGCGAAGACTGGAAGTCGATCCTGGCCGAGACCGACAACGATCGCGAATGGCTGCCGGGACCGCAGCAGAAGGGCGTCAACCCGCTCACCGGCCTCGAGGTGGGCGAGGAACAGGTGCAGGCCTGGCTCGCCACGCTGACGGTGGCCGAGGATCTTCTCGAAGGCCGCGCGCTGCTGCCGCATTTCCGCATCGCCGGCAAGGGCATCAACATGAAGCGCTTCTTCGACGAGCCGAAACCTTTCGACCTGGTGCTGTCGATCACCGGACCCGGCATCGCGCCCTATCTCGAAAGCGGCAAGATCCTCACCAGCGACGATTTCGACCAGATCCAGCGCGAGTTCAGCGGTGCCGGTTTCTTGACGTTTGCGCTGTGGTTCAATTGAGGACCGCTGTCTTGGGTTCCTCGCCTCATGAAATGGGCTATGCTATGCACACATTTTCTGTGACTGGCGCGACCGATCAGGCCGAGGCTTGATTGCCATGTGGTTCCCCCAATCCGTCGCTGCTTCGCAGCGCCACCTTTCCCCCCTCCGGAGGGAAAGGAAGGGAGCGTTGCTGGACGGGCGTTGACGGCAAAAAAGCTTGGCGCCTTTCCTCTACCCCGTCGATCGGGGAGAGGTGGCTCGGCGAAGCCGAGACGGAGTGGGGGTCGACCAGCGCTGCATTGGACAATGCATGCGCCAAGCTGCCATGCACGCTATCGCCAAAGGCCAGCCGCTTGGAAATGTGTGCGTCCCCTAGATGAAATGGGGGAGAGGTTGCTCGGTAAAGCCGAGACGGAGAGGGGGCGCCGGTCCGGGCGGCGAAAGCGCTTCGAAGAGAAGGGCTTCCGCCTTACGAAACCCCCTCTTCGTCCGCTTCGCGGACACCTCTCCCCGCCTCTTGCGGGGCGAGGAACCGTACCTTCGAGGTCGACGCCATTCCCCTGGCTATCGTCAGAGAATTGCGCCCTGATAAAGCACCGCTTCCGCCTCCTCAGGCGCGAAGCGCCGGGCTAGCGTGCGGAAGGCGCTGTGGACGCCGTCGCGGTCGAGGTTGCAGCTTCTGAGGTGGCGAACGGCCAGCGTCGGATCGAATTCGGTGCGCCCATGTAGGCCGCGATCTCCGGCATGGGCGCGCTGCTTGCCAGCGAACTGGTGCTGAGGGAGCATTTCCGCTCGGGCCAGCCCGTCGAGATTGCCCGTGAGGTTCCGGCATTGACCATCAAGCGCCGCTTGGTCTGGCCGGTGGACGGACCGAAGGCCCGCCGCGCCGCCGTCGCCGCGGCGCTTGCCGCCGCAATCGCAGACGCTCCCCGGTCCATCGGATCATGACGCCTCTCCTGACAGCCTTCTGTCAGCAGCGTCCGCGCTCGGCCGGAGCCCTTTCACTCGGCTCTTTCCATTTCGGCCGAGTCCTCCCATATTCGGGCCATGGCCAGACATCCTGACAAGAAGACGCCTTCGCAAGACGGCGCGTCGAAGCGGCGCAGCCCGTTGACCGAATTCCTCGACGCCGCCGAGCCGCTGAAGCCCGGCGGCTTCGCCGAGGCGCCGCAGGCCGACTTTTCCGGCGCGCCGCTGCCCGGCTCGATCTCCGATTGGGCCGGGCAGATCGAGCGCGAAGCTGAAAAGCAGCCGAAGGCGAAAGCCCCGAAGAAGATCCCCGAGCGCTCGTCGGCGCCTGGGCGGACCGCGCGCGGCACCTCGATGGGCGGCGCCGCCTCGGCGAAAGAGCGCGCGGCCGCCGGCCTCAACCCGGTGGCCGGCCTCGACATCAGCCTCGAGGATGCCGAGTCGGTTTCGTCCGGCGGCGTCACCGCAACGGTCGCGGCGCTCTCGGCGCTGATCGAATCCGGCAATCCGCTGCACAAGGACGGCCAGCTGTGGACACCGCACCGCCCGGCCCGACCGGAAAAATCTGAGGGCGGCATCGCCATCAAGATGGTCTCGGATTTCGAGCCCGCCGGCGATCAGCCGACCGCCATCAAGGACCTCGTCGAAGGCGTCGATCGGAACGACCGCACCCAGGTGCTGCTCGGCGTCACCGGCTCGGGCAAGACCTTCACCATGGCCAAGGTGATCGAGGAGACGCAGCGCCCCGCCTTGATCCTGGCGCCGAACAAGACGCTTGCGGCGCAGCTCTATGCCGAGTTCAAGAAATTCTTCCCCGAGAACGCGGTCGAGTATTTCGTCTCCTACTACGACTATTACCAGCCGGAGGCCTACGTCCCGCGCACCGACACCTATATCGAGAAGGAATCCTCGATCAACGAACAGATCGACCGCATGCGCCACTCGGCGACGCGCTCGCTGCTCGAGCGCGACGACGTCATCATCGTCGCCTCCGTGTCCTGCATCTACGGTATCGGCTCGGTCGAGACCTATACGGCGATGACCTTCCAGATGCAGGTCGGCGACCGGCTCGACCAGCGCTCGCTTCTTGCCGATCTCGTCGCCCAGCAATACAAGCGCCAGGACATCAACTTCGTGCGCGGCTCGTTTCGCGTGCGCGGCGACACCATCGAGATCTTCCCCGCCCACCTGGAAGACCGGGCCTGGCGCATCTCGATGTTCGGCGACGAGATCGAACAGATCACCGAGTTCGATCCGCTGACCGGCCAGAAGACCGGCGAGCTGAAGAGCGTCAAGATCTACGCCAACTCGCACTACGTGACGCCGCGCCCGACCTTGAATCAAGCCATCAAGTCGATCAAGGAAGAGCTCAAGCATCGCCTGCAAGAGCTTGAAAAGGCTGGCCGTCTGCTGGAAGCGCAGCGGCTGGAACAGCGCACGCGCTTCGACCTGGAGATGCTGGAGGCGACCGGCTCCTGCGCCGGCATCGAGAACTATTCGCGTTACCTCACCGGACGCCAGCCCGGTGATCCGCCGCCGACCTTGTTCGAATATGTGCCTGACAACGCGCTGGTCTTCATCGACGAAAGCCACGTCACCGTGCCGCAGATTGGCGGCATGTATCGCGGCGACTTCCGCCGCAAGGCGACGCTGGCCGAGTACGGTTTCCGCCTGCCCTCCTGCATGGACAACCGGCCGCTTCGCTTCGAGGAATGGGACGCCATGCGCCCGCTGTCGGTGGCGGTTTCGGCGACGCCGGGCGGTTGGGAAATGGAGCAGTCCGGCGGCGTCTTCGCCGAGCAGGTCATCCGCCCGACCGGCCTGATCGATCCGCCGGTCGAGGTGCGTCCGGCCAAGAGCCAGGTCGACGACGTCGTCGGCGAGATCCGCGACACAACCCGGGCCGGCTATCGCACGCTGGTCACCGTGCTGACCAAGCGCATGGCCGAGGACCTCACCGAATATTTGCACGAGAACGGCATTCGCGTCCGCTACATGCATTCCGACATCGACACGCTGGAGCGCATCGAGATCCTGCGCGATTTGCGCCTCGGCGCCTTCGACGTGCTGGTCGGCATCAACCTGCTGCGCGAAGGCCTCGACATTCCCGAATGCGGCTTCGTCGCCATTCTCGATGCCGACAAGGAAGGTTTCCTGCGTTCGGAAACCTCGCTGATCCAGACCATCGGCCGCGCCGCCCGCAACGTCGACGGCAAGGTCATCCTCTACGCCGACCAGATCACCGGCTCGATGGAACGGGCGATGGCCGAGACCAACCGCCGCCGCGAGAAGCAGATGGAGTGGAACGCCGCCAACGGCATCACGCCGGAATCGGTCAAGTCGCGCATCGCCGATATCCTCGACTCGGTCTACGAGAAGGACCATGTCCGCGCCGACATCTCGCAGTTCACCGACGATGCCGGGGCGATGATCGGCAACAATTTGAAAACCCATCTCGAGGCGCTGGACAAGCAGATGCGCGACGCCGCCGCCAATCTCGACTTCGAGAAGGCCGCCCGCGTCCGCGACGAGATCAAGCGGCTGCGCGAGATGGAACTTGCCATCTTCGACGACCCGCTGGCGCGCGAGGTGGAAGGGCAAAGTCCCGCATCAGGCCGCGAAAAGGGCAGGCACAACAAGGGCGTGGCCAAGCATCGCACGGTCGAGGAGCAGGAACGCTTCCGCAAGCTCGACGAGGCACGCGCCGCCGAGGAGGCGGCCAGAGCTGCCCGGCCGAACCTATTCCGCAAGCCGCATCTGGACGAGATGGGCGCCGACGGCGCCGTGCCGGTGAAGAAGCAGCTCTTCGCCAAGCCGTCGATCGACGACATGGGGCCTGGCACCGACATGACGACCCCGGCCGGCGCGGTGTCGCGTTCGCTGTTCAAGAAGCAGAGCGCGCACGAAGCGCACGGTTCCGATTTCGGCATTCCCGGCGAGCCGACAAAGCCCCTGTTCAGGAAGAACTCGCTCGACGAGATGACCGTGCGCCGCACCGAAAAGCCGGTCGAGGGAACGAAGCCGGCGAAGCCGCAGCCAACGTCTCCTCCGGCGGGGGAGATGTCCGGCAGGACGGGCGCGAAGGAACGCGACGACAAGCCGATCGTCCGCCAGCGCGCCGGCATCGGCTCCTACGAGGACCCTGGCGACGAGCGGCGTCAAAAACGCCGGCCGGGCAAGACCGGACGGCCGGGGCAGTAGCGCTTTCCCTTCTCCCCTTGTGGGAGAAGGTGGATCGGCGCGACAGCGCCGAGACGGATGAGGGGTGTTCCAGCGGAGTGAGACGTTGGTGGCATCTGGAGCACCCCTCATCCGTCGCCTTCGGCGACACCTTGCATAAGCGATGTTGTATGAAGTGGTCGTC
>NZ_VFUG01000015.1:0-110899 GCF_006440615.1 Mesorhizobium sp. B2-6-2 | reverse complement strand
ACGGGGAGGGTGGGGACTCGACCGGGCTTTTTTGTTGGGCGCGCCGCCGCGTCACGGCGACGTACCCGATCGCTTTGGCGCCTTAGCGGACGCTGGCGACCGCGTCGTCGCGGCCGTCGTTGATCGTCACCCAAACGCCCGAATTCTCCGTCGATTGACGCTTGAGGTAGGTGTACACCGTGTCGTTCCAGGCGAGCACTTTCGGCTCGAGATTGTCGAGGATGAATTCGCCGAGGCTGGTGCGCACCGTCAGCACCGCGTGGCCGTCGCCATTCGGCTGGCGCACCACCGTCATCAGCAGATTGCCTGCCGGCACGCCGACGGCCATCAGTTCGCGGCGCTTCTCCAGCGCGTAGTCCTCGCAGTCGCCATAGCCTTTGTCGGGATAGGCCCAGTATTCCTCGACACCGTAGATCTCCATGTCGGTGCGCGGCTTGACGCGGGTGTTGACCGTATTGTTGACGTTGACCATCGTCGCCCACAGCTTGCGTGTCAGCTCGACCGGCGAACCCTTCGGCGTCCGTTCATTGCATTCGACCGGAATGCGCTGGCAGAAATCGTAGTGACCGACCGGCTGGGTGGTGCGGCCACCCGTACGCATGAAAGCCGGTCCTGCGCTTGCCGTTCCCCAAGCGGAAAGCTGCATCGCCATTGCCAAGAGCAACAGCTTGCCCCTCGTCATTTTCATTGTTGTAGTCTCCCCGTTTGAGGAGACTGTGCCACGTTGGGATTTATTTGACGCAAAAACCCGAAGTAGACATTGAGTAAAACGCCAGTAGAATAAATATAAAATTTGAACTACCGCGATTTCGGATTATTCAGATTTCGCCGGCTCGCGTGAGGTCTTGACAGCGCTGGCGATCCGCGTCCGACCCGCCAAACCAGCAACAAAAAACCGGCCACTGCCGGCCGGTTCGCTTCGCGCTTGCGGTGCGGGTTTGCGTCAGGACCGCGGCGCGTTGAATTCCTGATCCAGGGTTTCCGGCCGCTGGATGACGGCGAATTCGATGGCGACGCCGTCCTCGAAATGGCGCACGATCTGGCCGCGCATCGTGCCTAACGTGACCTGGACGCCGATTGCCGGTTTGACGTCGATCTCGACGGCGGCACCGGAGAGCGACAGGTCGATGATGCGGCACTGATACTGGCGCCCGTCGGTGAGCTGCAGGACACTCATCGGATTGCGCGGCGCCACGCGCTCGTGGCGGCGGTCCTCGGGCAGGTCGAGCTCATGCTTGTTGGCAAGCCAGGTGAGCTGCGCAGCAAGCTTGTCCTTCTTGCGGTCCGAAGCGATGACGGTCATGGCGAACCCGTCCTGCGACGTACGCGTCACGATGCCTTCGACACGACCGATATGGTCGATATAGGCGATGACCTTCTCGCCCGGCATGCCGATCCGGTCCGTGCGCAACGCAACGTTGCCGGGCGACATATCGACAACCTGGCAAGGATGCTCGGTGCGGTCTTCCAGCATGAAACGCCCATAGATCTTGACGCGGACACGCTGAAAGTTGCGCCGCTCAGCTCGTGACGGTGCATATTCTACCGCCGCTGACCTCATGACTGCCTACACCCCGTTGCCATTCCACGCGATGATGCGGGGAACTTCACCCGAAAAACTACAGCAAAGCAGGTTAACAAACGGGAAAAATCGGCCGCAAAAGCCTGGGCCTGGGGCACGCTCAGCGCGGAAAAATTCAGCGAGAGCGAGGGCAGACCTCACACTGCCAGGCTCACTCGTGACGCCCGCCGTCGAGAACGACGAGATGGCGGATGCGGCGCACGCGGCCGAGCGCTGAAATGGTCTCCGGAGCATCGAATTCGGTCGGAACGAGCGAGGGGACGTCGATCGCCGGACGGTTCTTCAGGAACATCGGCTCCTTCTCGGGGTCTATCACCCGGATCGTGTCGATGAGCGCGTCGGCGAGCGGGTCGGCACCAAGCCAGAACGGCTTGTCGGCGGTACTGATGATGCCGAGGCAGCGCGGGTTCTCGGCGCCGCCGTCCAATGGCAGCGCCAGGAGCTCGAATTTGTTGGAACGGCCGTTACGGCTAAATCCCTCATAGGTCATGAGCAGAACCGATTTCTGATCGAAAACGCCCTGCATGAGCCGCGACACCAGCCGCTGATCCTTCTCGCGCCAGAGCGAAGGGAAGGAGAAGCCCTTGAGCTCCCGGCCATAATAGGCGCAGAGCCGTGTGCCCCCGAGCCGGAACACCGCCTCGCCGCGCGTGTCGCGCTCGAGGATGAAGGTGTCGGCCAAAAGCGACTTGATGTCCGCCGGCTCCACTTCCGATCGCTTCGGGGCGAGGCGGCCATCACGCAGCTGGTTCCAATATTGGAACAGCGCGATCGATCCTTTTTCTCTCATGTCCATTCCGCTCCGCACAATCTGTCTTTTGATGTCCCATCGGCGAACAGACAGGGTGCCCTCCGATGACCTTCATGCGGTGCGGAGCAGGATGCGTGCCAGTATCGTTAACGTTTGTTCACGGCTCGGGGTCGTTAAGGTTAACAAGTGGTTTACATTGCGTGCCGCAGAAGCCTGTGGCACATCAAAACCACTCCAAAACGGTCGCTTCAGCAGCGATCGGCAGCACTTCAGTCACGAGTTTACGGGGAACAGGGGACTCGACCGGCCGTTCAGGGGAAATTCCTGGACGGCCTTCTTTTTGATTCGCCGTGCTCTGATTCGCCGTTTTTTCTGTTCGGGCGCTGTGGCGATTAGCCGTTTGTGATTCCAAAGCGCGTGATCTACATGCTCGTCGAAAATGCCGAGTCCCGGACCTGCAAGGGCGCATGAGCGAGCCCGTAAGCCCCACTGAAAACGAACCGCAGCCGGACGAGGCTTCCGAGCCGCGACGCCGCGAACCCGTGTTCAACCTGCCGCCGGTGGTGCTCGCCGTGATTGGCATTTGCGCGGTCGTCTATCTGCTGCAGCAATATGTGCTGAACGAAGCGCAGCAAATGACGCTGCTCTATGACGGTGCCTTCATTCCGGTGCTGTACACAGGCCAATACGGCTTCGACTGGTTCTTGTTCACGCGTCCGTTCACCTATGCCTTCATGCATGGGGGCGTCGCCCATATCGCCATCAACATGATCTGGCTTGCGGCCTTCGGCTCGCCGCTCGCCAATCGTCTTGGCGCGCTACGTTTCGCAATGTTCTACGCTGTGACCGGACTGGCCTCGGTCGCTCTGTTCTGGGCACTGCATCCCTATGGCGAGATGCCGCTCGTCGGTGCATCGGGCGCGATCTCCGGCATGATGGGCGCGGCCGCGCGCTACGGCTTCCGCGTCGACCGTTCGCTGGGCCGGGGTGCCTTCGCCGGCGAGCCGCTGACGGTCGCATCGGTGTTGCGTTCGCGCGGCGTCATGACCTTTCTTGGCGTTTGGATGGTGATCAATCTGGCCACTGGCCTGCTCGGCTTCGCGCCGGGCATCGACGGCCAGATCGCCTGGGAAGCCCATATCGGCGGCTTCGTCGCCGGCTTTTTCGGACTGCGCTTCTTCGACCGTCCGCCGGCTGCCGCCTAGAGCAGGATCCCGAAAAAAGTGGGAACCGGTTTTCGGAGAAGATCATGCTCCAACAAAGAGATAGATCAGGATGGCGATTCAGCGAGACGCCATCCTGATCTAGTCCTAAGGCGCACTTGAAATGCAGCCAATCACGGCGCACGATGATGCCCAAGCACCCAGTGTCTTCCTAAGTAAGGGCGCCGGGGCTCAAAAGCCGGTCAGGCGGAGCCGGCGTCAAAGCAGTGGAGGACGCCATGACGGTTAAGGCAATTCTTGAAAGCAAGGGCCATGACGTGTTCACGCTCGGGCCCAATGAAAAACTCAGCGAGGCCATTCGCATGCTGGCCGAGCACAGGATCGGCGCACTCGTCATCACCAACGGCGATCGCAAGATCGTCGGCATTCTCTCGGAACGCGATATCGTCAGGGTGGTGGCCAAGGAGGGCGCCGCCGCGCTCGACATCGCCGTGCGCTCGGCGATGACGCCGAAGGTCAAGATCTGCAACGAAAACCACACGGTCAACGAGGTCATGGAGATCATGACGCGAGGCCGCTTCCGCCATCTGCCGGTGGAAAAGGGCGGCCAGCTCGACGGCATCGTCTCCATCGGCGACGTGGTCAAGCGCCGCATCGAGGATGTCGAGCGCGAGGCTGAAGAGATCAGGGCCTACATCGCCACGGCCTGAAGCAAACGGAAAGGTGCCGCCGGCGTTTCGTCCGGCGGCATTGGGCATTAGCGATTGTCGAGCTCGGCGCGCACGAGCGCGAGCCCGCGTCGGGTGATCCGCTAAGGACCGCCGTTCGTCGAAGAAACTGCCTTCTTGCGCCTCAACTTTCGGAAGAGCTCCAAGTCGAAGCCCGGATAGCGCCAGCCATCGCGGGTCAGGCACAGGACCGAGGCGATCTTTCTGCTTTCGTTCTTTTCGATTTCAATACGCCCGCCCTGCGCGAGCAGGTGCAGGATGCGTTGTTCCCCACAGCGCCGCGTCCTCTTGGACGCGCAAAAGGACGCTGTGGCACTCTAGTTTTGGCGCATGACCCCGAAAATCGATCCCGATTTTCGGAGTCATGCGCTGCGAAATGTCCATTGGAGAAGCCCCGGGAAAAACAACAAAAGCCACCGCGAGACATCGCGGCACGGGGTTTCAGGTTTTTCTGCCCTGCCTCGGCTACGAAGTCAGGGCTTCACCGGGACTGAGCGTAAGTGGACATCCACTCTCCATTGAAATGGGTGTCCTAAGGCGGAAAAGGCCAGCGTGCGGGCTTTGCGCTTGTCTCCCAGGGCGGTTTGCACTAGCGAAGTTGCTCGTCAAATTATCCGTTTACGCATATTCGTGAATTCTAAGATACGTAGGCCGCCATGAGCATCATCGACACCCGCACCCCCGACGCAAAACGCCTGATCTCCGGCGCCACCGGCGACTGGGAGATCATCATCGGGCTCGAGGTGCATGCCCAAGTGATCTCGGAGGCAAAACTCTTTTCCGGCGCCTCGACGTCTTTCGGCGGGGCGCCCAATGCCAATGTCAGCCTTGTCGACGCGGCGATGCCGGGCATGCTGCCGGTCATCAACGAGGAATGCGTCAAGCAGGCGATCCGCACCGGGCTCGGCCTGAAGGCCGCGATCAATCATAAATCGGTCTTCGACCGGAAGAACTATTTCTATCCGGACCTGCCGCAGGGCTACCAGATCTCGCAGTTCAAGCAGCCGATTGTCGGCGAGGGCAAGGTGATCGTCTCCGTCGGGCCCGACCGCCAGGGCGAGTTCGAGGATATCGAGGTGGGCATCGAGCGCCTGCATCTGGAGCAGGATGCCGGCAAGTCGATGCATGACCAGCATGCGACCATGTCCTATGTCGACCTCAACCGCTCCGGCGTGGCGCTGATGGAGATCGTCTCCAAGCCCGACATCCGCTCGGCCGACGAGGCCAAGGCCTATGTAACGAAGCTGCGCACCATCATGCGCTATCTCGGCACATGCGACGGCAACATGGACGAAGGCTCGCTGCGCGCCGACGTCAACGTCTCGGTGCGCCGCCCGGGCGGTGCATTCGGCACACGCTGCGAAATCAAGAACGTCAACTCGATCCGCTTCATCGGCCAGGCGATCGAATCCGAGGCGCGCCGGCAGATTGCCATTCTCGAGGATGGCGGCAAGATCGACCAGGAGACCCGCCTGTTCGATCCGGTCAAGGGCGAGACGCGCTCGTTGCGCTCCAAGGAGGAGGCGCATGACTATCGCTATTTCCCGGATCCCGATCTTCTGCCGCTGGAATTCGACCAAGCCTATGTCGACGCGTTGGCGCAACACCTGCCGGAGCTGCCCGACGACAAGAAGGCGCGGCTGATTTCCTCGCTTGGCCTGTCGACCTATGACGCCTCCGTGCTGGTGTCGGAAAAGCCGATTGCCGACTATTTCGAGAAGGTGGCATCCGGCCGCGACGGCAAGCTCGCCGCCAACTGGGTCATCAACGACCTGCTCGGCGCTCTTAACAAAGCCGGCAAAGACATTGAAAATGCTCCGCTTTCGCCTGAGCAGCTCGGCGCCGTCATCGACCTGATCAAGGAAGGCACCATCTCCGGCAAGATCGCCAAGGACCTGTTCGAGATCGTCTGGAACGAAGGCGGCGATCCGCGCCAGCTCGTCGAGAGCCGCGGCATGAAGCAGGTCACCGACACCAGCGCCATCGAGAAGGCCGTCGACGAGGTGATCGCCGCCAACCCCGACAAGGCCGAGCAGGCGCGCGCCAAGCCGACCATGGCCGGCTGGTTCGTCGGCCAGGTGATGAAGGCGACCGGCGGCAAGGCCAACCCGCAGGCGGTCAACGACCTCGTCAAGGCCAAGCTCGGCATCGAGGGCTAGCGATGTTCGTGCGGACGGCGAGCGAACGCGATCTCGCAGCCGTCCGTGCGTTGCTGGTCGAGACTTGGCATGCCACTTACGACGCCGTCTATGGCGTCAAGCGGGTAACTGAAATCACGGATGACTGGCATTCGATCGCCTCGCTCAAGGCGCGGCTGGCGCGGCCGAACTCCGAGTTCCTGGTGGCTGACGACGGCAAGCGGCTCGGCGGCATGGCGTTCGCTGCCGCCACCGCCGACCCGAAGATCGTCCTTTTGAACCAGCTCTACGTCCACCCGGCCTGCCAGCGGCAGGGGATTGGCCGGTCGCTGCTCGATGAAGTCGAAGCCAGTTTTCCGGAGATGCATACGCTGCGCCTCGAGGTCGAAGAAGCAAATGCCGCGGCGATCGCCTTCTACGAGGCGAACGGGTTCCGCCCGGCAGGTAGAACCGCCGATTGCGGCGGCAACTCGGGATTGCCCGCGATGATCATGGAGAAGCGTTTCCACTAGAGCGCCGGCGAGCGCGCCCGTTCATCGCGCGGTTTTGATTTGATCGCGCCGGTCCGCGCGATCAAGGCTGCTCGTCGCGGCGTCGCACCCTCCATAAGGCAGGGGCGCCGTCCGCAATCGGGGGAAACCATGCCGAGCTTGCCTGAATTGATGCCGACCGAGGTGTCGGACGAGACTTTTGGCGGCGTGACCTATCACGTCGCCGGCGAACTTGTGCCGGTGCTGTCGGTCGATGTGACCAACATGCCGGTCTATTTCGAGCACCATATCCTGCTCTGGAAGAACACCGCCATCACCATCGGCCTGAAATCGCTGAAGGGCGCGCTGAAGCGCATGATCGCCGGCATGCAGATATTCGTCACCGAGGCGTCGGGGCCGGGCATCATCGCCTTCAGCCGCGACGGCCCTGGCCATATCGTGCCGATCCATCTTCGGCGCGGCGAGGAGATCCAGGTGCGCGAGCACCAGTTCCTCGCCGCGACCGCCAGCGTCGACTACACGTTTGAGCGCGTGCGTGGGCTGGGAACGATGCTGTTTGGCCAGAGCGGCTTCTTCATCGACCGCTTCCGCGGCGAGACAGGCGACGGCATCGTCTGGCTGCACGGTTACGGCAATGTCTTCGAGAAGGTGCTGGCGCCCGGCGAGACCATCGACATCGAGCCGGGCGGCTGGCTGTTCAAGGACGCATCAGTAAAGATGGATACAAGGATCGACCGGCTTTCCAGCGGCTTCTTCGGCGCCGCCATGAATTTCGTCGTCAATCGCTTCACCGGGCCAGGCCGCGTCGGCATCCAGTCGATGTATCTGCATATGCCGTCGGAAGAGTAGGCGGCGAGCCTGATCGAACAAAAGTCCGATCAGGCGGAGGGAATTTCCACATTGTCGATCAGGCGTGTCGTGCCGAGCCAGGCCGCCGCCAGCAGGCGGCCGTCGCGATTCCGCTGCCAGGGTTCGAGCGTGATACTCGCGCGGGCGGCGACATAGTCGACCTTCCGGAAGCCCGCGGAGACGAGGGCCTTCGCGGCGGCGTCGGTGGCGCTGGCTTCGTCCGTGCCGGCCGCAAGCGCCGCCGCCGTGCGGCGCAGGATCACGTTGAGCTTGCGCGCGATGTCGAGCTCGGCTTCGCCCAGATAGGCATTGCGCGACGACATGGCGAGGCCATGGGCGTCGCGCACCGTCGGCGCGCCGACGATCTCGACCGGCAGGTCGAGGTCGCGGCAGAGCTGCCTGACGACGCAAAGCTGCTGGTAGTCCTTCTCGCCGAACACGGCGCGATCGGGCGCCGCCTGCAGGAAGAGTTTTGCTACCACGGTCGCGACGCCGTCGAAGAAACTCGGCCTGAAGTCGGTTTCCAGGCCGCGAGAGGGGCCGCCCACCGAGATCTTCGTGGCGAAGCCGGCGGGGTATATTTCGTTTACGCCCGGCGTGAAGGCGAGATGCGCACCCGCATCCCGCAGCCGGTCGAGATCGTGCGCCAGCTGGCGTGGATATTTGTCGAGATCCTCCGTCGGCGCGAACTGGGCCGGGTTGACAAAGATCGAGACGACGCAGCGATCGGCCCGTTCGAGCGCGATCCTGACCAATGAGATATGGCCGTCATGCAGCGCACCCATGGTCGGCACCATGGCGACCTTCAGGCCGGCCTGTCGCCAGTCCCGGACCTGCGTCCGAAGCGCGGCGACGCTGTCGGCGACGATTGGCGCGTTCATGGCTCGTCCCTGCCGGATGCCGTCGTGAAGACGTGGTCGGGGCCGGGAAAGGCACGGCTGCGCACCTCGGCGGCATAGCGGGCCGCCGCATTCGCGATCACGCCGCGCAAGTCGACGTATTCCTTGACGAATTTCGGCACGCGGTCGACGGTCATGCCGACCATGTCGTCGGTCACCAGGATCTGGCCGTCGCAGTCGGCGCTGGCGCCGATGCCGATGGTCGGTATGGAAATATGATGGGTAAGTTTCGCCGCCACGGTCTCCATCGTGCCCTCGATGACCACCGAGAAGGCGCCGGCTTTTTCCACCGCCTCTGCATCGCGCAAGAGCGCTGCGATATTGTCGTCTGTCCGGCCCTTGATCTTGTAGCCGCCGTCCTTCTCCACCGATTGCGGCTGCAGGCCGATATGACCCATGACCGGTATTCCTTCGGCGACGATCGCCGCGATCTGGGCTGCCATGTCGATGCCGCCCTCGATCTTCACGGCCTGGCAGCCTGTTTCCCCGACGATCCGCCTTGCCGACGCCACGGCCTGCGCCGGCGAGGCCTCGTAGCTGCCCGCCGGCATGTCGACCACCACGCAGGCCTTGGCTGAACCGCGCATCACGGCCTGGCCGTGCGCGATCATCATCTCCAACGAGGCGCCGAGCGTGGTGGCGTGGCCGTGCAGGACCATGGCGACGCTGTCGCCGACCAGCAGCAGGTCGACATGCGGATCGAGCAGGCGGGCGACCGGATAGGTATAGGCGGTAAGGCAAACGATCGGCACGCCGCCCTTGCGGCGGCGAATGTCTTCGGCGCTGATCCGGCTGTCGGCGGACGGATCCCGGCTCAATCGTCACCTCCTCAAGGCGTGCCCGAAACGGGCGGGCCGAGCTTTAGAAAGACAGGCAACGCTTGGCAAGCCGCGTTGCCGCCGGCAGAACAAATGCATCGATTTAATGCATGTCGCCCAGAAGTGTGGAGCGGTTCTGGGACGACGACATGCATCAAGATATGAACGCATGGAGCATTTGCGTTCGGGGCATGGCAAAACCCTTGCCTTCGCGGTGACGTGACGCCATAAGCAGGGGAAAGGCGCAGCCGCTGCCGCCGCGAGGATTTGGATGAAAACTTTCCTGCTGCAGTTTTTCACCTGGTGGAACAGCCAGACGCTCGGCACCCGCTTCCACACTTGGCGCTTCGGCAAGAGGGTCGGCGAGGACGAAGCCGGCAACGTCTATTACGAGGGCGGCATCGATTCGGAAGGCCGCACGCGCCGGTGGGTCATCTATCGCGACTACTCGGAAGCCTCGAAGATCCCGCCGGGCTGGCATGGCTGGATCCACCACCGCGTCGACACCGCTCCCTCCAGCGAGAGCTACAAGGCGCGCGAGTGGCAGAAGGAGCATCGGCCGAACCTGACCGGAACGCCCGGCGCCTATCGTCCGCAGGGTTCCATCCTGACCAACCAGCATCGCCCGCAGGTGACCGGCGACTACGACGCCTGGACGCCGGGGTCGTAATCCCTCGGATTGTAATCCAAGACGCCGCTTCGGTCCGTTATCGCCACAATTGGCATTTAGCTGCTTGCTGACTGCGCAGCCATGACTAGCCTTGGGCGTTGAGAGAATCACCCGGGCGCAACCACCGGTATTTTGCATGAGCTCTTCTAAGCAATTCCAGGAAAAGTGCGCAGCGGTTTTCCGTCCGGAATTGCGACCCAAGATTCCAGGCCACATCTCAAAGGCGCTGATCGCGGCGACGTCCATTCTGCTTGCCTCGACAGCGGTGTTCGCCGCCGCGCAGGCGCCGGCCGCGGCACCTGCGGCCTCCGACCGCATCACCAATCCGGTGGCCGCGTTCGCCGGCATCGACAAGATCACCGGCCGCATCATCACCTTCGACGTCTATATCGACGAGACCGTTCAGTTCGGCGCTTTGCAGGTGACGCCTCGCGTCTGCTATTCGCGGCCGGACACGGAGCAGCCGAAGACCGATTCCTTCGTCGAGGTCGACGAGATCACGCTCGACCGCAAGATCCGGCGCATCTTCACCGGCTGGATGTTTGCCGAAAGCCCCGGACTCAACGCCGTCGAGCACGCCGTCTACGACGTCTGGCTCAAGGGCTGCAAGCAGAAGTCGGACGTGCCGCCGCCGACCGCGGCCAAGGCCGACACAGGCAAGCCGAAGACCGAAGCCGCCAAGCCCAGGGCTCCGGCGCAGCCGGCGGACGCCGCGTCCGAACCGACTGACGCGGCGCCGGCACCGGACGACACGACCGACACGAACTGATCTCGGAACCTGCCCGCCGTTGAGCCGTTGCAAATCGGCAACGAGGCGAGGAGGATTTCGCGATGGCCACCAGATCGATCACGGCCAACAAGCAGGAGCTTCTCGATATTGAGAAGGGCTTTTGGACAGGCGATTCCGCCTACTATGAAGCCAATGCCGACGTGGAGTGCCTGGTGGCGTTCCCGCAGATGGCGCAGGCGATGACCAACGCCGATCTCGCAAAGACCGCCGCCAAGCCCAACAGATGGCGCGACCTCGACATCAGGTTGAAGGGCATGGTCGAGCCCGGCAGCGACATCGTCATGCTCACTTACGAGGCGCGCGCGACGCGCGAGAACGGCGAATCCTATGCTGCCCTCGTCAGCACCGGCTATGTCCATCGCGCTGACGGCTGGAAGATGATGTTCCATTCGCAAACGCCGATCGAGGCGGCAGCGCCGGCTCAAGGATAAAAGACGGCCTCGCCCTTCAGCGCCTCGGCCAGCAGCTTCTCATACTGGCCGCGCGGCACGTCGACAGCGCCGAAGCGCTTCAAATGCTCGGTCGTGAACTGCGTGTCGAGCAGCGCGAAACCGCGCGCCTTCAGCCGCTCGACGAGATGGTAGAGACAGGTCTTCGACGCGTCGGTCTCCCTGGCGAACATGCTTTCGCCGAAGAACACGCGTCCGAGCGAGACGCCATAGAGGCCGCCGACCAGCCGTTCCTCGCGCCATGCTTCGACCGAATGGCAGTGGCCCAGGCGATAGAGCTCGACATAGGCTTCGCGGATCGGCGCGTTGATCCAAGTCGAGCGGCGCTCCTCGCGCTTTTCGGCGCAGCCGTCGATCGTCGCCTCGAAATCGAAGTCGTAGCGGATCTCGAACGGATGCTTACGGATCGTCTTCTTCAGGCTGCGCGGTGTGTGGAATCCGTCCAGCGGAATGATGCCGCGCGTTTCCGGCCGCACCCAGAACACTTCCGGGTCGTTGGCGCTCTCGGCCATCGGGAAGACGCCCGAGGCGTATGCCCGAAGCAGCAGGTCGGTCGGAATGCGATAGCCTGGCGCGTAGGGGCGGGTCATCGCATCCCCGTGCTATTCACCCTTGGCCAGATATTTTTCCAGCCAGTGGATGTCGTAGTCGCCATTGGCGATGTCGGGATTGCCGACCAGGTCGCGGAACAGCGGCAGCGTCGTCTTGATGCCGTCGACGACGAATTCGTCGAGCGCGCGGCGCAGCCGCATCATGCATTCGACGCGGTTGCGGCCATGCACGATCAGCTTGCCGATCAGGCTGTCGTAATAGGGCGGGATCTTGTAGCCCGAATAGACGCCGGAATCGACGCGGATGCCGAGGCCGCCGGGCGTATGGAAATGCGTGATGGTGCCGGGCGAGGGCGTGAAGGTGCGCGGATCCTCGGCGTTGATGCGGCACTCGATGGCATGGCCGTTGAACTTGATGTCTTCCTGCCTGACCGACAGCCCGCCGCCCGAGGCGACGCGGATCTGCTCATGCACGAGATCGATGCCGGTGATCGCTTCGGTCACCGGATGCTCGACCTGAAGACGCGTGTTCATCTCGATGAAATAGAACTCGCCATTCTCGTAGAGGAACTCGATCGTGCCGGCGCCCGAATAGCCGAGATCGGCGATAGCCCTGGCGCAGATGCCGCCGATGCGCGAACGCTCCTCGGCATTGAGCGCGGGGGAATTGGCTTCCTCCCAGACCTTCTGGTGGCGCCGCTGCAGCGAGCAGTCGCGCTCGCCGAAATGCACGCCTCGGCCGGCGCCGTCGCCGAACACCTGCACCTCTATATGCCGCGGCTTCTCCAGATATTTCTCGATGTAGACGGCGTCGTCGCCGAAGGCCGCCCCCGCTTCCGACTTGGCCGTCTGCAAGGCGACTTCGAGGTCCGCCTCGGTGTGCGCCACCTTCATGCCGCGGCCGCCGCCGCCGGCGGAGGCCTTGATGATCACCGGATAGCCGATCTCGGCGGCGACGCGCTTGGCTTCCTTTTCTTCGCTGATCGCGCCATCGGATCCAGGCACGACGGGGATGCCGAGACGCTTCGCCGTGCGCTTGGCCTCGATCTTGTCGCCCATGATGCGGATATGGTCGCCCGACGGGCCGATGAAAGTGATGTTGTGGGCCGCCAGGATGTCGGCGAACTTGGCGTTCTCCGACAGAAAGCCGTAGCCCGGATGCACGGCATCGGCGCCGGTGATCTCGCAGGCGGCGACGATCTGGTGGATGTTGAGATAGCTTTCGCGGGACGGCGGCGGGCCGATGCAGACGCTCTCGTCGGCAAGCCGCACATGCATGGCGTCGGAATCCGCGGTCGAGTGGACGACCACCGTCTGGATGCCGAGCTCCTTGCAGGCGCGCAGCACCCGGAGCGCGATTTCGCCGCGATTGGCGATGAGGATTTTCTGGAACATCTGCTGATTGTTCCCGGCGCTACTCAAGAACCACCAGCGGCATGCCGTATTCGACCGGCTGGGCATCCTCGATGAGGATCGCCGTCACCGTGCCGGCGCGCGGCGAGGGGATCTGGTTCATCGTCTTCATCGCTTCGATGATGAGCAGCGTCTGACCTTCCTTGACCTTCTGGCCGACCTCGATGAACGCCTTGGCGTCGGGCGAGGGTGCCAGATAGGCGGTGCCAACCATCGGCGAGGGCACTGCGTTCTTGGACACATCGGCGGCCCCGGCCGCCGTTGCGGGCTGAGCCGCTGCCGCGGCAACAGGAGCAGCCGCGGCAAACGGCGCGGCGACGGCATGGACGGCCTGCGCCTGGCGCGAGACGCGCACTTTGAGGTCGCCGAGCTCGACCTCGATCTCGGTCAGATTGGTGTCGTTCAGAATACCCGCCAGATCGCGGATCAGTTGCTGGTCAACACCGTTCTTTTTTATCGACATTTTCGAGCCTTCTGTTTGGGGGCCGGTCACAGGCGAGCCGCCAGTGCCTGCAGCGCGAGCGTGTAGCCGAGCGGCCCGAACCCGCAGATCATGCCGACAGCGACCGGCGCGACCATGGAGACGTGGCGGAAAGGCTCCCGCGCGTGGATGTTGGAAAGATGGACTTCCGCGACGGGCAGCGGTGCTGCGGCGCGGATGGCGTCATGGATGGCGATCGATGTGTGGCTGTAGGCGCCGGGGTTGATGACGATTCCCGCCGCCTTCTCGCCGGCTTCCTGGATCCAGTCGACCAGATCGCCCTCATGGTTGGATTGGCGAAAATCGATCTCGAGCCCGAGCGTGGCGCCGGCCGCCTTGCAGTCCTCGGCGATGGCCGCAAGCGTCTTGCCGCCGTAAATCCCCGGCTCGCGCTTGCCGAGCGCATTGAGATTGGGACCGTTGAGGACGAAAATCGTTTTCAATATGCCGACCTTGTTCTGCGCCGACCCTAAGCCGGGCGCACTGGGCCTCTATAATGGGCATAGTCGCCCGCGAAAAGAGCGCAAGTGCGTTCTTTCGCTGTCCACAGCGGCTGGCTTTTGCGCCGCGGGCGCCTAGAGCGCGCTCTTTGCCGCTTCGATCTTTTCTGCCAGAACCTGCTGGCCGAGCGCTCCGAAGATCACCTCGTTGCCGACCACATAGGACGGCGTGCCGGTGATCGACAGTTTCGTCGCAAGATCATAGGTGCGCGAGAGCGTTTCGGCGATGCGCGGGTCCTTCATCTTCTCGCGCAGCGTTGCCTCGTCGGCGCCGAGCGAAAGCGCCACCTTGATCGCGGTCGCCTCGGTGGCGCGACCCTGGCCGCCGAGCAGCGCGGTGTGGAACTCACGATACTTCTCCGGATGCATCAGGTGGAACGCCATGGAGACGACGCTGGCCTTCTGCGAATCCGGGCTCAGGATCGGGAACTCCTTGAGCACGAAGCGCAGGTCCGGATCGGACTTGGTCAGCGCCTGCATGTCCTCGATGGCGCGTTTGCAGAAGCCGCAATTGTAATCGTAGAACTCGACGATCGTGACCTTGCCCTTCGGGTTGCCGACGACGCCGTCGAAGGTCGAGTTGAAGATCTCGTCCTTGGAGTCCTTGATGACGCCGAGCGCGGCGAGCCGCTGCTCTTCCTTCTGCTTGGCCTCGAGCGCGTCCTGCACCTCGAGCAGAACTTCCGGGTTCTTCAAGAGATAATCGCGGATGATGCCTTCGACCTCCTTGCGATCGATCTTGGTGTCGGCGGAGGCCTTGGTATCGGTGGAAGACGTGATCTGGGCGACTTGCACGGTGTCGGCCCTCGCGGGCTGCGGGTTTCCCGCCATGAAACCGAAAGCCAGCATGCCGAGCGCCACCGCCAGACCGCCGGCGCTGCCAAGCAGGATTGCCTTGTTCATATCGTCGTTCCTTTTGCCCGTTCCGGTCCGCCTTGGTCGCCGCCAGGGCCCGGGAGGTTCATTTGAGTTTGTTCGATGGCGTGTAGTTTACAATATCCTGCGCGCGGACCCAGCGGGGTTCGCCGCGCTTCAATTTCTGTTGAGCGCGCATGGCGAAGATCTTAGCGTTTTTGTAGTCGCCCGCATAATAGTGACCCTCGGCGGTGGCAAGATCGGCAGCCGGAATGTCGCCGATCTCGCCATATGCCTGCGCCAGAAAACGATAGGCTTCGGAATTCTCCCTGTCCCGCGCGACGCCGTTGTTGAGCTGGGTGACAGCCTTTTTCAGCGAATCGGGCGTGCCGACCGCCATCAGCGACTGGCCGACCGAAACCAGCAGCAGGCCGGAGCGCGCGGGATCGAGGCTGGCCGCCTTGGCATAGGCGTCCGCCGCGTCCTTCGGCTTGTTGGCCTTCATCAGGATATCGCCGCGCAATTCGTGGAAATAGGGGTTCTTCGGTTGTTCCTTGATCAGCGCCGCTGTCTTGGCGAGCGCCGCGCCCGGATTGCCATAAAGATAGGTCTGCTGCGCGTCGCCATAGCGCGAGGCGAGGCTGGTCGGGTTCTTGCGCATCAGCCGCGCGACGGCTGCCTGGCCCTGCATATAAGCGGCGATCTTGATGCGCATCATGTCGTGCCGCTGCTGCAGTGCCGGCGGGTCGACAGCGTTGACGAAGGGGCTTTGCTTGATGAGGACTTCGAGGTTGGCGATGCGCTCCTGCGGCATCGGATGGCTGATCCGGTAGGGATCGACCTGGGTGCCGGCGAGCGAGAGCGCGCTCTGGAAGCGGGCGAAGGTCTTCAGCATGCCCATGCCGGACTGGCCGGTGGCGTTCAGATAGGTGATCGCCGAACGGTCGGCGGTGATCTCTTCGGTGCGCTGATAAGCAAGGATCGAGCGCTGCGCCATCTCGCCGCCGCCGGCGGCCACCCCCATGCCGGCGCCGGCAAGGCCGCGGCTGTTGGTGGTGGCGCCGGCCACCATGGCGCCGGCGCCGAGCAGCGTGGCGATGATGGCCATGGTCTTGGCGCGGTCGAGCTGGTCGCGCAATTTCTCCTGGTGGCCGCCGGCGATATGGCCGGCCTCGTGCGCGATGACGCCGATGATCTCGTTCGGCGTTTCGGCGGTCACCAGCGCGCCGGTGTTGATGAACAGCCGCCGCCCGGTGACGAAGGCGTTGAAACTCTGGTCGTTGACAAGAACGATGTCGATGCCGTCATTGGCAAGCCCCGCCGCCTTGAAGATCGGCCGGGCATAATCGCGCACCAGCGCCTCGATCTCGGCGTCGCGCACCACCGGCACGCCTTGCGCGAAGGCGCTGACCGAACTCGATAAAGCAACGGTGGCGGCCAGCAGAAGCGTCGCGAAGCCGCGCGCGGTTCGGCTGAGTGAGGTCGCTTTGCCAATTAACGGTCGGGGTCGGCTCAACATAGGTCCACTGGTAGACGAGCGGGCGAAAGATGAAAAGTCGGCGCCGGCAACTTCCTGCGCGCTTGTGATCCCCACATCAATCGGGCATTTGTGCGGCGCTGTCCCGTAACTAGGGCAGTTAGGGCAAGTCTGCTCTGGCTTGCGTCCAGAATTCGCCCAAATAGAGCAGTTGGAAGAGGTCAGATGGTCGTTTCGCTTTCGCGCCGCGGGGAAGTCGAGCCGTTCCACGCCATGGACATCCTGGCCGAAGCCAACCGGCTGAAGGCCACCGGCGTGCCCGTGGTGTCGATGGCGGTCGGCCAGCCGTCGGATCCCGCGCCGGTCGGCGTCCGCGAGGCGGCGGCCGCGGCCCTGCGGCATGGCCGCATCGGCTACACCGACGCCTTGGGCCTGGCCGATCTGCGCAAGGCGATCGCCGCGCATTACGGCGAGCACTATGGTATCGACGTCGCGCCATCGCGCATCGCCGTCACGACCGGCTCGTCGGCCGCCTTCAACCTGGCTTTCCTGGCCATGTTCGATCCGGGCGACCGCGTCGCCATCGCCGCGCCCGGCTATCCCGCCTACCGCAACATCATGGCCGCGCTCGGCATCGGGATCGTCGAAATCGAGCTCGGCTCGGATGCCTACCTGCATGCCGAGCACCTCAAGGCCGCGCATCGCGGGAAGCCGCTGAAGGGCGTGCTGTTCGCCAGTCCCGCCAATCCGACCGGCGCGGTGATTCCGGCCGATGAGCTTGCGGCGCTGGTGAAGACTGCCGAGGAGCTCGGCATCGCCGTGATCTCGGACGAAATCTATCACAGGCTGGCCTACGCGGCGCCGGATGTCACCGCGCTGGCGCATGGCGCCGGCGTGACCGCGATCAATTCCTTCTCGAAATACTATTGCATGACCGGCTGGCGGATCGGCTGGATGGTGCTGCCGGAAGAGCTTGTGCGGCCGGTCGAGCGTGTCGCCCAGAGCCTCTATATCTCGCCGCCTGAACTGTCGCAGGTCGCGGCGATCGAGGCGTTCAAGGCGACGCAGGAGCTGGAAAAGGTGAAGGCGCGCTATGCCTGGAACCGCGACCTTCTGATGAAGCGCCTGCCGGAACTTGGCTTTGCGCTCGCCGCACCGATGGACGGCGCCTTCTATGCGTTCTGCGATGTCACGCGCCACACCAATGACAGCATGGCCTTTGCGCGCAGGATGCTGGCCGAGGCGCATGTCGCAGCAACGCCCGGCCGCGATTTCGACCCGCTGCAGGGCCATCGCACCATGCGCTTTTCCTATGCCGGCAGCCATGACGACATGGTCGAGGCGCTGGCGCGCATCGAACGCTGGCTGAAATAGATGCCGGAACTCGAGCAGGCATTGGCCGAAGTCGCCGCCGAAATGGTGGAGCGCATCGATCGCGGCGAGGTGGCGACCTACATCCCGCAGTTGGGCAAGGTCGATCCGAAGAAATTCGGCATTGCCGCCGTGACCAATGACGGCCGTGTCATACTGGCCGGCGATGCCGATCAGCCCTTTTCGATCCAGAGCGTCTCGAAAGTCTTCACGCTCACGCTGGCGCTGGGCAAGGTCGGCGATGCGTTATGGCATCGCGTCGGCCGCGAGCCATCCGGCAACCCGTTCAACTCGATCGTGCAGCTCGAGCATGAGAACGGCATACCGCGCAATCCGTTCATCAATGCCGGCGCCATCGTCGTCTCCGACGTCCTGCTTGCGGGCCATCAGCCGCGCGAGGCGATCGGCGAAATCCTGCGCTTCATTCAGTTCCTCGCCGATGACGACACGATCATCATCGATCGCGAGGTGGCGGCCTCCGAGCGCGCCACCGGCCACCGCAACTTTGCCTTGGCCAACTACATGAAATCCTTCGGCAATCTCCATCATGCTCCGGAGCTCGCGCTGGGTGTCTATTTCCACCATTGTGCCATTGCCATGAGCTGCCGGCAGCTCGCCATGGCCGGCCGCTTTCTAGCCAATGGCGGCAGGAACCCGGCGACCGGGCATTCGGTCGTCTCGGCCGAACGGGCACGCCGCATCGGCGCGCTGATGCTGACCTGCGGCCACTACGACGGTTCCGGCGATTTTGCCTTCCGCGTCGGCATCCCTGGCAAAAGCGGTGTCGGCGGCGGCATTCTCGGCATCGTGCCAGGGGTTGCTTCGCTGGCGGTGTGGTCGCCCGGCCTCAACGAGAACGGCAACTCGAAGCTCGGCTCCATCGCGCTGGAGAAGCTCGCCCGGATGATGAACTGGTCGATCTTCGCGCCGTAAAGCAGCAAAGCGTTGGCGGTTCCACCCGGAGCTGCGCTGAAAAGGCAGTCGGTGAAATGAAAAATCCCGCGCCGGATATGGCGCGGGATTGTTTCAAAAGATCAGCTTAACGACCTGAAAGGTTTAGAAAAAACCCTTGCGCTGCCACCAGCCGGCGCGCTTCGGCTTCTCTTCGGCCTTGGCGTCGTCGGACACGTTCGAAGACACGACGGGAACAACCGGCGCGTCGACTGACTGTTGCTTGCGCCGCGTCGGATGGGCATTGGTGGCAGGCTCCGCCTCGGTGGCCGCGGGAGCGGCAGCCGTCGGCTCCGGCTCGGGCTGGCCGGCCGGGGGCGCGACCTGAGCTTCGGCCACAGGCTCCGATACCGTCTCGGCCACGGCTTCCTCAGCCACCTTCTTGGCCCTCGAACGGCGGGGCTTCTTCGGCTTTTCGACCGCCTCGGCATCGTCGTTAGCCGCGGCGGGAGCAGCAGGTTGCTCCGCAGGAGCGGCCATCGCCGGCTCGCTTACTGCGTCCCGGCCTTCAACCGACTCACCCTCGATATCGCCGACAGTTTCGCCGGCAGCGGCCTCCGAAGCTTCGTCCTCACGGCGGTTGCGCTTGCCGCCGCGCTTCCCGCGCCGGCGCTTCTTTCCGGAACCGTCGTCGGCAGCGGCCGCTACAGCCTCACCGCCCACGGTTGCCTCCTCGGCGGCCTCGTCCGTCGTCTCGTCGTCATCGGTTTCGCCGGCTTCCGTCGGCGCCGCCGCGACGTCCCCATTGTGCTCGCGGTCGCGATCCCTGCCGCCGCGCCGCCGCCGGCGCTTGCGACGCTTGCGGTCACGGCCTTCGCCATCCTCGGACCGCTGCTGGTGCTGGTCCTGCTGCCCGTGGCGCGGCTGTTCGGCCTGGACCGAGACCTCGTCCTCCGCTTCCTCGACGACAATCTCATCCTCGGGCTCGTCCGGCTCGACATAGGCCGGTAGGCTGCGCACCTCGACAAAACCTTCCGGCTTCTCGGCGATGGCGCCGCGGAAGATCGCGTAATGCTGGGTGCCGAGCGTCTCGTCAGCCTCGATCGTGATGGTCAGGCCGAAGCGGGCTTCGAGCTCCACCAGGTTGGCGCGCTTATGGTTGAGCACATAGAGCGCGGTCGCCGACGGCGTGCGCACGATGATGTGACTGCGCGAATCCTTGAGCAGGAATTCTTCGATCGCCCGCACGACCATCAGCGCCACGGAGGAATCGGAGCGCACATGGCCGGTGCCGCCGCAATGCGGGCAAGGCTTCATGGTCGATTCCAGCACGCTGGCGCGGATACGCTGGCGCGACATTTCCATCAGGCCGAAGTGCGAGATGCGGCCCACCTGGATGCGGGCGCGGTCGTTCTTGAGGTGATCCTTCAGCCGCTTCTCGACGGAGCGGTTGTTGCGGTTCTCCTCCATGTCGATGAAGTCGATGACGATCAGGCCGGCAAGGTCGCGCAATCGCAACTGCCGCGCGACTTCCTCCGCCGCTTCCAGATTGGTGTGGAGCGCCGTCTCCTCGATCGAATGCTCCTTGGTGGAGCGGCCGGAATTGACGTCGATCGAAACCAGCGCCTCGGTTTGGTTGATGATGATGTAGCCGCCGCTCTTCAGCGTCACCTGCGGCTGCAGCATGCGGTCGAGCTGCGCTTCGATGCCGTTGCGCACGAAGATCGGCGTGGTGTCGCGGAATGGCTGAACCACCTTGGCGTGGCTCGGCATCAGCATGCGCATGAAATCCTTGGCCTCGCGGTAGCCGTCTTCGCCGGAGACAAGGATCTCGTCGATGTCCTTGTTGTAGAGGTCGCGCACCGAACGCTTGATCAGGCTGCCTTCCTCATAGACCAGGGCCGGGGCCGAGGACTGCAGCGTCAGGTTGCGGACGTTTTCCCAAAGCCGCATCAGGTATTCGTAGTCGCGCTTGATCTCGGCCTTGGTGCGGCTCTCGCCGGCGGTGCGCAGGATGACGCCCATGCCCTGCGGCACGTCGAGATCGGCCACGACCTCCTTCAGCCGCTTACGGTCCTGGGCGTTGGTGATCTTGCGCGAGATGCCGCCGCCGCGCGCCGTGTTCGGCATCAGCACCGAATAGCGGCCGGCAAGCGACAGATAGGTGGTGAGCGCCGCGCCCTTGTTGCCGCGCTCTTCCTTGACCACCTGCACCAAAAGGATCTGCCGGCGCTTGATGACTTCCTGGATCTTGTACTGGCGACGCACCGGCTTGCGGCGGTTGCGGATTTCCTCGAGCGCGTCCTCGGCGCCGACCGATTCCACCTCGTGCTCGTCCGAATGCGAGGCCGAGACGTCCTCCAGCATGCCGCGATCATCGTCGCTGGCGGCGGTTTCGCCGCTCTGCTGATCCGCCTGCGGCATCGCTTCGGAAATTACGTCGGCATCGATGCTCGCGGCAATCGAAGTAGGGCCGCCTTCGGAAGGCTTGCCATCGTTGTCGTCCGTGGCGTCATCTCCGCCAGCCTCGGCGGCGGGTTCTTCAGCCGCTTCCGATACGGCCTCGACGGCCTCGGAGGCTGTTCCGGCATTTTCTGCCGGGGTAGCGGCGGTCTCGCCCCGGGCTTCCTCGTCCCCGGCAACCGCAGCGGCGGTTTCGTCAACGGCTATTGCTTCGACCGGGCTTTCCTCGTTCTCCGAGGAAGCGTGCTTGTGCTCGCCGCGGTCGCGGTTCTTGCCGCCGCGCCGGCGGTTGCGCCGGCCGCCGCGGTCGCGCGCCTGCTGCTCTTCGCCGTTCTCGGCTTCCTCGTCGTCTTCGTCCTCGGCCTCCTGCGCCTCGGCGCGCAGCAGGGCCTGACGGTCGGCGACCGGGATCTGGTAATAATCGGGATGAATTTCGCTAAAGGCGAGAAAACCGTGACGGTTGCCGCCATACTCGACAAAGGCCGCCTGGAGGGACGGTTCGACGCGGGTTACGCGGGCGAGATAGATGTTTCCTTTGAGCTGCTTTTTGTCCTGGGATTCAAAGTCGAATTCTTCGATGCGGTTACCGCGAACGACAACAACGCGTGTTTCCTCCGGGTGGGAGGCGTCTATCAGCATCTTGTTGGGCATTATTTTGTTTCCTGCCGGCAGCCGACGGCCGCAGCTGGCGTGGCAATGCCCGCCGCTGTGCGCCTGTATCTGTGTGCATGCCGGATAATTGAATGTCCGCCGGCCGCCGCTTGAGCGCAATGGCGGTGCCGCCCGCAGCCATTACGGCGCGGTTTGATGCGGACCTTTCCATGATTGCGCTTGAAGCCATCGGCACCCGGCAGAACCTTTTGAACCAAAGCCCGGGCTAAGCCGGACCAGCTTGTTTGCTCATAAAGAGCCGGCGCGGGACAAACCCGGCCGTTTTCCTCACGCAAGCGATTCCCCCGCCACGAGGGCACGCCTGCGAAAATCGTCGCGACCACCTGAGCCTGGAAGGGTAAAGGAGCCGCCTTTGCATCCAGCCTTTTGGCAGGAAACTGCTGAGGCGAGCGGTTCCAGGATTGCAGTGATCCAATGTCGCTTTTATGATTTGGCGGGATGGAAGGCAACCCCGATTTCGGATGCCGGCAAAAAGCGCTTCCCCTAGGGAAGGCGTCTTCGTCCCGCTCCTTGAAAGGCTTGGTTAACCTTCTCTGAATACCAATCGTTAATCGAGTTGGCGGCCTGACAGGCATTCTGCGAGAAGACCGGGCGCAATGCGTCAAACCGGGAGCGACGGATAAGAGATGGGATCGGCGGGCGCCGCAGACAAGAGGAGTGGGGCCGCCGGGCATCTCCTGCGCGTGACCTGGACTGGCTTGCTGCTGGCGGTCCTGTCCTGTTTCGTCGCCGCCGCGCACGCCGACATCCTGCTTGGCGCGACGGGCTACAAGATGGCCGGCGACGCCACGAAGATGCGCATCGTCGTGAATTTCGACCACGAGCCGGACGTCAAATGGTTCCTGCTGCGCGGTCCCAATCGCCTGGTCGTCGATCTTCCGCGCACGCGATTCGCGCTCGACGCCAAGGATGTGAAGCCGCGGGGCCTTGTACGGGCCGTTCGGTACGGCGATCAGGGACATGGCTCGCGCCTGATCCTCACCGGCAAAGGCCCTTTCGTCGTCGACAAGCTCGACGTGCTCAAGAATGACGGCAGCGGCTACCGCATCGCCATCGATATGTCGGCTGCCTCCGAACGGGAGTTCGACGAAGCTCTCGCCAACCAGTCGCTGACGACCGGTTCGACGGTTTCGACCGAAAAAGGCGAACGGGTCGGCACCGGACCGGTCTCGGCGCCTGGCCATCGCTTCACGGTGGTTATCGATCCCGGTCATGGCGGCGTCGATGGCGGCGCCGAAAGCTCCGCCGGCACGGTCGAGAAGGACGTCACGCTCGCTTTTGCCAAGGAACTGCGCGACAAGCTGGCCGCGGTCGGCAAATACGATGTCTACATGACGCGGGACAACGACGTGTACCTGGCGCTCGACGAACGCGTGCGCATCGCGCGCCAGCACGAGGCCGATCTTTTGATCTCCGTCCATGCCGATACGATCGCCGTCAAAGGTCTTCGCGGTGCCACGGTCTACACGCTTTCCGACAAGGCTTCCGACCCGGAAGCCCAGGCGCTCGCCGATCGCGAGAACCTGTCCGACCAGTTCGCCGGAATGAAGATCGAGGACGACAACAAGGAAGTCACCGACATCCTGATCGACCTGATCCGCCGTGAGACCCATGGTTTCTCGATGAGCTTCGCCCACACGCTGGTCGGTCAGCTGTCGACCAGCGTCGGCATGATCAACAATCCGCAGCGCTCGGCCGGCTTCAGGGTGCTCAAGGCTCCGGATGTGCCGTCCGTCCTGGTCGAGCTCGGCTACCTCTCCAACAACAAGGACGAGGCGCAACTGCTGAACGCCGACTGGCGAGGCAAGGCGGCGCAAAGCATAACCAACGCGGTTGCCCTGTTTGCCGCCGCCAAGGCCGGAACCGCGACGGGCGGCTGACCCGCCGGACCTGCCCGCAACTGCCGGACGTCTGCAACCGCAAGCGGCGTTGCATGACAACAACACCCGGCGTTATTATTCGGCAACCGAGTCCTCAAATTTCGCGCTGCCGTATTTTGTCCACATGGCCGCTACATGGGTTTTTCGATTGCGGATTGGGACCGCCCCGGGAAGCTTGCGCGACTGTCGGCTTCGTTTAGGAAATTCCCGAACCTCGGACTGGAGCGGGCATGATTCGTCTCATCGGCTATTTCTTTGGCATCGGCACGACGCTGGCGCTGCTGGTGGCGGCCGGTCTTGCCATCTATATCAGCCATCTGACCAAGGACCTGCCCGACTACGAGGTTCTGGCCAAATACGAACCGCCGGTGACGACGCGCATTCACGCCTCCGACGGCGCGCTGATGGCCGAATATGCGCGCGAACGGCGTCTCTATCTGCCGATCCAGGCCATCCCGGACCGCGTCAAGGCCGCCTTCATGTCGGCCGAGGACAAGAATTTCTACAACCATCCCGGCATCGACATCACCGGACTTGGCCGCGCCATCATCGTCAACCTGCAGAATTTCGGTTCGGGTCGGCGGCAGGTCGGCGCCTCGACGATCACCCAGCAGGTGGCGAAGAACTTCCTGCTCTCTTCTGATCAGACTTATGAGCGCAAGATCAAGGAGATGATCCTGGCCTTCCGCATCGAGCAGGCTTATTCGAAGGACCGCATCCTCGAGCTCTATCTCAACGAAATCTTCTTCGGCTTTGGCGCCTATGGCGTCGCGGGCGCCGCGCTCACCTATTTCGACAAGTCCGTCAACGAGCTGACAGTCGCGGAAGCCGCTTATCTCGCCTCGTTGCCGAAGGGCCCGAACAACTATCACCCCTTCAAGCACGCCGACCGTGCCCTGGAGCGCCGCAACTGGGTCATCGACCAGATGGTCGAGAATGGCTACGTCACCCGCGAGGAGGGCGACAAGGCCAAGGCCGAACCGCTCGGCGTGACGCCGCGCCGCAACGGTTCTTATCTGTTTGCCGGCGAGTACTTCACCGAGGAAGTCCGCCGCCAGATCATCGCGCGCTACGGCGAGAATGCGCTTTACGAGGGCGGCCTGTCGGTGCGCACCACGCTCGATCCGAATATCCAGCTTATCGCCCGCAAGGCGATGCAGAACGGCCTGCTCAAATACGACATGCTGCGCGGCTATCGAGGTCCGGTGACGCATATCGACGTCTCCGGCGACTGGGGCGTGCCACTCGGCAATGTGAAGGGTCTCGAGGATGTTCCGGAATGGACGCTGGCCGTCGTGCTCGACAGCTCGGCAACCGGGCTGACCGTCGGCGTCCAGCCGACGAGGCAGATTTCCGGCGATCTGGTCAAGGAGCGCGTCCAGGGCACCGTCAGCAAGGAGGACATGGGCTTCGCCATGCGCCACTTCGTCAACGGCAAGTCCGTCAGGGCGAAGTCTCCGGCCGACGTGCTGGAACCCGGCGATGTGATCTTCGTGCAGAAGAACGACGGCTCCGACAACACCTACATGCTGCGCCAGGTGCCGGAGGTCGAAGGCGGCCTCGTCGCCATGGATCCGCATACCGGCCGCGTGCTGGCCATGGTCGGCGGCTTCTCCTACGCGCAGTCGGAATTCAACCGCGCCACCCAGGCGATGCGCCAGCCCGGTTCCTCGTTCAAGCCGATCGTCTATTCGGCGGCGCTCGACAATGGCTACACGCCGGCTTCGGTGATCATGGACGGCCCGATCACCATCCAGAGCGGCAACACCACCTGGACGCCGAAGAACTATGACGGCACGGTCGCCGGCCCGGCCACCTTGCGCTCGGGCATCGAAAAGTCGCGCAATCTGATGACCGTGCGGCTGGCCAACGACATGGGCATGAAGCTGGTCGTGGAATATGCCGAGCGCTTCGGCGTCTACGATCATCTGGCGCCCTATCTGCCGATGGCGCTGGGCTCGGGCGAGACGACCGTCATGCGCATGGTGTCGGCCTATTCGATCATGGCCAATGGCGGCAAATCGATCAAACCCTCGCTGATCGACCGCATCCAGGACCGTTACGGCAAGACGGTGTTCAAGCAGGACGAGCGCGGCTGCGAAGGCTGCAACGCCACTGAGTGGAAGAACCAGACCGAGCCGGAGCTGGTCGACAATTCCGAGCAGGTGCTCGACCCGATGACGGCATACCAGATCACCTCGATGATGGAGGGCGTCGTGCAGCGCGGCACCGGCGCCACCATCGGCGAGCTCGGCCGCCACATTGCCGGCAAGACCGGCACGACCAATGACGAGAAGGACGCCTGGTTCATCGGCTTCACCCCGAACCTCGTTGTCGGCCTCTATATGGGCTATGACACGCCGCGCGGCCTTGGCCACGGCGCCACCGGCGGCGGCTTGGCGGCCCCGATCTTCAAGGACTTCATGCGGGTTGCGCTCGACGGCAAGCCGAACACCGACTTCCAGGTTCCCGACGGCATGAAGCTGATCGCAATCAACCGCAAGACCGGCATGCGTGCCGCCGAAGGCGATCCGAACACCATCATCGAGGCTTTCAAGCCTGGCACCGGTCCGGCTGACAGCTACTGGGTGATCGGCATGGGCGCGGATGGCTCGAACGGTTCGGGCGGAGCGCTGTCGCCGCAAGCCAACCAGGCCATCCAGGACGGCGGCGGCGGCCTCTACTGACCTTGCCCGATTTCGCGATGGGCCGGCAGGGTGGTGCCGGCCCATTTCGCTTTACAGGCAGCGACGCCGTGCCTATGTATCGCGCCTATTCCGAAAAGACCGAAAAGAACAGGACCGAACCAAGAGCCATGCGCGCGGAAACGCTCAACATCGTCGACGAGATCAGGCAGGCGATAACCCTGCTGAGGAGGCATCTTTGACTGGGATCAGGCTGTAAAGCGGCTTGAATACCTGAATTCGCGCGCCGAGGATTCCAGTCTCTGGAATGATCCGATCGAAGCGCAGAAGCTGATGCGGGAGCGCCAGGAGCTCGAGGACGGCATCGCTGCCGTCAAAGGGATGACGCAGGCGCTGGAAGACAATATCGGCCTGATCGAGCTCGGCGAGGAAGAGGGCGACGACGGCATCATCGCGGAAGCGGAGGCGGCGCTGCGTTCGATGCAGGGCGAGGCGAAGGCCCGCCAGGTCGAAACGCTGCTGTCGGGCGAGGCCGACGCCAACGACACCTATCTCGAAATCCATGCCGGCGCCGGCGGCACCGAGAGCCAGGACTGGGCCTCGATGCTCCTGCGCATGTACACGCGCTGGGCCGAGCGTCGCCGCTTCAAGGTCGAGGTGCTGGAAGTCCATGACGGCGAGGAAGCGGGCATCAAGTCCGCCACCGTGATGATCAAGGGCCACAACGCCTATGGCTGGCTTAAGACGGAGTCCGGCGTCCATCGCCTGGTGCGTATTTCGCCTTACGACAGCAACGCGCGGCGCCACACCTCCTTCGCCAGCGTCTGGGTCTATCCGGTCATCGACGACTCGATCGAGATCAATGTTTCCGAATCGGACGTGCGCATCGACACCTATCGTTCCTCGGGTTCGGGCGGCCAGCACGTCAACACCACCGACTCGGCGGTGCGCATCACCCATCTGGCGACCGGTATCGCGGTCGCCTGTCAGGCCGAGCGCTCGCAGCACAAGAACCGCGCCAAGGCTTGGGAAATGCTGCGCTCGCGGCTTTACGAGGAAGAGCTGAAGAAGCGCGAGGCGGTCGCCAATGCCACCGAGGCGTCGAAGAGCGACATCGGCTGGGGGCACCAGATCCGCTCCTATGTTCTGCAGCCCTATCAGCTTGTGAAGGATCTGCGCACCGGCGTCGAAAGCACCTCGCCTTCGAGCGTGCTCGACGGCGACCTCGACGAATTCATGGAAGCCTCGCTCTCGCATCGCATCGAGGGCGGCGCAGGCGAAGCGGTGGCGGACCTCGACTAGAATATGCCCACATTCAGGTGAGGTTGGCCTGCGAACGATGATTTCCTGCGCTTCCGGTGCTCACGTACTGAAGTACGCTCCGCTCCGGTTCTCGGAAACCATCATTCTCGGCTCAGCCTGACCTGAATCTGAACATATCCCGCCTGGGGACGAAGGAGGAAGCCGGTGTCTACGGTACTTGCGGGAAAATGCTTCTGCGGCGCCGTCCACTATGAGGTTGCGGACGAATTCATTTACGCGGCGAACTGCCATTGCTCGAACTGCCGGCGCACGACAGGCTCCGCGTTCAAGCCGTTCGCCGGCATCGAGCGCGACAAGTTCCGTCTCATCGCGGGCGAGGGCGGGCTGCTGATCTTCGGCGACGAGAGCGGCCACGACGCGCATTGCGGGCGATGCGGCTCGCTCCTCTATTCGTTGGTCCGCGACGGCGCCTACGTGCATGTCGCCATGGGCACGCTGGTCGACGAGCCGACGATACGGCCGAGCGCGCACATTTTTGTCGGGTCCAAGGCGAAGTGGTTCACAATCGCCGACTCCCTGCCGCAGTATGATGAGCACGTTCCCGACTGAACGTCTGGAACCAGCTTGAGCCGAATCTCGTTGTCGGGCACCAGATCCGCGCGGCTAACCGCTCATCAACCAAGCCGACGCACGATTCTGGATGGCAGAGGTTGGCGTGAAGCGCGGCATTGCCGTTGCAAGCGGATGCTTGCGCCAGCCAGGGAATCAGCCCAGCCTTCGTGCTGGGTAAAAAGCATTTATGGCCGGATGCGGCATATCTGCGACCGACGATCGGCCACTGGGAAGATACGTTCCGGGAACGGGCAAGCGAAAACGCTTGATGCTCGAAAGGAACGCTTCGATGTCTGCTGCCATATCAAGATCGGCCCAAGCCGTTCGACCGGCTGGCCGACTTTTGTTCTCCCTGTTCGCCGTTGGAGCGATCGCGGCGCTGGCGCCGCCGGCTGCTGCGCACGACGCCCAGCCCACCGCGGCCACGCCGCAAGGCTGGAAATATCCCTTTGCCTGTTGTGCCAACTACGATTGCAAGGAGGTGCCGCAGTCGTCGATCAGCGAGCGGCCCGAGGGCTACGTCATAAAGGGTACGGGCGAGGTGGTGGCTTATGCCGACAAGCGCGTCAAGAATTCGCCCGACGGCGAGTACCACTGGTGTGCGCACCAGGCCGGGCTCGACGCCGGCAAGACCATCTGCCTGTTCGTGCCGCCTCCCTCTTACTAAGACTCTGAACCTGCCGCGGAAGGCGAGGCGCTGGGGCTCGATCCACGGCAGGAGAAGGCTGCGACCTTGCTGACAGACGGTTGTCAGGACGGTTTCTTTATGTTGCCTTGCACCGAGCAATTCCAGGAAAAGTGCGTAGCGGTTTTCCGTCCGGAATTGCGTGCACCCAGGATGCGCAATTCCAGGAAAAGTGCGTAGCGGTTTTCCGTCCGGAATTGCGTGAAACCAAGGGCGCGGCTGACAACGGAGAGGTTGAGTCCATGACCATCAGGGGAAGCTGTCACTGCAAGGCGACAACCTTCGAGGTTGCCGAGGCGCCGCGGACGGTGACGCAATGCACATGCTCGTTCTGCTCGAAGCGGGGCTCGTTATGGGCCTACTATGTGCCGTCGCAATTCAAGCTCACGAGCCCGCCGGAAAACGTCTCCTTCTATCGCTGGGGCTCAAAGACGGTGAAGCATGGTTTCTGCGCCATTTGCGGCTGCGGCACCTTCACCGAGACGCCTGATTGGTCGACCGGAAAGCCGGATTTCGACAACCCGAAGATCAGCGTCAATTCGCGCCTGTTCGATGATTTCGATTTGGACAAGGTCGAGGTGGTGGTCATCGACGGCAAGAATTTGTGGTAGAGCCGACAGGGGAGCCACCGCCGGACATTACCGGCGGCATTCCCGTTCCGTTTTTCGCCGCATTTCATGTTACAAGGCTGCGGAAGGGCTGATTTGGCGCGGTCGCAAAGGCCGCGAATTGGAGAGGGACCAATCTCATGAAGAAGACTGTGCTCGTCGCCGTGGCGGCGGCTCTATTGGTGAGCGCCTGCACCACCACCGATCCGTATACCGGCGACCAGAAGATCTCCAACACGGCGGCCGGTGCCGGCCTCGGCGCCCTGGCAGGCGCCAGCCTCGGCCTGCTGGCCGGTGGCAACGACCGCCGCAACGCGTTGATCGGCGCCGGCATCGGCGCGCTCGCCGGCGGCGCGATCGGCGCGACGATGGACCAGAACGAGGCCGAGCTTCGCCGTCAATTGCAGGGCACCGGCGTCAGCGTCACCCGCAGCGGCGACCAGATCATCCTCAACATGCCGTCCGACATCACCTTCAATGTCGACCAGGACGCGGTGAAGCCGGGCTTCTATCCGGTGCTGAATTCGGTCGCGCTGGTGCTGAAGAAATTCCGCCAGACCACTGTGGACGTGTTCGGCCACACCGATTCGACCGGCGGCGACGAGCACAATTTCGACCTGTCGCAGCGTCGCGCGCTTGCCGTCGCAAATTACCTGTCCGGCCAGGGAGTCGACCAGCGCCGCTTCGCCGTCACCGGCTTCGGCAAGACCCGCCCGATCGCATCCAATGCGACCGCCGCCGGCCGCGAGCAGAACCGCCGCGTCGAGATCCAGCTGTCGCCGCTCACCTGAGAAAACGGCGCGCAGAGGCGTGATTCCATCAAGACAACGGCTCCGAAAGGGGGCCGTTTTTGTTTGAAATGGCCCAAAGATGGGTCGAAGGTCTTAGGACATCAATTAGAAGAAACTAATGCTTTTCCAGAACCGGGGAAAGGACTAACATTCTGCTGTTCCAGAGGGGATGGGGCGGTCAATAGGCCGCGCAATCAACATCTGCCGCCCCGGTCTTGCACGGCCAGATCAAGAGAATCTGGGAGGAATGCATGACAAGAACAGCTCGCTTGGGGCGCTGCGGCGTCCTCGTTTTGGCATGTCTTATCGGCACATCGTTCGGGCTCGCTGCGGCTCGGGCCGAGGACGCCAACAAGGCCGACATCGAAGCCTTGAAGAAATCGCTGGCCAAGTATGAAGATTACACCGCCGCTGTTCGCGACCTCTATTTGTCGACCGTCGGCTGCATCCACTATGGCGGCGAGAAGATAGACGGCGCTATGTACTATCAGAAGGGCGCGATGGGCATTCATTTCGTCAACGTCCCGAGCGTCGGCAAGCCGCTCGACCCGATGAAACCCAACGTCCTGATCTACGAGCCGACCAAGAAAGGCTTGAAGCTGGTCGGGGTGGAATGGCTGGTGCCGCTGACGCCGGACACCAAGGAGGTGCCGACGCTGTTCGGGCAGAAATTCATGGGGCCGATGGAAGGCCACTATCCGCTCATTCCGAGGGAGTTCGTCCACTACGACCTGCATGCATGGCTGTTCAAGGACAATCCGAACGGCATGTTCAGTCCAACGAACCCGAACGTGAAATGCAGCAGGGCCGAGTTCCCGATGCTTGAGAAGCCGACCAAGATGATGCCGGGTCCGATGTAGGCATCGCCTTTGGCTGAATTGCTTCAGGCGAAGCCAAAAACGAAACGGCCCCGTGTGGGGCCGTTTTCAATTCAGGCTATGCCGGTATCGACTTCAGACCTTTGCGACGATCCGCATGAAGGCCGGCACGTCGTCGCCGAAGCCGACGGTTGCGTCGTCTTCTCCCTGACGATGGCGGCCGGGGCGGTCGCGCTGCGGTCGGGCGTCGCCGCGCTGCTCGTGACGGTTGCCAGGGCCCTTGCGTTCGTTCTCGGAACGGATCGCATCCTTGCGGGCGCGGCGTTCGGCGATGTCGGCCACTTCGGCGACAGGCTGTTCCTCACGCGCGGCATCGGGCGTCTCGTCGCGCTTGGCGTGACGGTCCTTCTTGCGCTCGCCCCGGTCCTTGCGATCCTCGTCCTTGCGGCCGGCGCGACGCGGGGCGCCGCGGCCGCGGCGCGGCTGCTCCTCGCCCTCGCTCTCGGTCACGGTCGACAGGTCGCCGTCATGCCACTCGATCTTGGTGCCGATCAGCCTCTCGATGGCGTCGACATATTTGGTCTCGGAGCGCGTGGCGATGGTGAAGGACTTGCCGGCGCGTCCCGCGCGGCCGGTGCGGCCGATGCGGTGGACGTAATCCTCGGCGTGGATGGGCACGTCATAATTGAAGACATGGCTGACATCGGGAATGTCGAGACCGCGCGCTGCGACGTCCGAGGCAACGAGGTAGCGCAGCTTGCCGTCGCGGAAATTGGCGAGCATCTGCATGCGGGCGCGCTGGTCCATGTCGCCATGCAGCGCGCCGGCATCGAAATCATGCTTCAACAGCGAGCGGAACAGCTCCGACACCTCGACCTTGCGATTGCAGAAGATGATGGCGTTCTTCAGATCGGCGTCTTCGGCCTTGATCAGGTTGCGCAGCGTCTCGCGCTTTTCCCAGGGTTTTGTGCCGGACTTCACCAGCCGCTGCGTGATGCTGGTCGCCGTGGAGGCGGCCTTCGAAACCTCGACGCGCACCGGCGCGTGCAGGAACTTCTCGGTGAGCTTGGTGATCTCCGGCGGCATCGTCGCCGAGAAGAACAGCGTCTGGCGCGTGAACGGGATCATCTCGCAGATGCGCTCGATATCGGGAATGAAGCCCATGTCGAGCATGCGGTCGGCCTCGTCGATGACGAGGATCTCGACGCCATTGAGCAGAAGCTTGCCGCGCTCGCGGTGGTCGAGCAGGCGGCCGGGCGTCGCGATCAGCACGTCGGCGCCGCGCTCGAGCTTCTTGTCCTGTTCGTCGAAGGAGACGCCTCCGATCAGCAGCGCGATATTGAGCTTGTGGTTCTTGCCGTATTTGATGAAGTTTTCCTCGACCTGCGCGGCGAGCTCACGGGTCGGTTCGAGGATCAGCGTGCGCGGCATGCGGGCTCGCGCCCGGCCCTTTTCCAGGCGCGTCAGCATCGGCAGCACGAAGGAAGCAGTTTTGCCGGTGCCGGTCTGGGCGATACCCAGCACGTCCTTGCCGAGCAGCGCATGCGGGATGGCGCCGGCCTGGATCGGAGTCGGCTTGGTGTAGCCGGCATCGGTGACCGCGGAGAGAACCTTCGGCGACAAGCCGAGGTCTGAGAATGTCAACGCTTCTTGAGCGATCGTGGTGTCTGAGGACAAGTGTTTGTTGTCTTTGTTGGTTGGGGAAATCGCGACACAGTAGCCGCGGCAGGCGCCGCGCGCCTGCAAGATCGGTGTTGCAGTTAGGCGCAAGCCCTCGATTTGTCAACAGAAACGGACCGAAATACAGCGATTGTGAAGACGTAACCTTAATCGCGATGCTTAAAGCGCGTCGAGCTGAAACGGTTTGAGGCTCCGCGCTTTATATCTTTGCTTGATCACGTCGTATGCCCAAAACCGCTGCGCGCTTTTGGGCGACATGCATTGATCGAAACAATATCCTTGCGCCGGCTCAGTAGCGGAACTGCTCGGCAAGGATACGCTCGTTCCAGGAATGGTTCGGATCGAACAGCAAAGTTGCCGTCGCCGTCGGCGATTCCCGCACGGTGACGGAGGCCACCGCCTTGACCTCGGTATGATCGGCCGCGGCATTCACCGGGCGCTTTTCGGCTTCCAGGATGTCGAAGCGCACGGTCGCCTTGTTGGACAGCAGCGCCCCGCGCCAGCGGCGCGGCCGGAAAGGACTGACCGGCGTCAGCGCCAGAAGCGGCGCATCGAGCGGCAGGATCGGCCCATGCGCCGACAGATTGTAGGCGGTGGAACCGGCGGGCGTCGCGATCATCACGCCGTCGCAGTTCAACTCCTCCAGCCGCACCTGGCCGTCGACGGTGATGCGGATCTTCGCCGTCTGATAGGACTGGCGCCACAACGCCACCTCGTTGATGGCCGGCGCCGAAATCGTTTCGCCGTCATGCGTCACGGCGACCATTTCCAGCGGCCGGATCGTCTCGGAGACGGCGTTTGCGATGCGTTCCTCGAGGCCACCGGCGCGATATTCGTTCATCAGGAAGCCGATGGTGCCACGGTTCATGCCGTAGACCTTCTTGCCCGTGCTCATCGTCTCGCGCAGCGTCTGCAGAAGAAAGCCGTCGCCGCCGAGCGCGATGATGATCTCGGCATCCGCGACAGGCACCTGCCCATAGCGCGCGGACAGGCTTTCCAGCGCCGCGCGGGCGTCGTCGGTGTCGGAAGAAACGAAGGCGAAACGGCTGTCGGCTTTGCTCATGGCTCCCGGAGGGCGACCGTCTGCTGGGCCGCGCCGGCGACGGCGTAGCATGCGCCGCCCACATCTGTGAAGGGCGCAGCGCCAGCTGGCGGTCACACCCGACAATCGCGCTTCGTGACAGCGGCGACATGAATGTGATGGCTGCCATGGTTAAGGCGAAGCTTAAACACTCGTAAAGCCGGATCGATCATGTTAGCCGACAGTGGATGGGTTGGCGGGGGCTAGCCAGTCGAGAGCCCTGTCTATTGCCGGTAACGCGTCTGATCATAGTCTTCCTGATGATGGGAAGTTTCGCGCTGATGTTCGCCGAGCTGGTGCGTCATTCCGAAGAGATGAGCCAGCGGCCGCAGCCGACAGCTTCCCGCTGCGGCGACGCCACGGGAACACTTTGCCCGCAAAGGGCGCTTTAAGGCAATTCCGGGAAACGCGCGAAGCGGGTTTCCGTCCGCAATTGCATCAGCGCCGAGCGATGAGCGGTTTGCCGTTCCCATGAAACGCCGCGCGGGATGACATTCACCAGATACGCGGCATCAACGGCGCGCGGTCGCGATGACTGCGGCTAACTCGTATTTGCCAGATCTGCGGGGTAGCGAAAACGCGCTCGCTGGATTGCCTAGCAATTCGCCAGGCTCTATGGGTCTTTTCGATTCAACCTTGGGGCGAGCGCGCTCCGAAAGCAAAGTCGGCGTGATGATGCATGGAATAAGTCGTAAGGATCGTTGCTCGGTGTTGGTCGCGGGAGGCAGTGGTTTCATAGGCTCGCATCTAGCCGATCGTCTCCTGCAGCGCACGGATCTCGACTGCCTTGTTGTGGTTGACAACTTATGGACCGGCTCGCGCCAGAACCTTGCGCATCTTAACGATCCGCGATTGAGCCTTGAGATCGAGGATGCGGAGGCCTTCACCACCTCGCAACGGTTCGACGAGATCATTCACCTCGCATCGCCCGCTTCGCCGTCCTGGTACATGAGCGATCCGGCACGCACCATTCGTGCCAATGTCGGCGGGGCTTTCAACCTTCTCGGTTTGCTCAAGCCCGGCGGCCGCTTCTGCTTTTCATCCACCTCGGAGGTGTATGGGGATCCGCAGGTCTCCCCACAGCCGGAGAGTTACCGAGGTTCAGTGGACTGTACGGGCCCCAGGTCCTCCTATGACGAAAGCAAGCGCTGCACGGAAGCGCTGTTGTTCGAGACCCAACGCACGCAGGGTCTCGACGTGAGAGTGGTGCGACTCTTCAATGTATACGGACCCCGCACACGTATAGATGACGGGCGTGCGATTTCGAACTTCATAAGCCAGGCGCTGACGACTGGAGTGCTGACCGTCTATGGTGATGGTCTGCAATCGCGCAGCTGGGGTTATGTCGATGACATCGTCGACGGATTGGAGCGTTTCTTCTGGCGCGACAACATTTCACATCGTGGCCCGCTGAATATCGGCAACAATTGCGAGGTTCCGGTCCTGGATATCGCGAAATTCGTCTGCTCCCTGGTTCCCGGCAGCTCGATCGTCCATGATGAACCGGTTCCTCAAGATCCGACAAATCGTTGCCCTGACTTGAGATTGGCAAAGCGTATTCTTCCTGGGTGGGAAGCCGTTACAGGCTATCAGGAAGGTATTCGACGGACCCTTGAGTGGTTCCGGAGCCAGATTGCCGCCCCTGCCGCGGTCCCAGCCTAGATCACGATGACGTTTCGTTGAATCGCCATCCCGATCCAACTCTTTGTTGGAGCATGATCTTCTCCGAAAACCGGTTCCCACTTTCGGGATCATGGTCTTAAGAGTTTGGCCCACTTCGCTCAGGAAGGCCGGCCTCTCATCGACACCGTCTCCGATCGACCTTCGAGATATGGCACGAAGACGGTCTCGAACGCCTTGAGCGCCGCGCCGATTGCCTGGTGCATGTCGAGATAGCGGTATGTTCCGAGCCGGCCGCCGAAATGAGTGTTTTGTTCGCGACGAGCGCGCGCCTGGTAGCGCTCGTAGATACGTTGGTCGGCGCGGGTGTCGATAGGATAGTAAGGTTCGTCGCTGCGACGAGCAAAACGCGAGAATTCGCGACCGATCAGCGTCCTGTCGCCGTCAAATTCACGCTCCGGGTTGAAATGCCTGAACTCGACGATGCGTGTGTAAGGCACGGCTTCATCGGCGTAATGCATGATTCCTGTGCCTTGATAGTCCGGCGTGTCCATATGTTCGAACTCGATGTCGATTGTCCGCCATCCGAGGTCTCCTTCGGCGTAGTCGAAATATCGGTCGATGGCGCCCGTGTAGGCGATCGGAATATTCTTGGGTAGCGATCCTTTGATCTGGAAGAAATCGACGCCGAGCCTGGTCTCGATGAGCGGGTGCGCAAGCATCTTCTGGAAGATTGCCGTATAGCCTTCGAGCGGCTGTCCCTGGTATCGATCGTTGAAATAGCCGTCCTCGAATGTATAGCGCACCGGCAAACGCGAGATGATCTGCGGCGGAAGCTCGCGCGGGTCGGTCTGCCACTGCTTGGCAGTGTAGCCTCTGATGAGCGCCTCGTAGAGCGGGCGCCCGATAAGCGAGATAGCTTTCTCCTCGAGATTAGCCGGCTGCCGGTCGCCGAGTTCGGACGATTGCTCGGCAATCAGCGCTCGCGCTTGATCGGGACTGAGCCGTTTGCCGAAGAACTGGCAGATCGTCGCCAGGTTGATCGGCAAGGAATAGATCTGATCGCGATATGACGAAAACGCACGGTGCCGATAGGAGTTGAATTGCGTGAAGGTGCGCAGATAGTCCCAGACTTCTTTATTGGATGTATGGAAGAGGTGAGGCCCATAGCGATGGATCTCGACGCCGGTGGCAGCGTCGGGCTCGGTGTAGGCGTTACCGCCTATGTGCGCGCGTCGATCGATCACCAGCACACGGCGGCCCAGCCTGCTTGCAACACGCTCGGCAAGCGTTGCGCCGTAGAATCCCGCCCCCACGACAAGAAGATCGGCGCCGTTCAACATGTCATCGCCCCTTCGGCAGTCCGAACCGGAGGCGGCTCGATCGCGATGGTCGAGAGTTCGGCCGCCTTGAAATGCTGACGGCGAACGTGCCGCCACAGCGTTTTCTTCAATCGATACACCTGTCTGAATGCATTTAGCCGTCGGGCGTAATGCAGCATCATGCGCAGGCCTATGGCAGTCTTCGATCGCCAAACGCGCCCTTTTTTGTCCACGGCCTCATAGGAGATCGGATAGAATTCATCCAGGAAAAATCTGGCCTTCAATTGCGCGTATTCCGCCTTGGGTGTGAGGCCTTTTTCCAACATCGCTTGGGCAAGCGCGCTACCGACAGGGCGCGTGTGACGAATCGACAAGTCATCGAACACGGCGGACTTGCGACGGTTGTCCGGCGCCAGGCGCGTCCAGATCGAATCAAGGCCGAAGCCGCTCATTGAATGTTCGAAGAGCGGCAGCATCTTGACCAGCACGTCGGCTCGGATGCAGGGAGCCATAATCTCGACCTTATCCACGAAGCGGAGCTCGAAGCTGTCGCAACGCATGAACGGCAGGTGCGAAAAGTAGCTGTCGAGCGTCAGAGAGGGTTGGCCGACATCGAGGTCGAGCCGGCGCATGTTCGCAAACATAGCCTCGATCGTTCTTCGATCTGCTTCGAGATCATCGTCTGGAAGCCAGAAATACCGATAGCGCTGGAGCAAGTCCGGCTGCTCACTGAACAGCGCGAAAAGGCCGTCAAACTTGCCGCCTTTCCGATCCACTCGTCTTTCGTAAGGCAGGCTGAAGGCCGATGGATCGGATCCGTAGTAACTAACGATCAGGTCGAAGTCGCATCCTGGTTCGTCCGCTCCCCAACCACGATGCAGGGAACGGTCGCCGGCTCTGACGATCACGAGATTGCGGTGGCTGGTCGGCTGCGGAGATCTGTTGGTGGAGTTCATGCTTCGGTGGGCTGCTTTGCTGTCTCGCGGCACTTACACCAAAGTTGCTCGCTTCAGAAGGTTTGAACGCTTGGCACGCTTGCCGCGAGATCGGCGGCCGGTTATCGACTGACGGCTAGTTCGGCAATTGCGCAACACGTCCCGTGTCAGGATGGCTATCCATGAAGCTGATCGTTGTTACTCCGGCCGGACGTGAGAAATATCTTGGCGTACTTAGCCACTATGTCCTGAAGAGCTCTCATGTGCACGAATGGCATCTGTGGGACAACTGCCGCAACGAGCAGGATCGAGCCTATCTCAGGCAATTGGCGAGCGCCGATTCGCGAATTAAAATCAAGACGTTGCCCGAGGCCAACGGAAAAAACGACGCCATCGGACGTTTTTTCCGTTTCTGCGACGATCCGGATGCTTTCTATCTGAGGCTGGACGATGACATCGTGTTTCTCGAGGACGGTTTTTTCGAAAAGTACGTGGAACGGGTGCTGACCGAGCGGGGCTCGGCCCTTTGGTATGCGCCGCTCATCATCAACAACGCCATCTGCAACACTTTCATCAAATACCTCTCCGCGGTTCAGATCGAAGGGCCGCTGACCTGCCAGGCGATGTGCCCATTCTCCTGGTCTTATCCGACGTTCCCGATCGCGATGCATCCGGTGCTGATCGAAGCGGTGCGCACCGGCCGGCTGGGCGATTTCAGAGTGCCCGATCGCGAAGTCAAGGCATCGCGTTTTTCCATCAATGCGATCGGCTTTTTCGGGTCGGAGATTGTCGAACTGGGCGACCTTTTTCACCCGCTGGGAGATGAAGAAGAGTGGTTTTCCGCCGTCCTTCCCGTCAAGCTCGGACGGCCGGGCAAGGTTTTCGGCGATCTGATCGCGGCGCACTTTTCCTTCTACCCGCAAGAGAAGGCGCTTCTGGGCACGACGATCCTCGAGGATTATTACGATCTCGCCGGACTGCCGGCGCCTGTCTACAAGAAGACGGTGGTGCGGTTGAAGGACCGGTTGAGGCCCTGGAAGAAGAACCGCAATGGAACGCCGCCGAAATATACGATCACGCTCCTGAAGGATCGGGCGGATCCAAAACGGTGAGACGGCAGCGTCGAAAGATGCTTGTTCCCAGTCGGGACCGTATCGTCGCCCTCGGTGTTCTTCATCTCTGCAAGTGGCACCCGGCCTTGCGCTTGCCCGCGACATATTCGTCGATGAGTTGCCGGTAGCGCACCTTGCCGAAGCTTGGGAAATGGCCGCCATGCACGACCGAGACGTCGAGGTCGCGCATGGCAAGCAGCGTTGCGACATAGTCATCGATGTCGGAGTGATAGACGTCGTCGATCAGCGGCCCGTCATAAACGATGTCGCCGGACAGCAGGATGCCCGTCTTTCTCTCATAAAGCGCGATGCCGCCCGGCGAGTGTCCAGGTGTGTGGATGACCTCGAAGGCGCGGTCGCCGAGGTCGACGACATCGCCATGCTCGAGCAGCCGGGCCGCCGGCGCGGGCAGGATGCGGTAGCGCGCCGTATCCCAGCCTTGCGGCACGCCGTCGAACATCGCCTCATTGGCGTAGCGGTCCGCCACCGTCCATTCGTTGCGCGGATCGGCAAGGATTGCCGCTTCGGCGGAATGCACGCAGCGGTCCGGGAATTCGTGGTGGCAGCCGATATGGTCGAAATGCGTGTGGCTGGCCACGCAGGTAAGCTTGCGCTCGCTGACCATCGGCACGTGGCGCCTGAGGCTGAAGTGGCCGAGGCCGGTGTCGAACAACAGGTCGCGGTCGCGCCCGCGAACATGCCAGATGTTGCAGCGGAAGAACGGTTTTATCCACGGCTCATGGATGAGCGTGACGTCGTCGCCCATGCGGATGGTTTCGTACCAGTCCGGAGCCTCGATGACCGGAAGCGTGCTCATGGATCAGTCCGCCAGCAGGATGATGTCTTGAGCGTTGCATGAAACCGAGATCGTGTCGCCTGCCTGAATGGTAGCGGAAGCGGGCGCCTTGGCGATGAATTGTAGCGCGGGATCGAGCGTTGAAGTCGCCAACACGCGTTTGAAACTGCCCTGGAAGACGACGTCGCCGATCTTGGCCGTGCCGAGCGCTACGTCGCCTTTCGCTTCGCCGAGAACAATGTGCTCGGGCCGGATGGCGAGCGCGACCCTGGCGCCGGCAGGCGTAGCACCTGGCAGTGAAATCGGCCCCACCGCCGTCGAGGCCGTGACGGTCCCGTTCCTCGTCTCGGTCACGGTGCCGGCAAGGATCGTGCTCTCGCCCATGAAGGTGGCTGAAAAGCGCGTCGCCGGCCGCGCATAGACCCGCTCGGGCGTGCCTTCGTCCTCGATGCGGCCATCATTCATCACCACGCAATGGTCGGCCAGCGCCATTGCTTCCTCCTGATCGTGCGTGACATGGATGAAGGCGGTGCCGACGCGCTTCTGGATTGCTTTCAGCTCGTCCTGCATCTGCCGGCGCAGTTTCAGGTCCAGCGCGCCGAGCGGTTCATCGAGCAAAAGCACCGCCGGCTCGATGACGAGCGCCCGGGCAAGCGCCACGCGCTGCCGCTGGCCGCCGGAGAGCTGATGCGGCTTCTTGTCGAAGGACGTCGCCAGCCCGACGAGCGCCAGCGCCTCGCGCGCCTTGGCTGCCCGGGTCGCGCCATCGACGCCCTGCATGCGCAGCCCGAAGCCGACATTGCCGCCGACGCTCATATGCGGGAACAAGGCATAGTCCTGGAACACCGTCGTTGTCGGGCGTTTGGCCGGCGGCACGACAGTGCAATCCGCGCCGCGGATGAAGACCTTGCCTTCGCTAGGCGTGACGAAGCCGCCGAGGATCGAAAGCAGCGTCGTCTTGCCGGAACCCGAAGGCCCGAGCAGGATCGTGTAGCTGCCGGGCTCGATCGCCAGCGAGACGTTCTTCAGCACCGATAGCTGGCCGAAGCGATGCGAGACATTGCGGATATCGACCAAGGGCGCGCTCATGCCGGCTTTCTCCGCAACAGCGTCAGCTCGAAAAACACCACCAGGGCGATGGAGACGGCAAAGACCAGCGAGCCGACGGCATTGGTCTTGGGATTGAGGCCGGAACGCAGCAGGTTCCAGATTTCCACCGGCAGCGTCGTCTCGAAGCGGGTGAGCAGGAAGGAGATGACGAATTCGTCCCAGGAGAAGGTCATCGACAGGAAGAAACTGGCGAAGATCGCCGGCGCCATGACCGGCACGGTGATCATGAGCAGCACTTTCCATTCGGCGGCGCCGAGGTCGCGCGCGGCGCGCTCGATGTTGATCTGGTGGTCGCCCATCTGGCTGTAGATGATGGCGAAGCAGAGCGGCAGGTTGATCACGACATGGCCGATGCCGGCCGCCAGCAGCGATTTCGGCACGCCGGCCCAGTTGAACAGCACCAGAAGGCCCATGCCGATGATGAGATAGCTGACGGTCAGCGGCAGCGTGATCAGGCCGCGCAGGATGGCCGAACCCGGCAGCACGAAGCGCGCGAACCCCCAGGCGGAGAGGAATCCGAGCGTGACGGAGGCAAGCGAGGAGAGCACCGCGACGAGCAGCGAATTGAGGAGCGCCGAGGTGAGCCGCGCATCCGACAGCACTGCCTGGTACCAGCGCAGCGACGGGCCGGTGAAGGGCGGGATCGGGAAGGAGGTCGCCTGCAGCGAGAACAGCACCAGCACGACCACCGGCAGGAAGATGAAGCCGTATATCGCGATGGCGTAGACCCAGGCGGCGAGGCGGATGGCGGCGCGCATGATCAGGCCCGCTCGATCTTCAGCCAGCGGGCGCAGGCGAGATAGGCGATGGTCACCACAGCCATCAGGATGATCGACAGCGCCGAAGCCAGCGGAAAATCGCCGCGGCGGCCGATCTGCATCATGACGAGCTGCGGCATGACCAGCTCGTTGTTGCCGCCGAGGATCTGCGGTGTGATGTAGTCGCCGATGCAGAGCACGAAGGTGAGGAAGGCGCCGACCATGATGCCGGGCAAGGTGAGCGGCAGCACGACATGCAGGAAGGTGCGTACCGGCCCGGCGCCGAGATCGGCGGCAGCCTTGCGGTAGCTCGGGCTGAGCTGTTTCAGATTGGCGAAGATCGTCAGCGTCAACAGCATGACGAAGAAATGCACGAAGCCGGTGACGGTCGCGAAACGCGTGTTGGCGAGCTGCAGCGGCTCGCCGATCAGGCCGATGCCGGTCAGCGCCCGGTTGATGACACCGTTCTGCGCCAGCACCAGCAGCCAGGAATAGGAGCGCACGACATAGGAGGTCCAGAACGGCAGAACCGCCAGCATCAGCGCCAGCCGTTGCCAGTGTTCCGGCACCATCTCGGCAAGAATCCAGGCAAAGGGATAGGCAAGCAGGATCGAGATCACAGTGACGATCGCCGTCACCTCCAGCGAGTTCACCATCGCCCGCCAGTAGGACGCGTCGGTGAAGAACTGGCTGTAATTGGCCAAAGTGAAGCCGCCGCCGTCATGCGCCGTGAGGCTGGAAAGCCCCATGGCGATGAAGGGCAGCACGAAGAACAGAAGCGTCCACGCCAGCGCCGGCGTGACCAGCGCCCAGGGCAGGGCACGCGACTTGTTTCCCGCTGATGTCATCGGCCGGTTTACTGCGCCTGCAGCATCTCGGTCCACATGTCCTGCATCTTCTTGTCGAGATCGGCGTTCGGCGCCGGATAGGCCTGGGCGCGGGCGAGGAAGCCGGGCTGCTCGTCGAAGCGCAGGATCTTCTTCTGCTCGTCGCTCAGCGCCGCCTTCTTGTTCGAAGGCATGCCCCAATAGCAGGAGGAGGTGGCAAGCCGCGCCTGGCCCTCGGGGCTCATGATGTATTGGATGAATTTCAGCGCCATGTCCTTGTTCTTGGAATCCTTGAACATGGCGAGCGACTGCGACCACAGCACAGCACCCTCCTTCGGAATCGAGAAGTCGAGCGCCGGGTTCTCCTTGGCGAGCCCAGCCGTCACCCATTCGCCGCCGCCGACCAAGATATCAACCTCGCCGGTGGCAAGAGCGGTCTGGCTGGCTGTGACCTCGCCGACCAGCTTGGCATTGGCCTTCATCTTGAGCAGCTCGGCCTTGAGGGCAGGAAGGTCGGCCTCGGTGAGGTCGGCCGTCTTCTTGCCGATGGCCAGAGCGGCCATGCCGATCACCGGCAGGTAATAGTCGTAGATCGCGACCTTGCCCTTGTATTTGTCGCTGGTGAGGGAGGCCAGCGACTGCATGTCGGCCGGATCGACCTTGGTCTTGTTGAAGCCGATCGTGTTATAGCCGAACTTTTCGGTGATGCCGTAGCGCTTGCCGTCGACGACGGTCGACTTGTCCATCTTCACTTCCGGGAACAGGTCGGCGAAGGGCAGCTTGTCCTCCGGCAGCGGCTCGAACAGGCCTTTCTCGACGCCGCGCGGCACGTCGATGCTATCGATCACCATCACATCCCAGTCGCCGGGCTGCGACTGGTCGACGATCGCCAGCCCCGCGCCGGTGCCTTCGAATTCCTTGACGTTGACCTTGACGTTGTTGGCTTCCTCGAAGGGCTGCAGCAGCGCCGGATCGGAATGATCGCACCAGATCAGCGCGTTGAGATCGGCGGCCTGTGCGGCACTGGCTGCGAGCAGCAACGCGGCTGTCGCCCAGGCGGCTGCGAGATGAGACTTCAGGGTGAAATGCGGAGTCCGGGTGGTGACGGTCATCGAGTGTTCTCCCTGCCTTGCTGGCTTGTTGGAAGAAAAGTTGAGCCAATTCTAAAATTGAGTCAATTATGATTTTGTGGCAGAGAGGCCGATATGAGCGGATTGCGCGAACGGCAGAAGGCGGACCGGCACAGGCGCATCATCGATGCGGCGACGGAGTTGTTCCGCGAGGCCGGCTATGAAGGCGCCAAGATCGAGGCGATCGCAGCGCAAGCCGAGGTCTCGATCGGCACCATCTACAACTACTACCAGAATAAGGGCGACATCCTCGGCGCCATCGTGTCGATGGAGGTCAATGAGGTGCTGAATGCCGGGCGAGGGGTGGTGGCCAGCCCGCCCGCCAATGTCGGCGACGCGCTGGACACGCTGATCGGCATCTATATCGAGCACTCGCTGAATTATCTCAGCAAGGAGATGTGGCGCCAGGCGATGGCGATCTCGACGCAACTGCCCGACAGCCCCTTCGGCCAGGCCTACACCGCCCTCGACCGGGAACTGACCAGGCAGATTAGCGCGCTGATAGTCCGCCTGCAGGAGATCGGGCTTGTGCGCTCGGATATAGACGGGCTGGCAGTGGGCGAGCTGATCTTCAACAACATGAACATGATGTTCATCGAGTTCGTAAAGCGCGACGAGGCGAAGATACCGGAACTGCGCGCGGCGATACGAAGGCAGAACAAGGTGCTGGTGGTGGCGATTGGGGTATGAGGATGTAGAGGAGGCAAACGCTATTCCTCACTGACGCGGCGTCCCGCGCAGAGCCATTCCTTGTAACAGGAGCTTTCGTCGATTGGCGCATGGCGGTTGCGGACGGAGAACCGGGTCGAGCATTGCGACTCACTCGTCGGTTATGCCGAGAGCAAGAAGGTCCTTCCGAAGGCCCTCAAGGATTTTCGGGTCACGATATGGATCTATGAGAACGGCGCTGACGGTTACGCCGGGCTTGGCTGCCAGGCATTGCATGACTGCATCGGCAGCGAGAGCGACATCGCCCTCCCGCAAATGGCAAACTGCCAGATACGCGTATGACCAGAATGAGTAGGAGTTGAGGTTGCGGTAGGACTTGATTGCCTCCGAATAGCGCCCGAGAACCAAAAGAATCTGCCCACGCACGTCCCAAAACCAATCGTAAGTCAGCGGATCACGGGCAACGCATGCGTCAAGATCGGACAACCCCGCCGCGTGCTGACCGATATAGCTGCGGCACAAACCGCGGATTGCTCGAACCCAGATGTCATTGGGATTGAGGCTGACGCCCTGTTCCAGATGGGCAAGAGCCTCGTCGAGTTGGCCCAGGAACATGAGCGGGTGAGCGACCGCCTTGTGGCACCACGCCTGTTGCGGTCCGAGTTTGAGAGCGCTGCGGCCATAAACCAGAGCCGCCTCGAGTAATTCACGATTGAGCGGATTCGCATCGAGCAGCCATCTTGTCGATAGTACAATCGCCATCATGGCACGAATCGACGCGACGTTCGGGTCGAGCTCGATCGCCCTGACGAGATAGGGCTCCGCTTCCAGGATTGTGTCATAGCGAACGAAGCGAACACGCGCCTGCAGGTACAGTTCGTAGGCATCAAGTTGAGTGATCGGAACACGCCGTATTTTCTTTACGCTTGAAATCCGGATCGTTCCCACCACGATCGTGGCAACACTTCTGGCAATCTCGTCCTGAAGATCGAAAATGTCGACGAGTTCCCGATCGAATCGATCCGCCCATATTTGATTGTCAGACCGTGCATCTATGAGTTGGGCCGAAATCCGCACCCGGTTGCCGGCACGGCGAACGCTTCCTTGAACAAGGTAGTCGGCTGACAACTGCTTCGCTAGGGTCGAGGTGTCGGCAGCCCTGCCCTTGAAGGTGAAGGATGAATTGCGGGCAATGACGTGAAGTTCACCAAATCGGCCCAGTTCGGTAATTATATCCTCTGTAATCCCGTCACTGAAATAGTCCTGATCAGAATCGCCGCTCATGTTCTCGAAGGGAAGAATAGCAATTACCGGGCTATGGCTTGGGGTACTGTCACCGGCTTGCATCATCGAAGCCTCGTCAAGGACGCGGCGCAATTGCTGAAGTTGGTCGCCCGGCTCCACGCTCAACTCGCGCTTCAGCAACAGCTTACATGCCTCATACTGCTTGATAGCAAGGGCTGTCTGGCCCATGGAGACATGGGCCTGAACCAAGGCAATGTGTGACTGTTCGCGTAGGGGTTCGAGGGCCACCAGCCGCGCGGCCGCCGCGACGCGCTCGCTACCGCTCACCGATGCTGCCAGGGACTCGAACACACGAATTGCTCGGGCCAACAAGTCGGCGCGGACGTCGCGCAGCCAGTCTTCTAAGACATTGTCAGTCGAACCCAGGCCGTCAAGGAACGGTCCGGCATACAGATCGGCCGCTTGGCGGAGCCCGGGTGCATCGCGGCTTGCGGAGGCGGCGATGAACTCGGTTACGTCGACCGAAATGTGCCTTGGATTGAGTGCGACGCGATCTCCGATCAGAACCAGAGTGTCAGCTTCCAGATCGCAAAAATCCTTGCGGATAGAAGCCAGGGCCTGCCGCAAGCTGTTTCTGGCCTGCTCCTCCCCTCGATCACCCCATAAGAGCCCGGCGAGCTTTTGGCGGGTCGCCTCTTGGTTGGGCGCCAAGGCGAGGACGCCCAGAAGCGCGCGATTCTTCCTGGCGGGCACCTCAAGCCTCGTTCCCTCCCGAGACGTGAGGCGAAACCCGCCCAGCAGATCGAGCCGCGCCAAGCTCATCGCGATTTGCTCTGAATTTCGATTTCTTTCGCGGTTTTCACGCGGCTTTTCACAGCCACCTCACGCCGTTCGTTCGACGTTGCCCTTCGATGACTAAACAACATCTGAGCGGGAAACTCCAATGTCCGTCGAACTGGAGGTTCTGAAAACGGCGAACAACGTTCGCACAGCCGATTGCGCGAGACTGCCGGGAGCCGATTTCGGTCGATTTTGCTGCAAGTTGCCAATGGCTTACGCAACTGCCATCTGGGCGGCCTACAGCGTTGCGATTGGTTTCAGCTCAAGCACCTGTCGCCTCGACGAGGACGTTGGCGAGCATTGATCCTTGACAGACGACAGGAAAGAAAAACGCGTGATATATCTGGTGCCCCCGGCAGGGATCGAACCCGCGACCTTCGGTTTACAAAACCGCTGCTCTACCAGCTGAGCTACAAGGGCACGGCGCTCCGGTAGCACATTTGGTGCGCCAGTAAAGACAAAACTCCGTTTTGGGTTGCCAATGGATGCCGTGGCTTGGCCCGGGATGCTGAAAAGCGGAGCGCCGCTTCCTACATCTTTCTCGGGTGCAATCGCATCGAACGAGGTGCCGCATGATCAGATTCGTCATCATCCTGCCGCTCATCGTCGTGACCTGGCTTCTGCTGGTGAAGGTCATCAGCGATCTGAAGAAGGCCAACATCGACTGGACCGGCGTCGCCACCTTCGTCGGCTTCATCGTGCTGGCCTTCTGGCTGAGGCATGTCACGGGGATGGGATGAAGTGAGCGAGTAGCGAATAGTGAGTAGCGAATAGGGGATTTGCATTCAGCATATCCCCGCTTTCCCTACTCGCTATTATTCGCTCAATCTCGGCGAAAAAAATCACGAAAATACTTCGAACCTTTTTCCGGGCCGCAGCGACAGACGATCAAGAGGCGGATGGTTCGCCTCTCCACCGAAACAGGAGATCGTCATGTTCAAGCGCACCATCGTTTCCGGCCTCATCGCCACCACCGTCGCCGCCGGCTCGCTCGTCGGCACGGTTCAGCCTTCGGCCGCCCACGACCATCATCACCGCCGCGAGCTCGGCATCGGCATCGCCGCCGGCGTCGGCGGTTTCGTTCTCGGCAGCCTGCTCGCCCAGCAGCAGCCCCGCACCGTCTATGTCGAGGACGACGGCTACGACTCGATCCACGTCCGCCGCTGCTACGCCCGCTACGCCAGCTACGACGAGCGCACCGACACCTATATGAGCTACGACGGCCCGCGCTATTGCAGGCTCTAGGAGGGAGCTGAACAAACGGCTGGAAAGAGGGGCTGCGCGCAGCCCCTTTTCTTGCGTTGAGCATTGCGCATCCGCCTGATTGATTTGAAGCGGACGATGTTCCGCCTCCAGCAATTCAGGAATTGGGCTTCAGCTCCGGCATTGCCAATCCCGCCGCCTTGCAGGCGCCGATGACTGAAACGTCATTTATCGCAACGAGTTCAAAACTATTTCCGGCATCGGGATAGATCTTGCCGACGAAAGGCTCGATGCCGCCGGGAGAGCCCTTGTCGTCCACATAGCCGCACGCCACGATCTCGTGGCGGCCGTTCAACGTGCGTTCTCCGGCGAGCATCGTTCCGAATTTCGCAGCGATGGGGTTCTTCAAATGCTGGCGGACGCCGGCGGTGATGATCTCCTCCAGGGCCAGCGAGATCGGAATGGGATCGACCAGTGGGTTGCCGATGGGGTTGCCGCTGGTCGCGGGCGGCGGCGGTGCCGCCGCCATGCATCCGCAAAGTGAGGCGGCGGATAGGAGGTAAAGTGTTTTCCGCATCCGCGCCCTTTCGCATGCATTCCGACGGCGCGGCAAGACGGTCAAGCCCGGCGTCCGGACTGGCTATTGTCTGTCGGTCTTGCCGAGCACCAACGATGTACAGCGATTTTGCAAGCGTTTAGTCTGGCTTTGACGGCATCGAGGGGAGGGTCACTTGAACAATCAGGATCCCAAGGAAGAACGGGTGGAACCGGTTTTCCGCAACGGCACCATCACCATCGTCGGCATCCTGCTGGCGTTCTCGCTAGGCTTTATCACCCATTGGGCGGCCAACCCGATCCCATGGCAGACCTACCATCTGATTGCCGTCCTGCCGATTCTGGTCGGCATTGCGCTGCAGATCCGGGCGCTGGCCATTCTGCTCGACATCAAATCCCTGCAGCGAAGCATTCATGACCGCGCCAGTCGGATATTCCTCGCCGGCCTCATTTTCGCGGCCTGTGGCGTTGGGCTGGCGATCCTGCTGGATTTCTTCGACATATCGGCAAAGAGCGCATTGCCAGGCGCGTCCTAGAGCAATTCCAGGAAAAGTGTGAGCGGTTTTCCGTCCGGAATTGCGTTAAAACAAAGAGCTAGAGCGGTTCGCCGTTTCCATGAAACGAAACGCTCTAGTAGGCTTTCACGCCGCCGATCATCTTCGTCACTTCGACCGCGGCGTCGCGCACCAGCGGACCGATCTCGGCCAGCCGCTCGGGCGTGACCCGCACCGTCGGTCCGGACACCGAAACGCCGCCGAGCGGCTCGCCGAACTCGTTGAAGATGGCGGCGGCCACGCAGCGCATGCCGGGGTGGCGCTCCTCGTCGTCGACCGACCAGCCGCGATGCTTGATAACGGCCAGATCATGGGCAAGCGCCGAAATGTCGGAAAGCGTCTTGTCGGTGTAGCGCTGCAGGCCCGCCTTGCGCAGGATAGCGGCGACCCGTTCGGGCTCGAGATGCGCCAGCACCGCCTTGCCGATGCCGGAAGCATGGAACGGGCTGCGCGTGCCCGGCCGGAAGAAGGCCCGGATCGCTTGGTGCGTCTCGACCTGGCTGACGAAGACGACGCAATCGTCCTCGGCGACGCCGAGATTGGCCGTCTCGCCGGTCTTCTCCATCAGTTCCTGCATGACGATGCGGGCGCGGTCGACCAGCTTGCGGCGACGCAGGAAGGCAGCGCCCATGCGGTAGGTCTCGACGCCGACCGACCAGAGCTGATCGGTCGTATCGAACTCGACCATGCCGTGGTTTTCCAGCGTCGTCAGCATGCGATAGGCGGTCGAGGCGGCAATGCCGCTTTGCGCCGCGATCTCGCTCAGCGACAAGCCGCTGGCCTCGGCGACGATGGCCAGGATCCGCAGCGCCCGGTCGAGCGACTGCACCGAGGCCGCTTCGGATGGGCCATTGAAGGCGCGCGGCCGGCCGCGCTGGCGTTTTTCCGTGGTTTCCATACCGGCCATTCTCGCCGATTTGACATCGCATGCAATGAAAAAGTTTTTTAGTGACGGCCATGAGCGATTTTTTGGAAAAGGAAAAGTGAAGCGAAATCAGCCGATAACACCGGTTTTCTAGAAATGAAAAAATATTCTGAAAAAATTGAAAAATCGAACGCACACTGGCATCCTCAAAGCCACCCAATGAAATGGAGGCTTGTCATGGCCAGGATGCGCGCTGTCGACGCTGCGGTTCTCGTTCTCGAAAAGGAAGGCATCACCAATGCCTTCGGCGTTCCGGGCGCGGCGATCAACCCGCTCTATTCGGCGTTGAAGGCGCGCGGCACCATCCGCCATGTGCTGGCGCGCCATGTCGAAGGCGCCTCGCACATGGCCGAAGGCTATACGCGGGCCAAGGCCGGCAATATCGGGCTCTGCATCGGCACTTCCGGTCCGGCCGGCACCGACATGATTACCGGCCTCTATTCGGCCTCGGCGGATTCGATTCCGATCTTATGCATAACTGGTCAAGCTCCCCGCGCGCGCCTCAACAAGGAGGATTTCCAGGCCGTCGACATCGCTTCGATCGCAGCACCGGTCGCCAAATGGGCGGTCACCGTCATGGAGCCCTATCTGGTGCCGATGACGCTGCAGAAGGCCTTCCATCTGATGCGCTCCTCGCGGCCCGGGCCGGTTCTGGTCGACCTGCCGGTCGACGTGCAGCTTGCCGAGATCGAATTCGACATCGACGCCTATGAGCCGCTCGCTCCTTTCAAGCCGGCGATAACGCGTGCGCAGGCCGAGAAGGCGCTGGCGATGCTCAACGAGGCTGAAAAGCCGCTGATCGTCGCCGGCGGCGGCATCATCAACGCCGACGCTTCCGATCTTTTGATCGAGTTCGCCGAAGTCACCGGCGTGCCGGTCATCCCGACCTTGATGGGCTGGGGCGCGATCCCCGACGACCACCGGCTGATGGCCGGCATGTGCGGCCTGCAGACATCGCACCGCTACGGCAATGCGACGATGCTTGAAGCCGATTTCGTGATCGGCATCGGCAACCGCTGGGCCAACCGCCATACCGGTTCGGTCGACGTCTACACCAAGGGGAAAAAATTCATCCATGTCGACATCGAGCCGACCCAAATCGGCCGCGTCTTCGCGCCGGATCTAGGCCTCGTCTCGGATGCGGGTGCCGCGCTAAAGATCCTGCTCGACGTCGCCACCGAATGGCGCACCGCCGGCAAGCTGCGCGACTGGTCGGGTTGGGCCAAGGAATGTCAGCAGCGCAAGAAGACCATGAAGCGCAAGACGCACTTCGAGCAGGTGCCGCTGAAGCCGCAGCGCGTCTATGAGGAGATGAACAAGGCGTTTGCCCGCGACACCACCTATGTCACCACGATCGGCCTGTCGCAGATCGCCGGCGCGCAGTTCCTGCATGTCTACAAACCGCGCAACTGGATCAATTGCGGCCAGGCCGGCCCGCTCGGCTGGACGCTGCCGGCGGCACTCGGCGTGCGCGCCGCGGATCCGGATCGCGACATCGTCGCGCTTTCCGGCGACTATGATTTCCAGTTCATGATCGAGGAGCTGGCCGTCGGCGCCCAGCATAAGCTGCCCTACATCCACGTCGTCGTGAACAACGCCTATCTCGGCCTCATCCGCCAGGCGCAGCGCGGCTTCTCGATGGACTATGAGGTGACCCTCGCCTTCGAGAACGTCAATCGTGCCGGCGATCCGGAGGCGGGCTACGGCGTCGACCATGTCGCGGTCGCCGAGGCGATGGGCTGCAAGGCGGTCCGCGTGAGGAAGCCCGAGGAATTCGCCGGCGCCTTCAAGGAGGCGCAGCGGCTGATGAAGGAGCACCAGGTTCCGGTCGTGCTGGAATTCATCCTCGAGCGCGTCACCAACATTTCCATGGGCACGGAAATCGACAAGGTCACCGAATTCGAGGAGCTTGCCGAGCGTAATGAGGATGCGCCGACGGCCATCATGATGTTGGATTGAGTTCAGGCGGACGAAGGAGAAAAAGAATGCCGCGCTTTTCAGCCAATCTCTCGATGCTCTTCGGCGAGCACGAGTTCCTGGATAGATTCGATGCCGCCGCCCGCGCTGGCTTCAAGGGCGTGGAATATATCGGCCCCTATGACCATGCCCCGGATATCGTCGCGGCGCGGCTGAAGAAGAACGGCCTGACGCAGGTTCTGTTCAACCTGCCGGCCGGCGACTGGGCGAAGGGCGAGCGCGGCATCGCCGTGCTGCCCGACCGCGTGCCGGAATTCCGCCAGGGCGTCGCCAAGGCGATCACCTACGCCCATGCGCTGGGCTGCGAGCAGATCAACTGTCTCGCCGGCATCGCGCCGCAGGGCGCGGATCGCACGGTGCTGGAGAACGTCTTTGCCGAAAACCTCGCCTTCGCGGCCGAGAAGCTGGAGCAGGCCGGCATCCGGCTGCTGATCGAGCCGATCAACACCCGCGACATCGCCGGCTTCTTCCTGAACTATTCCGACCAGGCGCTGGCACTGATCGACCGCATCGGCTCGAAGAACCTGTTCCTGCAGTACGACATCTATCACATGCAGATCATGGAGGGGGATCTCGCCCGTACCATCGAGGCCAACCTCGGCCGCATCGCGCATATCCAGCTTGCGGACAATCCCGGCCGTCACGAGCCGGGGACGGGCGAGATCAGCTACCCCTTCCTCTACGACCATATCGACCGGCTCGGCTATTCCGGCTGGATCGGCGCCGAATACAAGCCGAAGGCCGGCACGGAGGCCGGGCTCGGCTGGTTCCGCGAATTCGCCGGGCAAGGCAGCGCGGCGGCTTAAGAGCACGGCGACGAAACTGCTGATCTCGCCCCTCGTGGGGGAGATGGCCGGCAGGCCAGAGGGGGGCGCGAAGAAACGCGACCTCGACAATTACGACGGAGAACAACATGGAAACCATCGGCTTCATCGGCCTCGGCATAATGGGCGCGCCGATGGCGGGCCATCTTCTCGATGCCGGCCATCCGGTCGTCGCCAGCGACCATCGCTCCAAGCCGCCCGCCGACCTCCTCGCCAGGGGCCTAAAGACCGTTTCCGGCCACAACGCGGTGGCGAAGGCCGCCGACATCATCATCACCATGGTTCCGGACACGCCGCAGGTAGCCGACGTGCTGTTCGGCGAGAACGGCGTCGCCTCCGGCTTGACCAAGGGCAAGCTCGTCATCGACATGAGCTCGATCTCGCCGATCGCCACCAAGGAATTCGCCAAGAAGATCAACGATCTCGGCTGCGACTATCTCGACGCGCCGGTGTCGGGCGGCGAGGTCGGCGCCAAGGCGGCGTCGCTCACCATCATGGTCGGAGGTGAGGAGAAGTCGTTCGAACGCGCCAAGCCGGTGTTCGAGAAAATGGGCAAGAACATCACGCTGGTCGGACCGAACGGCGTCGGCCAGACCACCAAGGTCGCCAACCAGATCGTCGTCGCGCTGACCATCGAAGCCGTCGGCGAAGCGCTGGTCTTCGCCTCGAAGGCCGGCGCCGATCCGGCCAAGGTCAGGCAGGCGCTGATGGGCGGGCTCGCCGCCTCGCGCATCCTCGAAGTGCATGGCGAGCGCATGATCAAGCGCAGCTTCGCGCCCGGCTTCCGCATCGAGCTGCACCAGAAGGACCTCAGCCTCGCGCTGGAAGGGGCGAAGGCGCTCGGCGTGTCATTGCCCAACACCTCGACCACGCAGCAGCTCTTCAATTCCTGCGCCGCCAATGGCGGCGCCAAAGAGGATCACTCCGCGCTGGTCAGGGCGCTGGAGCGGATGGCGGGACATGAAGTGGGTGAATAGTGAATAGTGAATGGGGGCGCGTCCTAACCATTCACCATTCACCATTCACCGTTCACCTTTTCGCTAGGAATTTCCTCGCCGCATAAAGGCTCACCGCCGCCGCGTTCGATACGTTCAGCGAGTGGATGGCGCCGGGCATGTCGAGGCGGGCGAGCGTTGTCACCGTCTCGCGGGTTTTCTGGCGCAGGCCCTTGCCTTCCGCGCCCAGCACCAGCGCGATTTTCTCACCGTCGAAGGTCTTTTCGAGCTCGGCCGGCCCTTCGGAATCGAGCCCGATGGTCTGGAAACCGGCCTCGTGCAGCTGTCCCAGCGCATCGGCGAGGTTCTTCACCTCGATCTGGTCGATATGCTCGAGCGCGCCGGAGGCGGATTTGGCCAGCACGCCAGATTCCTGCGGGCTGTGGCGGGCAGTGGTGATCAGCGCGCCGGCGCCGAAGGCGACGGCGGAGCGCAGGATCGCGCCGACATTGTGCGGGTCGGTCACCTGGTCGAGCACCAGCACTAGCGTTGTGTCGCCAAGCGCGTCGAGACGCTTCGGCTTGAGCGGCTCAGCCTCAATCAGCACGCCCTGATGCACGGCGTCCGATCCGGTGATCCTGTCGATGTCCTTCGGCTCGACAAGCTCGGCCTTGAAGGGCAGGGCGGCAAGATCGCCGATCGAAAGCCGCTCGGCGGCGTTGCGCGTCACCAGCATCGTCCTGATCTTGCGGCGCGGATTGTCGAGCGCGGCCCGCACCGTATGCAGGCCGTAAAGCCGCACCAGCCCGTCGGCGGCAGCCTCGCCTGGCGGCACCGGCTGGCGAGGCCGGAATGCCGGCGCCCCGCCCGCCTTCTGGTCGCGATGCGCGCGCCTCAGCTTGGCGTAGTGGGTGTCCTTGCGCGTGCCGGATTTGTTGCTTTTATCGTCGCTCATGGCGGCCTCTATAGCCGTCCCGTCCGGCTAAGGATATGGGCTGGCCAAATGAATGCCGAACATCCTCGAAAAACCCTGGCCGCGCCGGTTGACACCCACCGGCCTTGCCGCCATAAGGCGCTTCGCTGATTTCGGAGAAGATCTTACTCGGGCTCTGGATCGGCGGAAATGCCTCGTTGCATGGCTCCGGCGGCAGACTGGAGAGGTGCCCGAGTGGTTAAAGGGGACGGACTGTAAATCCGTTGGCTTAGCCTACGTTGGTTCGAATCCAACCCTCTCCACCACTGCCGGCCCGGATGCCCTGAAACGAAAAGTCTCGGACCGAAAATGCGTGGCGCTTTTCCGGTGAATCCGGTACCTCAGTGCAAGGCGCGGGTATAGCTCAGTGGTAGAGCAGCAGCCTTCCAAGCTGAATATGCGGGTTCGATTCCCGCTACCCGCTCCAGATTTCTTCTTCGCTCCAAAGAAAACGCCGCGCCGTGGCGCGCAGCGTTTCCATTACATCCAGCCCGCTTAGCTGTTAAAGGCCGAGGCAACCTGATGGTTCTGCGGCACCTGGCCGTTCGGCGTCAGCTTGTCGACAATGCCAGGCAGCGCCGTGGAGAGCTGCTGCAGCAATTCCTGCTCGTTCATGCCGGTGCGTTGCGCGATCTCGCGGATCACCGCTGGGCCGAGCGCCGAGCCGAGATCGCCCGGGTTGATCGACTGGTTCTGGCCGGTGCCGACCCAGGAGTCGGCGACGTTGCCGTGGCCTGCATTCTTCAGCCTGTCGAGCAGTCCGCCAAGGCCGCCGAGCAGGCCGCCATCGGCGGACGTGTCGGTTCCCGCCGGCGTCGGCGTCGGCGCTTGCGGCGCGGCCGCCTCTTCGCTTCTGCCGCTCAGCATCTTGCCGACCAAAAGCGCGCCGAGCGCGATCATCAGGGGTTTGGTGATATTGCCGCCCGGAACGGCATTGTCGAAAAGGCCCATCGTGGATCTCCTTGTCCAGCCAAGTCCGCCCGGCCCCAGAATGGCGCAAACGGGCGGAATTTCAAGCTGTCTTGAGCTTTTGACAATCATATGACCATGATGGCGCGGCAGGGGAATTTGGAGGGAATAATGGGCATTATCAGCTGGATCATTCTGGGCATCGTTGCCGGCTTCATCGGCAGCAAGATCGTCAACAAGACCGGTCAGGGCATGATCATGGATATTGTGCTCGGCATTGTCGGCGCCATTGTCGGCGGCGTCATCTTCAGCGCCTTCGGCGCGTCGGGCGTCACCGGCCTTAACATCTGGAGCCTGATCGTGGCCGTCATCGGCTCGGTCGTCGTGCTCTGGGCCTATCACCAGTTTTCCGGCAAGCGCACGCTGTAGAAGGCCAGGGAGCGGCCCAGTAGGCTGCTGGAGGTCGACCCGGTCGGGTCGACCCAGGCTGGATGCGCGCCGTCAGGCGACCATGGCCAGCCGGCGTTTTCTTTCGTCGAGCGAGACGATGGCGAGACCGCTGGCCATCACCAGCAGGATGCCGCAGACCGCGAGCGCATTGGGGAATTGCCCGAACACCAGCAGGCCCGAGATCACCGCCCAGACGGTGAAGCAGTAATAGAAGGGCGCGACCGCGCTTGTCGGCCCGACCCGGTATGCCATGAAGATGAAGAAATGGCCGAAAATCAGGAACAGGCCCGCTCCGGCGATCAGGAGCAGATGATGTCCTTCGGGCATTACCCATTGTTCGGAGACAAGGTGCGCCGCGCCTGAGCCGGCTAGCACCACCACGACCGCGGAGATGGCGACGATCATGCCCGGCACCTCAGCGCCTACCTTACGGCCAGCTATATCGCGCACCGCCGCGAAGGCGGCGTTGCCGAGCGCCAGCAGCGCATAGACCGAAATGCCCTGCATGGTCGGCTGCGCCACCACGAGCGCCCCGACAAAGCCAAGGCCGATCAGCGCCATGCGCGTGGCGCCGATCTTTTCGCCGAACAGCATCGAGGAGCCGACCAGCACGATGAGCGGCGTGACTTGCCCGAGCGCGGTGGAATCCGCGATCTGCATGTTGGCTAAAGCCACGACGTAACACAGGATCGCCAGCAGCTCGAACAGGTTGCGGCGCAGCACCTTGCGCTCGAAGAGCAGCGGGATCTGCCTGGCATAACCCAGCATCAGAAGCAGCGGCACGCCCCACAGCGTGGCGGCAGCACCCCGCAACAGGAGAACTTCATAAGGCGGCAATCCGACGGTGGCGAGCTTCATCATCGTGTCGTTGACGAGGTAGGACCCCGTCGAGACGATCATGAACAGCGGGCCGCGGATATTGGATGGAATGAACTGCATCCGGCGAACAAGATCAGAGCGGCGTCGCGGCGACAATGGGCCAGCCCGGAGCCTTTGATTTTACACGCTGCAGCCCTATATCCGCGCCATATCCCACCGAAATCGACCATTGGTTCGGGTCGAGCAAGAATCCGCTCAGCCACAAGGTACTTGTGTTTTAAAGCCGTTGTCGCTAATCGCCCCGCATTCGACTGAACTGAAGGTCAAGGCCGTCCAAGGAAAGAGACTATGGCAAAAGGTAAATTCGAGCGCACCAAGCCGCATGTGAACATTGGCACGATCGGTCACGTCGATCATGGCAAGACGTCGCTGACGGCGGCGATCACGAAGTATTTTGGCGAATACAAGCGCTATGACCAGATTGACGCGGCACCCGAAGAGAAGGCGCGCGGCATCACGATCTCGACGGCGCATGTCGAGTATGAGACGGCCAACCGTCACTATGCCCATGTCGACTGCCCCGGCCACGCCGACTATGTGAAGAACATGATCACGGGTGCGGCGCAGATGGACGGCGCGATCCTGGTGGTTTCGGCTGCCGACGGCCCGATGCCGCAGACCCGCGAGCACATCCTGCTTGCCCGCCAGGTCGGCGTTCCCTCGATCGTGGTGTTCCTGAACAAGGTCGACCAGGTCGACGACGCCGAGCTGCTGGAGCTGGTCGAGCTCGAGGTTCGCGAGCTTCTGTCGAAGAACGAGTTCCCCGGCGACGACATTCCGATCGTCAAGGGTTCGGCGCTGGCTGCGTTGGAAGATTCCAACAAGACCATCGGCGAGGACGCCATCCGCGAGCTGATGGCGCAGGTCGACGCCTATATCCCGACGCCGGTTCGTCCGCTGGACAAGCCGTTCCTGATGCCGATCGAGGACGTGTTCTCGATCTCCGGCCGCGGCACGGTTGTGACCGGCCGCGTCGAGCGCGGCGTGGTCAAGGTCGGCGAGGAGCTGGAGATCGTCGGCATCCGTCCGACCACCAAGACGACCTGCACGGGCGTTGAGATGTTCCGCAAGCTGCTCGACCAGGGCCAGGCCGGCGACAACATCGGCGCGCTGCTGCGCGGCGTCGACCGTGAAGGTGTGGAGCGCGGCCAGGTTCTGGCCAAGCCCGGCACGGTCAAGCCGCACAAGAAGTTCGTCGCCGAAGCCTACATCCTGACCAAGGACGAGGGCGGCCGTCACACGCCGTTCTTCACCAACTATCGTCCGCAGTTCTACTTCCGCACGACGGACGTGACGGGCATCGTGACGCTGCCGGCCGGCACCGAGATGGTGATGCCCGGCGACAACATCACCGTCGACGTCGAGCTGATCGTGCCGATCGCGATGGAAGAGAAGCTGCGCTTCGCCATCCGTGAAGGCGGCCGCACCGTCGGTGCCGGCATCGTCGTCACCATCAAAGAGTAATCGATCCGGCTTTTGCCGGTTCGACAAGGAAAGGGCGGTCTTCGGGCCGCCCTTTTCGTCTGGAAAGCTGTGCTGCCAAGCTCTTTTCAATTCTGTTGCAACCACCGGCGCCGCAACTAGTATGGGTTGCACCGAGGGGCTTGCCAGACGTGGTTGCCACATTCCGTTCAAAGACCATGCGGTGTCGCCGCGGGCTGCTTCGGCTGGGATTGGCCGCCGTCTTGGGGCTGGCCGCCTTCGGCGCCGCCGCAAAGGAAGAGCCGCCGGACTACGGTCCGACGATGCGCTTCGTCGTGGTGCGCAGCAGCGCGCCGGGCTGCGAGCCGAACTGCCCGGAATGGATTTCGGCCGAAGGAACGATCGACGCAGGCACGCCGCTGCTGCTGAAACGCCTGCTGAAGACTCTCGGCGGAAGGCCGCTGCCGATCATCGTCAATTCTCCCGGCGGCAACGTCGATGCCGCGCTTCAGCTTGGCCGCATGGTTCGTAAGAACAAGCTCGATATCGCGGTCGGCATAACGGAATTCTCCGGTTGCTCGCCGGGGACGAAAAATTGCCGGGACAATGACGGCACGGGCCGGCCCTATCCCGGCGTCGCTTATGACAGCGGCGCGATGTGCAATTCGGCCTGTCCGCTGATGTTTGCCGGCGGCATCCACCGCGTAGTCGGCGAATGGGCCTATCTCGGCGTCCATCAGATCACCACCACCTACCGGCGCGAAAAACTGCTCTACCGCACCACCTATCGGGTCGTGAACGGCAAGAAGAAGATCATCGGCACCAGGATCGTCAGCCGCAAGAACGCCGGCAGCTACAAGACCTACGAGATGAGCAAGGCGATCGAGAAGCGGCTGTCGGCCTATTTGAAGGAGATGGGTGTCGAGCAGGATGTGCTGGGCGTGATGAAGGCCACACCTGCCAGCGACATCAGGCAGATCGAGCCCGATGACATGCTGGAGATGAAGCTCGTGACCAGCCTCGATTCGCTCGACCTGCTGACCGAGAGAACCATTTGCCAGCGCCATCCCGCGCCGGCGAATTGTCGCGAGATTCCCGCGAACGGCGCGCCCGTCGCGGTCGCGGCAGTAGGGACCGGACCTTCTTATACAGCGCCGGTTCCCGCGCCGGCGCCGCAAGCCCACGAACTGCAGATGCGTTTCGTTCTTGTTCGCGGCAGCAACCCGCTCTGCAATCCCGATTGTCCGGAATGGATTTCGGCGGAAGGCACGATCGCCGCAGATACGGCCGCCAAGCTGCGCCAACTGCTCGATACGATCCGTGAGCGCCGGTTGCCGGTCGTAATCAACTCGCCGGGTGGAGATGTGCAGGCTGCGCTTGCCGCGGGCAGGCTGATCCGCGAGCGCGGCTTGGATGTTGCGGTGGCCCGAACGGATTTTCTCGACTGCGATCCGGGCACGGCGGCGTGCGTCGCGGCCGACGATCTCCATGCCGGGCTCACCATCGATGTCGGCGCCGAATGCGACGCCGCCTGCGCGGTGATGGTCGCCGGCGGCGTCCGGCGCCTGGTTGGCGCCGGTGCCCACTTCCTCGTGCATTCCATGGGCATGGAAGACAAGGTCAGGGCCTATCTCGACGAGATGGCGGTCGGCTCGGGCTTTTTCGCCGCCATGCAGTCGGCCGAATATGCGAAGCACAGGGAACTCAGCAGGGACGAACTGAAGACATTCGGGCTGACGACCGGGCCGCAATCGGTAGACGCGCTGACGGGCGCCACCATTTGCAGATCCCCATCCAGGCCGGACAATTGCCGGGTTCTTCCGTCCGCCGATGCCGAGGCGAAGGCGCCGGCGAAGCTCTAGCTCGCGCCCTGGCCATCGAGGCAGGTTGAGCGGGGCAGGGCGCTGCCGCTATCTTGTTGTATGCACAGGGAGGAGCGGCGATGGGCGAGGACATCCCGACTTTGTACGAATGGGCCGGCGGCAGCGAGGCGCTGAACCGGCTGACCCGGACCTTTTACGACAAGGTGGCGGCGGATCCGGTCGTCGGACCGGTGTTCAGGATGATGTCGCCGGATCACCCGGCGCATGTCGCCGCCTTCATCGGCGAGGTTTTCGGCGGCCCGAAGACCTACAGCGAGAAGCATGGCGGCCATCGCGAGATGGTGATGCATCATCTCGGCAAGCATCTGACCGAGGAGCAGCGCCGCCGCTGGATCAATCTCCTTGCCGACGCGGCGGATGAGGTCGGCCTGCCCGACGACCCCGAGTTCCGCTCGGCCTTCATGGGCTATGTCGAATGGGGATCGCGGCTGGCGAAGATGAACTCGAATCTTGGCGAGACCTGCGATCCCGAGACCGAGCCGATGCCCGCCTGGGGCTGGGGCGTGCCGGGCGGGCCTTACAAGCCGCCGGCCGGGAAGTCGTAGGCGCGGGCGTTGTCTGGCGAGCGCGATCGGTCGCCGGCGGTATGGAATCCAGATTTCCGGCAAAGGTTTTAAAACCACTGCTGAGTGCTCTTTACAGAGCGCACGGAAGCTTTTAGGAAGCGCCTGCGCCGAACAAGCGCATGCACGGGCATAGCTCAGTTGGTAGAGCGGCGGTCTCCAAAACCGCAGGTCGTAGGTTCGAGCCCTGCTGCCCGTGCCATTTTCCCAAAGTGGCCGATCGAAGCTCCGGCGTTGAAAATCGGCGGGTGGCTTGCCATATAGCGAGAATTGGGGCATAAGCCCCGTATAGCCGGGACGGGACGACTGGATGGTTCCGAGGCGGCGTTAGGACATAAAGCGGACCCTTGCCACTTGCGTGGATTAAGAATCGGTTTTATGTAGACAAGACAGACACGCGACGCGTGGAGCTGGGAAGCCGGCTTTACGCGTCTGATTTGCGTGGGTGAAATAGCGGCGCTGATTCGCGCCGCATGAAGCCCAGGCGGCACGTCCCGGTCAGCGGGATCATCCAGGAGGCCCGGCCAACGGGTCTCGAAAACAGGCGGCGCATGGCTTCGAAAACCACTAATCCCTTCACCTTTCTCCAGCAGGTTCGCGCGGAGACGGCCAAGGTGACATGGCCTTCGCGGCGCGAAACCATGATCTCGACCGTGATGGTCCTGATATTCGCGGTGATCGCGATGCTGTTCTTCTTCGCTGCCGATATTCTGATGGGCTATGCGATCGAGTGGATCCTGGGTCTCGGGCATTAATTCGGCGGATTACGGAGAGGTCGTGAAATGACTGCGCGGTGGTATATCGTCCACGCCTATTCGAACTTCGAGAAGAAGGTCGCCGAGGACATCGAGAACAAGGCCAAGCAGAAGGGCTTGTCCGGGGACATTGAGCAGATCGTGGTCCCGACCGAAAAGGTCGTCGAGATCCGTCGCGGCCGCAAGGTCGATGCCGAGCGCAAGTTCTTCCCGGGCTATGTGCTTTTGAAGGCCAATCTGACCGACGCCGTGTTCTCGCTGGTCAAGAACACGCCGAAGGTCACCGGCTTTCTGGGCGACTCCAAGCCCGTGCCGATCACCGAGACGGAGGCGCAGCGCATCCTGAACCAGGTCCAGGAAGGCGTCGAGCGGCCGAAGCCCTCGGTCACCTTCGAGATCGGCGAGGCGATCCGCGTTTCGGATGGTCCTTTCGCGTCGTTCAACGGCGTCGTCCAGGAAGTGGACGAGGAGCGGGCCCGCCTCAAGGTGGAAGTTTCGATCTTCGGGCGCGCCGTGCCCGTCGATCTGGAGTTCGGGCAGGTCGAAAAGGGCTGATCCGTAAAGCTGCGCCGCAAGGCGCGGGGATCCGCGCCGAAAGGCGTCGGGAGGCGGCGTGAACAGACGCCGCATGAACGGGTGGGAGGCGAAGGCGGCATAGCCGGCCGTCGGAACCGCACCACCAGACTGCAACCGCCGGCGTTTCCCCGGCATGAGAAAAGGCAGGAATAGAGATGGCTAAGAAAGTTGCAGGCCAGCTCAAGCTCCAGGTTGCCGCGGGCTCGGCTACGCCGTCGCCCCCGATCGGCCCGGCGCTTGGTCAGCGCGGCATCAACATCATGGAATTCTGCAAGGCGTTCAACGCGCAGACCCAGGAGCTCGAGAAGGGATCGCCGATCCCGGTCGTCATCACCTACTACCAGGACAAGTCGTTCACCTTCGTCATGAAGACGCCGCCGGTGAGCTACTTCCTGAAGAAGGCCGCCAACCTGAAGTCGGGCTCCAAGGAGCCGGGCAAGGTCAAGGCCGGCACGATCAGCCGCGACAAGGTGCGCGCGATCGCCGAGCAGAAGATGAAGGACCTGAACGCAAACGACGTCGAGGCGGCCATGCGCATGGTCGAGGGTTCCGCCCGCTCGATGGGCCTGGAAGTGGTGGGCTAAGATCATGGCAAAGATTGCAAAGCGTGTTGCCAAGAGCCGTGAAGGCATCGATCCGAACAAGGCTTATGCCCTGTCCGAGGCGCTGCAGATGCTCAAGGACCGGTCCAAGGTGAAGTTCGACGAGACCGTCGAGATCTCGATGAACCTCGGCGTCGATCCGCGCCATGCCGACCAGATGGTCCGCGGCGTGGTCAACTTGCCGAACGGCACCGGCCGCTCGGTGCGCGTCGCGGTGTTTGCCCGTGGCGACAAGGCCGAGGAAGCCAAGGCCGCCGGCGCCGATATCGTCGGCGCCGAGGACCTTGTCGACATCGTCCAGAAGGGCACGATCGATTTCGATCGCTGCATCGCCACGCCGGACATGATGCCGCTGGTCGGTCGCCTGGGTAAGGTTCTCGGTCCGCGCGGCATGATGCCGAACCCGAAGGTCGGCACTGTGACCACCGATGTGGCCGCGGCCGTCAAGGCTTCGAAGGGCGGCGCCGTCGAGTTTCGCGTCGAGAAGGCCGGCATCGTCCAGGCCGGCGTCGGCAAGGTCTCGTTCGACGTCAAGGCGCTGGAAGAAAATGTCCGCGCCTTCGCCGACGCGGTGACCAAGGCCAAGCCCGCGGGCGCCAAGGGCAACTACGTCAAGAAGGTGTCGGTCACCTCGACGATGGGCCCCGGCCTCAAGCTCGACATCGCGACGCTCGCCGCGTCGTAAGTGTCGGCCGATCGGGTAAGGCCGATCGCTAGGGCATGATCCCGAAAAGCGGGAGCATGCTCCAGCAAGAAAGAATTCCGGACCGCCGATCCGTCGGCGGCCCGGTACCCCGGAAGCCGAAAGGTTTCCGGATATCCTGTCCGAGATTGCAGGCGGCCCAAAAGCCTTAATTCAACTGGGCCTGCATGAGACGGGTGAAGACCCGACAAAGGAGCCAAGCTCCAATGAAAGGTTCGAACCGTGTTTGCCTTTTGTCTGCGCACTATCCGGCGTGCCGGCTGGTGTGGCGAAAGGGGGCAGGATCCTCGAGCGTCGTTCGGGAGATCCGTTACTGGATGGCCCGGCCGGCAAAAGGCAACCGACGCCTGACCTCGTCAATGGGGCAGGGGTCAACTGGAGATAGGCAGTGGACAGAGCGGAAAAACGCGAACTCGTCACGGGCCTGAATGATGCGTTTTCAAGCGCTGGTTCAGTCGTCGTGGCCCACTACGCCGGTATCACCGTCGCGCAAATGAACGACCTTCGGTCGAAGATGCGCGCCGCCGGTGGCACCGTCAAAGTCGCGAAGAACCGTCTCGCCAAGATCGCTCTTCAGGGCACGGACTCCGCATCGATCATCGATCTGTTCAAGGGACAGACGCTGGTCGCTTATTCGGAGGATCCGATTGCGGCGCCGAAGGTCGCGTCCGATTTCGCCAAGGGGAATGACAAGTTGATCATTCTCGGTGGCGCGATGGGCACGACCTCGCTCGACGCCGACGGTGTGAAGGCACTCGCCACGCTACCGTCGCTCGACGAGCTGCGCGCCAGGCTGGTTGGCATGATCGCCACGCCGGCTACCCGGATCGCCCAGATCGTCAATGCGCCCGCGGCTTCGGTCGCGCGTGTCATCGGCGCTTACGCCCGGAAGGACGAGGCGGCATGAGGCCGTTCCTCGCTGTCAACAACACACGTTCGAACCTAGTGAAGGAATACAAAAATGGCTGATCTCGCAAAGATCGTAGACGACCTTTCGAAGCTGACCGTCCTCGAGGCGGCCGAGCTGTCGAAGCTCCTGGAAGAGAAGTGGGGCGTTTCGGCCGCCGCTCCGGTAGCGGTTGCCGCTGCCGGCGGCGCTGCCGCTGCCGCTGCTCCGGTTGAAGAGAAGACGGAATTCGACGTCGTTCTCGCCGATGCCGGCGCCCAGAAGATCAACGTCATCAAGGAAGTCCGCGCCATCACCGGCCTTGGCCTCAAGGAAGCCAAGGACCTGGTCGAAGCGGCTCCGAAGCCGGTCAAGGAAGCCGTTTCCAAGGCCGACGCCGACAAGTTCAAGGCTCAGCTGGAAGCAGCTGGCGCCAAGGTCGAGCTGAAGTAAGCCTGTTAGGCGAGGGCGGACGGTCTCGCGCCGTCCGCCCCCTCCCTTGACGAAGGGAGGGTTCTGTCACGCGAGGCGTTTGAAAACCTCTTTCCTGAGGGCCGAAAAGCGGCTTTCCGGAAACGGGTTTTCTCCCGTTTTAGCCGGAAGCCGCCAAGCGATTGGCCCAAGAAATTGGCAGGGGCGGCCGGAAAAACAGATAGGGGCAGCCGCCGAGGCAGCCCGTTGGTGCAAGGCGAGCCGCGGCGAGGTTCGTCCCGAGTTTATAGCTAAGGAGCGACGATGGCCCAGACCCAGACTTTCAATGGCCGCAGACGCGTACGCAAGTTCTTCGGAAAGATCCCGGAAGTTGCGGAGATGCCGAACCTCATCGAGGTCCAGAAGGCATCCTATGACCAGTTCCTGATGGTGGACGAGCCCAAGGGCGGCCGTCCGGACGAAGGACTGCAGGCCGTTTTCAAGTCGGTCTTCCCGATCTCCGACTTTTCCGGCTCCTCGATGCTGGAGTTCGTGAAATACGAGTTCGAGGCACCGAAATTCGACGTTGACGAGTGCCGTCAGCGCGACCTGACCTATGCGGCGCCGCTGAAGGTGACGCTGCGCCTCATCGTGTTCGATATCGACGAGGATACCGGCGCCAAGTCGATCAAGGACATCAAGGAGCAGGACGTCTACATGGGCGACATGCCGCTCATGACGTCGAACGGCACCTTCATCGTCAACGGCACCGAGCGCGTCATCGTCTCGCAGATGCACCGTTCGCCGGGCGTCTTCTTCGACCATGACAAGGGCAAGTCGCACTCGTCGGGCAAGCTTCTGTTTGCCGCGCGCGTCATTCCCTATCGCGGTTCGTGGCTCGACATCGAGTTCGACTCCAAGGACGTCGTGCACGCCCGCATCGACCGCCGCCGCAAGATTCCGGTGACGTCGCTGCTGATGGCGCTCGGCATGGACGGCGAGGAGATCCTGTCGACCTTCTACAACAAGATCACCTATAAGCGCGCCGGCGACCACTGGCGCATTCCGTTCAACGTCGAGCGTTTCCGCGGCCTCAAGGCTGTCGGCGACCTGGTCGACGCCGACACCGGCGAGATCGTGGTCGAGCAAGGCAAGAAGATCACCGCCCGCCAGGCTCGCCAGCTCGGCGAGAAGGGTCTTAAGGCCATCAAGGCGACTGACGAGGATCTGCTCGGCAACTACCTTGCCGAGGACATCGTCAACTACGGCACCGGCGAGATCTTCCTCGAAGCCGGCGACGAGATCGACGACAAGACGCTGAAAGTGCTGCTCGGCACCGGCGATGACGAGATCCAGATCCTGGACATCGACCACGTCAATGTCGGCGCCTACATCCGCAACACGCTCAACGTCGACAAGAACGAGAGCCGCCAGGACGCGCTGTTCGACATCTACCGTGTCATGCGCCCGGGCGAGCCGCCGACGCTCGAGACCGCCGAAGCCATGTTCAACTCGCTGTTCTTCGACAGCGAGCGCTACGACCTGTCGGCCGTCGGCCGCGTCAAGATGAACATGCGCCTCGAGCTCAAGGCCGAGGACACCGTGCGCGTGCTGCGCAAGGACGATATCCTGGCCGTGGTCAAGACGCTGGTCGAGCTGCGTGACGGCAAGGGCGAGATCGACGACATCGACAATCTCGGCAACCGCCGCGTGCGTTCGGTCGGCGAGTTGATGGAGAACCAGTACCGCGTCGGCCTGCTGCGCATGGAGCGCGCGATCAAGGAACGCATGTCCTCGATCGAGATCGACACGGTCATGCCGCAGGACCTGATCAACGCCAAGCCGGCGGCCGCCGCCGTGCGCGAGTTCTTCGGTTCCTCGCAGCTGTCGCAGTTCATGGACCAGACCAACCCGCTGTCGGAGATCACCCACAAGCGTCGCCTGTCGGCGCTTGGACCGGGCGGTCTGACCCGCGAGCGCGCCGGCTTCGAGGTGCGCGACGTGCATCCGACGCATTACGGCCGCATCTGTCCGATCGAGACGCCGGAAGGCCCGAATATCGGTCTGATCAACTCTTTGGCCACTTTCGCGCGCGTCAACAAATACGGCTTCATCGAGAGCCCGTACCGCAAGATCGTCAATGGCAAGCTGACCAATGACGTCGTTTATCTGTCGGCGATGGAAGAGGCCAAGCACCATGTCGCGCAGGCCAACGCCGAGCTCGACAAGAACGGCAGCTTCGTCGACGAGTTCGTCATTTGCCGTAATGCCGGCGAAGTGATGATGGCGCCGCGCGAGAACGTCGACCTGATGGACGTCTCGCCGAAGCAGATGGTGTCCGTCGCGGCGGCGCTCATCCCGTTCCTCGAGAACGACGACGCCAACCGCGCGCTGATGGGCTCGAACATGCAGCGTCAGGCCGTGCCGTTGGTGCGCGCCGAAGCGCCGTTCGTCGGCACCGGCATGGAGCCGGTCGTCGCCCGCGACTCGGGCGCTGCCATCGGCGCCCGCCGCGGCGGCGTGGTCGACCAGGTGGACGCCACCCGTATCGTCATCCGCGCCACGGAAGATCTCGATCCCGGCAAGTCCGGCGTCGATATCTACCGGCTGATGAAGTTCCAGCGTTCGAACCAGAACACCTGCATCAACCAGCGTCCGCTGGTGCGCATGGGCGACCGCGTCAACAAGGGCGACATCATTGCCGACGGTCCGTCGACCGAGCTCGGCGATCTGGCGCTCGGCCGCAACGTGCTGGTCGCGTTCATGCCGTGGAACGGCTACAACTACGAGGACTCGATCCTGCTCTCCGAGCGCATCGTGGCTGACGACGTCTTCACCTCGATCCACATCGAGGAGTTCGAGGTCATGGCGCGCGACACCAAGCTCGGGCCGGAGGAAATCACGCGTGACATTCCGAACGTTTCGGAAGAGGCGCTGAAGAACCTCGACGAGGCCGGCATCGTCTATATCGGTGCTGAAGTGCAGCCGGGCGACATCCTGGTCGGCAAGATCACGCCGAAGGGCGAGAGCCCGATGACGCCGGAAGAAAAGCTCCTGCGCGCCATCTTCGGCGAAAAGGCCTCGGACGTTCGCGACACCTCCATGCGCATGCCTCCGGGCACCTTCGGCACGGTCGTCGAAGTGCGCGTCTTCAACCGCCACGGCGTGGAGAAGGACGAGCGCGCGATGGCGATCGAGCGCGAGGAGATCGAGCGTCTGGCCAAGGACCGCGACGACGAACAGGCGATCCTGGATCGCAACGTCTATGCGCGTCTTTCCGACGTGCTGGTCGGCAAGGAGGCGATCGCCGGACCGAAGGGCTTCAAGAAGGGCTCGAAGCTGTCGAAGGACACGCTCGACGAGTATCCGCGTTCGCAGTGGTGGCAGTTCGCCGTGGAGAACGAGAAGCTCCAGGGCGAGCTCGAGGCTCTGCGCGGCCAGTACGACGAGTCCAAGAAGGCGCTCGAGCAGCGCTTCATGGACAAGGTCGAGAAGGTGCAGCGCGGCGACGAAATGCCTCCGGGCGTCATGAAGATGGTCAAGGTCTTCGTGGCCGTGAAGCGCAAGATGCAGCCGGGCGACAAGATGGCCGGCCGTCACGGCAACAAGGGTGTCGTGTCGCGCATCGTTCCGGTCGAGGACATGCCTTTCCTCGAGGACGGCACGCATGCCGATATCGTGCTCAACCCGCTGGGTGTGCCGAGCCGCATGAATGTCGGCCAGATCCTGGAAACGCATCTGGGCTGGGCCTGCGCCGGCATGGGCAGGAAGATCGGCGAGCTGATCGACGCGTACAAGGGTGGCGGCGACATCAAGCCGCTGCGCAAGACGCTGGAAAGCTTCATGCCGGCCAATGACCGCAACGAGCCGATCCGCGAGTATGACGACGAGAGCATCGTTCGCCTGAGCGAGCAGATGCGCCGCGGCGTTTCGATCGCGACACCGGTGTTCGACGGTGCGCATGAGGCCGACATCAACACCATGCTGGAGCAGGCTGGCCTGCACACCAGCGGTCAGTCGCAGCTCTATGACGGCCGCACCGGCGAGCCGTTCGATCGCAAGGTGACGATGGGCTATATCTATATGCTCAAGCTGCATCACCTGGTGGACGACAAGATCCACGCGCGTTCGATCGGTCCGTACTCGCTCGTCACCCAGCAGCCGCTGGGCGGCAAGGCGCAGTTCGGCGGCCAGCGCTTCGGCGAGATGGAGGTCTGGGCGCTCGAAGCCTACGGCGCGGCCTACACGCTGCAGGAAATGCTGACGGTGAAGTCGGACGACGTCGCCGGCCGCACCAAGGTCTACGAGGCGATCGTGCGCGGCGACGACACGTTCGAGGCGGGTATCCCCGAGAGCTTCAACGTTCTCGTCAAGGAAATGCGCTCGCTCGGCCTCAATGTGGAGCTGGAGAACACCCAGGTCGAAGAGACCCCGACGCGTCTGCCCGACGCGGCCGAGTAAGGCACTGGCGCGCGCCGCGTTCCAAGCGCGGCGCGCCCTGAGCATGATCCCGAGAAGCGGTCACCGGTTTTCGGCCGAGACCATGCTCAACCAAGAAGTCTTCGGCCGGTTCGACCGGCCAGTCTGCGGACATTTCGTCCGCGATCGATGCAAGGGGTTATCGAGGACCCCGAAAAGGAGAACGGCATGAACCAAGAGGTCATGAATCTCTTCAACCCGCAGGCGCCTGCGCAGGTGTTCGATTCCATCCGGATCTCGCTTGCCAGCCCAGAGAAGATTCTGTCCTGGTCGTTCGGCGAGATCAAGAAGCCGGAGACCATCAACTACCGCACCTTCAAGCCGGAGCGTGACGGCCTGTTCTGCGCGCGCATTTTTGGTCCGATCAAGGACTATGAGTGCCTGTGCGGCAAGTACAAGCGCATGAAGTACAAGGGCGTCATCTGCGAAAAGTGCGGCGTCGAAGTCACGCTGTCGCGCGTTCGCCGCGAGCGCATGGGCCATATCGAGCTCGCCGCGCCCGTCGCCCATATCTGGTTCCTGAAGTCGCTGCCTTCGCGCATCGGCACGCTGCTCGACATGACGCTCAAGGATATCGAGCGCGTGCTCTACTTCGAGAACTACATCGTCACCGAGCCGGGCCTCACCGCGCTGAAGGAGAACCAGCTCCTCAGCGAGGAAGAGTACATGATTGCCGTCGACGAGTACGGCGAGGACTCGTTCACCGCCATGATCGGCGCCGAGGCCATTCATGACCTCCTGGCCGGCATGGACCTGGAGAAGATCGCCGGCGACCTGCGTTCGGAGCTGGCCTCGACCACGTCCGAGCTCAAGCAGAAAAAATACCTGAAGCGGCTCAAGGTCGTCGAGAACTTCATGGAATCCGGCAATCGTCCGGAATGGATGATCATGAAGGTGGTTCCGGTGATCCCGCCGGACCTGCGCCCGCTTGTCCCGCTGGACGGCGGCCGCTTCGCCACGTCTGACCTCAACGACCTCTACCGCCGCGTCATCAACCGCAACAACCGCCTGAAGCGGCTGATCGAGCTGCGCGCGCCCGGCATCATTGTGCGCAACGAAAAGCGCATGCTGCAGGAAGCCGTCGATGCGCTGTTCGACAACGGCCGTCGCGGCCGCGTCATCACCGGCGCCAACAAGCGTCCGCTGAAGTCGCTGTCCGACATGCTGAAGGGCAAGCAGGGCCGGTTCCGCCAGAACCTGCTCGGCAAGCGCGTCGACTATTCCGGCCGCTCGGTCATCGTGACCGGTCCCGAGCTCAAGCTGCATCAGTGCGGCCTGCCGAAGAAGATGGCGCTCGAGCTCTTCAAGCCCTTCATCTACGCCCGCCTCGACGCCAAGGGTTTCTCCTCGACCGTCAAGCAGGCGAAGAAGCTGGTCGAGAAGGAGCGTCCGGAGGTTTGGGACATCCTCGACGAGGTCATCCGCGAGCATCCGGTGCTCTTGAACCGCGCGCCGACGCTGCACCGCCTCGGCATCCAGGCGTTCGAGCCGATCTTGATCGAAGGCAAGGCGATCCAGCTGCACCCGCTGGTCTGCACCGCCTTCAACGCCGACTTCGACGGCGACCAGATGGCGGTCCACGTGCCGCTGTCCCTGGAAGCGCAGCTTGAAGCCCGCGTGCTGATGATGTCGACCAACAACATCCTGCACCCGGCCTCCGGCGCGCCGATCATCGTGCCGTCGCAGGACATGGTTCTCGGTCTCTACTATCTCTCGATCGTCAACCAGAACGAGCCGGGCGAAGGCATGATGTTTGCCGACATGGGCGAGCTCCAGCATGCGCTGGAGACCAAGGCCGTGACGCTGCACGCCAAGATCAAGGGCCGCTTCCGCAGCGTCGACGCGGAAGGCAACGTCGTGTCGAAGATCTACGACACCACGCCTGGCCGCATGATCATCGGCGAGCTTCTGCCGAAGAACGTCAACGTGCCGTATGAGACCGCCAACCAGGAGATGACCAAGAAGAACATCTCCAAGATGATCGACACCGTCTACCGCCACTGCGGTCAGAAGGAGACGGTCATCTTCTGCGACCGCATCATGGCGCTCGGCTTTGCGCACGCCTGCCGTGCCGGCATTTCGTTCGGCAAGGACGACATGCTGATCCCGGACACCAAGCTGAAGCTCGTTTCCGACACCGAGGCTTTGGCCAAGGAATACGAGCAGCAGTACAATGACGGCCTGATCACGCAGGGCGAGAAGTACAACAAGGTCGTCGACGCCTGGGCCAAGTGCTCGGAAAAGGTCGCCGACGAGATGATGGCGCGCATCAAGGCGGTGGAGTTCGAGGACAACGGCCGTCAGAAGCCGATGAACTCGATCTACATGATGTCGCATTCGGGTGCGCGCGGTTCGCCCACCCAGATGCGTCAGCTCGCCGGCATGCGCGGCCTGATGGCCAAGCCCTCGGGTGAAATCATCGAGACGCCGATCATCTCGAACTTCAAGGAAGGCCTCACCGTGCTCGAGTATTTCAACTCGACCCACGGCGCCCGCAAGGGTCTGGCCGACACTGCCTTGAAGACGGCGAACTCGGGTTACCTCACCCGCCGCCTCGTCGACGTGGCGCAGGACTGCATCGTCAACTCCGTGGATTGCGGCACCGACAAGGGCCTCACCATGCAGCCGATCGTCGATGCCGGTCAGATCGTTGCCTCGGTCGGCCAGCGCGTGCTGGGCCGCACTTCGCTCGATGACATCAATCATCCGGTCACCGGCGACCTGCTGGTCAAGGCCGGAACGTTGATGGACGAGCGCGATGTGGAGCAGATCGAGAAGGCCGGCGTGCAGTCGGTCCGCATCCGTTCGGCGCTGACCTGCGAGGTCAGGACCGGTGTGTGCGCGGTCTGCTATGGTCGCGACCTGGCCCGCGGTACCCCCGTCAACCAGGGCGAGGCCGTCGGCGTCATCGCGGCGCAGTCGATCGGCGAGCCGGGCACCCAGCTCACCATGCGTACCTTCCACATGGGCGGCACGGCGCAGGTGGTGGATTCCTCGTTCCTTGAAGCCTCCTATGAGGGCAAGGTGCAGATCCGCAACCGCAACGTGGTCCGCAACTCGGAAGGCCAGCAGATGGTCATGGGCCGCAACATGGCGGTGCTCATCCTCGATGAGACCGGCAAGGAGCGCGCCACGCACCGCGTCGCTTATGGTTCGCGTATTTTCGTGGACGATGGCGACAAGGTGAAGCGCGGCCAGCGTATCGCCGAGTGGGATCCCTATACCCGCCCGGTCCTCACCGAAATCGAGGGCAGGGTGGCGTTCGAGGATCTGGTCGACGGCATCTCCGTGCAGGAAACGGCCGACGAGTCGACCGGCATCACCAAGCGCGAGGTCATCGACTGGCGTTCGACGCCGCGCGGCAACGACCTGAAGCCCGCGATCGCCATCCAGGACGCCAAGGGCAAGGTCGGCAAGCTGTCGAAGGGCGGCGATGCACGCTTCCTGCTCTCGGTCGAGGCCATCCTCTCGGTCGAGCCGGGCGCGCATGTCCGTCCGGGCGACGTGCTTGCGCGTATCCCGATGGAAAGCGCCAAGACCAAGGACATCACCGGCGGTCTGCCGCGTGTTGCGGAACTGTTCGAGGCTCGCCGTCCGAAGGATCACGCCATCATCGCCGAGATCGATGGCACGATCCGCTTCGGCCGCGACTACAAGAACAAGCGCCGCATCATCATCGAGCCGCATGACTCGACGCTCGAGCCGGTGGAGTACCTGATCCCGAAGGGCAAGCCGTTCCATCTCCAGGACGGCGACGTCATCGAGAAGGGCGACTACATCCTCGACGGCAATCCGGCGCCGCACGACATCCTGGCGATCAAGGGCGTGGAGGCGCTTGCCTCCTACCTCGTCAACGAGATCCAGGAGGTCTATCGTCTGCAGGGCGTGTCGATCAACGACAAGCACATCGAGGTGATCGTTCGCCAGATGCTGCAGAAGGTCGAGATCACCACGCAGGGCGACTCGACCTACATCCCGGGCGACCACGTCGATGTGATCGAGCTGGAAGAGGTCAACGAACGCCTGATCGAGGACGGCAAGAAGCCGGCCGAAGGTCAGCCGGTGCTGCTTGGCATCACCAAGGCCTCGCTGCAGACGCCGTCCTTCATCTCGGCCGCCTCCTTCCAGGAGACGACCAGGGTGCTCACCGAGGCTGCGGTTGCCGGCAAGACCGACATGCTGCAGGGCCTGAAGGAAAATGTCATCGTCGGCCGTCTGATCCCGGCCGGCACGGGCGGCACGATGAGCCAGATAAGGCGCATCGCCACCTCGCGCGACGAGCTCATCATCGACGAGCGCCGCAAGGCCTCCGGTGTCGAGGTCGCCGAGCCGATGCTGACCGACATGGTCAACGCCGCGCAGTAAGCGCGATGAAATGAGAAAACAAGAAAAGGGGCCCGCGCGGCCCCTTTTCGCATTTTGGCTTGAAGCAACGAGGAAGAGCTATGAGCAGCAAGACCTGGACGGCTGTCGACGACTACATCGTTTCCTCTCTATTCGAAGCGGATCCCGTGCTGGATGCCACGCTGGCGGCCAACCGCGACCACGGCCTGCCGGCGATCGACGTCTCAGCGGCGCAGGGCAAATTGCTGTCGCTGCTGGTGCGCATCCGCGGCGCGAAGAAGGTGCTGGAGGTCGGCACGCTCGGCGGCTATTCGACCATCTGGATGGCAAGGGGATTGCCCGCGGACGGCAAGGTCGTGACGCTGGAGCTCGATCCGCACCACGCCAAGGTCGCGCGTTCGAACTTCGAGCGGGCAGGGGTTTCCGACAAGATCGACCTGCGCATCGGTCCGGCGCTGCAGTCGCTTGCCGCGCTGGCAGGCGAAAATGCCGGTCCGTTCGACCTGATCTTCATCGACGCCGACAAGCCGAACAACCCGAATTACCTCGACTGGGCGATGAAACTCTCGCGCTCAGGCACGGTCATCGTCTGCGACAACGTCATCCGCGACGGCGCGGTGCTGGATGAGGATGGCCGTGACGCCAATGTCGAGGGCGCACGCGCCGCTTTTTCGTTCATCGGCGGCGAGAAGCGGCTGGACGGCACCGCCATCCAAACCGTCGGCGCCAAGGGCTATGACGGATTTACCATCGCGATCGTAGAATGAGGATGCCCTAATCGAAGAACGCCTCGACCACGTTGCGCTTGCCCAGCATGAACGCATCGGCGACGTGCTGCAGCGGCGCGAGGTCGACATCGGACGTTCCTGCGCGAACAATCTCGGCGAAGCGTTTGTAGAGCATCGGATATTCGGCCTCCGGCTCGTCATGGATCATGCGCCCGTCGACGGCGAGCTTGGCGCCGCCGCCGGACAGCACCATTCTGCCCTTGTCGGTCTCGGCGACGATGTCCCAGCTTTGCGGGCCGGTTTGCAGCCAATCGAGCTCCATCGTCACCGGCAAGCCGGTCGACGTGCGGAAGGCGACATGCGCCGCGACCGGTGCTGCGCGATTCTCGGGGAAATCGAGCACGGCCGAGGTGATGAACATCGCAGGCAAGATGTGTGTGGCGATCGACAGCGCGTTGATGCCGGGATCGAACACGCCGAAGCCGCCCGGCTCCCAGATCCATTCCTGGTTCGGATGCCAGCGGCGCACATCTTCCTTCCAGTTGATGGCGGCCGAAGTTAGTCTGGCCGAGGCGAGGAATGCGCGCGCGGCCTCCACCGCCGGCGCATAGCGCGAATGCCAACTGGCAAAGAGCGAGACGCCGTTCTTTTCGGCAAGCGTCTTGAGGTGCTCGACCTCGCTGACCGTGGCGCCCGGCGGCTTTTCGAGGAACACGTGCTTTCTCGCTTCCAGAGCCGTGCGCGCGGCGTCGTAACGGAACTGAGGCGGCATGCAGAGCGAGACCGCCTCGAGGCCGGGTTCGGCCGCCAGCATCGCTTCGATGTCGGGATAATTCGCAATACCGTCCACCTTGCCGTGGCGGCTGGCTGCGGCTGTCAGTTGATAGTTGCCGTCCTTGGCGACCGCCGGCAGGTGCTGGTCGCGGACGATCTTTCCCACGCCGACGATGCCGAGCTTGATGGGACTGCTGGTCATGGGAACTCCAAGGAATGAAAGGGTGTGTCTTGGCAGGGCAGGTTTGTCCGGCGAGTCCGGCAGATATGACGCTGGCCGCGCTTTTCAGATCGGCTCTTCAAAGGTGACGATCGAAACCTCGCCCTCCAATGCGCCTTGATAGGCCGACAGATGCGGCTCGTCGTCGGGCTCGCCCTCCATGTCGCCGATCTGGTCGAGCTCGGCCTCGGCGTAACCTTCGGCGGCAAGCGATTCGAGCGCGCGGCGCACGGCAGAATCATCGTCGGGCGCCACAAGCATCACATGAACGCCTTCCGGCTTGCCGCCCTTCTTCTTCCAGACCCGTCCGGTGATGATCGTGACCGGCCGTTCTTCATTGTCGTTCACGGGCTGATTCCTCGTTTTCCCCGAGATTGTGCGATGCAAGCCGCCTTTTGGCACGAAGCCGGGCCACAGGACAGCGCAAAGCCGGTCACTTTCTTCCTCGCTCTTGAAAAAAGACGCAAGAAAATTACATGCGTTTTCCGCATGGCTGCCCAGCCTCGGGTTGGGCGCAATATTTGCGGCGCCGGGGTTGACGGACCCTGGGGTTGCGAGTAGAAGCCGCGACGTCAGAACCGATGTGAGGCTCTCCTGTCCGAAGCGACACGCTTTGGAGTTTGCCTCAAACAGGGTTCGTTTTACGAGCGAAAAGACATTTCCGGCGCGCATGAAGCGGCTTCCGCTTCCTCTGCAATTTGTTCGGGCAGGACCGCGAGACGCGGTGTGTTGCCCGAATTTGCGTATGGAAATGACGCTTTGAGCGGCCCCCTGACAGGGCAGACACGGAATTGAGAGACAAGAGGGTTTAATGCCTACCGTCAACCAGCTGATCCGCAAGCCGCGCCTGGCGCCGGTGAAGCGCAACAAGGTCCCGGCCATGCAGCAGAACCCGCAGAAGCGGGGCGTCTGCACGCGCGTCTACACCACGACGCCGAAGAAGCCGAACTCGGCGCTGCGCAAGGTGGCCAAGATTCGCCTGACCAACGGTTTTGAAGTGATCGGCTACATCCCCGGCGAAGGTCACAACCTGCAGGAACACTCGGTGGTCATGATCCGCGGCGGCCGCGTCAAGGATCTGCCGGGCGTCCGCTACCACATCATCCGCGGCGTGCTCGACACGCAGGGTGTGAAGAACCGCAAGCAGCGTCGTTCGAAATACGGCGCCAAGCGTCCGAAGTAAGGGTTTCCCATGTCCCGTCGTCACAGTGCAGAAAAGCGTGAGATCAATCCGGACCCCAAGTTCGGCGATCTGATCGTCACCAAGTTCATGAACGCCGTCATGTATGACGGCAAGAAGTCGGTTGCCGAGACCATCGTCTACGGCGCGCTGGACCAGGTCCAGGCCAAGACCAAGCAGGAGCCGGTCACCGTCTTCCATCAGGCGCTCGACAATGTCGCCCCGCATGTGGAAGTGCGTTCGCGTCGTGTCGGCGGCGCCACCTATCAGGTTCCGGTCGATGTGCGCCCCGAGCGTCGTCAGGCGCTGGCCATCCGCTGGCTGATCGCCGCCGCGCGCAACCGCAACGAGACCACCATGGTCGACCGCCTCTCGGGCGAGCTGATGGACGCGGCCAACAACCGCGGCACGGCCGTCAAGAAGCGTGAAGACACCCACAAGATGGCAGAAGCCAACCGCGCTTTCGCGCACTACCGCTGGTAAAGCGCGAACGAGACTGAGAGGCACCTCCCATGGCCCGCGAATACAAGATCGAAGACTACCGCAATTTCGGTATCATGGCGCATATCGACGCCGGCAAGACGACGACGACCGAGCGCGTCCTGTATTATACGGGCAAGTCGCACAAGATCGGCGAAGTCCATGACGGCGCTGCCACCATGGATTGGATGGAGCAGGAGCAGGAACGCGGCATCACCATCACCTCGGCCGCGACCACGACCTTCTGGAAGGGTCGCGACGGCAAGATGCGCCGCTTCAACATCATCGACACCCCCGGACACGTCGACTTCACCATCGAAGTCGAGCGTTCGCTGCGCGTGCTCGACGGCGCCATCGCGCTGCTCGACGCCAACGCCGGCGTGGAGCCGCAGACCGAGACCGTGTGGCGCCAGGCCGACAAGTACCACGTGCCGCGCATGATCTTCTGCAACAAGATGGACAAGATCGGCGCCGACTTCTACCGCTCCGAGGAAATGATCGGTTCGCGCCTCGGCGCGCAGGCCGTCGTCATGCAGCTGCCGATCGGCGCCGAGACCGAGTTCAAGGGCGTCGTCGACCTCGTCGAGATGAACGCGCTCGTCTGGCGCGACGAGACCCTGGGCGCTGCCTGGGACGTTGTCGAGATCCCGGCCGACCTGAAGGAAAAGGCCGAGCAGTACCGCGAGAAGATGATCGAAGCCGCCGTCGAGATGGATGAGACCGCGCTCGAGAATTACCTCGAAGGCAAGATGCCGTCGAACGACGAGATCCGCGCGCTGATCCGCAAGGGCACCATCGCGGTCAAGTTCTACCCGATGTTCTGTGGCTCGGCCTTCAAGAACAAGGGCGTGCAGCCGCTGCTCGACGCCGTGGTCGAATACCTGCCGTCGCCGATCGACGTGCCGGCCATCAAGGGTGTCGACGCCAAGACCGACGCCGAGATCGAGCGTCATGCCGACGACAACGAGCCGCTGTCGATGCTGGCGTTCAAGATCATGAACGATCCGTTCGTTGGCTCGCTGACCTTTGCCCGCATCTATTCGGGCAAGCTCACCAAGGGCACCTCGCTCGACAACACCGTGAAGGGCAAGAAGGAGCGCATCGGCCGCATGCTGCAGATGCATGCGAACTCGCGCGCCGACATCGAGGAAGCCTATGCCGGCGACATCGTCGCCCTGGCTGGCCTCAAGGACACGACCACCGGCGACACGCTCTGCGATCCGCTGCACCCGGTCATCCTGGAGCGCATGGAATTCCCCGATCCGGTCATCCAGATCGCCATCGAGCCGAAGACCAAGAACGACCAGGAAAAGATGGGCCTCGCGCTGCATCGCCTGGCGGCTGAGGATCCGTCCTTCCGCGTCAAGACCGACGAGGAAAGCGGCCAGACCATCATCGCCGGCATGGGCGAGCTGCATCTCGACATCATCGTCGATCGCATGCGCCGCGAGTTCAAGGTCGAAGCCAATGTCGGCGCCCCGCAGGTGGCCTATCGCGAGACGATCACCCGCACGCACGAGCAGGACTACACGCACAAGAAGCAGACCGGCGGTACCGGCCAGTTCGCCCGCGTCAAGATCATCTTCGAGCCGAACACCGAGAGCGAAGAGTTCGTGTTCGAGTCCAAGATCGTCGGCGGTGCGGTTCCGAAGGAATACATTCCGGGCGTCGAGAAGGGCATCAACAGCGTCATGGGTTCCGGCCCGTTCGCCGGCTTCCCGATGATCGGTGTCAAGGCGACTCTCATCGACGGCGCCTTCCACGACGTCGACTCCTCGGTGCTGGCGTTCGAAATCGCCTCTCGCGCCTGCTTCAAGGAAGCCGCTCCGCGTCTCGGCGTGCAGCTTCTGGAGCCGATCATGAAGGTCGAGGTCGTGACGCCGGAGGATTATGTCGGCGGCGTCATCGGCGACCTCAACGGCCGTCGTGGCCAGATCCAGGGTCAGGAAGCGCGCGGCGTCGCCGTCGTCATCAATGCGATGGTGCCTTTGGCCAACATGTTCAAATACGTCGACAATCTGCGTTCGATGTCGCAGGGTCGCGCCCAGTACACGATGCAGTTCGACCATTACGAGCCGGTTCCGACCGCGGTCGCCCAGGAAGTTCAGAAGAAATACGCGTAACTCGAGCGGGTTGCACGAGACCTTAATTCAAGGCCCGCACGGGCAAGCAGGATTGGAGAGATCACATGGCAAAAGGTAAATTCGAGCGCACCAAGCCGCATGTGAACATTGGCACGATCGGTCACGTTGATCATGGCAAGACGTCGCTGACGGCGGCGATCACGAAGTATTTTGGCGAATACAAGCGCTATGACCAGATTGACGCGGCACCTGAAGAGAAGGCGCGCGGCATCACGATCTCGACGGCGCATGTCGAGTATGAGACGGCCAACCGTCACTATGCCCATGTCGACTGCCCCGGCCACGCCGACTATGTGAAGAACATGATCACGGGTGCGGCGCAGATGGACGGCGCGATCCTGGTGGTTTCGGCTGCCGACGGCCCGATGCCGCAGACCCGCGAGCACATCCTGCTTGCCCGCCAGGTCGGCGTTCCCTCGATCGTGGTGTTCCTGAACAAGGTCGACCAGGTCGACGACGCTGAGCTGCTGGAGCTGGTCGAGCTCGAGGTTCGCGAGCTTCTGTCGAAGAACGAGTTCCCCGGCGACGACATTCCGATCGTCAAGGGTTCGGCGCTGGCTGCGTTGGAAGATTCCAACAAGACCATCGGCGAGGACGCCATCCGCGAGCTGATGGCGCAGGTCGACGCCTATATCCCGACGCCGGTTCGTCCGCTGGACAAGCCGTTCCTGATGCCGATCGAGGACGTGTTCTCGATCTCGGGCCGCGGCACGGTTGTGACCGGCCGCGTCGAGCGCGGCGTGGTCAAGGTCGGCGAGGAGCTGGAGATCGTCGGCATCCGTCCGACCACCAAGACGACCTGCACGGGCGTTGAGATGTTCCGCAAGCTGCTCGACCAGGGCCAGGCCGGCGACAACATCGGCGCGCTGCTGCGCGGCGTCGACCGTGAAGGTGTCGAGCGCGGCCAGGTTCTGGCCAAGCCGGGCACGGTCAAGCCGCACAAGAAGTTCGTGGCCGAAGCCTACATCTTGACCAAGGACGAGGGCGGTCGTCACACGCCGTTCTTCACCAACTACCGTCCGCAGTTCTACTTCCGCACGACGGACGTGACGGGCATCGTGACGCTGCCGGCCGGCACCGAGATGGTGATGCCCGGCGACAACATCACCGTCGACGTCGAGCTGATCGTGCCGATCGCGATGGAAGAGAAGCTGCGCTTCGCCATCCGTGAAGGCGGCCGCACCGTCGGTGCCGGCATCGTCGTCACCATCAAAGAGTAATTTGGACTGAAACCGATCTGTCGCGGGCGCGGGAGCTGCCCGCGCCGCGCCAGAACAAGGAATTGACGCATGAACGGACAGAATATCCGCATCCGCCTTAAGGCGTTTGACCACCGGGTGCTCGACGCCTCGACGCGCGAAATCGTGTCGACCGCCAAGCGCACCGGCGCCAACGTCCGCGGCCCCATCCCGCTGCCGACGCGGATCGAAAAATTCACGGTCAACCGGTCGCCCCACGTCGACAAGAAGAGCCGCGAACAGTTCGAGATGCGCACGCACAAGCGGCTGCTCGACATCGTCGATCCGACCCCGCAGACGGTCGATGCTTTGATGAAGCTCGATCTGGCCGCCGGTGTCGACGTCGAGATCAAGCTCTAAGGGAATAAGAGAGCGGTAAGGGGCGGTGCCCCTGGCCCGGAACTCTAAAGGAATTGAACCGATGCGTTCAGGTGTGATTGCAAAGAAGGTGGGAATGACCCGCATCTATAATGATGCCGGCGAACACGTTCCCGTCACCGTTCTCCAGATGGAGAACTGCCAGGTCGTGGCCCAGCGCACGCAGGAGAAGAACGGCTACACCGCCGTCCAGCTCGGCGTTGGACTTGCCAAGGTGAAGAACACGTCGAAGGCGATGCGCGGCCATTTCGCCGCCGCTTCCGTCGAGCCGAAGGCCAAGGTCGCCGAGTTCCGCGTCTCCGCCGACAACATGATCGACGTCGGCGCCGAGCTGACCGTCGAGCATTTCGTCGCCGGCCAGAAGGTGGACGTCACCGGCACCTCGACCGGCAAGGGTTTCCAGGGCGTGATCAAGCGGCACCACATGGGCGGTGGCCGCGCCACGCACGGTAACTCGGTCTCGCACCGCACGCACGGCTCGACCGGCCAGCGCCAGGACCCCGGCAAGGTGTTCAAGGGCAAGAAGATGGCCGGCCACATGGGCGATACCCGCGTCACCACGCAGAACGTCGAGGTCGTCTCGACCGATGCCGATCGCGGCCTGATCCTGATCCGCGGCGCGGTTCCCGGCGTCAAGGGCGCATGGATCCTGGTTCGCGACGCCGCCAAGGTTGCGCTGCCGGCCAATGCGCCGAAGCCGGCCGCGATCCGCGCCGCTGCCGCCAAGAACGAAGCCCCGGCCACTGAGGGAGCCGAATAATGGATCTCAAGATCACAACGCTGGGCGGCAAGGACGCCGGCAAGGTGGAACTCTCCGAGGAGATTTTCGGCCTTGACCCGCGCGAAGACATCCTGCAGCGCGTCGTGCGCTGGCAGCTCGCCAAGAAGCAGCAGGGCACGCACAAGGCCAAGGGCCGCGCCGAAATCGCGCGCACCGGCGCCAAGATGTATAAGCAGAAGGGTACGGGCCGCGCCCGTCACCACTCGGCTCGCGCTCCGCAGTTCCGCGGCGGCGGCAAGGCACACGGCCCGGTCGTTCGCAGCCATGAGCACGAGCTGCCGAAGAAGGTCCGTGCGCTTGGCCTCAAGCACGCTCTCTCGGCCAAGGCCAAGAGCGCTTCGCTGATCATCGTCGACGAGCTGAAGCTCACCGAAGCCAAGACCAAGGCGCTGGTGGCGAATTTCGAGACGCTGGGGCTGACCAACGCCCTCGTGATCGGCGGCGCCGAGCTTGACCAGAACTTCAAGCTGGCGGCGACCAACATTCCGAACATTGACGTGCTGCCCATCCAGGGCATCAACGTCTACGACATTCTGCGCCGCGGCACGCTGGTCCTTTCGAAGGCCGCCGTCGAGGCTCTCGAGGAGCGCTTTAAATGACCGACCTCCGTCACTACGACGTGATCGTCTCGCCGGCGATCACCGAAAAGTCGACCATGGCTTCCGAGCAGAACCAGGTCGTCTTCAACGTCGCCAGGAAGGCGTCGAAGCCGGAAATCAAGGCTGCCGTGGAGGCTCTCTTCGGCGTCAAGGTGACGGCTGTGAACACACTCGTCCGCAAGGGCAAGATCAAGCGCTTCCGCGGCACCGTTGGCCGCCAGGGCGACGTCAAGAAGGCGGTTGTGACGCTGGCCGAGGGCCAGTCGATCGACGTCGCGACGGGTCTCTGAGCAAGGCCGCGAGGACAGGACAATGGCACTTAAGAAATTCAACCCGGTAACGCCGAGCACCCGCCAGCTGGTCATCGTCGACCGCTCGGGCCTCTACAAGGGCAAGCCCGTCAAGGGCCTGACCGAAGGCCTGACCAAGTCGGGCGGCCGCAACAACTACGGCCGCATCACGGCCCGTTTCATCGGCGGCGGTCACAAGCGTTCGTACCGCATCATCGACTTCAAGCGTAAGAAGTACGACGTCGTCGGCACGGTCGAGCGTATCGAATACGATCCGAACCGCACCGCCTTCATCGCGCTGATCAAGTACGACGACGGCGAGCTGTCCTACATCCTGGCCCCGCAGCGTCTTGCTGCCGGCGACAAGATCGTGGCCGGCGAAGCGGTCGACGTGAAGCCGGGCAACGCGATGCCGCTGGCCTCGATGCCGGTCGGCACGATCGTCCATAACATCGAGCTGAAGCCGGGCAAGGGCGGCCAGGTCGCCCGTTCGGCTGGCGGTTACGCCCAGCTCGTCGGCCGCGACCAGGGCATGGCAATCCTGCGCCTCAACTCGGGCGAGCAGCGTGTCGTGCACGGTTCCTGCATGGCCACCGTCGGCGCCGTGTCGAACCCCGACCACGGCAACATCAACGACGGCAAGGCCGGTCGCACCGTGTGGCGCGGCAAGCGTCCGCACAATCGCGGCGTGGCCATGAACCCGGTCGACCATCCGCATGGCGGCGGCGAAGGCCGCACCTCGGGTGGCCGTCATCCGGTTTCGCCTTGGGGCAAGCCGACCAAGGGCAAGAAGACGCGGTCCAACAAGGCGACCGACAAGTTCATCCTGCGCTCGCGTCATCAGCGCAAGAGCTAAGAAGAGGTAACGCCAAGTGACTCGTTCGATTTGGAAAGGCCCCTTTATCGACGGCTACCTTCTCAAGAAGGTGGACAAGGTTCGTGAAGGTGGTCGCAATGAGGTGATCAAGATGTGGAGCCGTCGCTCCACCATCCTGCCGCAGTTCGTCGGCTTCACCTTCGGTGTCTACAACGGCCAGAAGCACGTTCCCGTCTCGGTGAATGAGGACATGGTCGGCCACAAGTTCGGTGAATTCGCTCCGACCCGGACCTATTACGGTCACGGCGCGGATAAGAAGGCGAAGAGGAAATAATCATGGGCAAGGCCAAAGCTCCGCGCAGGCTTGCTGATAACGAGGCGCGTGCCGTTCTGCGCACGATCCGCATCAGCCCGCAGAAGCTCAACCTGGTTGCCGCGCTGATCCGCGGCAAGAAGGTCGCGACAGCGCTTTCCGACCTCGAATTCTCGGCCAAGCGGATTTCCGGCACGGTCAAGAAGACGTTGGAATCGGCGATCGCCAATGCGGAAAACAATCACGACCTCGACGTCGACGCTCTGATCGTGGCGGAAGCCTATGTCGGCAAGTCGATCGTCATGAAGCGTTTCCACGCTCGTGGCCGCGGCCGCGCCAGCCGTATCGAAAAGCCGTTCTCGCACCTCACGATCGTCGTTCGTGAAGTCGAGGAAAAAGGGGAGGCCGCATAATGGGCCAGAAAGTCAATCCGATCGGGCTGCGTCTCGGCATCAACCGTACCTGGGATTCGCGCTGGTTCGCGAACACCGGCGAATACGGCCAACTGCTGCATGAGGACCTCAAGATCCGCAAGTATCTCGAGAAGGAACTCAAGCAGGCCGCGATCTCGAAGGTCGTGATCGAGCGTCCGCACAAGAAGTGCCGCGTCACCATCCACGCCGCGCGTCCGGGCCTCATCATCGGCAAGAAGGGCGCCGACATCGAGAAGCTTCGCAAGAAGCTGACCGAGATGACGAAGTCCGAAACGCACCTCAACATCGTTGAAGTGCGCAAGCCGGAAATCGACGCCACGCTGGTCGCCCAGTCGATCGCCCAGCAGCTCGAGCGCCGCATCGCGTTCCGCCGCGCCATGAAGCGTGCCGTTCAGTCGGCCATGCGTCTCGGCGCCGAAGGCATCCGCATCAACTGCTCCGGCCGTCTCGGCGGCGCCGAGATCGCGCGCATGGAGTGGTACCGCGAAGGCCGCGTGCCGCTGCATACGCTGCGTGCCGACGTCGACTACGGCACGGCCGAGGCGAACACGGCCTACGGCATCTGCGGCGTCAAGGTGTGGGTGTTCAAGGGCGAGATCCTCGAGCATGACCCGATGGCTTCCGAGCGCCGTGCGACCGAAGGCGATGCCGCGCATGGCGGCGGCGGTGCTGGCGGTGAGCGCGAACGCGGCCGCCGTCGCGAGAACGCCTGAGACATTTGAGAATTTGGAGTTAGAACGATGCTGCAGCCAAAGCGCACAAAGTTCCGCAAGCAGTTCAAGGGCCGTATCCACGGTACCGCCAAGGGCGGCACCAATCTGGATTTCGGCGGTTTCGGGCTGAAGGCGCTTGAGCCGAACCGCGTCACCGCGCGCGAGATCGAGGCGGCCCGCCGCGCGATCACCCGCGAGATGAAGCGCGCCGGCCGCGTCTGGATCCGGGTGTTCCCGGACCTGCCGGTCACCTCGAAGCCGACCGAAGTCCGCATGGGTAAGGGCAAGGGCGCCGTCGACTACTGGGCGGCGCGCGTGAAGCCCGGCCGTATCATGTTCGAGATCGACGGCGTCAGCGAGGAGACCGCTCGTGAAGCGCTGCGTCTCGGCGCCGCCAAGCTCTCGGTCAAGACGCGCTTCGTGCAGCGCATCGCAGAATAAGGACAGGCGATCATGAAAGCCGAAGACATCCGGACCAAGACCCAGGATCAGCTGACCGACGACCTGGCAGCTCTCAAGAAGGAGCAGTTCAACCTGCGCTTCCAGAAGGCCACCGGCCAGCTCGAAAAGACCGCGCGCGTGAAGCAGGTCCGCAAGGACATCGCGCGCATCAAGACCATCGCCGCGGAAAAAGCCGCGGCCAAGAAGGGTTAAGACCATGCCAAAGCGCATCCTGCAGGGCACCGTCGTCAGCGACAAGAACGAGAAGACGGTCGTGGTCAAGGTCGAGCGTCGCTTCACGCATCCCGTGATGAAGAAGACCGTGCGCATGACCAAGAAGTACAAGGCGCACGACGAGAACAACGCCCACAAGGTCGGCGACCAGGTATTCATCCAGGAATCGAAGCCGATTTCCAAGGACAAGCGCTGGGTTGTCGTCTCTTCGGATCAGGCTTGATCCGGGCGAACGAACCGAATTTTGGACAGACCGGGGAGGGGTGAAGAACCCGTCCCGTTAGAAAAGAAGAAGGCGGCCAGTCATGATTCAGATGCAAACAAACCTCGACGTCGCGGATAATTCCGGCGCCCGTCGTGTCATGTGCATCAAGGTGCTGGGCGGCTCGAAGCGGAAATACGCCTCCGTCGGCGACATCATCGTGGTGTCGATCAAGGAGGCCATTCCGCGCGGCCGCGTTAAGAAGGGCGATGTGATGAAGGCGGTCGTGGTTCGCACGGCCAAGGACATCCGCCGCCCGGACGGCAGCGTGATCCGTTTCGACAAGAACGCGGCCGTTCTCGTCGACAATAAGAAAGAGCCGATCGGCACCCGTATCTTCGGACCGGTTCCGCGCGAATTGCGCGCCAAGAACCACATGAAGATCATCTCGCTCGCGCCTGAAGTGCTGTAAGGAGCCGGACCAATGCAAAAGATCAAAAAAGGCGACAAGGTCGTCGTGCTTGCCGGCAAGGACAAGGGCCGTTCGGGCGAAGTCCTGTCGGTGCAGCCGAAGGAAGACACCGCGATCGTCCGCGGCGTGAACTTCATTCGCCGTCACCAGAAGCAGACCCAGTCGCAAGAGGCTGGGATCATCACCAAGGAAGCGCCGATCCACCTGTCGAATATCGCGCTGGCCGACCCCAAGGACGGCAAGCCGACCCGCGTCGGCTTCACCATCCAGAAGGATGGCAAGAAGGTGCGCGTCGCCAAGCGTTCGGGAGAAGTCATCAATGGCTAAGGCTGAAACCAAGCAGGCAACTGCCAAGAACGAGCCGCGCCTCAAGAAGGTCTACAACGAGACCATCCGCAAGGCGATGCAGGAGCAGTTCGGCTACGACAACGACATGCAGGTTCCGCGCATCGACAAGATCGTGCTGAACATGGGGGTCGGCGAAGCAACCGCGGACTCCAAGAAGCCCTCGGTCGCGGCCGAGGATCTCGCGATGATCGCCGGCCAGAAGGCCGTCGTCACCCGCGCCCGCAACTCGATTGCCGGCTTCAAGGTGCGCGAGAACATGCCGATCGGCGCCAAGGTCACGCTGCGCAAGGAACGCATGTACGAGTTCCTCGACCGCCTCGTGAACATCGCGCTGCCGCGCGTTCGCGACTTCCGCGGGCTGAACCCGAAGAGCTTTGACGGCCGTGGCAACTACGCCATGGGTATCAAGGAACACATCGTGTTCCCGGAGATCAACTACGACAAGGTTGATCAGGTCTGGGGCATGGACGTCATCGTTTGTACGACGGCGAAGACGGACGACGAGGCAAGAGCGCTGCTCAAGGCCTTCAACTTCCCCTTCCGCCAGTAACGGCAGCGAAAAAGGAAACATCTGAAATGGCAAAGACCAGCTCAGTCGAGAAGAACAACCGGCGCCGCAAGCTCGCCGACCAGTATGCCGCCAGGCGCGCGGCGCTCAAGGCCATCATCATGGATCAGTCCCAGCCGATGGAAGAGCGTTTTCGCGCCCAGTTGAAGCTTTCGGCGCTGCCGCGCAACTCGGCCAAGATCCGCATCCGTAACCGCTGCGAGGTGACGGGCCGTCCGCGCGCCTACTATCGCAAGCTGAAGCTTTCGCGTATCGCGCTTCGCGATCTTGGCAATACCGGCCAGATCCCGGGCCTGGTCAAGTCGAGCTGGTAAGGAGACACTGAGATGTCATTGAGCGATCCTCTCGGCGATATGCTGACCCGCATCCGCAACGCCTATGGCCGCAAGAAGTCGAGCGTTTCGACGCCGGCCTCGCGTCTGCGCGCCCGCGTCCTCGAAGTGCTGAAGTCGGAAGGCTATATCCGCGACTACAGCCAGACCGACTTCGAAAACGGCAAGTCGGAAATCGAGATTGAGCTGAAATATTTCGATGGTGCCCCGGTTGTGCGCGAGATTGCGCGTGTCTCGAAGCCTGGCCGTCGCGTCTATGTCTCGGCCAAGTCGATCCCGCACGTCGCCAACGGCCTCGGCATCGCCATCCTTTCGACGCCGAAGGGCGTCATGGCCGACCATGAAGCGCGCGAGCAGAATGTCGGCGGCGAAATCCTCTGCCAGATATTCTAGGGGCGAATGGTCAATGGTGAATAGTGAATGGTGAAACTGGCTGGAACGTCATCCGCGCTATTCACCATTTTGCCATTCGCCATTCACAGCAGTTAAGGAAAGAAGGAGACAACAATGTCTCGTATCGGAAAGAAACCCGTTTCGCTGCCGCAAGGCGTGACCGCGTCCGTCAACGGCCAGACCGTGACGGCGAAGGGCCCCAAGGGCGAGCTGAAGTTCGTGGTGAACGACGAAGTGCTGGTGAAGATGGAGAACAACGAGATCTCCGTCGAGCCGCGCGACCAGACCAAGACCGCCCGCTCCAAGTGGGGCATGTCGCGCACGCAGATCGTCAACATCCTGCAGGGCGTGAAGGACGGCTTCGAAAAGAAGCTCGAGATCACCGGCGTCGGCTATCGCGCGGCGTTGCAGGGCAAGAACCTGCAGCTGGCGCTCGGCTTCAGCCACGACGTGGTCTATCAGACGCCGCAGGGCATCACCATTGCCGTGCCGAAGCCGACCGAGATCACGGTGTCGGGCATCGACAAGCAGCAGGTCGGCCAGGTCGCCGCCGAGATCCGCGAATATCGCGGTCCCGAGCCTTACAAGGGCAAGGGCGTGCGCTATGCCAACGAGCGCATTGTGCGCAAGGAAGGCAAGAAGAAGTAATAGGCCTGGCCCCGGGAAGTTGCAGACTTTTCGAAAAAGGGCCAAGCCGCAGATGTGTAACGCCGCGGGGAGCGGCCGCGGGAGGCTTGGCCTACCGCACAGGGTTGCCCCCGTTTTCTGAAGGCAAGGAACTGACATTATGGCAAGCCCCAAAGAAACCATCCAGCGCCGCGCGCAGCGCGTGCGCCGCCAGCTGAAAAAGGTCGCCGGCGAGCGTCCGAGGCTTTCGGTGCACCGCACCTCGAAGAACATCTACGTGCAGGTGATCGACGACGCCAACGGCCACACGCTGGCCGCCGCCTCGACGCTGGAGAAGGACCTCAAGGGTTCGCTCAAGACCGGCGCCGACGCCGCAGCCGCGGCCGCGGTCGGCAAGCTGATCGCCGAGCGTGCCACCAAGGCCGGCGTCAAGGAAGTCGTCTTCGACCGCGGCCCGTATATCTATCACGGCCGCGTCAAGGCGCTGGCCGAGGCTGCCCGCGAAGGCGGTCTCAGCTTCTGATGCTTGATCCCGAACCGAGAGGTCCGCGCAGCGAAAAGTTGCAGACTTTTCGGATAAGATCATGCAAAGGAAAAGTTCGCCGCTGACGACCCGAATGAGGCGTCGGCAAACAGCAACCCGTGCTTCCGGAAAAGAACAAGGAACAGGATATGGCACAGGAACGTAGAGATGGCGGCCGCGGCCGCGAGCGCGAAGAGCGCGACGACGGCATGGTGGACAAGCTCGTCCACATCAACCGCGTCGCCAAGGTGGTGAAGGGCGGCCGTCGTTTCGGCTTTGCCGCTCTCGTCGTCGTCGGCGACCAGAAGGGCCGCGTCGGCTTCGGCCACGGCAAGGCGCGCGAAGTGCCGGAAGCGATCCGCAAGGCGACCGAGTCGGCCAAGCGCGACATGATCTTCGTGCCGCTGCGTTCGGGCCGCACGCTGCATCACGACGTCGAGGGTCGCTGGGGCGCCGGACGCGTTCTGCTGCGCGCCGCCAAGCAGGGTACCGGCATCATCGCCGGCGGTCCGATGCGCGCCGTCTTCGAGACGCTCGGCATGCATGACGTGGTCGCCAAGTCGATGGGTTCGTCGAACCCCTACAACATGGTTCGCGCCACCTTCGACGCGCTGAAGAGCCAGATGCATCCGAAGGATGTGGCTGCCGCGCGCGGCATCAAGTACTCGACCCTTCAGGCCCGCCGCGGCACCGCCGTTGCGGCTGAAGAATAGTCGACGCTGACCAGGGATTTCGACCATGGCCAAGAAAGCTACCAAGACCATCACCGTCGAGCAGATCGGCTCCCCGATCCGCCGGCCGAAGGAGCAGCGCGCGACGCTGGTCGGCCTCGGCCTGAACAAGATGCACAAGCGGCGCACGCTGGAAGATACCCCTTCGGTGCGCGGCATGATCGCCGCCGTCCAGCACCTCGTCCGCGTCGTGGACGAGGCCTGAACGGAAGGGCAGGAGAAGAAACATGAAACTCAACGATCTGCGTGACAAGGACGGCGCGACGCACTCCAAGAAGCGTCTTGGCCGCGGCATCGGTTCCGGCTCGGGCAAGACCGCCGGTCGCGGCGTCAAGGGCCAGAAGGCCCGCTCGGGCGTTGCCATCAACGGCTTCGAGGGTGGTCAGATGCCGCTCTACCGGCGCCTGCCGAAGCGTGGCTTCAACAACATCTTCGCCAAGAGCTTCACGGTCGTGTCGCTGGCCCGCATCCAGGCTGCCGTCGACGCCAAGAAGCTCGACGCCAAGGCGACCGTGACGGCCGAGGCCCTGGTTGCCGCCGGCGTCATCCGCCGCGCCAAGGACGGCGTGCGCGTGCTCTCCGACGGCGAACTCAAAGCCAAGCTGTCCTTCGACGTTGCCGGCGCCTCCAAGGCCGCGATCGAGAAGATCGAGAAGGCCGGCGGTTCGGTGAAGCTGCCGGAAGCGGCCGCCGCCGAGTAACGGCGATTTGAAGCGCGGCCGACCGGGATGATTTCGCATATTCCGTCGAACCGCGCTTTGACCGGATGAATTGGGCGGCCGCGTCAACGCGGCCGCTTGCATGTTTACGGTCCCGAGCTTATCTCGTGAGCTTCGGTGACACGCGCCGCCTGAGCTGCGGCATCGAGCGCGACGTAGAAATCAAAGAAGTAGAGCATGATGTCGTCCGAAAACCGCTCCACATTTTTCGGCATCGTGCTCTAGCGGAGAATCAGGCATGGCCTCGGCTGCTGAACAACTAGCCTCCAATCTGAATTTCGCGGCCTTCGCCAAGGCCGAGGATCTCAAGAAGCGCATCTGGTTTACCATCGGCGCGCTGCTCGTCTACCGCCTCGGTACCTATATCCCGCTTCCCGGCATCAACCCCGATGCTTTTGCCCAGGCCTTCTCCTCGCAGAGCAAGGGCGTGCTCGGCATGTTCAACATGTTCGCCGGCGGCGCCGTGCAACGCATGGCGATCTTCGCGCTGGGCATCATGCCCTACATCTCCGCCTCCATCATCATGCAGCTGATGACCTCGGTCATCCCGTCGCTGGAAACGCTGAAGAAGGAAGGCGAGCAGGGCCGCAAGATCATCAACCAGTACACGCGTTACGGGACCGTGCTCCTGGCGCTGATCCAGGCTTACGGTATTTCGATCGGCCTCGAGGGCGGCAACGGCATCGTCAACGATCCCGGCATGTTCTTCCGCATCTCGACAGTCGTCACGCTCGTCGGCGGCACCATGTTCCTGATGTGGCTCGGCGAGCAGATCACCGCGCGCGGCATCGGCAACGGCATTTCGCTGATCATCTTCTCCGGCATCGTCGCGGGCCTGCCGCGTGCGATCTCCGGCACGCTGGAACTCGGCCGTACCGGCGCGCTATCGACGGGCCTCATCCTCGCGATCATCGTGCTGGCCATCATCGTCATTGCGCTCATCGTCTTCTTCGAACGCGCGCAGCGCCGCCTGCTCATCCAGTATCCGAAGCGCCAGGTCGGCAATCGCATGTTCCAGGGCGATACCTCGCATTTGCCGCTGAAGCTCAACACCTCCGGCGTCATCCCGCCGATCTTCGCGTCCTCGCTGCTGCTTCTGCCGGCCACCGTGGCGGGCTTCTCGCAGGCGACCAACCTGCCGGCCTGGGCAAGCACGATCCTCGCTTCGCTCGGCCACGGGCAGCCGCTTTACATGATCTTCTATGCGGGCATGATCGTCTTCTTCGCCTTCTTCTACACGGCGATCGTCTTCAACCCGAAGGACACGGCCGACCAGCTCAAGAAGCACTCCGGCTTCATCCCGGGCTATCGTCCGGGCGAGCGTACCGCCGACTATATCGACTATGTTCTGACGCGCGTAACCGTCATCGGCGCCATTTACCTGGTGCTGGTCTGTCTGCTGCCGGAGTTCCTGATTTCGGCGACTGGCGTACCTTTCTACCTCGGTGGCACATCGCTTCTGATCGTGGTCAGTGTCACGCTCGATACGGTGGCGCAGATTCAGGGTCACCTGATCGCGCACCAGTATGAGGGCCTGATCAAGAAGTCGAAGTTGCGCGGGGGGAAGAGGAGCAGATGAGGCTGATTTTGCTTGGGCCGCCAGGAGCGGGCAAGGGGACACAAGCACAAAGACTGGTTGAAAAACACGGCATCCCCCAGCTCTCGACGGGTGACATGCTGCGTGCCGCCGTCCAGGCCGGAACCGAGGTCGGCAAGCGTGCCAAGGCGGTGATGGATGCCGGTGAGCTGGTCTCGGATGCGATCGTCAACGCCATCGTCGCCGAGCGCATCGATCAGCCGGATTGCGCCAAGGGGTTCATCCTCGACGGCTATCCGCGCACGCTGGTCCAGGCCGACGCGGTCGAAGCCATGCTTGCCGAGCGCGGCATAGCGCTCGACAGCGTCATCGAGCTCGTCGTCGACGACAAGGCGTTGGTTGGCCGAATCGTCAAACGCGCCGAGGACGCCAAGGCCGCCGGCCAGCCGGTGCGCAAGGACGACAACCCGGCGGTGTTCGAAGAACGCCTGCGCGAATACTACAAGAAGACGGCGCCGCTGATCGGCTACTACTACGCCAAAGGTAGGCTCAAGACCGTCGACGGCATGGCCAGTATCGATGCGGTGACCGCAGAGATCGGCAAGGCCCTCGCGGCTGCGGTGAAGTAGACCGGGCCGACAATTAAAGATTGCGCTTGACTAGGATGGGCCGTTGGGGTATGGCGGCCCGTCTTCCTATCAGGCATGGACTTTGCTTGCCCTTGCGGGCAAGGCATCCGCTTTGAACCAGGAAACTCCCGCAAGGGCCGGCCTCCACCGGACGCGGGGCAACTTCGACAGCGCCGGCTTGTCCGGCCCAAATGGAGAAAGAGAAGAAAATGGCTCGTATAGCCGGCGTCAACATTCCGACCAACAAGCGCGTCGTCATCGCGCTTCAGTACATTCACGGCATTGGCAAGAAGTTTGCCCAGGAGATCGTCGACAAGGTCGGCATCCCGGCGGACCGCCGCGTCAACCAGCTGACCGACGCGGAAGTGCTGCAGATCCGCGAGACGATCGACCGCGACTACCAGGTCGAAGGCGACCTGCGCCGCGAAGTCTCGATGAACATCAAGCGGCTCATGGACCTCGGCTGCTACCGCGGCCTGCGTCACCGCCGCTCGCTGCCGGTCCGCGGCCAGCGCACGCATACCAACGCCCGCACCCGCAAGGGCCCGGCCAAGGCGATCGCCGGCAAGAAGAAGTAATTGAGCGAATAGCGAGTAGCGGTTAGCGAGTAGGGGACCCTATTCGCTATTCCCTACTCACTACTCGCTTTTCCAAGGTGGAGCCGCTGGCATTACGGCGGTGTAGAGATCAACTGAAAGGAATACCATGGCCAAGGAAGCCGCTCGTGTTCGCCGTCGCGAACGCAAGAACATTTCGTCGGGCGTTGCCCACGTCAATTCGACCTTCAACAACACCATGATCACCATCACCGACGCGCAGGGCAATTCGATCGCCTGGTCGTCGGCCGGTGCCCAGGGTTTCAAGGGTTCGCGCAAGTCGACCCCGTTCGCAGCCCAGATGGCTGCCGAGGACGTCGCCAAGAAGGCGCAGGAACACGGCATGCGCATGCTCGAGGTCGAGGTCTGCGGACCCGGCTCCGGTCGTGAATCGGCGCTCCGCGCGCTGCAGGCGGCGGGCTTCACCATCACCTCGATCCGTGACGTGACGCCGATCCCGCACAATGGCTGCCGTCCGCGCAAGAAGCGCCGCGTCTGATTTTTTAAACGCCGCGCGAACGCCAAGGCGTTCCTCCGCGGTTTTCCGTGTCGCCCGCCACGATTGGATGGTGGCGGGGCAAAGGAAGGAAGACTTTTATGATCCAGAAAAACTGGCAGGAACTGATCAAGCCGAACAAGATCGAGTTCTCGTCGAAGAAGAAGACGCTGACCACGCTGGTGGCCGAGCCGCTCGAACGCGGCTTTGGCCTGACGCTGGGCAACGCGCTGCGGCGCGTGCTTCTGTCTTCGTTGCGCGGCGCGGCTGTCACCGCCGTGCAGATCGACGGCGTGCTGCATGAATTCTCGTCCATCGCGGGCGTGCGCGAGGACGTGACCGACATCGTGCTCAACATCAAGGAAATCGCCATCCGCATGGAAGGCGATGGCCCCAAGCGCATGGTCGTGCGCAAGCAGGGCCCGGGCGCCGTGCTCGCCGGCGACATCCAGACGGTCGGCGACGTCGAGATCCTCAACCCCGACCACGTGATCTGCACGCTGGACGAGGGCGCCGAGATCCGCATGGAGTTCACCGTCGACACCGGCAAGGGCTATGTGCCGGCCGAGCGCAACCGCGCCGAGGACGCGCCGATCGGGCTGATCCCGGTCGACAGCCTCTATTCGCCGGTCAAGAAGGTCTCCTACAAGGTCGAGAACACCCGCGAAGGCCAGGTTCTCGACTATGACAAGCTGACCATGACGATCGAGACCAACGGCTCGATTTCGGGCGAGGACGCGGTCGCGTTCGCCGCCCGCATCCTGCAGGACCAGCTTGGCCTGTTCGTCAACTTCGACGAGCCGCAGAAGGAAGTCGCCACCGAAGCCGTCACCGAGCTCGCCTTCAACCCGGCGCTGCTCAAGAAGGTCGACGAGCTCGAGCTTTCGGTGCGTTCGGCCAACTGCCTGAAGAACGACAACATCGTCTATATCGGCGACCTGATCCAGAAGACCGAAGCCGAGATGCTGCGCACCCCGAACTTCGGCCGCAAGTCGCTGAACGAGATCAAGGAAGTGCTGGCGGCCATGGGCCTCCATCTCGGCATGGAAGTGCCGGACTGGCCGCCGGAAAACATCGAAGACCTCGCCAAGCGTTACGAAGACCAATATTGAGCATGAATTCCAAGGATCGGCGGCGAGGGCCGCTCGATCCGACGGTCATGCGGAAAACCATCAGAGGCCGTGGCCTCTTGAACAACTGAAGAAGGAAAAGAGCCATGCGCCACGGTTTCAAAGGCCGTCGTTTCGCCCGCAGCATCAGCCACCGCAAGTCGATGTTCGCCAATCTCGCCGTGTCGCTGATCGAGCACGAGCAGATCGTCACCACCTTGCCGAAGGCGAAGGACCTGCGTCCGATCGTCGAGAAGCTGGTGACGCTCGGCAAGCGCGGCGACCTGCACGCCCGCCGCCAGGTGATCGCGCAGATCGGCAATGAAGGCGTCGTCAAGCGCCTGTTCGAGACCATCGCCCCGCGCTACGCCACCCGCAATGGCGGCTATCTGCGCATCATGAAGGCGGGCTTCCGCAAGGGCGACAACGCCGCGATGGCGGTGATCGAATTCGTCGATCGCGATACCTCGGCCAAGGGCGCCGCCGACCGCGCCCGCATAGAGGCTGAGGGCGCCAACGAGGAAGCCGCGGCTGCCTGAGGTCGCTGTTTCGCCAATGACTTCGAGGGGCCTACGGGCCCCTTTTTGCATTTGGAGCAGGTTTGAGCGGGGTGAGCGAATTTCACGCCCAGGCTCAAGCTTTTGCGCGACAAGTGTCGCATTTGTGTGCATTAGCCTTTCATTCTGCACATTCATCGAGACAATGGCGCCCTATCTGGAGGGATTCGAGAATGCACATCAAACGACTGTTTCTTGTTGCCGCGCTGGCGGTCTTCGCCGCGGCACCGGCCGCAAGACAGGCTTTTGCCGAGGACGCCGCCAAGCCGGCCGATCCGGGCCTCTCCGACGTGCTGACCGATCTCTTGCATGGCGTCGAAGGCGAGAACGGCACGTCCGGCCCCGACAAGCGCGTGCCGTTCGGCCGCGAGGAGGTGCAGCTCTCCTTCGCGCCGCTGGTCAAGCAGACGGCGCCGGCCGTCGTCAATGTCTATGCCTCGCAGACCGCAAAGGTGACGTCACCCTTCGAAGGCGATCCCTTCTTCGAGGAGTTCTTCGGCCGTGCCCAGCCGCGCGCGCAATCCTCGCTGGGCTCCGGCGTGCTGGTCGATCCGAGTGGCGTGATCGTCACCAACTTCCACGTCATCAAAGATGCCGACGAGGTGAAGGTCGCGACCGCCGACGGGCGCGAGTTCACCTCAAAGGTCATGCTCAAGGACGAGACGCTCGATCTCGCCGTGCTCAAGATCTCGGCCGACAAGCCGTTTCCGGTGATTGCCATCGGCGATTCCGACGCGCTTGAGGTCGGCGACCTTGTGCTCGCCATCGGCAATCCGTTCGGTGTCGGCCAGACCACCACCAGCGGCATTGTCTCGGCACTCGCCCGCAGCCATATCGGCGTTTCGGATTCGGGCTATTTCATCCAGACCGATGCCGCCATCAATCCTGGCAACTCCGGCGGCGCTCTGATCAACATGGGCGGTCAGCTGGTCGGCATCAACACGGCCATCTACAGCCGCAGCGGCGGTTCGATCGGCATCGGCTTCGCCATTCCTTCGAACATGGTTCGCGCCTTCGCCGACGCCGCCAAGGCCGGGCTCGACTTCTTCGAGCGTCCCTATATCGGTGCGGAATTCGAACTGGTGACGCCGCAGATCGCAGAGTCGCTCGGCATGGAGAAACCCACCGGCGCATTGGTGTCGTCCGTGGACGCGGCCGGGCCGGCGGGCAAGGCGGGGCTCAAGGCCGGCGACGTCATCCTGTCGCTCAACAACACGCCGGTCGAAAGCATTGAGGCGCTCGACTATCGCATGGCGACGCTGTCGATCGGCACCAAGGCGACCTTCGCCGTGCTGAGCAAGGGGCAGCAGGCGACGCTGGAAATCGCGCTCGAGCGCCCGCCGGAAGGCGCCAAGCCCAGCGAGGTCACCTTGCGTGGCCGCAGCCCCTTTTCCGGCGCCAAGGTGGCGGAACTGTCGCCCCGGCTTGCCCAGCGGCTTGGCCTTCGCACCGACCTCAAGGGCGTCACCGTCATCGATATCAGCCACGATTCGCCGGCCGCCGATTTCGGTTTCCAGCCGGGCGATATCGTGCGCGAGGTGAACGGCACCACCATCGAGACCGCGGCGACACTGGCGCAGGTTGCCCAGCAGGACACGCGCTGGTGGCGCTTTACCGTTGAGCGCGGCGGGCAGATACTGCGCCAGGTGTTGCGTTATTGAGGCGATCTGCCCATTTAGAGCATGATCCCGAACTGAAGGCCCGCGTAGCAAAAAGTGGGGACCGGTGTTCGGATAAGATCATGCTCTCAAAAGAGCGGAACCGCGTTTCAACCAAAAGACTTGCATGGCCGATCTGTTCAGTTCCGATGAACCGGAGAAGGCGCCGCCCGGGCGGCCGCTGGCCGATCGGCTGCGCCCCAAGAACCTCGGCGAGGTCGTCGGGCAGGAGCATCTGACCGGACCTGACGGCGCGCTGACCAGGTTGATCGATTCGGGTTCGCTCGGCTCGATGATCTTTTGGGGTCCGCCCGGTACCGGCAAGACGACAGTGGCGCGGCTGCTCGCCGGCGAGACCAACCTTGCCTTCGAGCAGATCTCGGCCGTGTTTTCCGGTGTCGCGGACCTCAAGAAAGTGTTCGAGGCGGCCAAGCTCAGGCGCTCCAACGGCCGCCAGACGCTGCTCTTCGTCGACGAGATCCATCGCTTCAACCGCGCCCAGCAGGACGGTTTTTTGCCGGTGATGGAAGACGGCACGGTGGTGCTGGTCGGCGCCACGACGGAGAACCCGTCCTTCGAACTGAATGCCGCGCTTCTGTCGCGCGCGCGCGTGCTGGTGTTCCGTTCGCTGGGTGAGGACAGCATCGCCAAGCTTCTGGCCCGGGCGGAAGAAACCGAGGGCAGGGCGCTGCCGCTTGACGAAGAAGCGCGCGCCATGTTGATCCGCATGGCGGATGGCGACGGCCGCGCCTCGCTGACGCTGGCCGAGGAAGTCTGGCGCGCCGCCAAGAAAGGCGAAGTGTTCGGGCCGGAAGGCCTGCAGCGCGTCATCCAGCGCCGTGCGCCGATCTACGACAAGGGCCAGGACGGCCATTACAATCTGATCTCGGCGCTGCATAAATCGGTGCGCGGCTCCGATCCGGATGCCGCGCTTTATTACCTCGCCCGCATGTTCGATGCCGGCGAGGATCCGCTCTATCTCGGCCGCCGCCTCGTGCGCATGGCGGTGGAGGATATCGGGCTCGCCGACCCACAGGCGCTTGTCGTAGCCAATGCGGCCAAGGACGCCTATGACTATCTTGGCTCGCCAGAGGGCGAGCTCGCCTTTGCCCAGGCCGCCGTCTATCTCGCCACAGCGCCGAAATCGAACGCCGTCTACACTGCCTTCAAGGCCGCGACCGCGGCAGCCAAGGAGTTCGGCTCGCTGCTGCCGCCCAAGCACATCCTCAACGCGCCGACCAAGCTGATGAAGCAGGAGGATTACGGCGCCGGCTATCGCTACGACCATGATGAGCCGGAGGCGTTTTCGGGACAGGACTATTTTCCGGAGAAGATGGGCCGGCGCACTTTCTATGATCCGCCGGAACGCGGTTTCGAGCGCGATATCCGCAAGCGGCTGGAATACTGGGCGAAGCTGCGCGGCGAACGGAACAGCTGAGTTGCACGGCCCGGCGGTCGGCACGCTTCGTCGCGAAGCCGCACCAATGGTGGATCACACCTGCCGCGGCATTGTGCCGGGAAACAAAAAATCCTATCAAGACGCACGGCTGGCGGGGGTCGCCGTGATGTTGTCCCATGGAACAGGATCGCGCTCCCGCGCGAATGACAATGACAAAGCAAACCGTCAAGACGCTCCGCAAGGCCGCCATCGCCGTCGTAGTTCTCGCGCTCGCCTTCTACTTCATCCCGATCCTGACCACCATTTGGGTCGTCTGCGGCCTGATCGATGTCATGCGCAACGACCAGAAGAACCAGAACCTGTTCGAGCGCTACTTCCTCGGCAATGGCCTGTTCACCTGGCTGTTGTCGCCGTTCAACCTGATCGTCGACCTTCTCAGCTACCGCAACCCCGGCGTCTGGAAGCCCGAGCAGTTCCCCGAGGACTATCAGCGCGAAATCAACGAGGTGCTGGGCGTCTTCAAGGCGCGCAAGGACGAGATCATCGCCGATATCGATGCCAATTTCGGCGCCGGCCGCCGCGGCATGTATGTCTACCAGTGGTACGGCAAGCACAAGATCGACAACGTCCCCGAATTCAACAAGGATTACAAATACATCAAGACGATCGCGGTATCCGTTTTCAGCAAGCGCGAATCGACGTCCTGGCACTTCGGTCCGCTCCGGCTCAGCCTGCGCATCCTCTACAATCTGATACCGGTGAAGGCCGAGATCTTCGTCCAGTGCGGCAGCAAGAAGAACTACTGGTACGACAATCCGCTGTTCATCTTCGACGACACGCTGTTCCACCGCTCGGTCAACGAATATGACGGCCGACGCTACTGCGTCTTCGTCGACATCATCCGCCCGTCTCCGTTTCCGCGGCTGATCGCGGGCCTTCTCGCCATCGTCTCCGTCAGCGTGGAGCGCATCAATTCTGTCTTCTACAAGAACTGGAAGATGATCGGCTCGTCCAAGCCGAAGGCGGCCGCCAACTGACCACGGCGGAACCTCGCATCGATCCGCCTTAAACCAACGTCCAATGGCGCGGAGGAGCCGCGACCGTTAGGACTCCGGCACAATTCCAGGACATGCATAGCGATTTTCGTCCGGAATTGCGCAGGATCAAATCCGCTTGCCGGCCAGCGTTCTATCGAAGCTGAATTGCCATTGGCAGCGGAATTGTCTAGCGAGCATGACGACGGAGCGGCAGGAGGTTCCGCTCACCGGGAGGATTAGGTTGATTGGACGGCAACCAGCCGTGCACGCGGACCAGGTCCAGGCCTCGGTCGCCAAGAGCGACGCAGCCCATTCGGCGGTCGTCGCCTCGTGGCGGCGGTCCCTCCAATTGCACGGCCTGGACCCTGCGGCACGCACGGCGCCGAGGCGGCTGACCGAAGGCGAGCTCGGGCTCACGAGGCAACGCATGGAGCGGCTGATCCGCGCGGCCGAACCCAGCCTCAATCGGCTCTATCTCGCCGTGGGCGGCGTCGGCTGCTGCGTCATGCTGGCGGATCGCGACGGCATCCCGGTCGAGCGCCGGGGCGCGGTCGCGGACGACGAGACATTCGATGAATGGGGCCTGTGGACCGGCACCGTCTGGAGCGAGGACAGCGAAGGCACCAACGGCATCGGCACCTGCATCGCCGACCAGCGCGCTCTGACCATCCACCGCGATCAGCATTTCTTCTCCCGCAACACGCTGCTGAGCTGCACCACGGCTCCGGTCTATGACCATGAGGGCAATCTGGCGGCGGCGCTCGATGTCTCGTCCTGCCGGTCGGACCTGACCGAGGGCTTTGTGCAGCTCATCGCGGTCGCGGTCGGCGACGCCGCGCGCCGGATCGAAGCGGAAAATTTCCGCATGGTGTTTTCGGATGCCCGCATCTTGCTCGCACCCGTCACCGAGCGCAGCGCCGGTGCTCTGATAGCGGTCGATTCGGATGATCTTGTGATCGGTGCGACGCGCTCTGCCCGTCTTGGTCTCGGCATAACGCGGGAAGCGCTGGCGAGAGGACTGCTTGCCACCGATATTCTCGGCGACTGCGCAAAGACCGCTGAGGATTTGGACGATGCCGAGCGTGGTGTGGTTCAGCGGGCGCTGGCGCGCGCCGGCGGCAACGTCTCGGCCGCCGCGCAGAACCTCGGCATCTCCCGCGCCACCCTGCATCGCAAGCTCGCCCGCTTCGACATTCGCCGCCCGCATTGATTGCAGACCCGACTGTCGCAGTTCTGCGACAGTCGGGCGCCACGATCATCCAGCCCCGGGATGACAAACCTGAGCCCATCCGCAACCCTTCCTCCATAGCGCCGCATCCCGCGGCGTGCTCATTGGGAGGCAGTGATGAACAAGGTGGAATTCTCGCGCACGGCCAAGGTTCCTTTCGCCAAGCGCTATGACAACTTCATCGGCGGCAAATGGGCGGCGCCGCTCTCCGGCAGATATTTCGACAACATCTCGCCGGTCACCGGCCGGCCGCTCTGCGAGATCGCCCGGTCGGACGCCAATGACATCGAGGCCGCGCTCGATGCCGCCCACAAGGCCAAGGACGCCTGGGGCAAGACCAGCCCCGCCGCCCGCGCGCTGATCCTCAACCGCATCGCCGATCGCATGGAAGACAATCTCGACCTGCTGGCGCTGGCCGAGACCTGGGACAATGGCAAGCCGATCCGCGAGACGACCGCCGCCGACCTGCCTCTGGCCATCGACCATTTCCGCTATTTCGCCGGCGTGCTGCGCAGCCAGGAAGGCTCGATCTCCGAAATTGACCACGACACCGTCGCCTACCACTTCCATGAGCCGCTCGGTGTCGTCGGCCAGATCATTCCGTGGAACTTCCCGCTGCTGATGGCGGTGTGGAAGCTGGCGCCGGCGCTCGCCGCCGGAAATTGCGTGGTGCTGAAGCCCGCCGAGCAGACACCCGCCACGATCATGCTGTGGGCCGACCTTATCGGTGACCTCTTGCCCGAAGGCGTGCTCAACATCGTCAACGGCTTCGGCCTGGAGGCCGGCAAGCCGCTGGCCTCGTCGAACCGCATCGCCAAGATCGCCTTCACCGGCGAGACCACCACCGGCCGCCTGATCTCGCAATATGCCAGCCAGAACCTCATTCCGGTCACGCTCGAGCTTGGCGGCAAGTCGCCCAACATCTTCTTCCAGGACGTGACGGCCGAAGACGACGATTTCTTCGACAAGGCGATCGAGGGCTTCGTCATGTTCGCGCTCAACCAGGGCGAGGTCTGCACGTGCCCCAGCCGCGCGCTGGTGCACGAGAAGATCTACGACAAGTTCATCGAGCGCGCGCTGAAGCGTGTCGAGGCAATCGTCCAGGGCGATCCGCTCGATCCCGCCACCATGATCGGCGCGCAGGCCTCGAGCGAGCAGTTGGAAAAGATCCTGTCCTACTTCGACATCGGCCGCCAGGAAGGCGCCGAGGTCTTGACCGGCGGCGAGCAGAACCATCTGCCGGGCGACCTTGCCGGCGGCTACTATGTCAAGCCGACCGTGTTCAAGGGCAACAACAAGATGCGCATCTTCCAGGAGGAGATCTTTGGACCCGTCGTGTCCGTGACGACCTTCAAGGACGATGACGAGGCGCTGTCGATCGCCAACGACACCCTCTACGGCCTCGGCGCCGGCATCTGGAGCCGCGACGCGAACCGCTGCTACCGCTTCGGCCGCGCCATCCAGGCCGGACGTGTCTGGACCAACTGCTATCACGCCTATCCGGCGCATGCCGCCTTCGGCGGCTACAAGCAGTCCGGCATCGGCCGCGAGACGCACAAGATGATGCTCGACCACTATCAGCAGACCAAGAACATGCTGGTCAGCTACAGCCCGAAGAAGCTCGGCTTCTTCTGATCCTCCCAGGCGAAGAGGAGGGCGCGGCCCACCCGCGTCCTCCCGTCAGTCGAGGAGGATTTGATGGACAAGCCTTCATTGGGCAAGGTGTCGGCCACGCCGGAGGCCGAGGCGCTGCTTGCCGAGATCATCGCCGATCACGGCCCGGTTCTGTTCCATCAGTCCGGCGGCTGCTGCGACGGCTCGTCGCCGATGTGCTACCCGCATGGCGAGTTCATGATCGGCGACAATGACGTGAAATTGGGCGAAATCGGCGATACGCCGGTCTATATCGGCGCCTCGCAATATGAGGCGTGGAAGCACACCGATCTCATCATCGACGTGGTGAAGGGCAGGGGCGGCATGTTCTCGCTCGACAATGGCCGCGAGAAGCGCTTTCTGACGCGCTCGACCATCTGCGCGGTGCTTACGCCTTCGGGCAATTGATCAGGCGACGTTTGGGGTAATTATCGCGCTTTGTTGGGCCTTTGGCTCGCAACCTGTTCGCCTTAGTGCTATGGCGCCGCTTTCGAACGGAAAAGCAAAGCCATGGCGGGTGTTGAACAGATCACGGTTGAGGCCGGCGAGGCGGGCATGCGGCTCGACCGCTGGTTCAAGGTTCATTATCCGGGCCTCGGCTTCGGCCATCTGCAGAAGTTGCTTCGGTCGGGGCAAATCCGCGTCGATGGCGGCCGGGTGAAGGCTGACACGCGTGTGGAGCCCGGCCAGTCTGTCCGCGTTCCGCCGCTCGACGTCGATAAGAAGGGCGATGCGCCGCTCACCGGCCACTCGATCCGCAACCAGGGCGATGCCGACGTGCTCGCCAAGATGCTTCTGCATGAGGACCCGAAGGTCTTCGTCTTCAACAAGCCGGCCGGCCTGGCGGTCCAGGGCGGCTCCGGCGTCACCCGCAATGTCGATGATATGCTGGAAGCCTGGCGCAACCAGAAGGGCGAGAAGCCGCGCCTCGTCCATCGCCTCGACCGCGACACATCCGGCGTGCTGGTGGTTGCCCGCACCCGTCTTGCCGCGATGAAGCTTTCGGAAGCGTTCCGCGCGCGCGAAACCAAGAAAACCTACTGGGCGCTGGTCAAGGGCGTGCCGCCCAAGCGCGAGGACAAGATCTCGACCTGGCTGATCAAGGAGCCGACGGAGGATGGCGACCGCGTGCGCGTGGCCGCGCATGGCGAGAAGGGCGCCGACCACGCCGTCTCCTACTACCGCGTCATCGAGCAGGCGGCGCAGACGATGACCTGGCTGGAGATGGAGCCCTATACCGGCCGCACGCACCAGCTTCGCGTTCACGCGGCCTACATAGGTTGCCCGATCATCGGCGATCCCAAATATTTCGAGGCCGATACCAACTGGGATTTCCCGGGCGGCATTCAAAACCGCCTGCACCTGCATGCGCGTCGCATCATCATCCCGCATCCCGACCATGGCGTCATCGACGTCACGGCGCCGATGCCGCCGCATATGCGCCAGAGCTGGAACCTGATCGGCTTCGACGACCAGAGCGCGGAAGACTGACTTGGCTGTCGCCCCCGCATTGGACAGACGCGATGCAGTCGATATGACGGCGGCGGCCATCATGGTCGGACTGACCTTTTCCTGGGGGCTGAACTATGTCGCCGCCAAAGTCTCCTATGCAGGCTATGATCCCGTCTTCGTCTCGATCGCACGTTCGCTCATCGGGGGAGCTTGCGTGTTCGCCTGGTGCCGGCTGCGCGGCATCAAGCTCTTCGAAGCGGATCGGACGCTGGCCGCCGGCATCGTCGTCGGCGTGCTCTTCGGCGTCGAGTTCCTGTGTCTCTATATCGGCCTCGAATACACGACCGTTGCCCGCAACACGCTCTTGGTCAACACCATGCCGTTCTGGGTGCTGATCGGCGGACATTTCCTGCTTGGCGAGCGCATCAATGCGCGCAAGCTCGGTGGCCTTGTTCTCGCCTTCTGCGGCCTGGCGGCGGTCTTCTCCGACGGCATCACTGCCGGCAGCGGCGCGACACTGACCGGCGATCTGCTCAGTCTCGGCTCAGGCGTTCTCTGGGCGGCGACCAGCATCGTCATCAAACGATCGAGGCTGGTCGACACGCGCGCGGAGAAACTGCTGCTCTATCAGCTGGCCGGCGCCGCCGTCGTCGGCCTGCTGGTGATGCCTTTCGCCGGCCCGCCCATCCGCGCGCTTGCGGTCCTGCCGACACTGGCGCTGCTGTTCCAGTCTTTCTATATCGTCGCCTTCACCTATGTGTTGTGGTTCTGGCTGCTCACGCGCTATCCGGCGGCCGGCTTGTCGAGCTTCGCCTTTCTGTCGCCGGTGTTCGGCGTCCTGTGCGGCGCGGTGCTGTTGGGCGAGCTGCCGACGACCAGGATTTTCCTGGCGCTCGGCCTGATTGCCGCCGGCCTGATCATCGTCAATCGCCCGGCGCGCAGACAGCCCGCACCATAGATCAGCTCGCTGAACGGCAAGCTGCCCTATCTCTTCCATGTTGACGCGATTGCGGACGCAAAACCGCTTCACACTTTTCCTCAAATTGCTTTAAGGAGTTCGGCATGCGCGACATCCTCGAAGACCTCGAAGCCGGTAAGCTGCTTTCGGATCCCGATCCTGTGCGCCGCGCCCAGATCCAGATGAAGACGCCGCTGCCGAAGCGTTTCTACAAGGTTGTTTCGGTGGTTCCTGTCGAGAACGGCTTTGCCGTTCATCTCGACGGCCGCCCCGTGCGTACGCCGGGCAAGGCTGTGATGGTGCTGCCGACCGAAAAGGCTGCAGCACTCGTGGCCGCTGAATTCAGCGCGCAAGGCGAGGTCATCGATCCCGTGACGATGCCGGTCATGCGGCTGGTGAACACCGCCATCGACGGCGTCGCCTCCGATCCGCAGGCGGTGCTGGAGGATATCCTGCGCTTCGCCTCGTCCGATCTTCTTTGCTACCGCGCCGACGGCCCGCAAGGCCTGGTCGATCGCCAGAACAAGCACTGGGACCCGGTGCTGGACTGGGCGCGCGGCCATCTCGGCGCGCGCTTCAACCTTGCCGAAGGCGTCATCCATGTCGAGCAGCCGCGCGAGACAATCGCGGTCCTCGGCGCGCATCTTGGCCAGCGCTCGGAGCCGATGCGGCTGGCCGCCATCCATGTCATGACCGCGCTGACCGGCTCGGCGCTGCTGGCTTTAGCGGTCGATTTCGGCGAACTCGACGGCGAGGAAGCGTGGGCCGCCGGCCATGTCGACGAGGACTGGCAGATCGAGCATTGGGGCCAGGATGCGGAGGCCACGGCGCGCCGCTTGGCGCGCAAGCGCGACATGATGGCGGCGGTCAGCCTGCTCGAGGCACTACAGGCCAAAGCAATTCCAGGAAAAGTGCGTAGCGGTTTTCCGTCCGGAATTGCGTAAACAAAACCTGGAGTGGGTCGGCAATCTCCAGAGCCGAGCCACTCCACGCCTTCGCACTGCACCTAATACCAAAGTCATAATCCCATTGTCGCGGTGCCTTTCGCGCGCCCTTTCTGTCATTTTTTCCTTCGTTGGCTGCGTTTTCGAGTCTGCGTTCGCAGGAGCGCGGACGGTGGCGCGCAGCCATCGAGGACAGACGGGATTTCACGGGAGGATACATCAATGGCAATGGCCTCAACCGCCGGCAGAACCAGCCGCGGCATGACGCGGGAGGAGAAGAAAGTCATCTTCGCCTCCTCGCTCGGCACCGTTTTCGAATGGTACGATTTCTATCTCTACGGCTCGCTGGCCGCCTTCATCGGCTCGACCTTCTTCAGCCCGGCGATTCCCGAGGCGACGCGCAACATCTTCGCGCTGCTTGCCTTTGCCGCCGGCTTCCTTGTCCGTCCGTTCGGCGCGCTAGTGTTCGGCCGGATCGGCGATCTCGTCGGCCGCAAATACACCTTCCTCGTCACCATGACGATCATGGGCCTGTCCACCTTCCTGGTCGGCCTGCTGCCCGGCTATGCCAGCTGGGGCATCGCGGCGCCCGTGATCCTGATCGGGCTGCGCATGCTGCAGGGCCTTGCGCTTGGCGGCGAGTATGGAGGTGCCGCTACCTATGTCGCCGAGCACGCGCCGGACGACCGACGCGGCTATTACACGTCCTGGATCCAGACCACGGCGACGCTCGGCCTGTTCCTGTCGCTGATCGTCATCCTGATCGTCCAGGGCTCGCTCAGCAAGGAGACCTACGCCAGTTGGGGTTGGCGCATCCCCTTCGTCGTCTCGTTCCTGCTGCTCGCTATTTCGATCTGGATCCGGCTGTCGCTTTCGGAGTCGCCGACCTTCCAGCGCATGAAGGAGGAAGGCAAGGGTTCGAAGGCGCCGTTAACGGAAGCTTTCGGCCAGTGGAAGAACGCCAAGATCGCCCTTCTGGCGCTGCTCGGCCTTACCGCCGGCCAGGCTGTGATCTGGTACAACGGGCAGTTCTACGCCCTGTTCTTCCTGCAGAACGTGCTGAAGGTCGACGCATGGTCGGTCAACGTCATGATCGCTATCGCGCTGGCCGTCGGCTCGATCTTCTTCGTCGTGTTCGGCTGGCTGTCGGACAAGATCGGCCGCAAGCCCATCATCATGGCCGGGCTTGCATTGGGCATCGTCTGCACCTTCCCGTTGTTCAAGGCGCTGACCTGGGCCGCCAATCCGGCTCTGGCCACCGCGCAGCAGAACACCCGCGCGACGGTGACGGCGGCGCCCGGCGACTGCAAGTTCCAGTTCAATCCTGTCGGCACGGCGAAGTTCACGACATCCTGTGATATCGCGACGTCGTTCCTGACCAAGAACTCGGTGCCTTACGACGTCGTTGCGACGGCGGCGCCCGGCACGGCGGCCACGGTCAAGATCGGCAATGAGACGGTGGCGTCCTATGACGCCGTTGCCGCTGGCGATCAGGCCAAGGCCAAGGAGGCGGCCTTCCAGAAAGCCGTGAACATGTCGTTGCGGGACGGCGGCTATCCGCTGAAGCGCGCAGCAGCCAAGGTGCCGGATCAGAAGCTCGACGCCTTCATCGCGGCCAATCCCGAGCTCAAGCTCGATGCCGCGGCTATCCGTGGCGGCGAAAAGGCGACGGTTCCGGCCGACAAGGCGATCGCCGACAAGCTGCTGACCAAGGACGAGGCGGCGGGTGCACCCGAAGTCACCGTCTACAACATCCCGGGCGGCGGTCCGTTCGCCATGACTGCCGATCCGGCAGCCATCAACTGGCCTCTCACGATCGGCATCCTGTTCATCCTGGTGCTGTTTGTGACCATGGTCTATGGGCCGATCGCGGCCATCCTGGTCGAGATGTTCCCGACCCGCATTCGCTACACCGGCATGTCGCTGCCCTACCACATCGGCAATGGCTGGTTTGGCGGTCTGCTGCCGGCAACGGTGTTCGCGCTCAGCGCCTACAAGGGCGATATCTACTACGGTCTCTGGTATCCGGTGATCATCGCGGCAATGTCGCTTATCATCGGCATGATCTTCGTCAGGGATACGCTCGGCACAGACCTGCACGCCAAGGAATGACCCGGGTCATCCCGCTCAAACAGAAAGCCCGGCGTGAGCGATCACGCCGGGCTTTTTTCATGCCGAATTGGCAGAAAGCTCAGCTCAGCTCTTGCGCTGCTGGTTCTCTTCCTCGATTGCCGCTTCATGGTACCAGCCGTCGAAGTCGGCGTGCTCGCCGCGAAGCGCTGCAAGTTCTGCCGCGAATTTGGCCTTGGCGCCTAAATTTGAGGCAGACTTGCGTGCTGCGAGCGGGAACAGCAGGACTTTTGCCGACGGCTGCGATGGCGTGACTTGCATTGCCGATCTCCTCGTCTTTTCAGGAGCGTACCGATTCACCTTCCCATCAAAATATGCCCTGCGATTCCTTTAGGCAATATGCTTACAAAAAGATCAGCAAATGCCTATTTTATAAGCAAAATCGGCACCTGAACGATCCCGTCGCATTGCTGAGACGGCTCAACAAAATCAACGCGTTGCCATGACCATTTTGCCGCACCCCGCGAAGGCCGAGTGGCATATGAATTGCTTTTTGACCGTCGGCAGGCCGGCTCGAGCCGGCCGAGCGTCGCCACCAATTGGCGGTGATCAAGCAACGAGAGGCTCTAGAATGACCAAATACAAGCTCGAGTATATCTGGCTGGACGGCTACACACCGGTCCCCAATTTGCGCGGCAAGACCCAGATCAAGGAATTCGCCGAGTTCCCGGCGCTCGAGCAGCTGCCGCTATGGGGCTTCGATGGTTCCTCCACGAACCAGGCCGAGGGCCGCAGCTCCGATTGCGTGCTGAAGCCGGTCGCGCTTTATCCGGACCCGGCCCGCACCAACGGCATTCTGGTCATGTGCGAAGTCATGATGCCCGATGGCGTCACCCCGCATGAATCCAATAGCCGCGCGACCATCCTCGACGACGAGGATGCCTGGTTCGGCTTCGAGCAGGAGTATTTCTTCTACAAGGACGGCCGTCCGCTCGGCTTCCCCGAGAGCGGCTATCCGGCCCCGCAGGGCCCGTATTACACCGGCGTCGGCTACAAGAACGTCGGCGACGTTGCCCGCCAGATCGTCGAGGAGCATCTCGACCTTTGCCTCGCCGCCGGCATCAATCATGAAGGCATCAACGCCGAAGTGGCCAAGGGCCAGTGGGAATTCCAGATTTTCGGCAAGGGCTCCAAGAAGGCCGCCGACCAGATCTGGATGGCGCGCTACCTGCTGCTGCGCCTGACCGAAAAATACGGCATCGACATCGAGTTCCACTGCAAGCCGCTCGGCGACACCGATTGGAACGGCTCGGGCATGCACTGCAACTTCTCGACCAAATATATGCGTGAAGTCGGCGGCAAGGCCTATTTCGAGGCGCTGATGGCGCAATTCGACAAGAACCTGATGGATCATATCGCGGTCTACGGCCCAGACAACGACAAGCGCCTGACCGGCAAGCACGAAACCGCGCCGTGGAACAAGTTCTCCTACGGCGTCGCCGACCGCGGCGCTTCGATCCGCGTTCCGCACTCCTTCGTCAAGAACGACTACAAGGGCTACCTGGAAGACCGTCGCCCGAACTCGCAGGGCGACCCCTACCAGATCGCCTCGCAGGTGCTGAAGACGATCTCGCAGGTCTCGACCGCCGCGGTTTCGGCTGCCGCCTGATCTCCTCGCTTGCTAGGGGCGCAGGCCCCCGGCACGATGAGCACACTAGGAAAGCCCCCACGGAAACCCACTGGGGCTTTTTGCATGGGATAAGCCGGCAATACAGGTCCGCCTGCCGCCGTCAGGTGGCAATGACGTCACGCGATTTGAGCGCTGCCGCCATATCTTGGCGTGGGGCAGGGCGGGCGTGCGGTTCCCGTGGCGGTTGACAAAGGCGATAAAGATGTTGCCGGAGAAATGCGAGCCGATAGCGCCCGCACGCGCCAGACCGAGCGGCACGCGCCGCGCCAGCGCGAAAATCCGTCTTCTGAAATGAAAAGCCCTTGGAAGGGAGTGCCTTCCAAGGGCGGAATTTTCTATCCGATCAGAAGCTTAGACCGAATAATACATGTCGTACTCAACCGGGTGCGGGGTCATTTCGAAGCGCATGACCTCAGCCATCTTGAGCTCGATATAGCTGTCGATCTGATCGTCGTCGAAGACGCCGCCGGCCTTCAGGAAGCCGCGGTCCTTGTCGAGGTTCTGCAGCGCTTCGCGCAGCGAGCCGCAAACGGTCGGGATCTTCTTCAGCTCCTTCGGCGGCAGGTCGTAGAGATCCTTGTCCATCGGCTGTCCAGGGTGGATCTTGTTCTTGATGCCATCGAGGCCGGCCATCAGCATGGCGGCGAAGCCGAGATAGGGGTTCGCGCCCGGATCGGGGAAGCGGACCTCGACGCGCTTCGACTTCGGCGAGTTGCCGAACGGAATGCGGCAGGAAGCCGAGCGGTTGCGCGCCGAATAGGCGAGCAGCACCGGCGCCTCATAGCCCGGCACCAGACGCTTGTAGGAGTTGGTCAGCGGGTTGGTGAAGGCGTTGATCGCCTTGGCGTGCTTGATGATGCCGCCGATGTAATAGAGGCAGCTCTCCGACAGGCCGGCATATTCGTTGCCGGCGAAGGTCGGCTTGCCGCCCTTCCAGATCGACTGGTGGACGTGCATGCCCGAGCCATTGTCGCCGAACACCGGCTTCGGCATGAAGGTGGCCGTCTTGCCGTAGGCGTTGGCGACCTGGTGCACGACATACTTGTAGATCAGCATCTTGTCGGCGTTGCGTACCAGCGTGTCGAACTTGATGCCGAGCTCGTGCTGCGCGGCGGCGACCTCATGGTGGTGCTTTTCGACGCGCACGCCCATTTCGGCGAGCACGGTCAGCATCTCGGAACGCATGTCCTGGCAGGAATCGATCGGCGGCACCGGGAAATAGCCGCCCTTGATGCGCGGACGGTGGCCGAGATTGCCGGTCTCGTAGTCGGTGTCGTCGTTGGAGGGCAGTTCGGTCGAGTCGAGACGGAAGCCGGTGTTGTAGGGGTCGGCCTTGTACTTGACGTCGTCGAACACGAAGAATTCGGCCTCGGGACCGACATAGATGGTGTCGCCGATGCCTTCCGCCTTCATGTAGGCCTCGGCCTTCTTGGCGGTGCCGCGCGGATCGCGGTTGTAAGCCTCGCCCGAAATCGGATCGAGGATGTCGCACAGGATGACCATGGTCGACTGGGCGAAGAACGGATCCATATGGACGGTATCGGTGTCCGGCATCAGCACCATGTCGGACTCGTTGATCGCCTTCCAGCCGGCGATCGAGGAGCCATCGAACATGACGCCGTCGGCGAACATGTCTTCCTCCACCTCGACGACATCCATCGTCACATGCTGCAGCTTGCCCCGCGGATCGGTGAAGCGCAGGTCGACGAATTTCACGTCGTTGTCCTTGATCTGCTTCATGATGTCTTTGGCTGTCGTCATGTCATTTCTTCCCTGTGTGATGACGTCCGGAAATGGATTGTAGGTTTTGGTCAGATGGCGTCGATGCCGGTCTCGCCCGTGCGGATGCGCACGACTTCCTCTATGTTGGAGACGAAGATTTTTCCATCGCCGATGCGGCCGGTCTGCGCCGCCTTGCGGATGGCCTCGATGGCGCCTTCGACAGCCTCGTCGCCAAGCACCACCTCGAT
>NZ_VFUG01000014.1:0-117198 GCF_006440615.1 Mesorhizobium sp. B2-6-2 | reverse complement strand
GGCGGGATGGGCGACAAGGCGCTCGCCGGCCGTTTCTCCTACATGACCGTCGACATGCGCACCGTCTCGCAGCGCCTTTCGCCGGCGCTCGGCCATTTCTTCAACCACCAGACCCACCATCGCGGCCAGGCGCATATGGTGCTCACGGTGCTCGGCCGGCCCTCGGTGTCGCTCGACCTGGCGCTGTTCCAGCGCTCCGAGGAAGGTCGCGCCTACGCCTGAGCGCTGCACCGTCCAGCTTTCCGCGAGCCGATTTGTCGGTCAAACCCAACCATCAAGGAAGACGCGTAATCAGCGAATTTTTCCTTGAAAAAATGGAACCCTGACCGAGCCCGTTCGTATTCCCTTCATTCCCTTTCGCACAGGCATGCGCACGGACCCGGCAGTCCGGCGATGCGGTGCGAAAAAAAGTGGCAACGAAGGAGAATGCCATGAATGGTATCGTAGAAAAAATCGCCGGCACATTGGTCGGCGGCATCGCCATTCTCGCGGTGCCGGCGCATGCCGCCGGTCTCGACATCGGCTTTGGTATTGGCAACACTGGCGTCGCGGCGGGTAGCCCGGGCGGCGCGAACACCGGCACGGGCTCCTCGATCGGCGGCTCAGCCGGTCTCGGCACGGGCTTTGGCAGCAGCATCGGCGGCGTGGGCGTGGGCGGCTCCGGCGGCTTCAACGCCGGCACTACTGGCTCGATCGGCGGCGTCGCGGGCACGACCACCGGCACCGGCACCTCGTTCGGTGCGACCGGCGTTGTCGGCGGCACCGGCACGGTGAGCGGCGCCAGCGGCTTGAACGCCGGCACCAGCGGCTCGATTGGCGGTGCCATGGGCACGACCACCGGCACCCCGTTCGGTGCGACGGGCGGCATCGGCACGGTGGGCGGCGCCAGCGGCTTGAACGCCGGCACCAGCGGCGTGAACGCCGACACCAGCGGCTCGACTGGTGGTGCCGTGGGTACAACTGCCGGCACCTCGTTCGGTGCGACCGATGGCGTCGTCGGTACCGGCTCCGTGGGTGGCGGTGTTGGCGGTTTGAATGCCGGCACCAGCGGCTTGATTGGTGGTGCCACAGGCACAATCATCACCAATACTGGCACCTCGTTTGGTGCGACGGGCGGCGTCGGCGGCACCGGCACGGTGGGCGGCTCCGGCGGCTTCAACGCCGGCATCGGCGGCTCGGCCGCCGGCTCCACCATGGGTACCGGCAATACGTCGGCCGGTGGCACCGGTGGCACCGTGGGTGGTTTGGGCAGCTCGACCGCCCGTTAAAGGAAAAGACAGAGCCCGCCGCCGTGGGGCGCGGGCCTGTCGGTTGCTTCGCGTCGTCGCTGCGGGCGCCGGGTCTGTATTGAAATCCGATATTGTTCTCCCGCTCGACAACCGACCGGTTGCTGCCGGGCAATGTTGTGCGGCCATCGATTTGCCCTCACGAGGAGCACCATGCCCATTTTGCGCGTCAGTCTCGACTGAGATCTTGCGTTGGTTTGCCTGTGTCCGCAAGCTTAAGTGTTTAAATAAAGTATCATCTATTTTCGGTTAATCGGTAAAGCGTCTGAAAACCAAAACTTATTCATGTAAATGCCTATGGCGAAACCTGATTGGGCCATGAACGTATGTGTTCATGCGGAAAGCACATGCGAAACGTCGATATTGGCATGATGCAGCGCAACGAATAGTGACATTAGCGAGGAGAGTGTCGTGTCGAGTATCGCCAAAAAAATCGCTGGAATTCTGTCTTGTGGCACAATTATCGCCATCATGGTTGCCCCTGTAAATGCTGCAGGTGGTATTGGCATCGGAGCTGGCGCCTCTGTCGGCGGGTCAGCCGGCATTAACGCCGGTGTTGGCGCTTCTGTCGGCAGCCCATCTGGGGTCGATGCCGGCCTTAGCGCCTCCATCGGCGGCTCAGACGGTGTCAACGCCGGCGCCGGCGCATCCGTGGGCGATTCGGGCGGCGTCAATGCCGGCGCTGCAGCCTCGGTCGTCGGCTCGGGCGTCAACGCCGGCCTCGGCGCATCCGTCGGTGGTTCGAGCGGCATCAATGCCGGTGTCGGCGCCAATGTTGGAAACGGAATCGACACTGGCGCCGCTGCCAACATCGGCAATGGTGTGAGTGTCGGTCTCGGCTTGGGCATTGGCAGCAACCTGTCCAATCCGGCAAATCCCAATGCTCTGTCCAACCCCAGCAATCCAACCAAGCCTGGCTTGCCTGGCACCGTCGCCAGTATGTCTGGCAACCAGCTGGCGCGCATGAAGAAGCGCTGCGTCGACGTGCTTGCCAGCGAGGGCTCTTATGACAGCGACCTCAGGACTCTCTGCCTGATGATCGCGCGTCGCTGAGGCATGCTGCGCAGCGGTTTTGGAGGAACGGCATGCATCGACAAAGATTGGCGCATGATCCGAGCCGGGGGTTCGGCGGTGTCGTGCGCCAAGTCACAGTGCCATGCCGGTCCCGGTGCCGGGCAACGGCCAACCGGGAGTGTCGGACCGGACGTGAGGCTCTGCGGCACTCTCCTGCCGCGTTGCCGGCTGCGGCCGGCGGCGCGCTGACGAGAACCTCCGGCCAGTCGGAAAGCCCGCCGCATCCGTGGTGGGCTTTCTGATTGCCTGGAGATCGAGCCGGACCGCATGCCGTTCCACGTTCGGCCGCCGAGCGAGAAAATTAACCAACTTCGCGGGACGAGGGTTACATTAGCGGTTCGTTTGCCTTCCTCGCGGCATGATGGCCTGACATAACGGGAGCAAAGGCATGCGCATCGATTTGTCCCCGACAAGCTGGGGCAGGGTCGTGGTGGTCACCGCCGCCGGCACCGCCTTTTTCATTGCCGCCGCGTTCTTCGTCGATTCCTTCAATTTTCCCTCGCTGTCGCCACAGGCGCTGCTTTGGGCGCAACTCACGGACCTTTTCCTGCCGCTCATCCTTGGCGGCTCCTTCCTGTTCTTCCTGATGTGGAAGATGCGCCAGCTGGCCATCACGCAGAAGGAACTCGGCGTCATTGCCGCGACCGACAGCCTGACGGCGGTCTTCAATCGCGGCGCCTTCTCGATGCTGGTCGAAGCCTATCTCGAGCGGGCGCGCGGCCAAACGGTCGCCGACGCCGGCGCCTTTCTGATTGTCGATGCCGATCACTTCAAGTCGATCAACGACCGCCTCGGTCACGATTGCGGTGACCAGGCGCTGAGGTTGATCGCCGCGACGATCAAGGGGCAACTGCACGGCGCCGACATTGTCGGACGCATCGGCGGCGAGGAATTCGCGGTCTTCCTGCCCGGAGCCGACGCCGCACGCTCCTTTCTGGTCGCCGAATCCATCAGGCGCCGCATCCGCGAGGCCGAGTTTGCGCCCGGCGGGCGGCCCTGGCCGCTTTCCGTGAGCATCGGCGGTACCGCCTTCAGCGGTCCGACCACCTATCATGACATGTTCCAGGTCGCCGACCGCCATCTCTACAAGGCCAAGTCCAATGGCCGCGACCAGGTGAGCTTCGAGATTCCGCGCGGCGGGCCGGCGGGCGATGCCGCCGGCACGGTCCACTAGAGCATTTCACCGTTTCACGGAAACGGCGAAATGCCCTATCTCCTTGTGTTGACGCAATTCCGGGCGGAAAACCGCTCACACTTTTCCTGGAATTGCTCTGAATCAATTCCAACGGAATCCGAGGTCAACGGTGGCTGCGGTTGAGCAGCGGCCTGTGCTGGCGGATCAACTGGCGCTCGACATCGAGATAGGGCCTGATCAGGCCCGCCGCGGTCGGGGTCGGCTCCGGCTGATGCACCACCGCCGTCAGCATGCCGTGTTCGGCGAGCAGGTTCAGCCACTTCAGCGCTTCCCATTTAGGCGTCGTGCCGCCGCGGCCCGTGAGGCTGCGATTGATATAACCAGGGTAGGAAAGCAGGCGCTTGCCCGCCGAGGCGCCGCAGGTGCCGATCCTGACCGCCTGGCCGTCGGCGGTGACCCAGGCATAGACGGCTTCGCCGAGTTCGCAGGCCTTCGGATCGGTTATCGTCACTCGGATCGACGACTTGTCCCGGCCAAGCCGCATTTCGGCCGCCGGCTTGAAACGCTCGCGATCGAGAAACATCCGCCCTCCCGATGCATGTCGCCCGGAAGTGTGCAACGGTTCCGGGACAACGACATGCATCAAAACAAAGACTTAAAGCGCGTCCGCAACTGGCATGGTGAACGGCAACCGTCCGTGTGGTGTTTCACGCAGCCGTCGGAAAGTTTTCACGCGATTTCGCAGCGCCGCGTATGCCAGCAACGGTCCGTTCATTCTTTGGCGGCTAGTGTCGGAGACTGGCCTCAGCCGATCCGCGAGCGACCGTGTTCGATCTCATCGACTACAAGGCGGTGCTGGTCATCGCCCTCATCTTCATTCCGCTCGAGCAGCTCCTGCCGCTGCATGCCGAGCAATCGGCCGCGCGGCGGCATTGGCTGAACGACGTCTTCTATCTGCTCTTCAACGGCATCGTCATCAAGTTCGGCCTGTTGCTGGTGATCGGCGCTGCGATGCTGGTGGTCCCGCGCGTCGTTCCCGAGGCGCTTTCGGCGGCCGTCCAGTCGCAGCCTTTATGGCTGCAGACGATCGAGGCCCTGTTCATCGCCGATATAGGCTTCTACCTTGCCCATCGCGCCTTTCACGCGGTGCCGTTCCTGTGGCGTTTTCACGCCATTCATCACTCGATCGAGGAGATGGACTGGCTGGCCGGCCACCGCGTGCACCCGGTGGATCAGATCCTGACCAAGTCGGCTTCGTTCCTGCCGCTCTTCGCCCTGGGTTTTTCCGGCGAAGCGGTTCTCATTTATGTGCTGATCTATCACTGGCAGTCGATATTCATTCACTCCAACACCCGCATCAAGTTCGGGCCGCTGAGATGGCTGATTGCCTCGCCGCAGTTTCATCACTGGCATCATGCCAACGAACGCCAGGCCTATGACAAGAACTTCGCCGGACAGTTGCCCGTCCTCGATCTGATCGGCGGCACCTTGTTCATGCCGCAGCATATGCCGGAAAAATACGGCACCGACGAGCCGGTGCCGCAGCTCTATCACCAGCAGCTCGTCTATCCCTTCGTGACCGCGGCCGAGCCGGTCGCGCCGATAGCAGAAGCCTCGCCGGCGGCCGCCAAGCCGGAATGACGGCACGGAAAAACCCGCCACTGAGGGCGGGCTTTCCGGGAGGGCGGTCATCTGTTGTTATATTCAGGCAGCGAAGCCGCCATAGCCGCGCGCCACCGGCTTGACCGAGACGACCGGCTGCTCCGAAGGCCACAAGACGCCTGCCGTCACCGCGAAGGTGATCAGCGCATCGCGCGCGGCCTCGACCGGGATTTCTCCACTCCGCGCGGCCTCGCAGGCCTTCACCGCGGCGCCATAGCTGAGGCGGCGGCGCGACGGCGGGAACTCGGTCAGGAAGTCATGCATCTCGAACAGCGAGGCGATCATGCGCTTGTGGCCGGCGCCGACGCTGAGGGCGACCGGGGTGAAGAACGTCCTGTCGTGCATTCGGACCTCATCAGTTGGCTGCGGAGGCGGCGAGCCTCCCTGGCTGGGGAAGGACGCCACACAACGCGGCTTGCGGCGGGAGGTTCCACGCATGCCGCTGTTTTCTCTAGGATGGCGTGCCCCCCGCTGACGCGGAGACAAATCCGATTCTTCGTCTTGCAGTCGCTGGAACGGCCAGGCAGCCTATTTCCACATGCCGCGCATGCGGGCGCCGAGATCGACCTTGACGCCCGGCCGCTGGCGCGGGTCGTCCTTGAGCGCGGCGCTCGCCCAGGACGACTGCTCGAAGGCCGAAAGCATCGAGGCCGGGATGAAGCGCGTGCGCGAGGCATAGACGTGGCGGTCGCCGCGCGCCGCCTGGTTGTGCGGATAAAAGCGCTGCGGCACCACGAGATGCAGGCTGTCCTTGGCCCGGGTCATCGCCACATAGAGCAGGCGTCGCTCCTCCTCGATGTCCTCCTTGGTACCGACGCCGAGATCGGCCGGGATGCAGCCGTCAACGCTGTTGAGCACGAAGACGTTCTTCCATTCCTGGCCCTTGGCCGAATGGATGGTCGACAGGATGAGATAATCCTCGTCGCGATGCGGCGGCCCGGCCTGGTCGCTTGTGGCGTCGGGCGGGTCGAGGGTGAGCTCGGTCAGGAAGCGCTCGCGCGACGGATACGTCGATGCGATCTGCTCAAGCTGGAGGAGATCGGCCCGGCGCGTGATCGCATCCTCATGGATGCGCTCCAGATGCGGCTCGTACCACAGCCTGATCCGCTCGAGGTCGGCCGGCCATTTCGCGCCAGCGCGTAAGCCGCCATAGATGTCGAGGAAGACCGGCCAGTCCTGCGCCGCGCGCTGCGGCGGCCGGAACCGTGCGAGGCCCAGCGTCTCGTCCAGCGACGTCGCCATGGCGTCGACGATCTGCGAGGCGGCGGACGGGCCGATGCCCGGCATAAGCTGCAGCACGCGAAAACCGGCGACGCGGTCGCGCGGGTTCTCGGCAAAGCGCAGCATCGCCAGCATGTCCTTGACATGCGCGGCATCGAGGAATTTCAGCCCGCCGAACTTGACGAAGGGGATGTTGCGGCGCGTCAGCTCCACCTCCAGCGGTCCGCTATGGCTCGAAGTGCGGAACAGCACCGCCTGTGCCTTCAGCGCCGTGCCGGCCTCGCGCTCGGCCAGGATCGTCTGGCACACATAGTTGGCCTGCTCGGCCTCGTCGCGCACGCTGACCAGTTGCGGCTTGTGCGACGACCGGCGCTCGGTCCACAGGTTCTTGGTGAAGCGCTCGCTGGCCTCGCCGATCACCGTGTTGGCGGCGGCCAGGATCGTCTCGGTCGAGCGGTAGTTGCGCTCCAGCATGATGACCGCGGCTGCTTGCGCGAACTGCTTTGGGAAATCGAGGATGTTGCGCACTTCCGCCGCGCGGAAGGAATAGATCGACTGCGCGTCGTCGCCCACCACGGTCAGCCCGGCGCCATCCGGCTTCAGCGCCAGAAGGATCGAGGCCTGCAGCCGGTTTGTGTCCTGGTATTCGTCGACCAGCACATGGTCGAAGCGTCCGCCGAGATGCGCCGCGATCTCCGGCTCGGCCGCCATCTGCGCCCAGTAGAGCAGCAGGTCGTCGTAATCGAGAACGTTCTGCGCCTGCTTTGCCTCGACGTAGGCCGCGAACAGCTCCTTCAGCTGTTCGGCCCATCCTGAGCACCAGGGGAAGGCCGAACCAAGCACTTCTCCCAGCGGCGCCTGCGCATTCACCGCCCGCGAATAGATCTGCAGGCAGGTGCCTTTGGTGGGAAAGCGGCTTTCGGTCTTGGAGAAGCCCAGCTCGTGCCGGGCAAGGTTCATCAGGTCGGCCGAATCCTCGCGGTCATGGATGGTGAAGGCCGGGTCGAGGCCGATCTGTTCGGCATAGTCGCGCAGCAGTCGCGCGCCGATGCCATGAAACGTGCCGGCCCAGGCGAGCGCGTCGGCGATGATTGCCGCGTCGCGGCCCAGCACCTCGCCCGCAATGCGCTCGACGCGCTTGGCCATCTCGGCCGCCGCGCGGCGCGAGAAGGTCATCAACAGGATGCGGCGCGGATCGGCGCCCTTGACGATGAGATGGGCGACGCGATGCGCCAGCGTGTTGGTCTTGCCGGAGCCGGCGCCGGCGATCACCAGCAGCGGCGCCGCCACCTTGCCGTCGCCATGCATCACCGCCAGCCGCTGCTCGTCGTTCAGCCGGCCAAGATAAGCGGGCGCCTCGAAGGACGAATCACGAGCGGCGATGTTCATCGCCCATCAAGCATCGTTTCCGCTTTGTTCGCAATACAGCCAATCTCCCCCTTGACGCTTGCGATTGGCGAAGGCCGGCGAGACAGCCAATCTCCCCCCCTTGTGGGGGAGATAGCTATAACTACCGCTTCGGCTCGACCCCCATCGCCGCCGACTGGCGCCGCAAATTGCGCCTTTCGTCGCCCGGCATATCCAGCGGCGCGACGTCGCCAGGCACCTCGTCGATGATCCTCACGGCAACGCGATAGGCGGTGTAGGCAAAAAGGCCGACAAGCAAAAGGCGGACCATAATCAGTTTCCTCGTTGCGTTCGATTGGCTCGGGATTCCAACCGGACTCGGATCGGTTGGTTCCCGCCGCTCAACGCAACCAAACCGCCACCGCCCCGTTTGCCCCTCAAAGGAGCGAACGAGAGGAGGTCGTCGTGAAGAAGCTTCCTGTGCTGCTGGCTCTTGCGGCAGGGCTCGCCGCCTGCGACAACAGTGTGCCGCCCACCAAGGCGCCGGGCGATGAAGTCAACCAGAACCCTCAGGTCGATAAGAACCCGGTGCCGAAATCGACCACCGGCGGTGATCAGCCAGGCACCCCGCCTAAGCAATAGCGCCAAGGCCCGGCTTGCCGAGACCATCATTCGAAACGAAGAAGGCCGGCGCTGCTTGGGAGGAAGCTGGGTAGCGCCGGCCAAGCGGGAAAATCAGGCCCGCCGCACAACACAAGATAGCTGAGTCTCCGCTTCGCGTCATGGTGCGATCACGGTAGCCGGCTACGCAGCGCCGAAGAAATCACCGGAAAATCCTGAAATTCTGCCGGGGTGCGCCTTCACGGATATCTGGACGTCGCGTTTTGGCGAAGGAGCTTCGCTCCTGCTCCGCCCTGGAATGACGATCGCGATGGGCGTTTCGGCCAATCTCCAAGGCATGCCGCCTGCCAACGCAAACAGAGCCGACCAGTCAAAATCCCTGTGCAGTGCCATTAGGAAGACTTGCGTTTCGCGGTCGTAACCCTCACGCCATCGCCACGCGCCGCACTGGCACGCTCTCGATCTCGACGTCCAGCTGGCGCTGCGTCAGCGCCGCTTCGGCCATGATCCACTGCTTGAACAGCTGCACCTTGCGCGCGCCCAGCGCCTTGATCGGGCTGACAAGATACCAGCCCGCCGTGTTGGGGTGGTGGACCGCGAAGGGGGCCACCAGCCGTTCGGCGTGGATGTCGCTTGCCATATAGGCGCGGTTGGCGACGGCAAAGCCCATGCCGGCATTGGCCGCCTCGTAGGACATCATGCAGCTATCGAAATAAACGCTCCTGGTTTCGCCAAGCACGAAGCTCGCGCCGGCAAAGCCCAGCCACGACTGCCAGTTCTGCGTGCAGGTTTCGGAGTGCAGCAGCGTGAAGTAGCGCAGGTCTTCCGGCGTCACCTTCGACAGCGGCTTGTCGCCCAGCACTTCGTGGAAGAGCGTGCGGCTGCAGACCGGCGTCAGGTCTTCCTTGAACAGCAGTTCCGAGGCGAGGCCGGGGAAATTGCCGTCGCCATATCGGATCTCGAGATCGTATTCCGAGGTCGAGAATTCATGCGTGGCGTAGGAGGTCGCCACCCGCATCTCGATGTCGGGATATTGCCGCTGGAAGGCCGTCAGCCTGGGAAACAGCCAGCGCGCGGCAAAGGTCGGCAGCACGCAGATCCGCAGCACATGCGCCTGCGACTGGCCGGTAGCCTCCATGCTGGCCGCCACGATCCGCTCCAGCGCCTCGCGCACGCGCGCCACATAGGTCTCGCCCTCCGGCGTCAGCGACACGGCATTGCCGCCGCGCTCGAAGATCTTGAAGCGAAGCTGATCCTCCAGGCTCTTGACGCGCTGGCTGACGGCGGAAGCGGTGATGAACTGCTCTTCGCCGGCGCGCGTGAAATTCCTGTGCCTCGCGGCGCTCTCCACGATTTTCAGCGAATTGAGATTGACCTGACTGAGCAGTCGCACGGGGTTTCGACCTTAAGCTGCGCTTACGCTACCATCAGCATTCCTAAATTTACAGGGGTAAACGTTTAAATGACTGCTAACCAAGTGTTGCCCCCATCTTGGAGAAAGTAGAATGAACGCCCATACAATTCCCGAACTGCGCTGCGCAATGAGCCGCGAGGCGATCATTGGTCATGAGACCTCCTGGAAAGTGTCGGGCTTCGGCGTCGCCCAATATCGCCACGGTTACGACCCCGCTCTGCTTGCCGCCATCGAGGAAGCCGCCCTGAAGCTGAAGGCCAGCCATGCCGTGCACAAGCACCTCGACCTCACCTTCATCACTGGTGCCGACCGCTATATTCCGGAGATCAAGGAGCTCTTGCACGACAAGCTGCGCCTGGAAAGACTGTCCGACATGATGGGAACCAGGCTCGAGCCCTATCCGCTGTCGATCGTCGGCTCGACCGTCACCTTCATGAACCCAAGGGATGGCGCGGTCGAATGGCATTGCGACGGCGTTCCGGTGACGGAGCTCATTCCGCTGTCGATCAGCGATCCTCTCATCGGCGGTCATCTGGAAATCTACTGCGACGATTCCGAGACCGGCCGCTCGATTCTCGAATCCGGCCGCGAGCTACCGCGCAACAAGATCATGCGCATCGACCACAAGATGAATTACGCCACGCTCGGCCAGTTCCTCGGTGTGCTCCACCGCACCGCGCCGATCCAGCTCGGCGAGCGCGTCACCCTGGTGCTCAACCAGCGCTCGGCGGCCAAACCCTATGTCGACGACAACCGCATGTTCTACCTCGCCGCCGACAACGACCATGACCGTGCCTGGGTGAACGAGCTGGCCGAGGATGTCTGGACCAACCAACTGCCCGCCTACCGCCGCCATGCCGAGGAACATCCTGTGCCGCAGCCCGAGGCGGTTTCCGGCGGGACGAGGGAGTCTTGGTAATGACCGACGATCCGGTCGAGTGTCAGCCGCCTTCAGTGTCGCTGAGCCTCGGGCCGGTCGGGCCAGAAAGCCAAAGCCGTTCCGGCGCCCTCGGCGCGGCGCTTGCCTTCGCCCTCGGCGCCGTGGCGCTGTGGGCGACCAACGCCCTGGTCGGCAAGACTTTGCTTGCCGTCTATCCGGTGTCGCAGGTGCAGTTCCTGCAATTTTGCGGCGCGGCGATGGTTTTCGCGCTGATCCGGCTGACGAGCCCTTCTCCTTCTTCCCCCCTTGTGGGGGAAGGTGGCCGAGCGAAGCTCGGTCGGACGAGGGGTGCTGGACGGATCGCCGACGCCGGAGTTCCTTCCAACACCCCTCATCCGTCTCGGCGCTTCGCGCCGATCCACCTTCTCCCACAAGGGGAGAAGGGAAATGCCGCGCTCGCCTATCTCGTTGGCTTCGTCGGCCTGGTCGGCACGATGGTCCTGCAATATATCGGCTTCGCCTCGGCGCCCGTCATCGAGGCGAACCTTGTCGCCTATACTTGGCCGCTGATGACTGCCGCGGCGGTCATCCTGCTTGGGAGGCCGCGGCGTCCGCTGCTGCTCGGGCTGGCGGCGGCGCTTGGTTTCGTCGGCGTGGCGCTGGTGATCTCCGGAGGCCGCGCGCATTTTTGGTCCAACAGGGCATGGTTCGAAGGCGGCAGCCTCGTCGGCTATCTCGCCGCTTTCGGCTCCGCGCTCTGCATGGCCTTCTACTCGCTCTCTGTCGGCCGCCTCGCCGTGTCGCCCGAGCGGCTGCTCTTGCCTTCGGCGCTGATCGGTATCGCGCTCACCTTTGCCTGGTGCCTGCATGATGGCGTCGTGCTTCCGAACGGCGCACATCTTCTGCTCGGCCTCTATCTCGGCGCCGGCCCGATGGGGCTCGGCTATTATTTCTGGTCGCGCGCGGCAAAGCTCGACCATGGCGGCAGGATAGCGGTCGTCGCCTATCTGACGCCGATCGCTTCCACGTTTCTGATGACGCTCTCGGGCGAAAGCCTGTCGATGACGGCGATTGCCGGCGCAGTCCTCGTCATTGGCAGCTGCCTTGCTGTCGGCATCGAAGGTACGGAGAGCAGGCACGATGTCCAAAATGGCCGTTGACGAGGACGAACGCCGCGCCAGGCAGGAGGCGCACTGGCTGGTCAGGGAGTTTGGCGCGGAGGCGCCGCTCTATGCGGCCATGAAGGCCGAAAAGGCCATCGAGCAGAAGGACTTTAGCCGCTGCGCGCGCTGGAAGCGTGTGCTGGAGATCCTCGCGGAGAGGCCGCCTGCCGAGCTCAGGCGCGGTGTCGCCGCCGGATGAGCGATTTGCCATGGGGCGGCCGAATCGCGCATCGTCGAGCATCCGGCGGGTGGATTGCCGTTGCCGTGCCGGAACTTGGCCTGAACTTCGATTTTTCAGCAACTCCTACCGTAGGTTGAAGTGCTATAGCCCTTTTTACGTATCCAGGCGGGCAGCCGGCGCTATAAAGCGTTCGCTATAGCTATTAGAATTCCTAACTTGCGCGTTTCCAGTCCGTGTAGAAACATCGCCCGGTATTGAGTCTCGTAGCTTTACTGACTCTGGACGGTCCGTTGGGGGACAGGTCCAATTCGATACACCGACGAAAGTCTTAAAAAAAGAGCTGGCGATTTGAGGGCCAGCAGAAGGTGAAAAAATTGTCCAACATCGACGACAAGACTGCAATCGAACTGACCGCCGACATTGTCTCGGCCTATGTCGGCAACAATCCGCTCCCTGCCTCCGGCCTGCCCGATCTGATCGCCAGCGTCAGCGCGTCGGTGCGCAGGCTCGCCACCGGCAGCGTTGTCAAGGAGGCGGTGGCGCAGACGCCCGCGGTCAACCCGAAGCGCTCGGTTTTCCCCGACCACATCGTGTGCCTGGAGGACGGAAAGAAGTTCAAGTCGTTGAAGCGTCACCTCGCAACCGATCATAACCTGACGCCGGACGAATATCGTGCGAAATGGGGCCTGCCCGCCGACTATCCGATGGTGGCGCCGAGCTATTCGGCCACCCGCTCGGCGTTGGCCAAATCCTCCGGCCTCGGCCGCAAGCCGGCCGGCGGCGACGCGGCCAGGAGCAAGGGCAAGCGTAAGGCCAAGGCCTGAGGCATGTTGCCCGCAACGGATGATGTCGCGCCATGGCCATGGCGCGACCATCTGGCCGACCTTGCCGCGTTGCGCCGCGGGATCGCCGCGCAGTGCTCAGTGGATGCGGCTGATGGCGTCAAGGCGCGGCGCATCCTGTTTTCGCTGGGCGGTCCGTCCGGCGACCTGCTTGCGGCGCTGGACGCGCTCGACCGGTTCGAGCGCGCCATCGTCGAATGCGACGCTCGGCCGGCAATCGAGGCGCACAGGCTGGAATGTCTCGCCGTCCTTGAGCAATTCCAGGAAAAGTGTGAGCGGTTAGGCTCGGCGACTTCGCCGTAGCCTTTCCGCCCGGAATTGCGTCAAAACAAGGAGATAGAGCGATTTGCCGTTTCCTTGAAACGGTGAAACGCTCTGGACCGCCTTACGGCAGGCGCTCAGCCGCGGACCTGAGGCGGATCCGCCGGCCGGACCCGCTTGGGCTCCTGCTCGTTGGCCAGGCTTTCCGCCTCGACCGCCGTCATCTCAAGAAGATAGACGAGCATGTTGTAGCGCGTGCGCGAGAGCATTTTCGCCAGCTTGCGCGTGATTTCCGCAACATATCGCAACGTGCGTGGATCGTTGATCGCCGCGCCCATCGTGAGCTCCTAAATGCCAGAGCCAAGTTTTCTTGGACCAAGTTATCGTTGGCGCCAACTCACGACTCACGGCGCATCGCCAAGATCGCAGGTTTGCGATAAAAACTGAAATCAATTTTTGATAAGCATCATGCTTGGGCCAGAAGATTTCGCTGCCTTTTTTGGTGGTATCGTCTCTTGCTGCATCAATACTGAGCATGAGGCAAACTTGCGGTTGTCTTCTTGCCACGGGTTGATCTTTCTCCGGGAATGTTGATCGCCATGGCAGGCAGGAGCGACGTCGGGTGCGGCTTAGTTCTTGTAGGCGGAACAGAAGGCGGGCGGGTTGTCGTTGCCGATCATGGCGCAGCCGCGCTTGATCTCGTCGATCATCATGCCGCACGCGTTCTGTCCGTTGCAGGGCGGATTGGTCGCCGGCGACACCTGGACGCATTGCGAGACATACTCGTCCGACTTCGCCTTTCCGGCGGATTGCACGCATGGCCGCGTGTCATTCCGGCTTGCCTGTGCAGGGGCGGGTTTCGCAGCCGCCGTGCCAGCCGTCGCAGGCGCGGTGCCAGCCGTCGCAGGCGCGGCGCCGCTTTGCGGCACGCAGGAGAGGTCGCCTTCGGGACATTGCAACTGGTGCTGCAACTGCGCCAGCCGCGCCTTGGTCAAGTCCTGCTTGCAGGTCTCGACGAGGGTCGCATAAACCGAGCCACCGGCATAGGGCTGGGTGCGGAAGGCGCATTCCTTGTCGCGGAATGCGATCCAGGCGCGCTGCGCCTCGCGCAGGCGCTTCAGGTCGGCGGGAGCCAGACGTCCCGCCAGCCCCTTATAGACTGCATTGAGCCCCGCGTCCGCCGAAGCGGCATTCGCGGCCGTGCAGGTCGCAAGGTCGGCCTGCGTCTTCGCTGCCGCGCAGTCGATGGTTGCCGCACCGGCCGCGGGGGTGGTGGGAAGCATGGTCAGCCCGGCGACGATTGCGAAAATCGCGAGCGCCAGCGAGGCCGAAAGGAGCGAGGTCTTGGCTGACATCTGATCTGTCCTCTGCTTGAACCGAACCCCGCCGCTCGCGCCAGCATAGGTTGAGACAACAGCGGCGATCAACGCCAAACCTGTGACGTGGCAAGCAAAGTGTGACCGGTGATTGGCGAAAGCGGAGGAACGAACAATCTTTCCTTGAGGGGGAGACAGCCCGCCAGGATAGAGGGGCGTGTCCGCCAGCCTCTTCGTCAATCATAGGCGAAGCCTAGGATGCTTTTCCGGAATCGATTTGTATCAACAGGTGTTCCGGCTCCCGCGCCTCCAGCCGGTTCGCAATCTTGGCCGCTTGGGGAGAGGTTGGTTGGCCCTGCGGCCCGCTCGCGGGCTCAGCGGCGAGAGCAATGTGAGCGGTCTCGTCTTCGAACAGAACCACCTGCGTCGCCAGCGCGGTCGTCGTGGCGACCTGGAAGAAGATGAAGGCCAGGGCGAGATAGCGGATCACGGGCGTCCAAACGCTTCGGCCGGCAACTGGTTCCAGTCCTTCGAGTTTTTTGCTGAACGGCCAAAGACAGCGAGCGGCGGATCTCATCCGGGCCCTGGCTCTTGCGAAGCGCCGATCTCCCGTGCAAAAGCCGGCCATGCTTATCATCAACGACCTTACGCTGCGCATGGCGGGGCGGCTGCTTCTCGATCATGCTTCATTGACCTTGCCGGCCGGCACCAAGGCCGGCCTTGTCGGCCGCAACGGCACCGGCAAGACGACGCTGTTCAAGGCGATCACCGGCGATTTCCCTTCGGAGACCGGTTCGATCAGCCTGCCGAAAAGCACCCGCATCGGCCAGGTGGCGCAGGAAGCGCCCGGCACCGAGGAGCCGCTGATCGACATCGTGCTCAAGGCCGACATGGAGCGCACCGCGCTGCTCGAAGAGGAAAAGACGGCGACCGACGCGCACCGCATTGCCGACATCCACATGCGGCTGGCCGACATCGACGCCCACTCGGCCGAGTCCCGCGCGGCCACCATCCTTGCCGGCCTCGGCTTCGACGACGCGGCGCAGCGCCGCCCGGCTTCCTCCTTCTCGGGCGGCTGGCGCATGCGCGTGGCTTTGGCCGCAGTGCTGTTTTCCGAGCCTGACCTTCTGCTGCTCGACGAGCCGACCAATTATCTCGACCTTGAAGGCACGCTCTGGCTGGAGAATTACGTCTCGAAATATCCGCACACGGTTCTGCTGATCTCCCACGACCGTGACCTGCTCAATCGCGCCGTCAACTCCATCGTCCACCTCGATCAGAAGAAGCTGACCTTCTGGCGCGGCGGCTACGACCAGTTCGAGCGCCAGTACACCGAGCAAAAGGAACAGCAGGAAAAGGGCCGCATCAAGCAGGAAGCCGCCCGCAAGCATATGGAATCCTTCGTCGAGCGTTTTCGCGCCAAGGCCTCCAAGGCCAGGCAGGCGCAGTCGCGCATCAAGGCGCTGGAAAAGATGAAGCCGATCGCTGCGATCGTGAACGACACGGTGCGGCCATTCTCGTTTCCGGAGCCGGTCAAGACGGTGGCATCGCCGATCGTTGCGCTCAACAACGTCAGTGTCGGTTATACGCCCGGTGAGCCGATCCTGAAGAAGATGACCTTACGCATCGATGCCGATGACCGCATCGCGCTGCTCGGCGCCAACGGCAACGGCAAGTCGACCTTCGCCAAGCTTCTGTCCGGCCGGCTGAAGCAGGAGGCCGGCACGATGACGGTGGCGCCTGGGCTGAAGGTGGCGATCTTTGCCCAGCACCAGCTCGACGATCTCAGGCCTGAGGAAAACGCCTACGAGCATGTTCGCAGGCTGATGCCGGAGGCGCCGGAATCGAAGGTGCGCGGCCGTGTCGCCCAGTTTGGGCTTACCACCGAGAAGATGAACACCGCCGCCAAGGATCTGTCCGGCGGCGAGAAGGCGCGGCTGTTGATGGGATTGTCGGCCTTTGAGGGGCCGAACCTGTTCATCCTCGACGAGCCCACCAATCACCTCGACATCGACAGCCGTGAATCGCTGATCCATGCGCTGAACGACTTTCCGGGCGCCGTGATCCTGATCTCGCACGATCGGCATCTGCTCGAGGCGACGGCCGACCGGCTGTGGCTGGTCAAGGACGGCGCGGTCAATCCCTATGACGGCGACCTGGAGGATTACAAGACGCTGGTCACCGGCGTTTCCGCCAACCGCCGCGAGCAGAAGGAGGCGGACAAGGCGTCCAAGGCCGATCGCCGCCGCGAGGCGGCCCAGCGCCGTGCGGCACTGGAGCCTTTAGCCAAGGAAATCCGCGCCACCGAGGCGCTCATGGACCGCATCCGCAAGCGCATCGACTTGATCGAGGACGAGCTTGCCAATCCGGCGGTCTACGAAAAGGACCCCTCGACCGCGACGCAGCTGGCCAAGGAGCGCTCGCAACTGGCGCAGACGCTGGCGCAAAACGAGGACAAGTGGCTGACGATGTCGGCGGAGTATGAGGAAGGGATCGCGGAGTAGCGCGATTTCCCTTCTCCCCTTGTGGGAGAAGGTGGCCGCGAAGCGGCCGGATGAGGGGTGTTCCAGCGGAGTGAGACGCTGGGAATTGGGTAAAGCGGTGCGGGAAACGTCGATGGATCAATGGAGGCAGCCTTCTGGCGGTCGACTCGAACGCAAGTGTCAAATGCCCGGAATGTGGCGAAGCGGACCTCAAAGTTTTCGACACCAAGGCAGGCGAAGATCAGATCGAGCGGCACATGCGCTGCCCGAAATGTGGCGCCTATAGAGCGCTGTATAAAAACACCACTGAGTAGCCGACATTAGGGTTCCAGCTTGGCAGTTGCCTTGCAAGACAACCGCCTCATTTCTTCCAACACCCCTCATCCGTCTCGGCGCTACGCGCCGATCCACCTTCTCCCACAAGGGGAGAAGGGGGAGCCCATCTGGCCCTACACCTCGTCCCTAAAACCCGCTACACACCTCGCATGAACCAGCACGCCAAGCTCCGGATCGGCCATTCGGCCTGTCCGCATGATTGCCCCTCCACCTGCGCCCTCGAAGTCGAGCTGCTCGATGACAACCGCATCGGCCGCGTCCACGGCGCCAAGGCGAACAGCTATACGGCGGGTGTCGTCTGCGCCAAGGTCGCGCGCTATGCCGACCGCGTCCACCATCCCGATCGGCTGCTGAAACCGCTGGTGCGCGCCGGCGCCAAGGGCGAGGGCGCCTGGAAGGAAGCCAGCTGGGAAGCAGCCCTCGACCTCGTGGCGGAAAAATTCATCGCAGCCGAAGCGAAATACGGCTCGGAAACCGTCTGGCCCTATTTCTATGCCGGCACGATGGGGCTGGTGCAGCGCGACGGCATCCAGCGGCTGCGCCACGCCAAGAAATACTCCGGCTTTTTCGGCTCGATCTGCACCAATCTCGCCTGGACCGGCTGGATGATGGGCGCGGGTGCGCTGCGCGGTCCCGATCCGCGCGAGATGGCGAAATCCGACTGCGTCGTGATCTGGGGCACCAATGCCGTGGTCACCCAAGTCAACGTGATGACCCATGCGACCAGGGCGCGCAAGGAGCGTGGGGCCAAGATCGTCGTCATCGACATCTACGACAATGCCACTATGAAGCAGGCCGATCTCGGCCTGGTGCTGAAGCCCGGCACAGACGGCGCGCTCGCCTGCGCGGTCATGCATGTGCTGTTCCGCGACGGGCTGGCCGACCGCGCCTATCTCGAAAAATACACCGACGACCCGCGCGGGCTGGAAGAGCATCTGCGCGCCCGCACGCCCGAATGGGCGGCCGCCATTACCGGGCTATCCGTCGCCGAGATCGAGGCGTTCGCCCATCTCGTCGGCACGACCAAGAAGACCTATTTCCGCCTTGGCTACGGCTTCGCACGCCAGCGCAACGGCGCCGTCAACATGCATGCCGCCTCCTGCGTCGCCGCCGTCACCGGCGCCTGGCAGTATGAGGGCGGCGGCGCCTTCCACTCCAACTCCGGCATCTTCCAGCTGAACCAGGACGTTCTGGAAGGCACCGCGATGCGCGACCCGAAGGTGCGCTATCTCGACCATTCGCGCATCGGCCCGGTGCTGACGGGCGCTGCCGATGCGCTCTATGGCGGCCCGCCGGTGACGGCGATGCTGGTCCAGAACACCAATCCGGCCAATGTCGCGCCGGAGCAGCGGCTGGTGAGAAAGGGTTTTCTGCGCAAGGATCTGTTCACCTGCGTGCATGAGCAGTTCATGACCGACACGGCCAAGCTCGCCGACGTCGTGCTGCCGGCGACGATGTTCCTGGAGCATGACGACATCTACAAAGGTGGCGGCAACCAGCACATCACCCTCGGCCCCAAGCTGATCGAGCCGCCGGAAGGGCCGCGAACCAACCACTATGTCAATGAGGAGCTCGCCAAGCGCCTCGGCGTCGGCGACCGTCCGGGCTTCGGCCTGACCGAGCGCGAGCATATCGACATCATCCTCGGCAAGCGCGGGCTCGGCAGCTTCGACAGCCTGAAGGCTGAGAAATGGGTCGACCTGCAGCCCGGCTTCGACGACGCGCATTTCATCAACGGCTTCGGCCATGCCGACAAGAAATTCCATTTCCGGCCCAACTGGACGGGGCAGTCGGCGCCCAACCGGCCGCCGAAAAGCATGGGCCTGTTCGGCCCGGTCGGACGGCTGCCGGAATTCCCCGATCATGTCGAGCTGATCGAGGTCGCGGACGAGGAGCATCCGTTCCGGCTGGCGACTTCGCCGGCGCGCAATTTTTTGAACTCGACCTTTGCCGAGACGCCGGTGTCGAAGGCCAGGGAAGGCCGGCCCGAATTATTGCTCCATCCCGAAGATGCCGCGGCGCTCGGCATCGAGAATGGCGGCCGCGTCGAGGTCGGCAACCGGCGCGGCGACGTGGTGCTGCACGCAAAATTCTTCGACGGCGTGAAGCGCGGCGTGGTGATCGCCGAAGGCATCTGGCCGAACAGCGCGCATGAGCGCGGCGAGGGCATCAACGTGCTGACCGGCGCCGATGCTCCGGCGCCCTATGGCGGCGCCGCCGTCCACGACAACAAGGTGTGGCTGCGGAAAGCTGAAGAGTTCGGCGATAGATCAGGATGGCGTTTCGTTGAATTGCCATCCTGATCTAACTCCTTGTGGAGCATGATCTTCTCCGAAAACCGGTTCCCACTTTTCGGGTCATGCTCTAGCTTCCCATCTGGCCCAAGCGCCTCTCGTCGCGCCTGCCAGCTCCGGCGTCTATAGAGGCCCTTTGTCTCGGCAACGAGGGAGGATGTCATGGCCAAGGTCTCGCTTCTGGGCGTTCCGCACGACGAGAATTCGTCCTATCTGCGCGGGCCGGCCGAGGCGCCGTCGCTGATCCGGCGCGAGCTTCACAGCGATGCCTACACGTCATGGTCGGAAACAGGCTTCGATCTGACGGACCGCTTCGTCGATCATGGCGATATCGATTTCAGGCAAGGTGGCGATGCGTGGGAGCGGATCGAGAACGAGGTCGACCGCGCGCTCGACGCCGGTCACCCGTTGATCTCGCTCGGCGGCGATCATGCGATCTCCTGGCCCATACTGCGTGGCGTTCGCCGCCGCCATCAGAGCCTGACGATCGTTCATATCGACGCGCATCCGGACATCTATCATGCCTATGACGACAATCCGCGTTCGCACACCTCGCCCTTTGCCCGCATCATGGAGGAGAAGCTGGCCGACCGGCTGATCCAGATCGGCCTGCGCACCGTCAACGATCACCATCGCGACCAGTTCAAGCGCTTCGGCGTCGAGGTGGTGGAGATGCGGCAGTTCAAGGAAGGTTTGCAGCTCGACCTCAAGACACCTGTCTACATCTCGATGGACATCGACGCTCTCGATCCGGCCTTCGCTCCCGGCATTTCCCACCGTGAGCCGGGCGGCTTCACCACCCGTCAGGTGATCGGCCTGATCCAGGCAATAGACCAAAGAATAGTCGCCGCCGACGTCGTCGAATACAATCCGCGCCAGGATGTTTCCAATGTGACGGCACTGGTCGCCGCCAAGCTGGTCAAGGAGATCGCCGGCATGATGCTGAAGACCAACGCTGCGGTTTGAATCAATTTGCCAAGGCGGCGTGCTAGAGGATTGTTCCGACTCTGCTTTCGACAGGGATAGACATGCCGCAACCGCTCAAAGTAGCCATCGCCGGCGCGCTCGGCCGCATGGGCCGGCAGATGGCCGAGGCAGTCGCTGCCGATCCGCGGCTGCAGCTCGTCGCCCGCTTCCATCGGCCGGGCAGCATGGGCGAGGGGCTGGTCGAACGCGACGAGGCGCTGGCGCTTGCCGATGTGGTCGTCGACTTCACCACGCCCACAGCTTCCGCCGAACTGGCCAAGGCCTGCGCGGCGCGAGGCGGTCCGGCGCTGGTCATTGGCTCGACCGGTTTCAGCGCCTCGGAACTGGCGGCGATTGCCGACGCCGCGAAGAAGGTCGCCATCGTCCGCTCAGGCAGCTATTCGCTCGGGCTCAACATGCTGACCGGCCTCGCCGAGCAGGCGGCGCGGGCGCTTGCCGCCGACGACTGCGACATCGAAATTTTTGAAGCGCATCATCGCATGAAGGTCGATGCGCCGTCCGGGACGGCGCTGATGCTCGGCGGGGCGGCCGCGCGAGGACGTGGCGTCGTGTTGGACGATGTGGCGAGACGCGCCCGCGATGGCCTGGTTGCTTCGCGCCCAATAGGCGAGATCGGCTTTGCCGTGCTGCGCGGCGGCAGTATCGTCGGCGAGCACAGCGTGAGGTTCCTCACTGATGGCGAGACGCTGACGCTTTCGCATGCCGCCGGCGACCGCTCGATGTTCGCGCGAGGCGCCATCGCGGCTGCGCTCTGGGTCGCTGGACGGCCGCCCGGCGAATACGACATGCGCAATGTGCTGGGCTTCACTGCCTCGTGACCGGAAACCCCGCCGGACTTCCATTCCATGGCTGCTAATACGGCTGAAAGCCAGCTGAAAGCTTGGCCATGCCATGACAGTTTTGTGGCGGTCGCCACATGAACGGCCTGGGAGCGGCCGACAGGAGGAATGCGGCGCGGCGCGCCGCCCAGTGGAGGAAGATTAGTGACCCGTTTCATCTCTAAACGCGCCCTGCGTTCAGTGGCGCTGACGCTTGCCATCGTTGGCGCTGGCGCATCGACGGCATCGGCAGCCGATAAGATCACCATCATCGTCGGCGGCATGGAAAAGCAGATCTATCTGCCGGCCGTGCTCACCCAGCAGCTCGGCTACTTCAAGGACGAGGGGCTGGACGTGGAGTTGGTGAACTCCCGCGCGGGCGTCGAGGCCGAGAACGAATTGCTGGCCGGCGCCGTGCAAGGCGTCGTCGGCTTCTACGATCACACCGTCGACCTACAGTCGAAGGGCAAATACATCCAGTCGATCGTGCAGTTCAGCCAGGCGCCGGGCGAGGTCGAGCTGGTCTCGGCCAAGCACCCGGAAATCAAGTCGCCGGCCGATTTCAAGGGCGCGACGCTCGGCGTCACCGGCCTCGGCTCCTCGACCGATTTCCTGACCCAGTATCTCGCGGTTCGCAGCGGCCTGAAGCCGGGCGACTACACGCTGCTTCCCGTCGGCGCCGGCAACACTTTCATCGCCGCCGTCAAGCAGGACCAGATTCAGGCCGGCATGACCACCGAGCCGACCATCGCTAAGCTGCTCCAGACCGGCGAGGCGAAGGTCCTGGTCGACATGCGCACGCCCGAAAAGACCAAGGAAGCGCTGGGCGGCGACTACCCGGCTGCCTCCTTCTACGTCCAGTCTAGCTGGCTCGACGGCCACAAGGACGAGGCGCAGAAGCTCGCCAACGCCTTCGTCAAGACAATGAAGTTCATCGCCGGCCATTCGGCCGAGGAGATCGCCGACAAGATGCCGAAGGACTATTACGCCGGCAGCAAGGACCTCTATATTCAGGGCTTGGCAGGCGGCAAGGCGATGTTCACGCCGGATGGCCGCATGCCGGCCGATGGACCGCAGACCGTGCTGAAGGTTCTGTCGACCTTCTCGAAGAGCCTGCAGGGCAAGCAGATCGACCTGTCGAAGACCTATACGACCGAGTTCGTCGACGCGGCGAAGTAAGCGCCGGGCAGGCGAGGGCGGACGGACCCCGTCCGCCCTTGAAAAGCAAGAGCTTGCGTCGGCTGCCTGAACCAATTCGGCGGCCGTGTTTCCGGATGCCGGCGAGCAGGCCCGCGGGCCCGGATCGCGCCATCCCCGCACCACCACAACAGGAGTGTGCCATGCAATCGCAGACCATGGCGGCGGAGAAACTGTCTCCCGCCGCGCCGCCGGCTGACGCCGCGATAGCCATCGACGATGTGACGCTGCGCTTCGTCACGCCGGACGGCCACATGATGACAGCAATCCGCGATTTCACCATGACGGTGGCGCGCGGCGAGTTCACCTGCGTCGTCGGCCCGACCGGCTGTGGCAAATCGACGACGCTCAACCTCGTCACCGGCCTGTTGCGTCCGACCACCGGCAATGTCCGTGTCATGGGCAATCCGGTCACCGACATCAGCCGCGATATCGGCTTCGTCTTCCAGGCCGACGCGCTGTTTCCGTGGCGCAGCGTCCTCGACAATGTCGCCGCCGGTCCGCTCTTCCGCGGCACGCCAAAGAAAGAAGCCTATGAGAAGGCGCGCGACTGGATCGGCCGGGTCGGCCTTTCGCGGTTCGAGAAGCACTATCCGCACCAGCTTTCGGGCGGCATGCGCAAGCGCGCGGCGCTTGCCCAGACCTTCATCAACCAGCCCAAGATCCTGCTGATGGACGAGCCCTTCAGCGCGCTCGACATGCAGACCCGCACGGCAATGCAGGACGAATTGCTGGGTCTCTGGTCGGGGCTGAAATCATCCGTCGTCTTCGTCACTCATGACCTTGAGGAAGCGGTGGCGCTGGCCGACAAGGTCTATGTGCTCACCGCCGGTCCCGGCACGGTGAAGAGCGTCTACCGCATCGACCTGCCGCGCCCGCGCGTCATGTCCGACATTCGCTACGACCCGAAATTCATCGAGATTGCCAAGGTGATCTGGAACGATCTGCGTGAGGAAGTGCAGCTCGGCCAAAGCCGTGGCTTGCAAGCGAGCCATTGAAAGGAGACTTGCCATGACCGCCATCTCTCCAACCGATCAGGCCGCCGCCCGCGCCACATCGATCGTCGCCGCGGAAGCGCAGGCGAGAGCACGGCTGCGCAAGCGCCATGCTCTGGTCATCGGCCTGCGCCTCGCGATCCTCGTCGTCTTCCTCGGCCTTTGGGAACTCTGCGCCGACTACAACATCATCGACCCGTTCTTCTTCTCCAGCCCGTCGGGCATCTGGGAACAGATCTGGTCCTGGATCACCGAGGGCACCTCGCAGGGACCGCTCTGGCTGCAGATCTATGTGACGCTGGAGGAAACCTTCCTCGGCTTCGCCATCGGCGCGGTCGGCGGCATCGTGGCGGGCATCATCCTTGGCCGCAACAAGCTGCTGGCCGATGTGTTCTCGATCTACATCAAGATCGCGAACTCCGTGCCGCGCGTGGTGCTCGGCTCGGTGTTCATCATCGCGCTCGGGTTGGGCATGGCTTCCAAAGTGGCGCTGGCCGTCGTCATGGTGTTCTTCGTCGTCTTCGCCAACGCCTTCCAGGGCGTGCGCGAGGCCGACAGGGCGATGATCGCCAACGCCCAGATCCTCGGCGCCTCGCCGTTCCAGATCACCCGCTCGGTCATCATCCCTTCGGCGATGAGCTGGATCCTCGCCAGCCTGCATGTCTCGTTCGGTTTCGCGCTGGTCGGCGCGGTCGTCGGCGAGTTTCTTGGCGCCAAGCAGGGCATGGGCCTTTTGATCTCCACCGCGCAGGGCGCCTTCAACGCCAATGGCGTCTTCGCCGCCATGATCATCCTGGCGGTGATGGCGCTGGTGGTGGAGTTCATCATCACCCGCTTCGAAAACTATGTGGTGAAGTGGCGCCCGGCGCCGTTCAACGAGCAGGGGACCTGAGCAATCGCCGCACACCATCATGTCTGGTGTGCGGCTTCATCCGATGTGTGACAAAGTCATGCGCCTTGTGCTATACTGAGGGTATCGAGGAGACGAGTCATGCGAAACTCCCAGCCCCTGACGATCACGCTGCCGCTCGAGATGGCGCAGATGGTGAAAAATAAGGTTGCCTCGGGCGAATACGCCACCGAGAGCGAAGTCATCCGTGATGGCCTGCGTACGTTGGCTGCCCGTGACGCGGCGGTTGAACGCTGGTTGCGAGAGGAAGTCGTGCCGACGATGCAGGATGCACGCGCCCATCCTGAGAAGCTTTTGACGGCCGAGCAGCTCCGCCGCAATCTCTCCGAGCACATCAACGCGATCGCCGCCAAAACGCGCTCCGGTGCATGAAATATCAGGTCAGGTTCCATGCTGCCGCCGAGCGAGACATTGCCGAGTTGCTGAACGAGCTCGCGCCAAAGGCTGGCGTGGCAACCGCTTTGCGTTTTGTCGGGCGCATTGTCGACTATTGCCTCGACTTTGAGACTTTTCCGGAGCGGGGCACGCGTCATCACGAAATCGCACCTGGTTTACGCACGGTAGGATGGCGCCGACGCGCGACGATCGCGTTCGAAATCGTGGATGACAAAGTGGTCATCCCCCGGATTCTCTACGCAGGTCGTACGCTCGAATTGCCGGACGAAGAGTCCGAACATTGACGTAAGCCTTAGGCCAGCGGCAGACGGACCTCGACCTTGAGCCCGCCCGCGGCGGCGTCGCCCAGCGTGACGCTGCCGCCGGCATTCTCGACCACCTCGCGCACGATCGCCAGGCCGAGCCCGCTGCCTTCCTCTGCCGAGCCGGCGAGGCGGTAGAAGCGTTCGAAGACGTGCTCCCGCTCCTCGGCCGAAATGCCGGGGCCGGTATCGGCTACCGTCAGCACGCCCTCGCTATCGACCATCGCCAGCCTGACAGTCACCGCGCCGCCAGCCGGCGTGTAGCGCAGCGCGTTGTCGACCAGGTTGACGATCATCTCGCGCAGCATCGTGCCGTCGCCGATTACCGCCACCGGTCCGTTTTCCTCGAGGCCGAGGTCGATGTCGCGCTTGATCGCCGCCGGCGCCTGCGCTTCCAGCACATGGCGGGCGGCCTCGGTGAGATCGATGCGGTCGGCGCGCGGCCGCCGGCTGCCGGGCTCGGCGCGCGAGAGCGTGAGCAATTGTTCAGCGAGCCGTGCCAGCCTGCCGGAACTCGCTTGCAACGCGACCAGCGCCTCCCGGCGCCGGTCGGACGCGGTTTCGCGCAAGGCATAACTTGCCTGCGTCGACAACAGCGCCAGCGGCGTGCGCAACTGGTGTGCGGCATTGGCGATGAAGCGTCGCTGCGCCGCCATTTGCGCCCGCACGCGCTCCATATAGGCATTGAGCGCCTCGATCAGCGGCCGGATCTCGCTCTGCGCGCCCGGGACCTCGACCGGATCGAGATCGCTGCGGCGTCGCGAGCGCACGGCGTCGCGCAGCCGGATCAGCGGCGCCAGGCCGCGGCGCAGGCCAAGCAGCACGAACACGCCGGCAATGGCCACCAAGGCAAGCTGCTGGGCGAAGGCGCTGAGCCACAGGCGCTTGACCATGGCGTCATGTCCGGCGAGCGTGACGCCGACCGTGACCTTGATCGGCGAATCGGTGCCGGCGCCGATCACGGCATGGCTGAGCGTTGCCAGGCGCAGCCGGTGATCGCGGTAGGCGGCCTCGACGCTGCCGCGCTCCGGCGCCTCGGGCAGGTCCGGATAGCCGCTCAGCAGCCGCCCGCCGGCGGTCTCGACGCGATAATAGACGCTGTCGCGGTCGCCGGTGTCGAACATCTCGATCGCCGCCGGCGGCACGGTGGCGTCGAGCGCGCCGTCGGCCATCGCCACCTGCTCGGCGATGGCGCGTGCCGAGCCGACCAGCATGCGATCGGTGACGAGGTCCGCCGTCGCCAGCGCGTTGCGCTGGCTGGTCCACAGATTGATGGCGGCGAGCCCAGCCAGCGGCAGCACCACCCAGGCCAGCAACTGCAGGCGAAGGCTGCCGAACCGGAGTCTGTCGATTTTCATGGCGCCGGATCGTCGTGGCGCAACAGGTAGCCCAGGCCGCGCAAGGTGGCGATCTGGACGCGCGATCCCTCGAGCTTCTTACGCAGCCTGTGCACATAGATCTCGATGGCGCTGGGGTCGGCGTCGGTGTCGAAGTCGTAGATCGCGGTCGAGAGCGCCGCCTTGCTCACCGTGCGACCGGCCTTGACGACGAGCTGTTCCAAGACCGCGTGCTCACGCGGCGTCAGCGACAGCGTCGCGCCGGCAAGCGAGAACAGCCTGGTGTTGGTGTCAAAGGTGAGATCGCCGCAGGAAACGACCGGCGCGGTGCGGTCGTTGGCGCGGCGCAGCTGCACGCGGATACGCGCTTCCAGCTCCTCGATCTGAAATGGTTTCGCCAGATAGTCGTCGGCGCCTTCGTTGAGGCCCTTGACCCGGCCGTCGAGGCTGGCATTGGCGGTAAGCACGATAACCGGCACTGGGTTGCCGCGCGCCCGCAGCCTTTTCAGCACCTCCATGCCGCCCATGCGGGGCAGGGCTAGGTCGAGGATGATCAAAGCGTGATCCCCGGCGGCTAAAGCATGCTCGACATCCTCGCCGTCATGCACGACGTCGACGACATAGCTCGCCTGGCGCAGCGTCTTGCTCAGCCAATCGGCCAGTTCGCGATTGTCCTCGACAAGCAGCAGCCGCATCGTTGTCGCTGTTCCTCCCAACGGCGTCGACCTTCGCCAAGGGGCGGCGGGCGGCGTCCAAATTGGTTCCCGAGGCAACCGATAGTATCGATCCGCGCGCAAGGCAAACGTGGTTTCTCGACGGCCGCCACCCCGGTCGTGGTGTCTGCCCAGCCACCTGTTCGGTCGCGCAAGTGATAAAACCGAACCGTTCGGTTCAATTAATGTTGACGGTTCGTATAGCTAGGATGAACACCGGCACCTGTTATCCAGGTGCCGCATCGCGCGACGATCCCCATAACCAGTTGATATCAAATGACAAGAATGTGGCCGCTGCGTATTTCAGTCAATTTCAAGATCGAACCGAACGGTTCGGTTCACAACTTTTCGTGATTGGAAATGGCAACAGGGCCGACCCATTTCGGGATGGTCCGAGCGACGCGAATTTCCATTACGGCACGCCACTAGACGGACACGACTTTTGAAATCTGGAGTATCTGAAATGAACAAGATTGCTTTTGCCGCCGCTGCTTTCCTCATTGCCACGGGCAGCGCTTTCGCCGGCAGCGACCATTACGGTTCCGACAACGTCAACCAGCCGGCCGTAACGGCCCCCGCGGGCAACGTCGACAACACGGTCACCGGTTCGATTCGCAAGCTCGACAAGTTCGAGCAGCGCGAGTTCCACATCACACCTGATCAGAACCAGCCGCAGTCGGGCCAAGGCATCTGGGGCCGCTAACCGGCGCTCCTCCTAACCCGCTTCAACCAACAAACTTCAAATCTGGAGTAACTCAAATGACCAAGATCACTCTTACCGCCGCCGCCCTGCTTGTCGCCACTGGCGCTGCTTTCGCTGGGTCCGACCACTACAACCCCAACGAAGCCAACCAGTCGGCCGCTTCGGTCGACACCTCGATCACCGCTTCCACAAACAACTCGGACGCGGACGCACAGAAGCCGGTCGTCACGGGCGCTAACCACAATTTGTTCGGCAGCCGCTAATCGGTTCGCCTGGCGAACCTTCGAACCAACAACCTTGAATCTGGAGCAACCCAAATGACCAAGATCGCTCTTACCGCCGCCGCCCTGCTTGTCGCCACTGGCGCCGCTTTCGCCGGGTCCGACCACTACAACCCCAATGAAGCCAACCGGCCGTCCGCCGCGGTCGACACCTCGCTCACCGCTTCGATCAAGAAGTCGGACGCGAACGTCCAGAAGCCCGAGGCTCAGGCTCCGGCCCAGGATCTGTTCGGCAATCGCTGAACGGCCTGGTCTTCCAAGACTTCAAAGCGGCGGGCTTGTCCCGCCGCTCTGTTTTTCTGCAGCCGGCTCTACGCTTGGCCGGCTTTTCCGGAGCTGATCAAGCATCCATCACGAAGCGGTGATGCTTGTAACGATGCCCCTGGCGTCGTCGAAGTGTGAGCAAGGGCCGATAGACGCTGGGCCGATGTCAGGAAATTCAAGTGAGTGGAGCGAGCGGGCGGCACCCGGGCGATGTCCGAGGCTGTCCTGTGCCGATCCACCAGGTCATCGGATCGTCAATCGCGCCCGACCAAACAGCGCAACCCGAAACCAGGAGTATTTGAAATGACCAAGATCGCCCTTACCGCCGTCGCCCTGCTTGTCGCCACGGGCGCCGCTTTCGCCAGCTCGGACAATTACGGAGCGGCCAATGCCAACCAGCCGGCTGTCACCATCGACCGGACTGTGACGACCTCGATCGCGAAGTCGGACGCGGATGTCCAAAGGCCGGTGGTGCGGGGCACCGATCACAACCTGTTCGGCAACCACTGATCCGGCGCGAAAAAAAGCAGGCGGCGGGCTTGTCCCGCCGCTCTGTTTTTCTGCAGCCGGCTAACGCCGGTTTGAATCGCATCACAAGTATTTGTCATCACAAGTATTTGTAATCCTTTGTCTTTTTCTGAGCGAAGTCCGATCCGACACTGCCATGGCCGCTGAAAAGCGAACGCGCCGGGAATAAACACAGGCCGCCGCGGGTCTTTTCGGCAGCGGGGCCATCCTCCCAAGGCCATCGCCCGACGAAACCAAACGGACAAGGAAAGCCGAAATGACCAGGATCGCTCTCACCACTGTCGCAACGCTTCTCGCGATGGGCTCCGCCTTCGCCGGCAGCGACCACTACGGCGCCGATGGCGTCAACCAGGCAGCCACCGTTGGCTCCGACACCAGCGTCACGGCTTCGATCCCGAAGCACAACACAGTCAAGCCGGCTCCGAGGGTCGATACCGAGATGAAGACTGGCGCAACCGGCGCTGCGGATTGGCCGGGTCCGCCATCGGACAACTGGGGCAATTGAGCTCGTCTTTGAAAATATCGAAGGCGGCGGGCTTGCCCGCCGCCTTGCTTATGGGCCGCCAGGCCCCGGGTTACGTCAAATCCTTCGGCCGAACAAAATGCGTCAGTCGGGCGCCACGGAAGTCGAGATCTGCCCAATCCTCGTCCAGCGTGAACCGGGCAAGAGCTGCCGTCGGAAACTTCGCTTCGATCTTCTTGAAAACGCTCTCATCCGTTCCTGGGCCGGCCAGCCGCAACACAAAATGCTGCAGGCCGGGATTGTGGCCGATCACTATCAGGCTCGCCGCTTGGGCCTGCCGCACGCGCGCCAGGATCGCACCGGCCGCAGCCTCGTAGAGCTCGTCGGCGAATTGCGCCGGCACGCTCTTCGGCAGCTCGGCCGCGACCAGCCGCCAGGTGTCGCGCGTGCGCAGCGCCGGCGAGACCAGCGCCAGATCCGGCAGCCAGCCGCGCCGGGCAAGCTCCCGCCCCATCAGCGGCGCCGTCTTCAAGCCGCGCGGGGCCAGCGGCCGGTCGAAATCCTCAAGCTTGGGATCGTCCCGGCTCGACTTGGCATGGCGGAGGATAAGAAGTTGTCTCAGGGGCATCGATCAGGACCAGGGAATCTCGACGTTGAAATCCTGCCTATGCCTACCACCGTATCTCGCTCCCGTCCGCTCATCCTTGTCCCATTTGACGGCAATGTCGGCCTCGGTGATCGACCAGACTCCGGATCGAACGTGGATCGCGCTGATAATTGAGCCATCAGGTTCATACAGGTAGAAATAGGCCGTGTCGCTTTGCGGTCCGTCCTCTACTTCATACTCGAAGACGCCTGCAAGATCGCCTTTGGTGCGGACCGCGCTGTCGAAAACGTCCAAAGCCCAGTTCCTAGAGCAGCGTTGAGATATCCCGCGCGCCATGCACGACACGTACGACATCGATCCGTTCCGCTGCGAGCCTGTAGAGAATGAGATAGTTGCCGATGGTCAGCGCACGCGTGTCGGCCCCGATATCGGGTCTTCGCGGTCCGGATTCGGGGAAGGCCGCGAGCTGTAGAATGCGTTCTGCGATTGCATCGAGAAAATGATCGGCGGCGCGCGGGCTATCCTTGGCAATGGAAAGCCAGATATCGGTCAAGTCATTTTCAACCGCCGGGCTGCGGACGATCGGCAGACCTGCCATGGATTACTTCTTGGCGGCATCGATAAGACGATCCCGAGCCTTCCGCTTGATATCGTCTATATCGAAAGGAACGAATGGACCGCTTTCCAGCCCCTCGGTCCAGGCTTTGCGCAGTCGCTCCACCTCGGCTTCCCGGAGAGGTTGCCGCAAGCGCCACTCACGCAGCGCCTCGCGGATCACCTCGCTCGCCGAGCCGTACCGCCCGCTCTCGACGGCATCTTTGACCATCTCAAGCAATTCTGGTGAAAGCGCCACGCTGACTTTTTCGACCGCTGCCATGAAAACTATCTCCTCATAGGATGGTAGCAATTATTGCTACCATCCGCAAGGTTACGGCGTAATCCGCGCCAGCTGTTCCAGGTCGGTCTCCTCGCGCAGCGGATCCGGCGCCATCACCACCGAGGTGGCGTTTTCGGCGTCGTCGGCGAAATGGGCAAGCATGGTGTGACCCTTTTCCATGCGCGCCTTGCCTTCGGCAACCAGACCCAGCGCCAGCGGGTAGAGCCGGTGCTCCACCTTGAGCACACGAGCCGCAAGCGTATCCTCATTGTCGCCCACCATCACCGGCACGGCGGCTTGGGCGATGATCGGGCCGTCGTCCATCTCGGGGGTGACGAAATGCACCGAGCAGCCATGGATGCGAACGCCGGCGCGAATGGCCCGCGCATGCGTGTCCAGCCCCTTGAAGGCCGGCAGCAGGGCAGGGTGGATGTTGACCATGCGCCCCTGCCATTTCTCGACCAGGCCGCGGCCGAGGATCCGCATATAGCCGGCCAGGGCTACAATGTCGGCGCCGAAGCCGACAAGCGCGGCGTCGAGCGCGGCGTCATAGGCATCCTTGCTCGGATGGTCGGCGCGCTGGATGACCTTGGTAGCGATGCCGCGCGACTGGGCGATGCCGAGGCCGGCCGCGTTCGCGCGGTCGGAAATGACGCCGACGATTTCCGCCGGATAGGTTGGATCGCTGGCCGCCGCGATCAGCGCCGTCATGTTGGAGCCGCGTCCCGAGATCAGGACGACCGTGCGTTTCCTGCTCATAGGCCGATCGAGCCCCGATAGATGACGCCGGCGTCGCGGCGCGGGACGATGCGGCCAATCGGCGTCACCGTCTCGCCGGCTTCCTGCAGCACCGCCGCGACCTGCGCCGCCTGGCCGGAGGCGACCGCGAGGATCATGCCGATGCCGCAATTGAAGGTGCGCATCATCTCTTCCGGCGCGACGCCGCCGGTCTTGGCCAGCCACGAGAATACCGGCGGCACGTCAATCGCCTCGAGGTCGAGCTCGGCGGAAAAATCCTTGGGCAAAACGCGCGGAATGTTTTCGGGAAAACCGCCGCCGGTGATGTGGGCCAGCGCCTTGATGCCATGCGTGTTGCGGATCGCTTTCAGGAGCGACTTCACATAGATGCGCGTTGGTTCCAGCAGTGCCTCGGCGAGGCTGAGCTCCTCGTTGAACGGCGCCGCATCGCTCCAGCCGAGCCCGCTCGCGGCAACGATCCGGCGCACCAGCGAAAAGCCGTTGGAGTGCAGGCCGGACGAGGCAAGGCCGAGCAGCACGTCGCCTTCGACAATGTCGTCGGTCGGCAGCAGCTGGCCGCGCTCGGCAGCGCCCACGGCGAAGCCCGCAAGGTCGTAATCGTTGTCGTTATACATGCCCGGCATCTCGGCGGTCTCGCCGCCGATCAGCGCGCAGCCGGCCTGCCGGCAACCTTGCGCGATGCCGCCGACAATTGAAGCGCCCTGGTCCGGGTCGAGCTTGCCGGTGGCGAAATAGTCGAGGAAGAACAGCGGCTCCGCGCCCTGCACGACGATATCGTTGACGCACATGGCGACGAGATCGATGCCGATCGTGTCGTGCTTGCCGGCATCGATGGCGATCTTGAGCTTGGTGCCGACGCCGTCATTGGCCGCGACCAGCACCGGATCGGTGAAGCCGGCGGCCTTCAGGTCGAACAGTCCGCCGAAGCCGCCGATCTCGCCGTCGGCGCCCGGCCGGCGCGTGGCGCGCACCAGCGGCTTGATCTTCTCGACCATCAAATTGCCGGCATCGATGTCGACGCCAGCCTCGGCGTAGGTGAGCCCATTTTTGCGCTTGGCCTTGTCGCCCTTGCTCATCGTCGGCTCGTCCTTGTTTCCATTGCCGGCTCTTCGCATGAATGGTTTCGGGGAGCAAGGCGCGAGCGCCAATCTCCCCCCTTGAGGGGGAGATGTCCGACAGGACAGAGGGGGGCGCTGTCCTGCTGGCATATCAGGGAAATCTCTACTCAACTTTCAGATTGCCTGCTGACTGCTGTCCTCGCCAAAACCCGAATGTCGGCATTCCTTCGCGCCCCCCTCTGGCCTGCCGGCCAACTTCCCACGGGGGCAGATCAGCAGTTCCTCCCTTGCGCCCATCCGCTATCTCACTCATCTTTTTCTCTACAAGAACACGACGGGACATCACGTGACCCTTCCCAACATGATCACGATCATGCGGCTGCTGCTCGTGCCCGCGGTGGTGCTCGCCATGCTGCAGGCGCGTTGGGACTGGGCCTTCGCCGGATTCCTCGTTGCCGGCATCTCCGACGGCGTCGATGGCTTCATCGCGCGTCGCTGGAACCAGTCGTCCAGCCTCGGCGCCTATCTCGATCCGATCGCCGACAAGCTTCTGCTTGTCTCGGTCTTCGTCGTCATGGGTTTTGCCGGCGAACTGCCGCTTTGGCTGGTGGTGACCATGGTCTCGCGCGACGGGCTCATCGTCTGCGCCGTGCTCTTGTCCAGCGTGATGAGCCATCCGGTCGAGGTGAAGCCGCTCTTCGTGTCGAAGGCCAACACCGCCGCGCAGATCGTGCTGGCGGCGCTTGTGCTGGGCGAACTTGCCTTTTCCGTGCACCTGGACCCGTTGCGGACCGCGCTCATATTGCTGACCGGGGTCTTGACCGTGGCTTCGGCCGCAGCCTATCTCGTGGCCTGGCTAAGGCATATGAGCGGCTATGGCGAAGGCTCCCGGACGAGCAACTCCCAAACCGGCGACATCAAGTCGGGCACCGGCAAGTCGGGCGGCTCCAACACGGGCGCCTGACGGTGAAGCCGCGGCGATCGCGGCCGACGACAGCTCGGGCGGGCTTCGCCGCCAGATCTTCTTCTGGCTGGCAACGGCGGTCCTGTTGGCGCTGTTCCTCTACATTTTCTCGGGCATCCTCCTGCCTTTCGTCGCCGGCATGGTGCTCGCCTATTTCCTCGACCCGGTCGCCGACTGGCTGCAGCGGCTCGGCCTCTCGCGCCTGATGGCGACCGTGGTGATCCTGATTGCCTTCATCGTCGTGGTGGTGCTGGCCTTGGTCATCCTGGTGCCGGTGCTGGCCACCCAAATGGCCGATTTCGCCCGCAAGCTGCCGGAATATCTCACCCGCCTGCAATCGCTGATCACCAGTTTCGACCCGAAATGGCTGGAGCAGCGTTTCGGCGTCAACGCCGCCGGCCTGCGCGACGGGCTGAATTCGCTGCTCACCACCGGCTTCAGCCTGCTCACCACCGTGTTCACCTCGATCTGGAGCTCCGGCGTAGCGCTGGTCTCGGTCGTGAGCCTGTTCGTCGTCACCCCGGTCGTCGCCTTCTACATGCTGCTCGACTGGGACCGCATGGTGGCCGAGGTCGACGGCTGGGTGCCGCGCGACCATGTCGAGACGGTGCGCGCGCTTGCCCGCGACATCAACACCGCCACCGCAGGCTTCGTGCGCGGGCAGGGCACGCTCTGCCTGGTGCTCGGCGCCATGTATGCCACGGGCCTGACGCTGACCGGCTTGAACTTCGCCATCCTCATCGGCTTCTTCGCCGGGCTGATCTCCTTCATCCCCTATGTCGGCTCCTTGACCGGGCTGGTGCTCGCCGTCGGCGTCGCCTTCGTCCAGTTCTGGCCGGACTGGACCATGGTGGTCGCCGTGGCCTGCGTGTTCTTCGTCGGCCAGTTCATCGAGGGCAACATCCTGCAGCCGCGGCTGGTCGGAAAGAGCGTCGGCCTGCATCCGGTATGGCTGATGTTCGCGCTGTTTGCCTTCGGCGCGCTGTTCGGCTTCGTCGGCCTTTTGATTGCCGTGCCGGCCTCGGCGGCGATTGCCGTGCTGGTGCGCTTCGCCATCGCCCGCTATCTCGAATCGCCGCTTTACAAAGGCAACGGCACCCAGCCCGCGCTGCCCTTGCCGGCCGATCGCGGCGGCGGCCATCGCTCGACACGGGGCTGAAATGGCTGCTCAGCCAGCCGAACCGCCGCGCCAGCTGCCGCTCGATCTCGGCCACGGCACCGGCTATTCGCGCGACGAGCTCGTCGTCTCGGGCACCAACGCGCAAGCGGCATCGCTGATCGACCGCTGGCCGGACTGGCCGTCGCCGGTCGTGGTGCTGGCCGGGCCGCCCGGCTCGGGCAAGACGCACCTCGCCCGCATCTGGCACGACAGGGCGCACGCCGTCGCCATCGATCCCGGCCGGATCGGCGAGCACATTGCCGGGCTCGGCAGCAGGCCGGCGCTCATCGACGACATCGACAAGGCGGCGATCGACGAGCCGGGCCTGTTCCACCTGATCAACGCCGTGCGTGGCGCGGGCTCGACGCTGCTATTGACGGCGCGGCGTTTCCCCTCCGCCTGGCGCGTCGCGCTGCCCGATCTCATCTCGCGGCTGAAGGCGGCGGCGACGGTCGAGATCCACGAGCCCGACGACCTTTTGCTCGCCGGCGTCATCACCAAGCTCTTCGCCGACCGCCAGGTCGAGGTCGAGCCGCATGTGGTGCAATATCTGGTGCGCCGCATCGAGCGCTCCCTCGCCACCGCCATGCGCATCGTCGAACGCCTCGACCGCGCAGCCCTCGAACGCAAGACGCCGATCACCCGCGCCTTGGCCGCCGAGACCGTGAGCGCCATGGACGAAGGGCAGGGCGAGTTCGATATTTGAGGCTGAACTGCCTGCGGATGACAATCAGGGTCCACTATGCTATGTGATAGCAATGAGATCGGATTGATATCAATGTCAGCGGTTACGATCAGAAATCTTCCGGAAGAGACACATCGCGCCTTGCGCGTGCGCGCGGCCATCAATGGCCGCAGCACGGAGGCGGAAATCCGTGCCATTCTGGAAGACGCGGTTCGGCCGGAGGGCCGCGTCAGGGTGGGCACGCTGTTGTCCGCCATTGCTCGCCGGGCGGGCGTGACGGACGAGGACGTTGAAGCGCTTGAACAAGCCCGTGAAAAAAGCCCGGCTGAGCCGCTGAAATTCGAATGATCCTTCTGGACACCAACGTCGTTTCGGAGGTGATGAGACCGCAACCTAACGCCGCGGTCCTGGCCTGGATGGACGAGCAGGTCGCTGAGACACTCTATCTGTCCAGCATCACGCTGGCGGAAGTGCTGTTCGGCATCGAAGCCATGCCGGCCGGCCGGCGGAAAAATGCGCTGGCCGAAACCTTTGCCGGGATTTGTGCAATCTTCGATCAGCGCATCCTGGCCTTCGACGCCGAGGCGGCAGGCCGCTACGCCGGTCTTGCTGTAAGGGCGAGAGCCGCCGGAAAGGGATTTCCCGTGCCTGACGGGTACATGGCAGCTATCGCCGCCGCGAAAGGCTTTCAGGTTGCGTCGCGTGATGCCGCGCCGTTTTATGCGGCCGGTGTGTCCGTGATCAACCCGTGGGAGCCGGCTGAGTAGCCGTCCCGTTTCGGAACAATCTTTCAGGCATCCATCTTGCAGCGCAGCCTTCGCCGGTTGATCCCGGTCCCGATCGCGTACCAGATCGGGTTGTAGGCTCGCCGGGCTCGAGGTGTTGGGGTTCTCGCCCGGCGGGTTTACCGCTCTCCGAGCTGCAGCATTGTAACGGACCATCAAATGGTCAATTTAGTGGGCCAAATCATGGTCCATTGTAGGTTGTCATGCGGATATCCGTGACAGACGCCAAGGGGCAACTGACCGAACTGGTGAGGCGCGCCGAGGCTGGAGATGAGATTATCCTGACCCGCCACGGTCACGCGGCCGTGCGTCTCGTCCCGCTACGGTCCGTGCCGGACCGGACGCACCGCCGGAGCCTGCTGCAGGCCGTCCGGGCCTCCGGCGCCGCGAAAGCCGGTGCCGGCCCGCCTGCGGCGCGCAGCCAGGATTTCCTCTATGGCGATGACGGCCTGCCGGAATGATTGCGGTCGCTACCTCGGCCTTGATCGCCATCGTCCTCGACGAGCCGGCGGCGGACGCCTGTATCGCTGCGCTCGAACGGGAAGACGAACTTCTGATATCGGCAGGAACCGTAGCCGAGCTCTTGATTGTTGCCGCACGACGCGGCGTGGCAATCCCTGCTCGACGGGCTCGGCTTCGAGATTACGCCGGTCACCGAAAGCGCGGCTCGGCGTGTTGCCGAGGCTTACGCGCGATGGGGCAAAGGCATCCACGCCGCGGCGCTCAACTTCGGCGACTGCTTTGCTTATGAAGTGGCGAAGGACCGGGCCTGCCGGCTGCTCTATGTCGGCGACGGTTTCTCCAAGACCGACATCGAAGGCGCGATTTGAGCGATCCGGAAATGGCCGCCTTGGGTTGTCCTGGGGAAGAGGCAATGGTCGGAGTGGCGTGATTCGAACACGCGACCCCCTGATCCCAAATCAGGTGCGCTACCAGGCTGCGCTACACTCCGACGTCCCGCGGCGTATAGGGGGCGCACGCCCGGAAGGCAACATAAAAACCGAGGTCGGAACTGGCGATGCCGCTCAGCGTTGCTGGCCGGCGATCTTCCTGGCGATCGCAGCGCCCTGGATCCTTGCATTGGCAAAGCAGCCGCGAATGCTCGGCCGCATGCCAGTGAACCATAGTCCGGGCAGCTTCGGGTCGTTCGCGGCGCCGTTGAACAACGGCACGCCCTTGGCGTCGAGCACGCCGAGTCGCCCCAGCATCGTCTCCAGCCCCGTGCGGTAGCCGGTGGCGGCAATGACGATGTCGGGCGCGATCGTCTGGCCATTGTCCAGCACGACGCCGTCGCGCCTGAATTCGCGCAGTTGCGGCACCACGATGATGCGACCGGCCTTGATGGCGTCGACCGCGCCGTCATCGGCGGCGATCGCCGTATAGTCGGAGCCGAGCCGGCTGGCGCCGCCCGCCGGGGCAGGGGGCAGGCCGTATTTGGTAAGGTCGCCGAACACCAGGCGCTGCGTTGCCGCCATCACCGCGTCCGCGAGCCTTGTCGGCAGGCTGGCCATGAGCGGCGATATGCGGTGCACGGCGATCTTGCCGATACGCTTGGGCAGCAGCGAAGGTCCGTTGCGCGCCGCAAGCCACATCTGGCCCGTCTCGACGCGGGAGAGATGGTTGAGCGCGTCGAAGCCGGAATTGCCGGCGCCGACCACCAGCACTTTCTTGCCGGCATAGTCGCTCGCCCTGCCGAAATCGGCCGAGTGGATGATCGATCCTGAAAAATCCTGCATGCCTTTCCAGGCCGGGATGAAGGGTTGCCGGTCGCGCCCGGTGGCGATCACCACATAGCGCGCCGCCCTCAAGCCCGCGCTTGTCCGCAACAGCCAGTGGTCGTCACGAAATTCGACCTCGTCGACCTTAACGCCGAAGACGATCGGCAGCCGGTGCCTCTCGGCGAAATCGTTGAGATGGTCGATGACGGCACTGCGGTGCGGGAAGGCCGGCGTTCCTGCCGGAAAGGATACGCCCGGCAACGAGGAAAGGTCGCGATGCGTGTTGAGGTGCAGGTTGTCGTGGCGGCGATGCCAAGGCTCGGCCAGCCGTTGCTCGCGTTCCAGGACCTGCGTCGCCACACCGGCCTTGGCCAGCGCATAAGCGGCGGCAAGCCCGGCGGCGCCCGCACCGATGACAATCGCGCCTTCCAGTATCGCAGGCTCGCCGACCCCCGACGGCAAGACTTTCGCTTCCGCGTCCATTGGTGTCTTTATCGTCGCCATCATGCCTTCAACTGGCACGACCATGTATTTGACATATGCCGCTCACGTGCCAAAAGGAATAGGCGGATGTTGCGAAACCTCCGGCATTGTGTCGCGGATTTTTACAAGCGCCGGCTAATGAGCCGGATCGGCGTGGCGATGCACCAGCTTGAACGCGCCATCCTCCAGCCGGAACACTTCCGTCACCCGCAAGGTCATCTCGGTCGCCTCGCCGTTCTTGCCGATGCGCGCCTTGGCATGCTGCAAGCCGCTCCAAAAGGCCAGATCGCCGCTTGCCGAAGCCTGCAGCACCTCAAGGTCGGTGTTGCCGCCCTTGTGGAAGCTTGCAGCATCGCGTTCGTAGCGGCCGGCGACCGCTTCGGCGCCTTCGAGATGGTCGCCGCGCGGCGAGAAGAACGTCGCCGGTCCGGCGTGGGTGACGATCGCCTTCAACGAGGTGGCATCGCCATTGACATAGTCCTCGGCGATCTTCTCGCGCTGCTTCATGAAGGTATCGAAGGACGAGCCGCCGGGATGCACCCTCCTGATCCATGTCTCCAGGCTGATCATGAACTTCTCAAGGAAGGCGGCGGTGTCGGCATTGGTGACGGCGCCCTTATCGTCGAGCAGTTCCGCGACATTGCCGATATAGGCCTCCGGCTGCTGCATCACGGGCATGTCGAGGAAGACGAAGGTCTGCCGAAGCGCCTGATTGGAGCCGAAGGCGCCGATCTTGCTCGGGCTGACGCTGACGACCCCGGCCGGCAGATCCTTGAACACGCTCTTGCCCGGCGGACGCGAGCCAACATCGAGCGCGTTTTTCAGGCAGCCCGGGATTGAGCGGTTGTATTCCGGGGTGACGAACAGCACCGCGTCGCATTCGCGTATCGCCGCGCGGAAAGCCGACCACGCCGCAGGCGGGCTGTCGCCATCCAGATCCTCGTTGTAGAGCGGCAGGTCGCCGATCTCGATGAAGCGGCAGCGCACCGAATCCGGCGCGCGGGCGGCGAGCGCCTTGGCGATCTTGCGGCTGAAGGACTGGGCGCGCAGGCTGCCGACAAGCACAGCGAGCTGCAGGACGGCGTGTTCGGTTGCATTGGTCATGGCGAAACGTCCGGTTCTGATGGGCTCACAGGGTTGGGTCGGCCCGGGCCGGTCGGCCGACCTTTCGATAATGTCGCCAGCGCAGCGAGGTTCCCTACGCCGTGGCGGGGACCTGGCCGCTTGCGGCCTTGCCGCCGCGGCCATTGCGCAGTAATGACGGATTGGCGCGAGATTTCAGGCATCCTGCGGGAGGCTCTGATGTCGCGCCGAACAAAGTGCCCGGTCTTCGGGCGGCAAAGAGGTGGTCATGTCCGCGCGAATTTTCAGTCCAGCCAAAACCGCGATGCAGTCCGGCAAGGCCAAGACAGGACATTGGGTGCTGGAATTCGACCCAGCCCAGCGCAAGAAGATCGACCCGCTGATGGGCTACACCACCTCGGGCGACATGCTGAGCCAGGTAAAGCTCACCTTCGAGACGAAGGAAGAGGCTGTGGCTTATGCCGAGAAGGAAAAGATCGCCTATCGCGTGGAAGAGCCGAAGGAAACCAAGCGCCGGCAGATTTCCTATTCGGACAATTTCCGCTATGACCGCAGGACGCCCTGGACGCATTGACTCCCGGTCTTGCGTCGCCTGGCGTAACCCGCCTCAGCCGGCCCGGCCGGCCGACGGTCCCGTAGCTCAGCTGGATAGAGCACCGGCCTTCTAAGCCGATGGTCGCAGGTTCGAATCCTGCCGGGATCGCCATTTTTGGCAATCTTGTCGACCGCAAATGTAGTTTTTTGCTTACGCCAACTTGATTTGTGTACGCTATCTGCTTACATGACGCATGATCAAGTCATTCAAAAGCAAAGCGCTGGCAGATCTGTTCTCCACCGGGAAAACCGGAAAGATCGATGCCACGATGCACAAGCGCATCCTTGTCCGGCTTGACCGCCTTGAGGCCTCTGAGCGGCCAAAAGATATGGACCTGCCAGGGTTTGATTTTCATGCCTTAAAGGGCTTCGATCCGACCCGTTATACGGTCCATGTGAACGGCCCGTGGTGCATCACATTTGAATTCGATGGCGAAGACGCCGCCCGCGTCGACTTCGAACAGTATCATTGAGGCGGACAGACTGGGGAAGTTGGATTTATGAACGAGCACAAGCCGAAGCGTCCCGTCGAGCGTTGCCCGTCCCACCCGGGAGCGCTGCTTGAGGACATCATCCCGGCCACTGGAAAGACTAAGGTGGAGATCGCCAGGCTGCTCGGGATTTCGCGACAGCAGCTCTACGATATCACTCGCGAAAGGAAGCCGGTTTCGCCGGCCGTCGCGGCTCGGCTCGGAAAGATGTTCGGCGACGGCGCGGCGATCTGGCTTCGCATGCAGGCGGCTCATGATGCTTGGCATGCCGAACGGGACGTGGATGTCAGCGCTATCCCAACGCTGCACGCAGCTTAACAACGGTCTGCCGGCGATCCGCCGCTCAGCTGGATTGAGCACCGGCCGTCTAAACCGACGGTCGCAGGTTCGAATCCTGCCGGGATCGCCTTTTTTTGGGGTCCGTTCCGGACACATAGGTTACGGTTTATACCGGAGACATGGGTAACACTTTTGGCCCGAAGATCTGGTCGGCGCTTAAAAGTCTTCGGCTACCCTGCCGCTCGCGCCGCCAAGATATGTATTCCAGACGTAGTCGCGGATGAGTTTTCGATGGTCAGCTGTTCTGCGGTGATAGCTCGGTCGGTCAGGGTAGGATACGCCGGCAACATGGAAGAACGCTTCCTCGATGATCTCATGGTGCCCGACCGCCCCCGCCATCGTCATCGGGTTTTCCCGCGCGATGGCTACCGCAACGTCACTTGTCCTGTCCAAATGCGAGTAAAGGACGTTCCAGTTTGCGCCGCCAGTATCAAGCCCCTTGTTCAAGCGGGGTTCGAAGTTCAGCTTTCGTCCGGTCGTGGCGGAGAAGCGATAGAAGCAGAAGCCTGCCCATAAATTCCAGTGTCGATCGGTCGGCTTCGGCTCGTGGATATGATTTCGACCTGGAAGGAACAGCTTGCCGTAGACAAGCTTGCCTTTCATCTTGGCCGGGATGTCAAAAGGCACCACCGGGAAACAGTCGTGATCAATGAAGCCGAATAACTCAGGCTCCAGGTGCCGTATGATGTTATGATAAGCCCAGTTTATCGCGGTTCCATGCGATCTTGACAGATGTTTCTCCACCCGCATCGGCAGCGCCAAGTAAGGTACGCCTCTTACCCCACAGATGCTTTCTATTGCCTGTCTCGATGCCGGATCGGTCGAATTGTCGACAACGGCCAGGGTCATTCTCGGCGGGTGCATTTCCCATGCCTTGGCCAGCGCATCGATGACCCAGGGCGTATTGAACGCCACTGTGAAACAGACATGCGATGCACCAGTGGCTTTCAGGCGGTCTGCAAAAATGCGTCCAGCGGCTCGGCCCCGATGCTCGAAAGCCTTATACACTAAGCCATTTCTGGCTTCCTTCGCCGCGATGATTGCCGGCGCTCTGGTTATGATATCGACAATCTTCAGGCCCATTTGGCCTGCATAACGTGACGTGAGGAGAAAGGGAAGTTCGCCTTCGATCCCTTGGCCCCTGGTATGGAAGGAAATCGAAGGCGCCGAGTCGGAGCGCTGAAATCAATGGCAGAACTGCTCGATCCTGCGAAACATTCCCCTCCTGCCGTCAGTTCTCATAGCCAATTTAGAGTGACCACCTGTCTCGCTGGCGCCATAGGTCTATAGGAGTTCGCCATAGGCGATACCAACCGGCTCTTCTTACCTGCTCGGCTATCGGAGCGTCGCCATACATGTTGAAGAACTGCAGCACGCGCGGGCTGGCGAAAGCCTTTTTGCCGCGTGTGTTGTAGTCGCTGACCGGGAGGCGGTGTCGGCTTAGAGTCAAGCCATTTCGAGAAAGCGCGACGCCGATGCAAAACTGCTCGGGTGCGTCTGTGTTGGTCAATTCGCGTACGGCCAAAATCGCGGAATAGGCCTCGGTCAATGCACCGGCATTGGCTCGATGAATGCCAAGGATTCCGCTTTGCCACATCGGTTCGCGGCCTGTCAGGGTGTAGTCTCCGATTTTGACGCCCTTACCTGTGAGAACCGGGTAAAGCCGATGCTCGCCCTCACACTTACGCATGAAGGAACGTGTCGGAGAAATCTGTCGGAACCCTCTGGATGGATCGACATAAGCGTAATGGTCCGAGTCCATGAAGATCAGGCGGTCCGCTCGCTTCAGGATCTCGATCAGGAAAGCAGCCTTGATGCCGAAATGATAGCGCCAGCCGAAAGACATCAACTCTTTCTGGTGGGCGGTTATAGCGATCGTCTCTACGGGGTATGGGCGAAAGAGTTCGGGCCTGTCGGTTGCGACGATTATCCTGGCGCCTGGACAATTGTGCAGAAGCTTAAGCGCGCTGAGCAGCGCGCCGAAGTGATAAACCTCGTTATCGCCATAGGCGATATAGCCAAAAACGTCGTTCATTCGATCTATGGGAGATGTATCTGAGACGCTCCCCTCTACCAACAGAGGCAACCTCAATCCACTCGAAATTTCCCCAATGTCGTTGCGCGGATAACAGGTTTTCGGTGGATCGCTCCCTTGCGCCGACCGAAGTTCCCGGTTGATGGTTCGGCCGCTCCGAGGCTATGTCGCAGAAGTATTGGGGAGGTATCTCTGGATGTCGGCGCTTTCCAAATGGCTAAGGGACATGCGCTCCGGATTGCCGGAGCATGTGACCGTTGGCCGCCATACCTATGGCGTGACATGGCGAAAAGTCTTGGCCCCCTTGAAGGATGCTCCGTTGCAAGTCGGCGCCTTCTGCTCGGTTGCCGGTCGTGTGGTTTTCATCTGCTCTGGCCAGCATCCGACCGAGAGCGCAACCTCATTTCCAATCTACAGCCGGTTGCTGAATCAGCCGGAGCCAACCGCAAAAGGCGGCAAGCCGGCCGGCATCACCGTTGGCAATGACGTCTGGATCGGCAATGGTGCAATGATCCTGCCGGGCGTGGAGGTCGGCGATGGCGCGGTCGTCGGCGCCGGTGCCGTCGTGACCAAACATGTGCCGCCTTATGCCGTCGTCGGCGGGTCTCCAGCCCGACTGATCAGATATCGGTTCCCCGAGGAGACCATAGCGAAGCTGCTGGCAATCCAGTGGTGGCGCTGGGACGACGATAAGGTCAGGCGCGAGGCGGCCTCGCTCACCGGCCCGATTGAGACTTTCGTCGAGAAGCATTTTGTGGCAGGCACCGCAACGAGATGACGGCTAGCGGTTAGCGGAAAATGAAATCGTCTTTCTTCCTGGCGACCGATGGCAACTACTTTCCATATGCCTGCCTGACAGCGCGCCGGATAATTGATGTCTCCACGCCCATCGACGGCTTTCTGCTCTACACCGGTGCAAGCGCAACGGACCTTGAGGTCGCCCGTCATCTGCTCAAGGGCAAGGTCGAACTGGTCGATGTCACGGATTTCATGACCAATTTCGGCTTTCGCTTTGGAACACACAGCATTGCCGCTTACGTTCGGCTTTTCGCCGACCAGTTTCCGGTTTTCGAGCCGTACGATCGCATCGCATACATGGATTGCGATGTTCTCTTCAACAGAGATATCAATGACTTGGCCGGGCAGCGGCTGCACGCGCCGCTGCTCGCCGCGCATGACGACTACATGTATTTCAGGCCTTCATACCGGCAAAAGCTCAAGCTGGCGCCCGGCGCGCCGTATTTCAATTCCGGTGTCGTCGTCTTCGACATGAACGCTGTCCGGGAGGACGCCCTGCTGGAGCAGACGCGAAAGACCGCCATTCATGGCCAGATGAACGATCAGAATGCCCTCAACGTCGTCTTCGAGGGCAAATGGCAGACAATGCACCCCAACTGGAATCTGCAATCGCTTGGAGCGAGAGAATTTCGCTTCTCGCAGGCCTGGGCAAGGCATTTCGCGGGCGGCAAGCCGTGGGGCAATCAGGTCGGCGTCGAACTCGAAGCCCTCGGGGTCTGGCGCGATCTGGCAAAGGACACGCCCTGGCGCAAGCCGTTCGAGCAGCGCATACCCTTCGAACGCGGCGTGATGAAGCGCTTCATCCGGCGCTTCGACGCTGTTGCCGGTCTTTTCGGCAAGGACGTGCAGCGCCGCCGGGCCAGATATGACGGCACGAAGATGCATCGGCTCTACGCCCGGCAGGCGGATGAAGGAGCGATGGCGGTCCAGTTTCCCGAAGTGCTTGGCGATTTCGCCTGATCAGGCGCGCAAGCCTGGTTTGCGCCCGCCGCTATGGAACCGACCGTTTACCGGCGCTCGCGTTGCGGCCTGAACCTGTCAGGCAGCCCCGAAGCCGGCCGCCGGCGTTTCTCATGTGTCCTCACGGGATGCGTGCTTGAAGGTGTCCTGCAGTATGCGTCAATCGTCGCTTCGCCCGCTTTGAAAACAAAAGCCCGCCGCGGCAATGGGAAACCGCGACGGGCTTGGCGATGCCCCTGGTAGGGGCGCCAATGGAAAATCGAGGGCTACGCCAGCAGGCCGGCGACCTTGGCCGCCTTGCGCAGTGTCTTGCGGGCTTCCACCGGGCTGCGCAGGCCATCGAGCGCATCGCGGCAGACACGGCTTGCCGAGCGCCAGGCGCCGCCGCGCGCCGGCCCCGGCCAGCGCTGGTCGAGGCATTCCATCGCCTCGAAACAGCTTAATATCTTGCGCTGGCCGTTTGGCTGGAAATCGATCACGACTGGTTCGGAAAACCAGACATCGTTCATCACTTCCTCCGTTCTTGTGATTGTCTTTAGAGTAAGCAATCGGCGCCGGATGAGCGCCCGATGCAGGTTCGCGAGGCGATGCGGAACCCGCGCGTTAACCAACCACCGCGCATTAGGTTCCGAAGAATCTTAAGGTAGCGACAGGCCGCGTTCGGACCGGCTCATGGGCACCGGCTGGCGCGCGATTCGGGCCGCTAAATCGCGCGACCAAAGGGCCTTGGAACGCTCTATTCCACCAGCACATGCGCCTCGCGCGCGGCGACGATAAAAGCCTCCCTGGCGTTGTCCGCCGCGATGTCGCCGCGGATCGCCCGGCGGCAGGCGCGCAGCGCCGCGCCATGCAGCGCGCTGCCGGCATCGCGCCATTGGCCGGTCAGCAGTTCGACGGCTTGCTCCGCGTTGGATATATGCCGGATAGAGCCGGAAACGCCGACGGCGACTTCGACCGGCCTGGAAAACCATCCCTGGATCATCGCGAAAGCTCTCCCGAAATATGTCGGAACACGAAATTTTGCCGCGTGGTTCCGATCCGGAACGTCAACTTAACGTGAAGCCGTATCACGAAGGTGGCGCACGCTGCTCATCTGCCAAGCGGCCGCCGCGAAAGCTCCATCAATTCCGCCTCGTCGGTGATGCCCGCCATGTAATTGGCGATGATGCGCGAAGCGCGCGCTTCCTTCTGTTCGGCGGTCTCGCCCTCGATATTGCCGTTCGCGTAGACCCGGCCAAGCATGGCTGTCTCATCGGGGGTGAATGTGTTGCGCACAGCGGTCATGGCTTCCTCCTATAGCCCGGCCCCTCTCTGCCCCGGCTAACATATTAGCATGCTTCAAGATCGGGAGTGAGTCGCCGGTACATCGCCGCAGGCCTCTTTGGTCAGGCGCCTCGGCCGGCCTGCTTTCTCGGCTGCGGCTGAGCGCGTTTTTGCCGGCCTCGTTATATTCTTGCCGAATGAGCGCTGCGCTGATACGCATTAGCAGCACGGAATTTTTCCGAGTCTGCATTGACTTGCGTCGAGAAAAGCGCCGTGCGTTCTGTCCGAGACCAGCAACCCCGACGTGGTGGCAACCGGGTTACGAAGAGGTTCTGGTCGAAAAGAAGCAGGGCAGGTCCCGTCCAAATCGGGGCAGGCCCGTCAACGCTCTGGAACTCCGAAGCCATTGCCCCCATGGCCTTCGGAAGAGCATGAACCATGGGGAAATCGATGGTCACCAAGAAACTTACCGCCAACGCAGAAAGCGCGGCAGCCTTTCTTGCGGTGATGGGCAACGAGAAGCGCCTGCTCATCATGAACTACCTCGCTGAGGGCGAACTCTCGGTCGGCGTGCTCGCCGACAAGGTCGAACTCAGTCAGTCGGCGCTGTCGCAACACCTGGCCAAACTGCGCAGGTTTGGCCTTGTCGAAACCCGCCGCGATCGTCAGATGGTCTATTATTCCTGCAAGTCTTCGGCAGCGCGCGAGCTCCTGGCGCTGCTCGATGGCCTGCTGACCATGGACAAGCCGCTTGCCGGACCGGCAAGGCAGGCGTTTGTCGAGAGGATGCGGCGGCCGCAAGCCGCCTGAACAGACTGGCACGCACGGACGAGGCCGGGGGGCCTTCGTCCGGCGCGGCACTTCCATGGCGCAGACTGCGTGCAAGCGGCCGCATCGTGACCCGCCCACGTTTCCTTGAACCGCTCCTGCCATACCGCTCGCCGGGCGGTTCATCACGTTTGTTTGAGAGGCGACGCTTGGAAGCCAGATTTTCGCTGCAAGCCGCTGATCCTAAATGATTTTGTGTATGCGCGAGGACCGGGATCAGCCGAAGATTACAGATTTGTAAGTCGCCTGGTGGGGCGCTTAAGTCGCCTGGTGGGGCGCTGTTGGCTAGATTTCGAGTCGATCCACACCCCCGGATCATGATGGCGCCGAGCTTCCACTTCGGCTCTGTAGGAGGCCCGCCGCTCCGGCGGGCCTCTTGCACTTCGGGTTGACGACGTGCCTTGCCGCCCGCCGACGCATCGCTCTAAGAGCAATTCCAGGAAACGTGTGAGCGGTTTTCCGTCCGGAATTGCGTAAAAACCAAGAGATAGGGCGTTTCGTCGTTTCCGTGAAACGGTGAAACGCACTAGCGTGCGCCGCGCTGCCTTGTGACGACGCTGCGCACGGCGAGCACCAGCACGGTGATGATGATCAGGATCACCGAGAGCGCGGCGATCGCCGGGTCAATGTTATCACGCAGGCCCATCCACATTAGGCGCGGCAGGGTGATGGCGTTGACCGAGGTGATGAACAGCGTCACGCCGATCTCCTCCCAGGAGAGCACGAAGGACAGCAGCGCCGCGGTGACGATGCCGAACTTGATGTTGGGCATGATGACGCGCGTCGCGCGCTCCCACACGCTGGCGCCGAGCCCGCGCGCGGCAAGGTCGATGCGCCGGTCGAGCTGGCTGAGCGACACCAGGATGAGCACCGTGGCGAAAGGCACAGTCATCACCGAATGCGCCATGGCGACGCCCAGCCAGGTATCATACCCGAAGAAGGAGGTGATGCCGGAAACCGAGGTGAGCAGGAAATAGAGCGTCACCGCCGAGACCACCGGCGGCACCACCATCGGCAACAGCACGAAGCCGACAAGAGCGGCGGTGAAGCGCGGCTGAAACATCCACACACCGAGGCTGAAGGTGAGGGCAAGCGCGGTGGAAAGGATGCTGCTGACGATGCCGATCCTGAGCGACAGCAGGATCGAGTCCAACCAGCGCGGATCCTCGATCAGCGAACGGTAGTGGCGCAGCGATAATTCACCCGTCGGCATGGTCAGCATCCGGCTCGGCGTCAGCGACACCGGGATGACGGCAAGCAATGGCATCAGCAGGAACAGCGCCACCAGCACGGCGAGGAGCAGCGAGACGGGGCCGGGGCGGTAGGTCGGCATCTTGGCTACACCAATTGCTTGGGTTTGACGTAGCGGAACAGTAGCGCCATCAGCGCGCCGACGAACACCACCAGCACGACGCTGATCGCCGCGCCCAGCCCCCAGTCAGGGCTCTGGAAGATGCGCAGATAAATCAGCTCCGCGATCATCACGCTGCGGCCGCCGCCGAGGATTGCCGGCGTGACGAAGAAGCCGAGCGAGAAGACGAAGGTGATCAGCGCCGAGCCGATGATGCCGGAGCGCGTCATCGGCACGAACACCGTCCAGAAGGTGCGCATGCGGCTGGAGCCGAGGCCGCGCGCCGCAAGCAGCACGCGCTCGTCCAGGCTGCGCATGGCGGATGCCAGCGGGAACACCGCGAAGGGGATGAGAAAATGCGACATGCCGACGATGACGCCGAACTCGTTGCGCACCAAGGTCAGCGGCTCCGAGATGAAGCCGATCGATTGCAGCCAGGTGTTGATCAAGCCGCGATTGGAGAGCAACGCCACCCAGCCGAAGGCGCGCGTCAGCACCGAGATCCAGAACGGCACCAGGATGCAGAACTCGGCAAGCACGCGCTGCACCGGACTGCCGCGCACCCAGACCACGGTGATGGCATAGGCTGCGGTCACCGAGACCACGGTGACGATCGCCGCGATGCGCAGCGTGCGGATGAACACCGACTGCACAAGGTCGTCGGTGAGCAAGGCGTGGTACTGGCCGAGGCCGGGCGTTGGAAGCGTAAAACTCCACTTCACCACGCCGAGGAAGGGCCAGGCATAGGCAAGGATCAGAAACAGGAGCAGCGGCGCCATCAACAGCGCCGCGCCCATCCTGTCGGAGAGGGGGCCTCTCATCGGTCAGAAAATCTCGGCCTGATCAGGCCGAGATGATCTTGGTGTATTCGTCGAGCGCGGCGCCGTAATTCTTGGCGTACCATTCCATGTCGAGCGGGATCTGCTTCTTCATATTGTCCGGATCGACCGGATTGATGCGCTTCTTGTCGGCCGGGATCAGCGCATCGGCCGCCGGATTGGCTGGGCCCTGTCCGAGCTTGTCGAACATCACCAGCTCCTTCTGCGGATCCTGGGTGCTGGCGATGAACTTCATCGCCGCGTCCTTGCCGCCGGGATTGTTCTTCAGCACCGCCAGTGCGCCGGGCGAGATCAGGCCCTGGTCCCAGATGAACTTGATCTGGCCGCCGGAGTCCTGCTCGATCAGCGAAGCGCGGGTCGACCATACGATCGCCATCGAAGCCTCGCCGTTGAGCAGCACGCTCTGGCTTTCGGCGCCGCCGCCCCAATAGGAGACGACGTTTTCCTTGAAGGCGGCGATCTTGTCATGCGCGCGCTTCAGGTCGAGCGGATAGAGCGAGGCCGGCGCGACGCCATCGGCGAGAAGCGCGGCTTCCCAGCTCGACACGCCCCATTTGTAGAGCGAGCGCTTGCCGGGGAATTTCTTCACGTCGAAGAAATCGGCCATTCCGGTCGGCGCGTTGGAGCCGAATTTCTGCGAGTCGTAGGCGATCACATAGGAGAAGAAATAGGTGGAAGCCGCATATTCCCAGCCGAAGCCTGGCCGCATCTTGCTCTTGTCGACGACCTTGTAGTCGATCGGCTCGAGCATGCCTTGGCCGCCGAGTGTGATGGCCGAGAACGGATCGACGTCGACCAGGTCCCAGGTCGGCGCGCCGCTCTTGTACTGCGCGGCGATAGCACCTTCGGTCGGGCCGGAACCGTCCATCTTGACAGGGATGCCGGTGTCCTTGGTGAAGGGCTGGCCATAAGCGGCGTCGTAAGCCGTGATGGCGTCGCCGCCCCAGTTTACCAGCACCAACCCTTTTGTCTCGGCAAATGCGCCGGTCGAGCGCAAAAGCATCGGCGTGCCGGCGAGCACGAGGCCCGCAAGCTGTGCGAACTGGCGGCGCGAGATCTCGCCGCGCCTGGTCCGCTCGGCGAGGGATTCGATGGCTTGTTTCCGAGTCTTGTTGTTCATATCGTCGTTCATGTCAGTTCCCCTTGTTGTCGTTGATTTTGAACCGGAAGCCGGGGCGGCGAATTAAGGCCGCGGCGGCGCTCTCTATTGTCCTCCGTCCGGAAGGAGGAAACCCTTCTCCGCCGGCCAGGTCAGCCAGACGGAATTGCCCTTGCTCAACGCAGCGGCCGCGACCTCGTTCGGCACCGAGACGGTGACCTTGGCGCCCTGGCGCGTGGTGAGGTCGAGCTTGGTCGCGGCACCGAGATAAGTCGAGGCGACAGCGGTCGCTGCGATGCCGTTTTGGTTGGCGAACGCTTCCGGCGCGATCGACATGTCCTCGGGGCGGATGGCGAGGATGGCATCGCCTTTGATCGCCTCGGCCTTGCATCGCATGTTGACCGCGCGGTCCTCGCAGAGCCCGGTCGCGCCACTGTCGGCGGGACGCACGCCTTTCACCGGCAGCATGTTGATCTCGCCCAGGAACTCGGCGACGAAGCGGTTGGTCGGCCGGTTATAGACCTCGTCGGGCCTGCCGACCTGCAACAGCTTGCCGTGGTTGAAGATGGCGACGCGCGACGACAGCGCCAGCGCCTCGCTCTGGTCGTGCGTGACGAAGACGAAGGTGGTGCCGGTCTCCTGGTGCAGCCGCTTCATCTCGGCCTGCATCTGGCCGCGCAGGCTCTTGTCCAGCGCCGAGAACGGCTCGTCGAGCAACAGCACGCCCGGCTCGAACACCAGCGCGCGGGCCAGCGCCACACGCTGCTGCTGGCCGCCGGAAAGCTGCGCCGGCAGCTTCTTCTCGTGGCCATTGAGACCGACGCGTTCGATCATCTCGCCGACACGGTTTTTGATCTCGGAAGTGGATTTCTTGCGCACCTTGAGCGGGAAGGCGATGTTCTGCTCCACGCTCATATGCGGAAACAAAGCGTAGCCCTGGAACACCATGCCGGCGGCGCGCTGCTCGGCCGGCCGGTTGGTGATGTCTACGCCGTCGCTGAAAAGCTTGCCTTCGCTCGGCTGCACGAAGCCAGCGAGGATCATCAGAAAGGTGGTCTTGCCGGAGCCGGAAGGCCCAAGCAGCGTCAGGAACTCGCCGCGGCCGATATCGAGCGTCAGATTATCCAGCGCCCGGAACGAGCCGAAGCTCTTGCCGATCCCGTTCGCCTTGATCTCTGCGGCCCGGCCGGGTTGCTGCATCCTGCCTCTTTCCTCACGGTCGACCAAATCGTAGGCACGGCTGCGGCTCACCGCAACCGAATAGTTTTCGCCCGATCGGCAAATTTGATTCACGGGTGGCGATTGCGCGGCGGCGTTGGAGCGCCAATCTCCCCCCTTGTGGGGGAGATGCCCGGCAGGGCAGAGGGGGGCGCGAAGGAACGCTACCTTTGCGGTGATCCCTTATCCGACAAACCGTTGATGTGTGAGCCAAAAAATCGCTGAAAGGCTGGCGGGGCAGCGCCCCCTCTGGCCTGCCGGCCATCTCCCCCGCAAGGGAGGAGATCGGCTAATCTCAATACGTCGCCAGCCTGTTCTCCGACAGCTTCGCCCTCAGCCAGTCGCTGAAGGCATTGAGCACCGGGTGGTTTGCCTTGGCATGCTCGAAGACCAGGAAATAGGCGCGCGGCGAGGGCACGGTTGCTTCGAATGGCTTGACCAGCCGGCCCTCGCTCAGCGCCCGGCGTCCGGTCAGTTCGTCGCCGAGCGCAATTCCCTGGCCGGCAATCGCCGCCGAAAAGACGAGGTTCATGTCGGAAAAGAAGATGCCGCCCTCGGTATCTGGATGTTCCACCTTGGACAGCGCCAGCCAGCGCGCCCAGTCCTCGGTGTCGCTGAGATGGAGCAGGTTGGCGCGCAGCACGTCGGCTGGTTTGGAAAATCCGCCGACCTTGTTGAGCAGCGTCGGGCTGCAGAGCGGCGTGAAGGAGACCTCGCACAGCAGTTCCACCGCCCGGTTCGGCCAGTTGCCGACGCCGAAGGCGATGAAGGCATCGGCCTCCGCATTGCTGACATCGTCGAGCCGCCGTGGCGTCAGCACGGAGAGCGCGACGTCCGGATACATCTGCTGGAACTCGCCGATATGGGTGCACAGGAACATCGAGGCGAAGCCCGGCGGACAGGAGATGGCGAAGGAGCCGCCGACGCCGGCGCCGCCGCCCTGCGTCACCGCATCGCCGAGCACGGTCAGCGCCTTCCTGACGTCGGCAGCGTAGCGCTGGCCGCGCGGCGTCAGCGCCACACCCTTGCCGATGCGCTGCAGGAGATCGAAGCCGAGGTCACGCTCGAGCAGCCGCAGCTGATGCGAGACGGCGCTGCGGGTGAGGTGGAGTTCGTCGGCGGCGCGCCAGACGCTGCCGTGACGGGCGAAGCTGTCGAGGGCGCGCAGCGCCTGCGTGGAAGGTATTCGCAAGAGGCCTCAGGTGAACCGAATTTGCACGAGCCGGGAAAACATATCACTTTTTGATGCGCCGCTTCACTGCTTTCTTTAAGGCATGGAGGAATCGGTGACGACTTCAGCGCAGGAGACGGCGCTTGCCTGCATCGACGGCATCCAGCCGCTGCTGTCGGCCTGGACGCGCACCATCTTCGAGTTCGGCGAGACCGCCTGGCGCGAGTACCAGTCGGCGGCCTGGTATGTGGATCGGCTCAAGCGCGAAGGCTTCTCGGTCGAGGAAGGCTCGGGCGGCATGCCCACGGCCTTCTGCGCCCATTGGACCAACGGCGACGGCCCCGTGATCGGCATGTATGGCGAATACGACGCCGTGCCCGGCAATTGCCAGGACGCCGCTTCGGTGAAACGGCCGCGTGAAGGCCTCGGCGCCGAGGCGGGCGGCCACACCGATCCGCATTCGGGCCTTGGCATCGGCAGCCTCGGCGGGCTTTTGGCCGCCAAGGCGGCGATGCTGGAGTACGGCATCAAGGGCACGCTGCGCTTCACCGGCGAGCCGGCCGAGAAGGTGCGGGGCTCCAAGCCTATCCATGCTGCCAAGGGCTATTATGACGGCCTTGCCGGCATGATCTCCTTCCATCCCTTCTACATGCTGCCGCTCTGCAACACCGCGCGCTGGGACACGCATTGCGGCGCCGCCTATGCGATGATCTACCGCTTCATCTGCGACGAACCGGAGAACTGGGTTCGCGCCAGCGACGCAGCACCCATCCCGCAGGCGCATTCGGCGGTCAGGGCGCCCGGCGCCAACGACGCGCTGATGATGATGTACATGGCCTCCAAGGCGCTGCGCGATTCCATGCTCACCCATCAAGGCGGCTGGTCGATCAGCGAGGCGATCCTGACGGCAGGGCAGGCGACCGCCGACAACCTCCCGGCCGGCCTTGCCGAGATCCAATACATGATCCGCGTGCCGACCATTGCCATGGCCGAGCAGGTGACCGCCGTTCTCGACCGCAATGCCGAAGCCGCGGCGACGATGAGCGGCTGCCGCCATGAGCGCCACTGGGTGTCGAAGTCACGCCCGGGGTTGGCCAATCACGCCATGGCCGACATCACCTACCAGGCGCTGTCGACCGTCGGCGCGCCGCGCTGGAGCGAGGAGGCGAGGGCGATCGCCCGCGAGGTCCAGGTCAATGCCGGCGGCGAGGCGACCGAGAACCCGTTCATCGACGAGCTGGAGCGGCTGGTCGCTCCGCAGGATGCCGAGGCGATCCTGCGCCGCGACCTACCGCCATCGCAGGTGAATTCCACGTCCGACGATTACACCGATATGAGCTGGCACGCGCCGACGTCGCGCTTCTACGTTGCACGCCCGGCGCTGCGCGCGGTCACGGGCCATACTTATCCCTCCTGGGTGATGAACGCGCTGGGCGGCATTCCGGCGACCATTGACCCGATGGTCACCTGCGCCGCCAAGACGGTCGCGTTGACGGCGCTGCGCCTGCTCGAGGACAAGGCCGCGCGCGAGGCCGCCATGGACGAGTTCGTCAGGCGGACCGGCGGCGGCGTCGGCGGCTCGAACTGGATCGCGCCGCTCTGCGACTACGAACCGCCGATCAACTTCCGCTGGCCGGAATATGTCACCACGCCGCGTGGGCGCGACTGGTGGATCCCGGCCGCCTCCACCGCATGAACGACAACGACAATCCATCCCGAGGAGAACACCATGACCGTCCATGACCGCATCGTCGCCGAGCCGTTCTCGCTGCAGCGCCGCAACCCCAATGGCGGCACCAAGCCGCTGACCGCCTGGGGCTTCGCCAACGAGACCGACATGCTGACCGACGTGCTGCTCGGCTCGCCGAACTTCCTGCGCCACCTGTCGACCAGCTCGCTGTCGCGAAAACATCTGCGCGAGGCGCCCTGCAACATCCAGATCGCGCAGGCGCAGCACAAGGACCTTGTCGCGGCCTACGAGCATTTCGGCGTCAACATCCACTGGCACGAGCCGACGCCGGAACTGCCGATGCAGGTCTATTCGCGCGATTCCAGCGTGATGACTCCCTACGGCGCCTTCATCACCGCCATGGCCAATTGGTGGCGGCGCGGCGAGAACTACGCCGCCATCCGCACCTATGAAAAGCTCGGCATTCCGATCTACGACATGGTGACCGCCGGCACCTTCGAGGGCGGCGATTTCAACGTCATCGAGGAAGGCGTGGTGCTGATCGGCTGCGGCGGTGCCCGCACGCAGGAAGAGGGCGCGCGTCAGGTGCAGGCCTGGTTCGACAAGGAAGGCTGGGAGACGCGGCTCGCCTTCATCGACGAATATTACGTCCATATCGACCTGATGGTGGTGCCGATCGCCGAAAAGCTCACTGCCGTCTGCCTCGCCTGCACCGAGCCCGGCATCGTCGACTGGCTGAAGGGCAAGGGCCACGAGATCATCGACGTGCCCTTCCAGGACACGATGGCGCTGGGTTGCAACTTCATGTCGCTCGGCAAGGATAGGGTTATCGCACCGACGTCGAGCAAGACGCTGATCGAAAAGCTGAAGGCACAGGGCTTCGAGGTCGCGGCCGTCGACATGAGCGAGATCTCCAAGACCGGCGGCGGCATCCACTGCATGGCGCAGGCGCTGAAGCGCGTGCCGGCATAACGGACTCTCGAAGTTCGGCAATCGCCACGAAGAATGTCTATCCCTTTGGCCGATAGGCCAGAGGGATATGACCGCGCGCGGCCTGTCAGGAGATTTCGACGCTCCGGTTCCGACCAATTCGATCCTGGGCTAGGCTCTGGCCAGCCGAAACAGGATTGCCGCAAGATGATCGTCCAGGCCTGCATCAACGGCGCCCGAGCCGCCGACTTCCACCCCGCATTGCCGCTCGATCCCGAAGCGATGGCGCGCGACGCCGCAGCCTCGATCGCAGCGGGCGCGGCCGAGCTGCACGTGCACGCGCGCGGCGCCGACGGTCGGGAGAGCCTTGCGCCGGAGGCGATGGACAAGACGGTCGCAGCTCTGCGACGCGCCTGTCCGGGCACGCTGATCGGCGTCTCCACCGGCGCCTGGATCGAGACGGACGATCTGCGCACGCTGGTCGCCATTTCCGGCTGGCGCGAGCTGCCCGATTATGCCTCTGTCAATCTCAGCGAGACGGCGGCGCCCGTCGTCATGGAAAGCCTGCGCCAGCGCGGCATCGGCATCGAAGCCGGCCTGGCGTCCGTCGAGGACGCCGAGCGTCTGGTCGGCCTCGACCATGGCGGCCGGGTGATGCGCGTGCTGGTCGAGATTTCCGAGCAGGCGCTGGATGAAGCCTTTGCCGTGGCGGACGGCATCGAGACGGTGCTGGATCGCGCCGGCATCCGCCGCTCGATTCTGCTGCACGGCGAGAACGCCACGGTTTGGCCGTTCGTGGAAAGGGCGGCTGCGCGGAAGTTGTCGACGCGGGTCGGGCTGGAGGACGGCAAGAGTTTGCCGGACGGAAGCGTGGCGGATGGCAACGCCGCGTTGGTGGCTGCGGCGGTGGCGATTTATCGCTCCTTGTGAAAATGGATAGGCTGGCGGGACAGCGCCCCCCTCTGTCCTGCCGGACATCTCCCCCTCAAGGGGGGAGATCGATGTCGGGCCGGTTTGCGTCAGTTGTCAGCGCCTAGTCTAAGGCAGGGCGCCGCCCGCGAAGCTGCCAATCTCCCCCCCAAGAGGGGGAGATGTCCGGCAGGACAGAGGGGGGCGCCGTAGAGCGCAGCGCTTCCTGCATCGCGAAACCCTCACTGCGTGTCCGCGTGCGCCCTCAACTCGGCGCGCTTCTCGTCCGACACCACGGCAAGATCCAGCACCTTCTGCAGGCCCGCCGCGTGGCGGAAGGTCGGCTCGGTCTGCGCGCCGCTCTTCACCGCCTCGACGAAGCGCTGGTAGTTGGTCGGCACCGTGCCGGCATCGAGCTGTTCCCATTTGGCGTTCTCGACATTTTCGCCGACGCAGGCCTTCAGCATCGAGCCGTCGAGATTGTGCACCACCTCGACGGCGCCCTTGTCGCCATGGATGCGCAGGCGCAACTCGTTGATGTGGCCGGTGGCCCAGCGGCTGGCATGCACCACGCCGAAGGCGCCGTTGGCGAAGTCGAGCGTCATGGCGAAACTGTCGTTGGCGTCGAGCTCGTACTCGCCGATGCGGTTGCCCGGCGCCTTGTCGAAGGTGCGCAGCCTGCAGAAGACATGGTCGATATCGAGCGCCGCGCCATAACTGGCGAAATCGAGGATGTGGATGCCGACATCGCCGAGCACGCCGTTCGAGCCGTGGCCGCGCGACAGCCGCCACAGCCATTTCGGGTCGGTGCGCCAGTCGCCCCAGAATTTCGACACCAGCCAGCTCTGCAGGTAGGACGCCTCGACATGGCGCACCATGCCGATCTCGCCGGCCTGCACCATCTGGCGCGCCTTCTGCAGCGCGGCGACGTTGCGATAGGTGAGGTTGACCATGTTAACGATGCCGGCGGCTTCCGCGGCATCGGCCATTTCGTTGGCCTTGCCGAAATTTTCCGCCAGCGGCTTCTCGCACAGAACCGGCTTGCCGGCTGCGACCAGCGCCATGGTGGTCGGATGATGGATGCGGTCCGGCGTGACATTGGCGACCGCGTCGAAATCGCCCCAGTCGAGCGCCGCCTCCAGCGAGGTGAAGCGCTTCGGGATCTTGTAGGCGTCGGCATATTCGCCGACGCGGGCCGCATCGACATCGACGGCGCCGACGATCTCGACGCCCTCGATCGCGCCAAAGCGGCGGGCATGTTCCTGCGCCATCCAGCCGGTACCAAGTATCAAAAGCCGCATTTTCTGTCCCTTTGAGCGATTTGGTTCGATTCAATAACGGGGCGAATGTGACCCGGGCGCTGTTTTCGTGCAATCTTAAATGAAGCGGAGAGGCGTTTTTTTAGCGGAAGCCGGCCTCGCCATGCGCATGCAGCTTGGGCCCGCGCTCCTCGATCGGCTCCAGCGCCTTCTCGACCGGCACGTTCGGCGCATCGAGGATGGCGGGCTTCGATCCCTGCGGGTTGTGCGCCCACTTCACCGCATTGCGCAGCACCTTCTGCACGGTAGCGTCGTGATAGGTCGGATAGGTTTCGTGTCCGGGGCGGAAGTAGAAGACATTGCCGGCGCCGCGCCGGTAGGTCAGGCCCGAGCGGAACACCTCGCCGCCTTGGAACCAGGAGATGAAAACGGTTTCCAGCGGCTCCGGCACGGCGAACTGCTCGCCATACATCTCCTCGTTCTCGATCTCGAAGAACTCGCCGATGCCTTCGGCGATGGGATGGCTGGGGCTCGTCACCCAGAGCCGCTCGCGCTCGCCGGCCTCGCGCCATTTCAGCGTGCAGGGCGTGCCCATCAGCCGCTTGAAGATCTTCGAGAAATGGCCGGAATGCAGCACGATCAGCCCCATGCCTTCGAAGACGCGCTTCGCAACGCGCTCGACCACTTCGTCGGCCACCGCGCCGTGGTCCTTGTGGCCCCACCAGACCAGCACGTCGGTTTCGGCTAGGCGGGATTGCGGCAGGCCGTGCTCCGGCTGCTCCAGCGTCGCGGTCGAGGCGGAGATTGCCTTGTCGGCGGAGAGCGCGTTGGCGATGGTCGCGTGCATGCCTTCCGGATAGATGGAGGCCACCACCTCATTGGTCCGCTCATGGATGTTCTCGCCCCAGACGACAGCGCGAATTGTCATGGATAGCCTCGTGAGTGATTGGGAGCCGCCCCGCGCCATAGATAGCGCCTTCGCCCGGTATTGGAAGCGGTTTTCGCAATGCGGTGGATGCCTATGGAGTCATCTCCCGTGGTCTGCGCCGCCACGCTCCTTGCTTCGCCCTAGATGGTGAGTTCGCGAAGCCGATTGGCAAGCTTCCTTTCCCGTGCGCAATATTAGCCATGGGCGAAGTGCTTGTAGGAGCAGCGATCTTTGCTTGTCTGGCCGGAGCCTCGCTGGTCAGCCTGATGCTGCACGAGCGTTTCCCCGCTCACCACCTTCAGGACGACACAAGCGCGGTGGTGCGGCTTGCCGCGAACCTGTTCGTGGTGATGTCGTCGCTTATGCTCGGCCTGATGATCAATTCAGCCAAGAACACATTCGAGGCCATCAACGGCAACGTCCACACCTTCGCCACCGATCTCATCCTGCTTGATCGAACGCTGCGGCATTACGGACCGGAAGCCGACAGCGCCCGGCAATCGCTGACCGCATACGTCCAGCGCGTCGTCGACACCTCTGCCGCCGACAGCGACACGACCGTCGTCCCGAACAGGCTGGCGGAACTGCTGCTCAACCAGGTCGGCGACATCCTGGCGGGATTGACGCCGGCGGATGCCAGGCAGACCGCCGCACAACAGGCCGCGACACAGCAACTGCAGAAGCTGATCGAGCAGCGCTGGATACTGGCCGAACAGTCCGAGGGCGCCATACCCGTGCCGCTGATCGTTCTGCTCGTCGCCTGGCTGACGCTGATCTTCGCCAGCTTCGGCTTCCGGGCGCCGCGCAACGGCACCGTCGTCTTCACCTGCCTCGTTTCCGGGGCGCTGGTCGCCGCGGCGGTCTATCTGATCGTCGACATGGACAGCCCGTTCTCAGGCCCGATCCAGGTCTCGCCGGCGCCCCTGCAAAGGGCGCTGGCTGAACTGACGACGCAATGAGTTCACCGGCTGGTCCGGTCCAGCAATTCGATCAGCAACCTTGCCGCCGCCCCGGCGCCGTCGGTGCGGATCCTGCCGGCGATACTGCTCGCCCGGGCGCCGGCCTCGGGTGCCAGCGCAGTCTCCAACGCCTCCGACAATGACCGCGCCGTCGGCACCGGACCGTCATGCGCGGCCCCGATGCCGAGCTCGGCCGCCCGTCGTGCCCAATAGGGCTGGTCTCCGATCTGCGGCACGATCACCTGCGGCGCTCCCGCCTGTGCGGCGGCGGCGGTCGTGCCGGCGCCGCCGTGATGGATGACGGCGGCGACGCGGCCGAACAGCGCCTGCTGGTTGATCTCGCCGACGGCAAAACAGTCGTCGCGATCGTCGATGAGGCCCAATTCTGCCCAGCCATGCGCGAGCACCGTACGGAGGCCCTTGGCGCGGATCGCATCGATGGCGGCGGCCCCGGCATCCCTGGCGACCGCGATCGAACCGAAGCCGACATAGACCGGCCGCGGGCCGGCATCGAGGAAGGCTTTGAGCCCGTCGGGGAGGGGCCGCTCGTCCGGCAGGATGAAGGCGCCGGTCTGCACGGCGTCGATCAGGTCCGAGCCCGGCCATGGTCCCAGCGTCGGGTCGCAGGCGAGCAGCACCCTATCGCCGTAAACATAGTCCCGGACATCTTGCACCGGAGACAACCCCAGTGATGCGCGATGGCCGTTGATCGCCTCGCCGAAGAGGGCGTTCTTGGTGCGGATGTCCATCTCCCACAAGAGCCGGTTGTCGGTCACGCCGGCCGGCAGCGGATGGCCCGGATATTCATGCGGCCGGTTGTGCGGCGACGGCAGCCAGATAGGGCAGAACGTGCCCAACATGTAGCGCATGCCGCGCTGCTCCGCGACCAGCCGCGCGGCGGCGCAGGACGGAAAGAGGCCGAACGCAACCACGGCGTCGCAGCCTTCGGCGGCCGCGCTCAGCGCCGCATATTGCCTGGCGACGATCTCGGCCGCCTGGCCGGAAATGAGTCTGGCCCGGTCCTCGGGCGACGCCGATCGCGACCGGTTGATCATTTCCTTCGCCCATTCGCGCACCGGCGCGAAGGCCGGGGCCAACGGCACGCCGGCGCGGGCCAAAAGGGCGCCAAACTCCTCGTCGCCCGGCGCGCTAACCCTCGCCTCGACGCCATGCGCCTGCAACGCCGCACCCAGCGCCGCCAAAGGCTCGACGTCGCCGCGAGAGCCATAAGTCGATAACAAGATACGCATTCCATGCTCCGTTGTCGTTTTTCGGAGCAGCGTTGATACGCCATGGCCGGGGGCTTGCCGCAAGCCCGGGCTGCGCCATATCTACTTCTGGGAAGGGTCGTTGTTCGTCCTCGGTTGAGGTCGCGGTCCCGTCGCTATTCGAAGCGGCGACGACATGCCAAGCATCCGCGCGCGTCGGCGCGAAGCCCTTCGGATCGACAAGTGGGGATCGGCAAGTGCCGGCGACAAGCTCGCCGGCCGGATAGGGCTTAACCCTGGCGGCCTTCCTGGGCGACCCGGGTGGGGGAGCTTGAGAGGCGCGGGACGACGACGAGACGCTTGATCTTGCCGTTTTTGTAGGCGGCAAGGAAGCGGTGATAGTCCTTGAAGACGACGCAGCCATTGGATTCCGCACGGCCGCCGCGCAGCATATAGGTGTGCGCAAGCAGGCCGTTGCGGCCGTATTTGTTGTTGCCGCTGGTCGGCGTGAGCCTGATTGCCTCGACGCCGTGAAAGCGCGACTCGCGCATCGACAGATTGTAGGTGTCGGGCGGCGTCGGGCCGACATTCTTGCGGTTCACGAAGCGCGGCTGGTCGACCATCGAGCCCAGTCCTGAATGCGCTTCCAGTTTCGAGCCGTCGGGCATGTAAACGGTCCTCGCCGAAATATCGTAGACGGCAACGCCATTGCCCGTCGAGGGTCCGTTGAAAAGGTTGCGGAACGCGCTGCCGAGTCCGCCGCGCTCCGGCGTGTCCGGCTTGGCATAGGCGAGCATCTCGGACGCCTGCGCCTTGCGCTTGCCTGGCTTGGAGTCAGTCACGAGCGGTTTCGAACCTGTCACGCCCGGCAGGGCCTGGTCGCCGTTCCTCGGCGAGACCGCCGTCGGCGCGCTTTGCGCGGTATCTGCGGCGGCCGGCTGCGGCTTGGCCCTGGCGACCGGCGGCTTCGCGGTTTCGGGCTTCTGTGTCCTGGCGGCGTTTTCTTCGGGCGCTTCGGTAGCCCGTTCGAGCGTGGCGCGCGGGCGAAGGCCAGGCACGGCAATGGTGTCGGGCAGATCGTCCTGCGGCGGCAGCGAGGCGACTTGGTACGTGCCGTCCTTGCCGTTGTCCGGTTTGGCGGCGACATCGGGCGCGTCGGCGTTTTCGAGCGCGACGGCGGTCGGAGGGTCGGCCGTGTCCTCCGGCGCTATGTTGGCGAGCGCCAGCGCCAAGTCGGAAGCGCCGGCGATTTCGGCCGGCCGCGAGCCGAAGCGGGCTTCCGCCGGGGCGCCTGGCAGCGCGCCGCCAAAGCGGCTCGCCGAAGGCAGGCTGGCCAGCAGGAACGGCGCCTTCTCGGCGCGGGCAAAGGCATCGGCAAGCTTTTGCGGCGAAAGCGCGGCGCGCTTCACCACGCCGTCGAACGGGTCGACGGCCCCGGCGGCCGAAGCCACCACGACGTTTTCATGCGCGACGCTATCGGGCGCCGGCAGCTTGAGGCGCGCCATCTTGCCGGCGTGGCCTTCTTTCTTCAATTTTTCAAGAGCTTGGCCGCCATGTCTGAAGTTTGTCGCGAGGCTGAAGCAGCCGGAGTCGCAGCCGCCGGTGAGCGAGCCTGCCTTGTGGCCGTCATGGACGCCAAGGTGCGGCGCCCAGGCGTTGGCGATCTGCCGGCGCTGGTCGCCAAGCGCGATGTTGCGCGGCGAAAGCAGACCTTGCGGCAATCCGTTGGAAGCGGCGGTCAGCGAGGCGCTCACCGAATGGAGCCCCGCCAAGGTGGCGGCGGACCACAGCACGAGGGCGGCGCCGACAGCAGGCACCACGACCCAACGATGACCAGACTTTTTCGAAGTTACCCCCCCTTGAGGAGCGTCACCCCGGTTCTTCAAACGCAAAAACGCCATACGACCACTCTCAATCGGCATGCCGGTTTGCGGACCTGGCACCCGTCACGATCACAGTTCGCTGGTGCCCCCTGCACCTTCACGCGTCTGTTGCCGATTGATTCAAAAGATGGACAAAGTTGGTTAACCAATCCCTCCACCAATCGCCGATTTGGCGATGGTCCATACGAAAAAAGAGCCCTCCACGGTCTATGCCACGGTAAAAATGCTCTTCCTCACCCGCTTTGCTGCCCGTTTTTCCGGCCTCTGTCAAGAAAACGTGAAGCCTGGAACCGCAGCATCTCCAGCCGGCTAGAGGCCGATTGGGGTCAAAATGCGACGGTCTGAAGAATCGCGGAACAAGCTGGTCGCAAAACCTTTGGACCAGGTTGTGGGGAGTGTCGGCGGCCGGCGCGGTCTCCCTATTGCGGGGATCGCCCTAAAAAGCCATCCGCTGACTGCGGGCGATCTGAACGCCAACCGACTGTCACAGCCTTGCCGTTACCGTGCCTGGAGTTGGTGCCGACCGAGCAGCGACAAAGCCGGAAACGTCAGCGCCGTTCGTCAGGGCTGTCGGCGACACCGACGTGGTGGCGATAGACCATCTCCCAGCCCTTCCATCCGGTAAACAGAAGGATGAGAACCACGAGCAGGGACAGCGCGAGGCCGACCGGAATTACGGCTGCATCGCCATGGGCATAGCGCGAATACCAATTGTAGAGCTGTATGAGAACGACCAGCACATTGCCGCCGGCGTGAAGCCATGCATCCTGAAGATTGCGGATCTGGTCATCGCCCAACACATCCGTCAGGCCGGCAACAGCGGCCAGGGCCGCCATGATCAGGCCGGCCCCGAGAAGCCAGAGCGAGCCACTTACCCAACCCAGGTTGCCGGTTCGCCAGAAGATCAGGTCGCAGAACAAGGTTCCGACGAAAAACGCGATAGGAAAAGGGATCAGCATCGGATGGATCGGATGGCCGCCGATGCTTGCGGTGCTGTGCGGATAGTGGGTCATGGCGACACCTTCAACTACCTGGCGCCGACCCTGACCAACGGAGCTGGCCAGCCCGCGACAGAGAACATGAAACTCCGGCAGCGGCGGAATGTTCCATTGCGCGCCGGCCGCTCGCAGTGCCGCGCCGACGCTTTTGCGCCGATGAACCGCGAAGCTCGGCTGTTTGTCGGCAGAAGCTTTTCGGTGCTCGGTTCGGTCCCCAAATGTGGCGGACCGACGGTCCGGTCTTTATCAGCGTACGTCGATGACGACCATCAGACCGCCGCCGCCCTTCTCCTCGGCATTGTTATTCGTGGTGTGATGCGGGATGTGGCAGTGAATCAGCCACTTGCCCGGACGCCTCGCTGTCCAGACGACATCATATCGCTGGCCCGGGCCGACATTGACCGTATCGGCGAGAAAACGTGCGGCGGCGGGAATCGTCTCGCCGTCGCGGGCGACCACTTCGAACGGGCCGCCATGGATGTGCATCGGGTGTATGAAGCCGTTGTTGGTGCCGATGAAGCGGACCTTTAGCGTCTCGCCGACCTTCATATGGATCGTATCTGTCGACGGATAGGCCTTGCCGTTGATGGTGAAGAAGTTCGGCATGCCGCCATCCATCGGCATCGAAGGATAGGTCAGGCCTTCGCGGACCAGCCATTCCTGCAGCTCGATGACATAGTCGTGGTCGGCGGCGACCTCGTCGGCGGGATTGGCGGGATCGATGATCAACGCGCCATAGAGGCCGAGTGCCTGGGTGCGGTCGGGCTTGGCGTGCGGATGATAGAAGTAGGTTCCGTGCTGGGTGGTGGTAAACTCGTAGGAATAGGTCTGTCCGGGCTCGATCGGCGGCTGGGTGATCTCGGCCGGCCCGTCCATCTGGTTGGGCAGGATCAGGCCATGCCAGTGCACCGTTGTTTCCTCCGGCAAGGCGTTGGTGAGATTGATGCGCACCCGGTCGCCCTGACGGATATGGATGCGCGGGCCCGGAATCTGGCCGTTATAGGCATAAGCGTCGACCGTCACGTCCGGCAGGATGTGCCAGCGGATCACCGACGGCCTCAGCTCGAACACCTTCACGCCGTTTTCCATGCGGAACGGCAGGTCTTGGTCGCCCTTCGCAGCCAGACCGTAAGACGCGCGCACGAGTCGAGGATCGGCCGCCGCCATGTCGCGCATGGCATCGGCCGGCGTGTCACGGTCCATGATCATGCCCTGGGGCATGATCACTCCGCCGACGTCGCGGGCCGAGAGCCTGAGGTTCAGCCAGTTCGCAGGCGCCGCCATGCCGATCGTCAGGGCGAGCGCAGACACCGTACCGAGTGCCGCGATTTGCGGTGTGGTCGCATCCGAGCGCATGTGATGGCCAGCGGCGCGCTGTTCGCCCGCCGGTTCGTAGCCCTGCCGGGCATGGCCGTGCCCGCTCGCTTCGGCCGGTTGCGGGCGCTCGGTCATCAGCCCGTGCTTGAGGCCGCGCGCGACCAGCCAGACATTGGCGGGATAGGCCAGCGTGAAGCCGGCGATGACGCCCAGCGACATCACGCCCCAGAACAGAAGTTCGGTGGGCTCCATAGCCCGCATGTCGCGGCCCATCATCAGGAAGCTCATGACCGGCGCCATGCCGGCCATCATGAAGTTCATGGAGATGAACTCGGGTAGGAAGCTCTTCTTCACATTCTCCCAATAGCTGCCGCCCATCATCGATTTCATGAACAGCGATTGGAAGATGAACAGGCCGAAGGCAAAGCCGGCGAGATATTCGACGATGAGGTCGAGCCACATCGGCAGGCCGAGGGTGGCGGTGACGACCGCGGCAAGGATGATCCCGGTGGCGTCGCCGGCGACACAATGGATGGCCGAGCCGACGCCCTGCTTCCAAAGGGGCTTTGTGAAGGCCTCATGCTCGCCGGCGCGCGGTTCCTTGTCGGCCAGCACATAAAGCAGCAGGCCGAGCGGGCCCATATAGAGCGTCACCAGGATGAAGCCCCATTTCATCACCACCGGCTCGGGATTGTTGCGGTATTGGTCGAAGCCGACATAGAGCGTCGAAGCGGCCGCGAGCACGAACCAGGCAACGAGGAAATAATCGATGGGTTGGATGAGCATGACGCGGCCTCTGCTCGATGAAACGGCTGGTTGCATCCCCCGCGGATGAACGCGGCCGGGGCCACTACGATCCATCTTGCGGAATTTGCGGCTCCAGCCTTCGATCGAGCTTGACCTTCCAGCAACTGGAGCCCTTAGCGTCGCCGCGAAGCCTGCGGCGGGCCTCCCAATCGAGATCGAGGAGCGGAAGATCTGCTCGGCAAGCGCCCGGGCGTCGCCGATCCGGCAAAAATGCCGGCGGCGGTACTCGGCTTGCCGCCATATTCGCGACGATTGCCCCAAAAAAGTCACCCCGCTAGGCGGGCGGGGGCGAGCTCGGTGCGGCACAGAGCAGTCAGCCCGTCCTCACTGGCCTCGCAGCCGCGCGAAATCGTCGGGGATTGCCAGGCGCTTGCCCAGCTTGGTCGGGCCCTGGTGCTTGCCAGCCATTCACTTGCTGCCTTGCTGTACTGCCCCGGGCACAATCAGAGCGCCCTGGTCAGGTCCCGAAAATTTGAAGCCGATAAAAAACAGGGCGATGATGAGAACGCAGATTGCCAGCACCGTGACGAGGGTCCTTCCCGGCTTCTCGGCTGGCGGTTTGTCTTCCATGGCAATTCGCCTCGGGATCTAAACTCGGCGACAACGCCGGGGTTCCCGCGCCTCACCGGCGTCAAGGCTGACGCTTCGCCACGAACTTCTTGGAGACGCGGCTCCGAGTCCGCGAGGGCGCATCATAAAAATGACGTGCTCTCACCGCTATATGCCAAGCTGGATGCGCTAAAGCAGGGTTCATCATTATGGATGCCAGCGAATTGCAGGCCATAGGCGATACGCTAGTGCGCGTCGTCACCCCCGATATGAAACCGAAAGACCTGCTCAAGGCGGTGCGAAAACGGCACCCGGACGCCAAGAAGAGGGATATTGCCCGCGCGGCCTTCCACGCCATTATCGCTAACGCCGACCAGGATCCCGGCAAATCGCGCAACCTTCAGGCCTTCGCGCTTGCCGAGCGTACCCAGCAATCGGAATAAATTGCCGCGAATTGTAGTGCTGGGCTTGCCGGAAACTTAATAAGCGATCTCTAATTTAATGGCTCAGCCGGCAGCTGGAGCAATTCCAGGAAAAGTGTGTCACGTCCGGAATTGAAGCACCGGAAGCGCGGGGAACTGCCGTTTGCAGGCCGGCATCACCTGAAAATCGACGCACCTGGCCCCAACCGGTAATGAGCCCATGACCAAGAACCTCGGCAATGCCAAACCCAGCGCTCCTGCCAAGGAGATGAACCCCTCGCTGTTCGGCAAGGCCGCGCCGGCATTGTTTCCGCTGGTCGTCGCGGCGCTTGGCTATCTCGTCGGCCGACATTTCTTCGGCTTTTGACGCGGCCGGCGTCCGGCACGCTGTTTCCAGTCGGTCCAAGTGCAATTGTCGTCTCGACCATCCTCCTTGCAGCTTTGGTCCTAGGGCCTAGGTCGTTCTTGTCCTTGGCCGGGCCCAAGCGCATGCTGGTGGCAGCCGGCGGCCTCGCAAACTCCGGTCAGGCCCGGCCGCCGAACCCAGTATCACCCCCCAAAGGCTGCCGGGCCGCCGCCATGCGGCGAATTCTTCCGCGCTCGCCCACGGCCAACTGCCGCGCCGCCCAAATCTGCAGTACCGCTCGGACGCTTTCGAATTCCGTTGCTGCATCGTCTCGCAGACCGAACGCCATATCGAAGTCGAATTTGGCTGCACCTGGGCGCAATGGCATATCTTCGCCGCCATGCTCGTTTTTATTCGTGAAACGTCGCAAATATATCGAATAACGGCGGTGCTCTTGCACTAAAGACCAATAAGCCACGCTTTTCGGCAATTCCAGACGCGTTAGATGTATTGTGGGTCGGAGATAGGCAGTTCTTCGAATGAAGAGCAGGAGCTGTATATGGTAACGAGCGAGCCAGACAGTGTCCGCGTAAAAACCGTCAATGGCCAATGGATCGTGCGCGTCGTCGACGGCGGCAGGCTGACGCAGCAAGTATTCGACATTCACGCGCAGGCCGAGACCTTCGCCGAGGAGGAGCGGCTGCGACTGGGGCTGCCGGGCGAGCCGCCGGCCGAAGAGCCGGTCGGACCGCTCCCACACGGGCGGGCTCGCTGACGGGCGAGGGGATAGCCGGACCACGCCAATCGCCGAGGTCAGAACAGACCTATCCCCGGTGCTCGGCTCTGAGCCTCTCTTTCATCCGATCAAGCGCCGGCTGACCGCCGGCCGCCAGATCGTTGGCGACCCGGGCCAGCTTATCGTCGGCCTTGCGGTATTTGCTGCCCCAGGCGCCGAGCGTTGCCAGCACCGGCAAAAGGTCGATGCCGGCCTCGGTCAGCCGGTAGATCGCCTTCAGCCCGTGGCTCGGGTCGTCGCTGCGGGTGAGGATGCCTTCGTCGACCAGCGTCTGCAGCCGCTCGGCCAGCGTGCGCGACGAGATGCCTTCGTCGGATTGCAGGAATTCGCGAAAATGCCTTTTCCCGGCGAAGGCCAGGTCGCGAATGATGAGCAGCGTCCAGCGGTCGCCGAGCAGTTCGAGCGAGAGGCTGATCGGGCAGCCGGATCGTTCCTTGGTCGACATCAGTATGGTTCCATTTTTAAATCAGTTTACTATTGACATCATTCTTGCTTTGCGTCAAATGGTTCCAGAAGTAAATCATTTGACGAGAGGAGGTCGATATGAACCGGCAAGTCAAGCGTACGATAGTGGTCGTCGGCGCAACCAGCGAAGTGGGCGCCGAGGTCTCGGCCAGACTGACCGGGGCAGGGCATGAGGTGCGCGGCATCGCCCGTAGCCTCGGCGTCGCACTCGACGATCAGGCGGCGCTCGACGCCGCCTTCTCGGGTGCCGACAGCGCTTACGTGATGATCCCCTTCGATGTCACCGCGCCCGATCTGCATCGTTTTGAGGACGAGGTCGGCGCACGGCTGGCATCCTCCATCGCCAAGGCGGGCCTGCGCCGGATCGTGCTGCTCAGCGGCCTCAATGCCCATCTCAGAATGGGTACCTCGCTTGGCGCCGCGCTGATGGAAAAGCGGCTTGCCGCGCTGGGCCTGGAGGAACTCGTCTATCTGCGCGCCTCCTTCTTCATGGAGAATTTCGTCAAGGGCATGGGCTTTGTCGAGCAGGCGGCGTCCGGCGTCTTCGCTTCGCCCTTCCGCGGCGACCTGCCGATGCCGCTGATTGCCGCCAAGGACGTTGGCGAACGCGCCGCCGCTCTATTGAGTGCCGAACACTTTCCGATCCAGCGCGTTGTCGAATTGCACGGCGGTGGCTCCTACACGCTCGAACAGGCCACCACGATCCTGGGCAGGGCGATCGGCAAGGATGTCGCCTACCATGAAGCGCCGTTCGCCGATGCGCGGGCCGGTATGGTCGCCAATGGCATGTCGGCGAGTTTTGCCGATGCGCTGGGCGAGACGGCGGCAAGCTTCAACAGAGGCGAGCGCTGGGCGCTGGAAGCACCCTCAGGCGAAAATGCCACCCCGACCAGCTTCGAAGCCTGGGCGCAGGCTTTCGCCCGTTCGCCCGCCGCGGCCCGAGCCTTCACAGGCAGCAATTCCTGACGAAGGAGACCGGACATGAAAAAGCTCATCCTGCAGATGCAGATGTCGGTAGACGGTTTTGTCGGCGCCGATGAAGGTCATCGCTGGCAGCTTTGGGAATGGGGCGACGACAGCGCCTGGGACGAGGAGCTCAAGCGGGACTTCAACGCCATTTTCGAGACCATCGACACCATCCTGTTGAGCCGCAAGATGGCTGAGGAGGGCTATCTGACCCACTGGGGCAACGCGGCGAGCAAATATCCGAGGGATCGTTTCTTTGCCTTCGCCCAGCGCATCGTCGAGGCCGAAAAGGTGGTGGCGAGCGATAAGCTCGGGGCCTCGCGCTGGGAACGAACGCGCATCGTGAGCGGCGATCTGCCGCGTGAGGTCAACGCGCTGAAGCAAGGCGAGGACGGCGACATCGCCGTGTTCGGCGGCGCCGGCTTCGCCTCGGCGCTGATCGCCGCCGGCCTTGTCGACGAGTTCCAGCTCTTCATCAATCCGGCCGTTCTGGGCAGTGGCCGCCGCATAGTCGACAAGGGCGGTTTTAGCAGGCTGAAGCTCCTCGGCTCGAAGCCCTATGCCTGCGGCATGCTCGTGAGTCGCTACGCGCCGGTGCAATGAGAGCCAGCAATCAAGGGCGCGCCGCCTTGAATCAATCCGGCAGCGCGCCTTCTTAACTGTCTGCCTGGTTTTGCCTTTCCCGGATCGGCAAGCAACCGTCTCCGCTGACCAGCCGCAGGTGTAGCGCCGGTCGGCTGGACCGCGGCCAGGCGGCATGGTCGTTGCCCACGGCGGCGAACCAGCGGGCCTCACGCGATGTCAGGCCGATGAGCACCCGGCCGGCATATTCGGCCGGCGCGCCGTTGCCCGCATCGAACACCGCCCAGCTGCTCCCCGGCGGCTCCTGCACCGCGACGAACCTCATAGGAGACTCCATCTGTGAAGAGACGGGCAATATAGCAGGCGCGACTTGGCGTTCCTATGACGTGGCTCACATTGGCACACATTTACGGTGGATAGCAGTCCGCTCCAACTGGAAGCGGGTCACTTGCTTCTGACGATTTGCCTTGGCGGCTTGTCCTGCTGCCCGGCCTGGTCGGCGTCGGTCAGCGTGTCGAGGAAGGCGACGATGTCGTCGATCTCGGCGTCGGTCAGCGCCGGCTTGTCGCCGGGCTTTTTGCTGTCGAAGGGCGGGTCTGTGTTGAGGTTTCCCCAGTAAGCCTTTGGCAGATCGTCGAATTTGTCGACCGTGCCGTTCGTCTTCTTCGGATACCAGCGCCCGGGATCCGTATCGCGGCTGGCGTAGAAGGCGACCGCGTCGCGCAGCGTGTGAAAATAGCCGTTGTGGAAGAAGCTTTTCCGCAAGGCAACGTTGCGCAGCGTCGGCGTCTTGAACAGGCCGCAATATTCGGCGCGGTCCTTGAGATCGGTGCGCAGCGGACCGCACAGGCCGAGGTCGACATAATTGGGATCGGCGTTGGCCGCAATCGCCGGGTTGCGCGGCACGGCGATCGCGATCAGGCCGTAATCGGTGAATTGCGGCGGCTCACCGTCATTGGCGGGTTCGCTCAAATGGCAGCTCGCGCAATTGCCCTTCGCTGCGTCCTCGAACAGGATCCGGCCCCGCAATTCCTGCGCGGAAAGCTGCGCCTTGCCGGCGAGGAAGGCGTCATAGCGGCTGGAATAGGGATAAAAATCGGCGCTGCTCTGCTCGAAGGTGCCGAGCGCTTCCACAGCGGCGTCGAAGGCGTCTTGCGGATGGTCGAAGACATCGGCGCCAAAGGCCGCCTTGAAGGCGCCGGCATAAGGCGCGTTGCGCAGGCTGGCGACCACCTGGGCCGCGTCCTTGTTGCCCATCTCGAAGGGCGACAGCAGCGGGATGCTTGCCTGGTCCTTGCCGTGGTCGGCGCGGCCGTCCCAGGTCAGGCCGCCGGTCGGGCCGTTGTCGACGCTTTCGTCGCCTTCGTCCTCGGAGTCGTAGAAATGCTCGGTGAAGGCGGGCGCCGCCTGCAGGTAGCGCAGCGACGGCACGGCGCGAACGCCGGGCTGATCAAGATTGGCTCCGCCCATTTCGACCGGCGCCGCCGAGGCCGGCCCGAAAGCGTGGTTGGGATCGTGGCAGGATGAGCAGGCCTGCTTGCCCGAGGCCGAGAGCGAAGGGTCGAAGAACATCTGCCTGCCGAGCGCCGTCAGCGCCTCGGCGCGGGCGAAGGCTTCCTGGCGCGTCATCGGGCCGGGATGGACACCGGATCGCTCCTCGGTGTTGGCGGGCGCGGTGGAGGCGACGATCGTGGCCGCTGCAATGGCGATTGCGTGATTTTTCCGACGTCCCATCGTCTTCGGCGACATCCCTGATTTCTTCGCCCGGTTTCTTTGGCGGCGTAAGGATCGAGTGCAACGGATTGATGACCGGTCTTCCCGCTCACGAAACCGTGTTCGGCCGGGCCGGAACTGTCACAAAGGTGACAAGGCGTCGAAGTAGCTGGGCATTGATGCAGTTGCGTTCCTGCATTGCCGTCCTCCAGCCATCCCCAAGCCACGAGGCATTTCCTGATGATCCGGTCCTTTCTCTCCCTTTGCCTCGCCTCCACGGCGCTGGCATCGCTCTCTGCCGCTGCCCAAGCAGCGCCTCCCGGTTACGACAAGATCGACACCGTCGTCGTCATCTACGCCGAGAACCGCAGCTTCGATAACCTTTATGGCGGCTTCCCCGGCGCCAACGGCCTGGCCAACGTTTCGCCCGACCAGGCGCGCCAGCTCGACCGCGACGGCAAGCCGCTTTCCGAACTGCCGCCGGCCTGGGGCGGACTGACCGGCAAGGGCGTCACGCCGGCGGTGACGGAGGCGCAGAGCGCGCATCTGCCCAATGCGACATTCGCCATCGACGATCCCAAAGGCTTCAACGAGAATACCGGCGTCATCACCCATGATCTGTGGCACCGTTTCTACCAGGAGCAAATGCAGATCGACGGCGGCCGGAACGACAAGTTCGTCGCCTGGGCCGATTCCGGCGCGCTGGTGATGGGCCACTATGACGGCTCGATCCTGCCGATGTGGGCGATCGCCAAAAAATATGTGCTCGCCGACAATTTCTTCCAGGGCGCCTTCGGCGGCTCCTTCCTCAATCACTTCATGCTGGCCTGCGCCTGCGTGCCTTACTATCCGAATGCCGACACCAGCCCGGTGAAGGCCCAGATCGCCGTCGTCGAGCCGGATGGCGTGACGCTGAAGCCGGCCGACAACTCGCCGCCCTCGGCGCTGGGCGGCGTGCCGAAATTCGCCAATGACGGCGCCATCACGCCCGACTTCTACGCCGTCAACACCATGCAGCCGCCTTACCAGCCAAGCGCCAACAAGCCGGCCGAAGGCGGCGACAAGGCGCTGGCCGATCCGGCGCAGCCGACCACCCTGCCGCCGCAGCACGAGATCACCATCGGCGATCTGCTGTCGCTCAAGGGCATTTCCTGGGCGTGGTATTCGGGCGCCTGGCAAGCGGCGCTCGACGGCAAGAACGCGACGCCCGTGCCGAACTTCCAGTTCCACCACCAGCCCTTCAACTATTTCGCGGCCTATGCGCCAGGCACGGCCGCGCGGGCCGAGCACCTCAAGGACGGCGGCCTCGGCGGCACCGAGTTCATCAAGGCGATCGACGACGGCAAGCTGCCGGCGGTCTCTTTCTACAAGCCGCAGGGCAACCTCAACGAACATCCCGGCTATGCCGACGTGACCTCCGGCGACCAGCACCTGGCCGACCTCGTCGCGCATCTGGAGAAGAGCCCGCAATGGGCCCATATGCTGGTCGTCGTCACCTATGACGAGAATGGCGGCTTCTGGGATCACGTCGCGCCGCCGAAAGCCGATCGCTGGGGCCCGGGCAACCGCATCCCGGCCTTCATCATCTCGCCCTATGCGAAGATGGGGATGATCGATCACACGCAGTACGACACGACCTCGATCCTGCGTTTCATCACCGCCCGCTACGACCTGCCTGTGCTGCCTGGCATCGTCGCCCGCGACAAGGCGCTGCGCAACCACGACCAGCCGCCGATGGGCGATCTGACGGCGGCGCTGGATCTGACGAAGTAGCCTCTCAGAACTTGGGTTCCTCGCCCCGCCCAAAGGCGGGGAGAGGTGGCCGCGCAGCGGACGGAGAGGGGGCTTCGCAGGGCGCTCCCCTCTCCGTCTCGGCTTCGCCGAGCCACCTCTCCCCCATTTCATGGGGGCGAGGAAACGCCAATCGCCCACAGCCTGCCTCGGCGATTGCCTCAGTGAATTCCCGTCCGCTATCAATGCCTCCAAACTGGAGACGACACGATGGCAGACTTGAAAGTCAGAACCCGCAACGTCGGCGCGCTCGCCGTCCTGCCACCGGGTAGCCTGCCGACGGTCACGACGCCGACCGGCGGTACGATCGATGTCATCACGCAGGTCAGCGCTCCCGGCTTCAGCCCGCTTGACCTGCTCCATGCTTCTTTAGCCGCCTGCATGGTGCTCAGCGCCCGCATCGCCGCCACCCGCCTCGGCGTCGCCGACCGGCTGGGCGAGGTGAGGGCGGATGTGAGCGGCGAGAAGGCGAAGGACGAGCCCTCGCGGGTCGAGACATTCATCGTCAAACTGGAGATCGCCGGCGACCTTGATGACGCGATGAAAGCGCGGATCATGGCGGACGCCGAGGACATCTGCACCGTCTCCAACACGCTGCGCGGCGCGCCGGCGCTTCGTTCCACGCTGGGGTGAGCGCAATGGCGCATCTTTCGCCGATCGACTACGCGACCGCCTCGGACGACATCCGCGCCGAGCACGACCGAGAGCTCGCAGTGCGCGGCCGCATGACCAACATGAAGCGCATCCTGCTCCACTCGCCGGCCGCCCACCGCATCTACGCCGAATGGTTCACGCTGCGCGACCTTCTCAAGCCCACGCTCGACGACCGCGCCATATGGCTGTTGTCGAAAGCAATAGCCGAGACGATGCGCGCCGAGATTCCCGTGACCTTCTTTCGCCGCGCATTAATCGAGAACGGGCTCGACCCCGAAGCGATCGAACCGACCGCCGACGAGACGATGCTGATTTCCTTCGGCATGGCAATCGCCGCCGATGCCAATGCCGTCCCTGAAGATACCTGGGCCGCGCTCAAGGCGCGCTACGACGAGACGCTGCTCGTCAACCTCACCGCCTTCGCCGGCATCATGGTGGCGACCTGCGTGTTCACCAATGCGGTGAAGGTGGATTTCGATCCGGAGCTGGAGATGTACCGCAGACCTTCTCCTTCTCCCCTTGTGGGAGAAGGTGGATCGGCGCGTTAGCGCCGAGACGGATGAGGGGTATTCCAGCTTGGCGGATAAGGTTGAAATCGCCGCCGCCTCGTTTCTTCCAGCACCCCCTCATCCGACCTCGCTTCGCGAGGCCACCTTCTCCCACAAGGGGAGAAGGGAAAGCCGGCGCCCACCACCGCAGGAATCGGGTGGCCGATGCACATCCTTCGCCCCACTTTGACGGCAAGCAAGGAGGCACACTCATGACCATCCATTCCCTCAACACCAGGCGCGCCGGCCGCTCCGCCGAATCCCGGGTCGCAGCACAAGATTGGCGCGCGCTGGTCTCTGACCTGAACGCCCATGGCTGCGCGGTCATGCCAGGCCTGCTGTCGGCGGAAGAATGCTCCGACATCGCCGCGCTCTACCCGCATGAAGAGCATTTCCGGAGCCATGTCGTGATGGCGCGCCACGGCTTCGGCAAGGGCGAATATCGGTATTTCAAATATCCGCTGCCGGACCTGATCGAGGGCCTGCGCACCACGCTCTATCCGCGACTCGCCACGGTCGCCAATGACTGGAACGAGAAGATGGGTGTTGCCCAGCGCTATCCGGCCGAGCACGCCGCCTTCCTGAAACGCTGCCACGACGAGGGCCAGGTGAAGCCGACGCCGCTTCTGCTGCAATACGGCCCCGGCGACTTCAACTGCCTGCACCAGGACCTCTATGGCGAGCTCGCCTTTCCGCTGCAGGTGGCGATCCTTTTGTCCGAGCCCGGCGAGGATTTCACCGGCGGCGAGTTCGTGCTCACCGAACAGCGCCCGCGCATGCAAAGCCGCGCAGAGGTGGTGCCGCTCAAGCGCGGCGATGCGGTGATCTTCGCCGTGCGCAACCGGCCGGTGCAGGGCACCAAGGGATATTACCGGGTGAATTTGCGACACGGCGTGAGCCGCTTGCGTTCGGGGCAGCGGCATACGGCCGGCATTATCTTCCACGACGCGAGGTAGGGCGGGGCGCGGAAGCTGCTGATCTCCCCCCTTGTGGGGGAGATGTCCGGCAGGACAGAGGGGGCGCTGTCCCGCCAGCCTGTCAACCGTCGGCGTTCTGCTTGGCAGATGGTCGAGTTTCAGACGACCCGCTTCGCGGGCGAAATCCAAAGTCGCGTTCCTTCGCGCCCCCCTCTGGCCTGCCGGCCATCTCCCCCACAAGGGGGAGATTAGCTGTTGCGCCGCCTCAGCCACTTCCCATCGTCTCATCTGCGGCGCTTCTGCCTCTTCCCCTCGTGCCCGCATTCGCGTAATGCCCCGGGCAAATCCCCGCCACTTCAGCGCAGTTTCCCGGACCGCCCCATGATCCGTCTCGAAAATATCGGCAAGCAGAACGGCCGACAGATCGTCTTCATCGAAGCTTCCGCCGCCTTGCAGAAGGGCGAGAAGATCGGGCTTGTCGGCCCGAACGGCGCCGGCAAGACGACCCTGTTCCGCATGATCATGGGTGAGGAGCAGCCGGACGAGGGCCAGGTCTCCGTCGATCGCGGCGTCACCATCGGCTATTTCAGCCAGGATGTCGGCGATATGGGCGGCTTGAGCGCCGTCGCCGAGGTCATGGAGGGCGCCGGGCCGGTCAGCGCGGTCGCCGCCGAGATGCGCGAGCTCGAGCACGCCATGGGCGATCCAGAGCGCGCCGACGACATGGATGAGATCATCGAGCGCTACGGCGAATTGCAGCACCGCTTCGAGGAGCTTGACGGCTATGCGCTCGACGGTCGGGCGCGCGAGGTGCTGGACGGCCTCGGCTTCAGCCAGGAGATGATGGACGGCGACGTCTCAAAACTCTCCGGCGGCTGGAAGATGCGCGTGGCACTCGCCCGCATCCTCCTGATGCGGCCCGACGTCATGCTGCTCGACGAGCCGTCGAACCATCTCGACCTCGAAAGCCTGATCTGGCTGGAGAAATTCCTCAAGGATTATGACGGCGCGCTGCTGATGACCTCGCACGACCGCGAGTTCATGAACCGTATCGTCACCAAGATCATCGAGATCGACGCCGGTGCGCTCACCTCCTATTCCGGCAATTACGAATTCTACCAGGAGCAGCGCGCGCTGGCCGACAAGCAGCTGCAGGCGCAGTTCGAGCGCCAGCAGGCGATGCTGGCCAAGGAGATTGCCTTCATCGAGCGTTTCAAGGCGCGTGCTTCCCATGCGGCCCAGGTGCAGAGCCGGGTGAAGAAGCTCGACAAGATCGACCGTGTCGAACCGCCGAAGCGCCGCCAGACGGTGAATTTCGAATTCCAACCGGCGCCGCGCTGCGGCGAGGACGTGGCGACGCTGAAAGGCATCCACAAGGCCTATGGCAGCCGCAATATCTATTCGGGCCTCAATTTTCAGATCCGCCGCCGCGAGCGCTGGTGCGTGATGGGCGTCAACGGCGCCGGCAAATCGACGCTTCTGAAGCTGGTCGCCGGCGCCTCCGAGCCGGACGAGGGCTCCGTCGCGCGCGGCCCGAGCGTCAAGATGGGCTATTTCGCCCAGCACGCCATGGAACTGCTCGATGGCGAGCGCACCGTCTTCCAGACGCTGGAGGACTCGTTTCCGCAGGCCGGCCAGGCGCCGCTGCGCGCTTTGGCCGGTTGCTTCGGTTTTTCCGGCGACGAGATCGAGAAGAAGTGCCGGGTGCTCTCGGGCGGCGAGAAGGCCCGGCTGGTGATGGCGCTGATGCTGTTCGATCCGCCAAACCTGCTGGTGCTCGACGAGCCGACCAACCACCTCGACATAACCACCAAGCAGATGCTGATCGAGGCGCTGTCGCAATATGAAGGCACGATGCTGTTCGTCTCGCACGACCGCCATTTCCTGGCGGCGCTGTCGAACCGCGTGCTGGAGCTGACGCCCGACGGCATCCACACTTATGGCGGCGGCTACACCGAATATGTCGCCCGCACCGGCCAGGAAGCGCCGGGGCTGAGAGGGTAGGGCGAGACCATACGCAGTGGGCGGCGGCGCATTCCCCCTGTCGGGCGAGCGCCGGCGCTTACCCCCTCGCCAGCCCTCGATCGATCAGCCGCGCAAGCCGCGCCGAGAAGGCCTTGGCGTCGGCCGGCTTGTCGCCGTCGAGCACGCGTGCCTCGTCGTAAAGCAGATGCGCGGCGTCTTCCTTGAATGCTTTCTCGTCGTCGCCGAGCTTTGCCAGCGCCGCCACGCGCTCGTGGCGCGGGTTGATCTCGAGGATCGGCTTGGCCGCCTTGTCGAGCCGGCCGGCGGCGTTGAGCAGGCGCTCGAACTGGCGATCCGGGCCATGCTCGGGCGCTACAAGACAGACGGCGCTTTCCGTCAGCCGGTCGGAGGCTTTCACATCCGACACCTCCTCGCCAAGCGTCGTTTTCACGAAAGCCAGGAAGGCGGCGATATCCGACGACGTCTCCGCGTCGGGCTTCGCCGCATCTTCCGGCAGCGCGATATCGGCGAGCTCTGCCGCGCCCTGCGTCACCGACTTGAACGGCTTGCCGTCGAATTCCGGCGCCATCGTCACCCAGAAGCTGTCGACGGGATCGGTGAGAAGCAGCACCTCGATGCCGCGTGCGCGAAAACCTTCGAGCTGTGGCGAGGCTTCGAGACGGGCGCGATCGTCACCGGCCATGAAGAAGATCGCGTTCTGACCTTCCTTCATCGCTGTGACATAGTCAGCAAGGCTGCGCCAGCCTTCGCCTGAGGTTGTGGAACGGAAGCGGGCAAGCTTCAGCAGCTGCTCGCGTCGCTCGTAGTCCTCATAAAGACCTTCCTTGAGGACGACGCCGAAATTTTCCCAGATTTTGGCGTAGGCTTCGGCATCGTTTTCGGCCGTCTTGGCGAGATCGCCGAGAACGCGGTTGGTCACGCCCTTGCGGATCGCTGCGAGCAACGGGCTCTCCTGGATCATCTCGCGCGAGACATTGAGCGGCAGGTCGGCGGAATCCACCAGGCCGCGCACGAAGCGCAGGTAGCGCGGCAGGAGATCGGCATCGTCCGTAATGAAGACGCGCCGCACATAGAGCTTCATGCGGCCCTTGCGGTCCTGGTCGAACAAGTCGAACGGCCGCGATCCCGGCACGAAGGCGAGCACGCTGTACTCCTGCCGTCCCTCGGCGCGGAAATGGATCGTGGAAGCCGGCTCGTCATACTGGCCGGCGATGCTGCGGTAGAAGTCTGTATATTCCTCCGGCTTGATTTCGCTCTTTTGCCGCACCCAAAGCGCCGTGCCGTCGGCGATGTCGCGCGGTTCGGCGCCGGGCTTTTCGACAAATGTGATCGGCACCGGCACATGCCCGGATTGCGACTTCGCCAAGCCCTCGAGCCGATAGGGCGTGGTGTAGGACGAGGCGTCCTCCATCAGATGCAGCACCACGCGCGTGCCGCGCTTGGGTGCTGCCTCGAGCGGGATCGGCGCGATTTCATAGGTGCCCTTGCCGTCCGACGACCAGCGGAAAGCCTCGTCGCTGCCGGCCTGGCGGCTGATGACGTCGACCCGGTCTGCGACCATGAAGGCAGAGTAAAACCCGACGCCGAACTGGCCGATGAGCTGCGGGTCTTCCGCCGCCTTGCCGGCCTCGACGCGCTCCAGGAAGGCACGCGTGCCGGAGCGCGCGATCGTGCCAAGCGCCTCGGCCATCTCGTCGCGGCTCATGCCGATGCCGTTGTCCTCGACGGAGAGTTCCCTGTTGTCGGGATTGGCGGCAATCGTGATGCGCGGCTTGGCATCGTCGCCCAGCAACTCGGGCCGGCTCACCGCCTCGAAGCGCAGCCTCTCGCAGGCATCCGCCGCATTGGAGATCAGCTCGCGCAGGAAAACGTCCCGGTCCGAATAGACCGAGTGCACCATCATGTGCAGCAGCCGCGAGACGTCCGCCTCGAATGTCCTGGTTTCCGTGGCCTTGGTGTCTGTCGTCATTCAGAATTCCTGCGCTCGTTGCGTCGTCCGCCGCGCCAGCACGCGCCGGGCTTCAAATCTTCAGCCATTGTCGCTTGTGGATGCGCTCCCTGCCAGCGCCGCAGGCGCCAGCGAAACCATGTCCGGCGCCAGGATATCGTGGCGGCGGGCGAAAGCAACAAGGGTTGCCCGCACCGTTTTCGCGTCGATCTCGCCGGCAATGCCGGCTTTGCAGGAATTGAGCGCGATCGCATGCGCGCTGCTCCTGCTCGCGGCCGGCCAATCCTACAGCAGGGCATAGGCTTTCATCACGGTTTCGAGCCGGACCGGCAAACCCATTCCGACAAGAATGGTAACAGGGTCTTCAAAGCGGCCGTGGTTCATGGTCAGAACCCTCATTCAGGTGCATGCTCATGGCGCCCGGACGAAGGCCAGTCGTCCCGGCCAGCACATGTCGGCGCCGGTAGGGCGGTTGCAGGACGACGCCGCGCGGCCGCGGCTGGCCTATGCCGTTGAACGCCTGCACAACCACCGGGCCTGCCGGCGCGTGCATCGCTGAATTCTGCCGGTTAAGGCGCGGCGGGGGCAGTACCTTGTGTGCCTTGGCGAGGGCCTCGATCCAGGCGGCGACCGCCAGTGGCACCGGCGCGCGCCCCTCGAGCCAGCGCGTCACGTCGTTTCTGGGCCAGCCGAGCTCCTCGGCGACGTCGGCAGCTTCCCATCGCAAGATTTTCAGGCATTCGCGCAATCGTCCTGCAATCATGGCAATCCTCGTCCGTTCGCAGTCACAAGGGCCCCGCCCTGGAGGCGGGGGCCGATCTTCGCTAGCCGCCCCCGGATGTTTCGGTGGCCGACACGTGCTGTGCGGCAAGGAACATCAGCGTCGAGGCGACGGTCCGCCGGTTCCATCCGACGGATTCGGCGGTGTCGAGCAAGCCTGCCAGCAGCGGCTTCAATGCGCTTCGACATTCGGCTTCATAAGCGAGGAATTCGCTTGCCGGGCGCGTCGGCGCCGGGATCGAGCCATTGCCGCTCATCATATCCATAAAGGCCTCCATCGTGCGTTTCGAAACGCCCGCTCCCGCTGCCGGAAGCGGGCTCCCGTCGGCGTCTCAGAAGTCCATGCCGGCGCCGGGCGGCATGGCCGGAGCGGCTTCCTTCTTCGGCTTCTCGGCCACCATGGCCTCGGTGGTGACGAGCAGTCCGGCAACCGAGGCCGCATCCTGCAGCGCGGTGCGCACGACCTTGGCGGGATCGATGACGCCCTGTTTATAGAGGTCGCCATATTCGCCGGTCTGGGCGTTCCAGCCATAGGCGAATTCGGTCTTCTCGCGCAGCTTGCCGACGATGATCGAACCTTCCGACCCGCTGTTCTCGGCGATCTGGCGCACTGGAGCCTCGATCGCGCGCCGCACGATGTCGACGCCGTATCTCTGGTCCGGGTTGTCGACGGCGACCGCGTCGAGCGCCTTGGCCACCCTGAGCAGGGCAACGCCGCCGCCGGGCAGGATACCTTCCTCGACCGCGGCGCGCGTGGCATGCAGCGCGTCGTCGACGCGGTCCTTCTTCTCCTTGACCTCGACTTCCGTCGCGCCGCCGACGCGGATCACGGCAACGCCGCCGGCGAGCTTGGCCAGCCGCTCCTGCAGCTTCTCGCGATCATAGTCGGAGGTGGTCTCCTCGATCTGCGCCTTGATTTGCGTGATGCGGCCCTGGATCTCCTCCTTCTTGCCGGCGCCGTCGACGATGGTGGTGTTCTCCTTCTCGATCGCGACCTTCTTGGCGCGGCCGAGCATCTCCAGCGTGACGTTCTCCAGCTTAATGCCGAGATCCTCGCTGATGGCCGTGCCGCCGGTCAGGATGGCGATGTCGTCCAGCATGGCCTTGCGCCGGTCGCCGAAGCCCGGAGCCTTGACGGCGGCGACCTTCAGCCCGCCGCGCAGCTTGTTGACCACCAGCGTGGCCAGAGCCTCGCCCTCGACATCCTCGGCGATGATCAGCAGCGGCTTGCCGGACTGCACCACGGCCTCCAGCACCGGCAGCAGGGCCTGAAGATTGCCGAGCTTCTTCTCGTGGATCAGCACATAGGGCTCTTCGAGCTCGACGCGCATCTTGTCCTGGTTGGTGATGAAATAGGGTGAGAGATAGCCGCGGTCGAACTGCATGCCTTCCACGACTTCCAGCTCGGTCTCGGCGGTCTTGGCCTCCTCGACCGTGATGACGCCTTCGTTGCCGACTTTTTCCATGGCCTCGGCCAGGAAGCGACCGATCTCGGCATCGCCATTGGCCGAGATGGTGCCGACCTGTGCGATCTCGTCGTTGCTGGTGATCTTGCGGGCGTTGACCTTGAGTTCGGCGACGACGGCATCCACCGCCTTGTCGATACCGCGCTTGAGATCCATCGGGTTCATGCCTGACGCAACGGCCTTGGCCCCTTCGCGAACGATCGCCTGGGCAAGCACGGTGGCCGTGGTGGTGCCGTCGCCGGCGAGGTCGCTGGTCTTCGAAGCGACTTCGCGAACCATCTGGGCGCCCATGTTCTCGAACTTGTCCTCAAGCTCGATCTCCTTGGCGACGGTGACGCCGTCCTTGGTGATGCGCGGCGCGCCGAACGACTTGTCGATGACGACGTTGCGGCCCTTCGGACCGAGCGTCACCTTCACCGCGTCGGCGAGGATATTGACGCCCCGCAGCATGCGCTCGCGGGCGTCGGAATGGAATTTGACTTCCTTGGCAGCCATTGGATCACTCCTTGTTTAGGCAGCTTTCATTGACTGGGTTCGGTTCGATCGAAGCCCCGGTCAGGCGGCCTTCTTCAGCGTCTCGGCCTGCTCGATCACACCCATCACGTCGCTTTCCTTCATGATGAGCAGGTCCTCGCCGTTGAGCTTGATCTCGGTGCCGGACCACTTGCCGAACAGGATGCGGTCGCCGACCTTCACGTCGAGGGGCGCGAGCTTGCCGCTATCGTCGCGGGCGCCTGGCCCGACCGCGATGACTTCGCCTTCCTGCGGCTTTTCCTTGACCGTGTCGGGGATGATGATGCCGCCGGCCGTCTTCTCTTCGGCCTCGATGCGGCGCACGAGCACGCGGTCATGCAATGGACGGAACGTCATATCGTTCTCCTTCAGGACAAACAGATTGCGAACGGTTCCTCCGCTCCGGACCGGCAGGACCGGAGCGGGGCTCGCGCGACCCTTTCGGGCATCGCGCGCATGTCGAGCTAATTTTGCCTTCTTCTACTTTCAAGGGGGTACCGCAAATTTTTTGGCACTCTCGACCGTTGAGTGCTAGCGGGCTGAAAACATGCGGTAAATTGGACCGCTGCGATAACGGAGAGGCTTGAATTCGCGATTGAGTTGAACAAGATTATCGGCGCCCGGCAGCGCCGGGACCGCTGAGAAATTGGAACCCGAAGCAAGGAGTTTTTGGAGACGGAGGACAGAAATGGACCGACAGACGCTTTCGCCGATCATTCCTTCCCTAGCTCCCGAACTATCAGACCTTTCGCTCGACCGGCTGCTGTCGCCGGCCAGCCATTTTCAGCACCCGCGGGATGTGCTGGAGGACGGCTCGCTCGACATATGGGAAAAGCGGGCGATCCTTTCGAGCTGGGCCTCGGACGCCTGCGCCGTGGAATCGATGCCGGCGCTGCGCCAGCGGCCGGGCACCGAGCGGCCGGTCTCCTTCGACGACATCATGGATGCGCTGCGCCGGCTTGATGCGCTGGCGCCGCCGCCCAGCGGCCCTGCCGATGATGACCACCGGCAGCTGGTCGACCGGCTGAGCGCGTGAGGGCCCGAAGGCGATGGCGGTCAGCAGGGAATTCCGCTTGCAGATGAATGGCTATGGCTTGACCACTGCCGAGATCCATTATCATCTGCCCGACCATCCCAGCCTGCTCCAGCTTTACGTCTGGCAGGACTATGATCTTGCCCCGGATTTCCCGGCGCTGAGGGGCTTTCTGGGCTTTTGGGAGCGCGAGCTGGCTGGCGCCTTGCATTCTGTCCGTGTCGCCCACCATCGGCTCATCAGGGCATCGGAATGGCGGGCCGTCGACGGGATCATCGCGATCCATTGAAGATCAGCTCCCCGAGGCGGTCGTGGTTGTGCGGCCGCCTTTAATTCACGATTTGCCTGCCTGCATGCAGACGAAGGGGCTGACTTTCACGATCTTGAAGGCGGCTTCGGAGCGGGACCTTGACGTGCCCGTGTTGAATTCCCAGATCGATTACGCCGGTGCTTGAGAGAGACCGGCAAGGTCAAGGGGCGCCGCTTCCTTGGTGCCCCTCGTATCTATGTTGCTCAATGGAGGATGTAGCTATGAGAACCACGTTTGACTTCAGTCCCCTGTTCCGGTCGAGCATCGGCTTCGATCGAATGCTGAACGCGCTCGAGACGGCGAGCCGGATCGAGACCGTCGATAATTGGCCACCCTACGACATCGCCAAGACCGCGGAAGACGACTACCGCATCAACATGGCGGTGGCTGGGTTCTCGCAGGACGAACTGGCCATTACCCAGGAGCAGAACATGCTCATGGTCTCAGGCCAGAAAGCCGGCGAGGACAAGGGCGAGTACCTGCATCGTGGCATCGCCGGCCGTGCATTCCAGCGCCGCTTCGAGCTTGCCGACCACGTCAAGGTCGTTGGCGCCAGCTTGGTCAATGGGCTGCTGACGATCGATCTGAAACGCGAAATTCCAGAAGAGATGAAACCGCGGCGGATCGAGATCGCAGCCGACAAGGCAACGCTCAAAGGCACGACAAAGAAGATCGAAGCCGAGAAGCACGCCGCCTGAGGGCTGCTTGTGAGCGCATCCGCGCTATGCGCCGGGCACTGCCCGGCGCGTAGGAGCTTTTCGAGCCGATGAACAGAAAGGAGCAAACCATGAGTGTCCGTGATCTGATCCCCTGGGGCCGGAGCAACGGCAACCAGCTTCCAAGCATATTCCGCGACGGTGAGCGCGATCCGTTCCTGTCGCTGCATCGCGAGGTGAACCGCCTGTTTGACGACGTTTTCCGCGGCTTCGACAGCCGGTTGCCGTCTTTTGGCGGGGTCTCCGCCCTCGGCGCCGGTTGGCCGAGCGTCGAGATCTCCAACGGCGAGAAGGAGATCAAGGTGATGGCCGAGGTGCCAGGCCTCGAACAGAAAGACATCGAGGTCCTGCTCGACGACGGCGTGCTGACGCTGAGAGGCGAGAAGCGGTCCGAGACGGAGGACAAGGATAGGCAGTTCTCCGAGCGCTATTACGGCCGCTTCGAGCGCCGCATCCCGGTCGGCTACGAGGTCAAGGAAGACGAGGTGGATGCCCGCTTCAAGAACGGCGTGCTGACTGTCACCTTGCCGAAGAGCGAGAAGGCGCAGTCGCAGGTCAAGCGCATCGACATCAAGAGTTGATGCATCGACGCGGGAGGTCGGCCGATCCGCCTCCCGCGTCGACTCCCATAGAGCACGGCAACCGGATGCTCGCGCAAGCAACTCCACTCGATCGATCATGGGCGGCCGAGGAAGAGAAAATTTATACGGCGGGAGCTTCTTTTTTCCGTCCAGAAGTCTTCGCATCGCTCATGTGAATGATGACAAGCAGCTCGCTGTCTTTCCCTTCTGCTGCGCATGCTTTCAGCACCTACCCGGAGAGAAAACTAACATATGTTAGGAACGGAAGAGGGGCTCACCTAGCGCGGATCCGCATCAGATTGGGACCGGCGATAACCTTAATTTTGGTTTCCTTTGCACAGGCTTCCCGAACGGAAGGTAACGCGATAGATTAGTAATTCGTTAAGTACGCCCGGGGGCGAGCGTAAAAGATGTGTCGTCGAGCGTAAGGGATGTGCCGTGATGAATTTCAAGTCTCTGATCAAGCGGGCCGAGGACGTCGATAAGGAATTTCAGGAACTCCAATCGGATCTGGCGGAGGCGTTCGAGGACGTTCTCAAAGATGACGAACAGCCGCCGTCGGAAGACGACGCCGTCGCCGGCCGGGAACTGGTGGCAAGCGACGAGAATCCGCCGGCCGAGGAGCCGTCCGACGCAACGGCATCGCGGCTGACACCGCATACCCAGACGCGGCTGGCCGCCCTAGAGGCCGTCACCGGGCTTTTCCGGGACGGGCAGGGTCATCTGCAGGAGATCGAGGCAAAGCTGGCGGAGATCGCCACTGCGCATCATATGACGCGCGAAGTCCTCAACGTCTTCCATCGCGACGTGTTGCGCTCCAACGAGCTGGAGCTGGCAAACCTCGCTCTCACCGCCGAACACAAGACATTGTCGGAACAATTGCTCGACGCCGCCCGCCGGCAGCGCGAACGCGACGGCGCGGCCGAAGCGTGGCAGCAGCGCGAGGCGAGCCTCGTCCAGGACCGGGAGCAGCTGCGCTCGGCGCTTGCGGCGGTGCGCCTGGAGCTGGTGGAGATGGGCAATGAGACCGCCAGGCGCGAGACGGAGTTCGGCGAGATCGTCAAAGCCCTGACCGCCAAGACCGTCGAAGTCGACAGGCGCGGCGCCGAGAACAAGCTGCTGCGCGAAAAGCAGGTCGGCCTTTCTGTCGATCTGGAGCAGGCGCAAAAGCGCGAGGCGGAGGCCCGGCACAAGTTCGACGAGTTCGCGGCAACGCACGCCAGCGAAACCGCCCACATCGCCGAGCTGATGGCTCAAATCGGCAACCACGAAAAGGAAGAAACCCGGCTGCAGAAAGCCCTCGAGGCAGCGCAGGCCAGGCTTGCCGAAACAACCGAGGCGGCGCGGATCGCCGAGAGCGACAGCACCGCCGAATTGGCACGCAGCCACGCGGAAATGCGCGGTTTGCGTGCCGAGATCCAGGACCTGCAGTCGCGTCTGGACAAGGTCTCGACCGACAATGGCGAAGCCACGGCCGAGATCACCAGGCTAAAAGCGCAGCTGAACGACGCCGTCACCGAACGCCAGATTGCCGAGAAAAGGCTCGCCGTTCTCAAGGACGAGAGCGAAGCCGACAAGAAGAACCTGTCCGAGGTCAGCACCAATTTCTCACGGCTTTCGCTGCAGCAGGCGTCGGAGCAGATCCAGCTCGATATCCAGAAGCAGGAATGCGAGGATTTGCACGCCGAAGTCGAAGCGCTCAACGCCCGCATCCGGGAATTGCTGCCTTACGAGCGCCTGCATCGGGTGACCGACGCAAGGTCGCGCAAGGATGCCGCGCCTCAAACCAACGGGATCATCGCGGAAGCGGCGCGCCCCGTCGCGCGGCGCGTTTCTCGGCGCAACATGCGGGCGAACGGAGGCTGAGGATTTCGAGCGGCTCGGCTTCGACAGCGCCGGCCCGCTCTTATCTCCGTGTTTTGAAGCCGTTCCACTTCGAGAGCCGCTGCCCTGGCGGACTATTTCCCAGCCATGTCGTCGGCAAGGTCCTGCGCCTGCTTGAGCAGCGCCGGGAAGGACGGGTCGCCAGGCAGGCGCTGGGCCATGCACGCGCGGTAGTCGGCGTCGCCTTTTTCCCAGGCGGCGTTGGCGGGATCGGAGGCCTGCTGATCGTCCTGGTCCGAACCCTGGTCGGCCTGCTGGGCTTTCTGCGCGGCGGCGTCGGCGGCTGCCCAGATTGAATCGCAGGCCGCGATCTTCGGCACAGCAGGCGAGGCGGGTGCCTCGGCAATCAGCACGCGGTCGCCTTTGACGACCGCCACGACGACGTGCTGATCGTAGATCGGTCCGACATCCTGGGTCCAGCCGCCGAGCCGCGCGACCACCGCATCGGCGCCGTCGGGCTTTTTCAGCGAAAAGTCGAGCGTGCCCGAGAATGCCGCGTCGCTGCCGATGGCCTGGGTGTAAAAACTGTCGAGTTTCAACGCCGCGCCGATGTCGGCGGGCAGCTTGAAATCCGCTTCCGCTTCGGACGATTTGGACTTGAGCCAGCGCTCGGTCAGCCCGCGCGTCGAGGCGACAATGCTTGGGCCGTCGTCGCTCTGCGCATATCGCAGCCCGTCCAGCATGCCGTAGCCGATATCGGAGGCGTTGAGGCTTTGAACATTGATGGTGCCGGTCGCCGGGAAATCCTTGACGGAAAGCGGCCCGAGAATGGCGGCGAGGCGCTGCTGGAGGTCGGCCAGCGCCTTCTCGTTCTGGGCATCGATGGTTTCGATCGCCGTATTGGCGCTCTCCTGCGCGGTGATATCGGCGATCGCCTTGTCGCGCGCGGCGATATAATCGTCTTCCGGCGAGGCGGCATGTGCCGCGCTGCCCGCCAGCGCAATGAGAAGCGTCAAGACCAACCGCATGCTGCAACCCCAATTAGCGATCAAAGCCCTTGCGACCCATCGCCCGACTTGGCGGCTTTTGCGTGGCGGAAATCATGGAGAGCCAAATCTTTATTCCGCCTTGCGCTTCTCCACCTCGGCCTTCCTCAGCAAGAACCGCTGGATCTTGCCGCTCGGTGTCTTCGGAAGTTCGCTGACGAACTCGACCTCGCGCGGATAGGAATGCGCCGACAGCCGCTGCTTCACATGCTGGGCGAGTTCCTCGGCCAGTGCTTCGCTGCCCTTGAAGGCGGGCGCCAGCACTACGAACGCCTTGACGATCTCCGTGCGCTGCGGATCGGGCACGCCGACGACGGCCGCCTCGTTGACCGCCGGATGCTCGATCAGCGCGCTTTCGACATCGAACGGTCCGATGCGGTAGCCGGACGAGGTGATGACATCGTCGGCCCGCCCGATGAAGGAGACGGAGCCGTCCGGCTCATATTCCACCGTGTCGCCGGTGCGGTAGTAGCCGCCCGCGATCGCCGGCGTTTCCGCCTGGTGGTAGCCGTCGAACCAGCGCAGCGGCGAGTTGGCGATATCGACCGCGAGCACGCCGGGTTGGTTGGGGCCGAGTTCGTTGCCTGCCTCGTCCAGCACTACCATGCGGTAGCCGGGCATGGCAAAGCCGGCCGAGCCGGCGCGGACCGTATGCGCCAGACCATGATGGTTGTTGACCATCATGCCGTTCTCGGTCTGGCCGTAATGATCGTGGATCGGCGCTGCAAGATGCGCGTCGAACCAGCGGATCACCTCCGGATTGAGCGGCTCGCCGGCGCTGCTCACCACGCGCAGCCTGCCCTTGACGCGGGCCGCGGCCTCGGGCCCCTCCGCCATTAGCAGGCGATAGGCTGTCGGCGAGCCGGCCAGGCTGGTGACGCCCAGACGCTCGATGATGTCGTAAGTCGATTTGGCGTTGAAAGCGCCTTCGTAGAAGGTGGTGGCGATGCCGAGCTGCAAAGGTCCGGTGATGGCGTAGTAGAGCCCATAGGCCCAGCCGGGATCGGCGATGTTCCAGAAGATGTCGTCGGGCCGAAGCCCGATCGCGTCGCGCATATAGGCGCCGAAGGCAAGCAGCGCGTTGAGCGGCACCGGCACCCCCTTCGGGTGCCCGGTCGTGCCGGAGGTCGACATCATCATGAACAGGTCGGTGCCCTTGCGCATGACCGGCTCGCTATCGGAGGAGGCAGCCGCGAGCGCCGCGCGGAAATCGACGTCGCCTGCTGCAATTGCATCGCCGGGGCCAATAATTGTGGCGATGCGCGGGTGGTTTTCCACCTCGTCGAGCTTGGCGCGGTTTGCGGGGTTGGTCACCACCAGCTTCGCCTTGCTGTAGCTCAGGCGATGGTCGATAGCCTTCGGCCCGAAAGCGGTGAACAGCGGCTGGTAGACCGCGCCGACCCGCCATGTGCCGAGGATCAGCGCCACCAGTTCAGCGATGCGCGGCAGCATGCCGGCGACGACGTCGCCGGGGCCGATGCCGAGACTTTTGAGCAAGGTGCCGACGCGGCCCGCCATGTCGGCCAGATCGTCGAAGGAGTATTCGCGCAATTCACCGGCAGCCGAGATCGCGCGCAGCGCCAACCGGTTGTCGCCGGTATAGCGGCCGCAGCATTCGACATAGGCGTTGATGCCGGTCGCCGGATCGCCGTGAAGGCGCGCGATCTCGTCCTCGATGCGGAATTGCGCAACGGCATCCTCATAGCGCGGCAGCGCCTGCGTCTTGGTCATGACAATCCTCCCTCGCCGGCAGATCATCTCCCCATGATCGCCGTTGGCAGGAGATTGCCTGAAAAGACGGCGCTGGTCGATTGCCGCGAAAGTCGAGAGTGACTCAGGCGACGACGGTTGCGCGAAGGAACGCAAGCTTCGCCGCTCAACGCCTTTCCAGCCATTCGAGCGGTGAGGGTGCTCCAAATTCCCAACGCGGTATGCGGTTGACCGCATCGACCATCCGGCCGATAGGGACGGCGAACCAGAGAACCGCAATGACCACCGATCTCAAACAACCGGCCGCCCCCGACGCCGCCTGGCAAGCCGAAGTCCGTGCCGGCGTGCGCCATGTCCGCGACCTCGCTTCCCTGCCGCTTTCGGCCGCCGAGCGCGCCGTCATGCAAGAAGCCGCGGCGGCGCACAAGGTACGCGTGCCCAAACCCTATCTCGACCTGATCGACTGGAGCGACCCCAACGATCCGATCCGCGCCCAGGTGATCCCGTCGCCGGGCGAGCTCGTCGCCACCGAAGGCGAGCTCGACGACCCGATCGGCGATCATGCCTTCGGCCCGGTGCCGCGCCTGACGCACCGCCATGCCGACCGCGTGCTTTTGTTCCCGACCTATCAATGCGCAGTCTATTGCCGCTTCTGCTTCCGTAAGGAATCGCTGACCTCGATCGGCCGCGGCTACACAAGCGAAGCGCTGGAGCCGGCGCTGGCCTACATAGCCGGGCACCCGGAAATCCGCGAGGTGATCCTGACCGGTGGCGATCCGCTGTCGCTGCCGGACAAGGCGCTGGCCGAGATCCGCGCCCGGCTGGAGGCGATCCCCCATCTCAGGTTGTTGCGCATCCACACCCGCGTGCCGGTGGTGCTGCCGTCGCGCGTCACGCCCGGTATGATCGAGGCGCTGCAGGGCCGGCTGATGGTGACGGTGGTCACGCACTTCAACCATCCGCGCGAGCTCACCGCCGAAGCCGAGGCGGCCTGCCGCACGATGCGCTTGGCGGGTTTCGTGCTGCTCAACCAGAGCGTTCTCCTCAAAGGCGTCAACGACACGGTCGAGGTGCTGGAGGAGCTCTGCCTCGAGCTGATGTACCGTCTCGGCGTAAAACCCTATTACCTGCATCACGGCGACCTCGCGCGCGGCATGACGCACCGCCGCACGACGATTGCCAAAGGCCAGGCGCTGGTCGCGGAGTTGCGCCGGCGGCTCTCCGGCATCTGTAACCCGACCTACGTCATCGACCTGCCCGACGGCGGCGGCAAGGTGCCGCTGGCAGCGAGCCATATCGAAGGGCGGGACGGCCAGACTTGGCGCATTCGCGGCCAGGACGGGAAGGCGAGGAGCTACAGCGAGGTGGTGGCGGACTGCTGAGCGCCCGCAGGTCGCTTAAGCGCGGCCCGGCCGCCTCGTTGGGGCATTCTGCCGGGTCTGACAGGCCGGAAGTGGCCGCTGCGACAACATCGGTCCGAGGCTTGGGACTGCCAAGTGAACGACCTGCGTTTATTCCTCTGTTTGCACGATGCGGCGTCTTGCCAAAGGGGCGACACTGTCATCGATCCTCTTGGATCATCGTAAAGTCCTTAGCTGCCTAGTCCCCAGCTGGGTTCACCTAGCGATCCTCTCGAAGCCTCGCGTGCTCCTCCCCGGAGCACGCGGGGCCCGTCGTTTGTTACCACCGGGTCGCAACATCGCCCTCTTACTGTGGGAACCGGATTCCACGCTCCGCATTCTATCAGCGGGGACTAAAGGAGTGCGGCATGAAGGCTTTATTGGGTATCGTCGGCGGCTTCGTGCTGACCCTTGCCGTGTTCGCCAGCGGGCTCGCCTTCGCCACCTGGCTGCTCGCCGCCAAGCCGGTGCGCCAGCTGACGCCTGCGATCGGCGTTTCCGAGCTCTGGACGAAGGACGCTCAGCCGGTCGATCCGCAAAAGCAGAATCTGCAGCGCATTCCCGCCCAGCAGGCTGCCGTCGCGCCCGCCCCAGGGGGCGAGCCGGCCAAGACCGACAGCGCAGTGCAGACGGCGACGCTCGCGGCGCCGACAGCACCCGCGCAGCCGCAGCAGTTGCAGCCCGCGACCGCTCAGCCGAACCAGCCCGCAGCCGAGCCTGACGCGACCCAGCCTTCCCAGCCGGCTCCGGCCGATCAGCAGGCCGAGCAGCAATTGCCCGTGGCTCATCTGCAATGGTGCTCGGCCCGCTATCGCAGCTATCGTCCGGCAGAGAACAGCTACCGCTCCTACAGCGGCGAGCTGCGCCCCTGCATCTCACCCTATTACGACCCGATGGGCGACCGCACCGCCTCGACCGGCTCAAACGATCGGCAAGGCCGGGATGGCCAAGCCGTCGGGAACGATCGGCAAACCGCCGCGGCCGATGATCAGACGAGCGATGACCAGGCCGAGATGGAAGGCTACGCCCCGTCGGGCGACGGCTACGCCACCACCTATGGCGGCCCGCCGGAAGAGATCTCGCCCGAGGTCGGGGCCGTGCGGGCACAGGGCCGGCAGATCTCGGCCGCCCACGTGGACGATTGCTTCAGCCGCTACCGCTCCTACGATCCGCAGGACAACACCTACCAGCCCTTCGACGGCGGCCCGCGCCGCCAGTGCGAGTAGTGTTTCTGGCCCGCGACAGCGGCGGGAAGAAGTGATCGCGAAGCGGCCGGAGAGGGGGCTGCGACACAGGCAGGTTCGCTTCAGCCTCTCGCGCTCCCCCGCCAAGCTCAGCCCACGACCTTCCCCGGATTCATCACATTGCCCGGATCGATCAACTCTTTGATTGCCTTCGCCAAATCCCGCTTCACCGGATCAGCATGCCGCTCATAGGCCTCGCGTTTCTCCAGCCCCACCCCATGCTCAGCCGAGAACGAACCGCCGGCCTCGCGCAGCCCCTCATAGAGCACGTCCTCGATCGCCTCATGCCGCTCATGTGGAACCGGCCCTTCGCAATTGATGGAGATGTGCAGATTGCCGTCGGCGAGATGGCCGTAGACATAGGGCGCATATGAGGCGTCGAGTTTCTTCAGCCCCGCCTCGATGCGCGCCACATACGCGTCCAGCGCGCCGGCCGGCACGGAGACGTCGAACGAGGGCGCCATAGGGTGCGCGCGCTCGATCTCAACGGTCTCCTCGCGCAGCCGCCACATCGCTGCGGCTTGGGCCTCGGAGCTCGCGACCAGCCCGTCGACGATGCCGACCTCTTCCCAGATCGCCGCCAGCCCGTCCTCGAGCGCGCTTCTCGCCGCCTCGATCGAGTCGGCGCCGAGCCCAAGCACCAGCAAGCAAGGCGCATCGAGCGGCAATTGCCCGGGCGCATAGTTCAGCGCTCGTTGCATAAGTGAAGCAAAATTACGCCACAGGATCTCCGCGGCGCTGAGGCGTGCGCTGGTGGAGGCCAGGAAATGCCGCACGATGCGCTGGGCGCTGGCCGCATTCGGCACTCCGACAAGCGCGGTGGCACTCGCCCCGGCCACCGGGTCGAGCCGCAGCGCCACGCGGGTGACGATGCCGAGCGTGCCTTCCGCGCCGATGAAGAGATGCTTCAGATCAGAGCCTGCGCTGGTTTTCAGCACCCGGGTGAGATCGCAAAACAACCGCCCGTCCGGCAGCACGGCCTCCAAGCCGAGCACGCGGTGGCGCATTGTGCCGTTGCGAAACGCCATGATGCCGCCGGCGTTGGTGGAAACCATGCCGCCGATAGTGGCGCTGCCGCGCGCGGCAAGGTCGATGCCCGGGTCTAGCCCATGCTGGGCTGCCGCCTCCTGCAGCGCGCCCAGCGTCACGCCCGCCTGCACGATCGCCACGCGCGTGAACGGATCGATGTCCTCTATTCTGTTAAGCCCGCCAAGGTCGCAGATCACCTGCCCTTGGGAAGTCGCCGCCCCGCCCGCCAGCCCGGTGCGCCCGCCCTGCGCGACAAGGCTGATGCCACGCTCCGAACAGAATTTCACCAGCGCCGCGACCTCTTCGACATCGCGCGGACGCACCAGAGCCGAGGCGCCGAAATTGCGGGTGTCGAACCCGGGATCGCGCGAGGCGAGCTCGGCGGCGTCCCAGATGGTGGCGGTGGGGAGGGCGGCGCGGAGAGAGGGGAGGAGGGCCATGAAATGGATCCGGCGTCGGACGTGAAGCTCGTCCTATAGAGGAACCGCAGCCCGGGAGTCACGCTGGCACGCCCATCGACTCCCCCGGGCCCACAACCATGCCGGCTCGGTTCAGGAACATTCCACGTTTGGCGGAGTTGACGGAACGGCCCGCTCGTTTGAGGCCACACCGGTTCATGGCGGGCTTCGGGAGGAAGCTATGATCCGTGCCACGCCTTCACTTCATGTTTCTCGCCGCGGCGCATTGCAAATTGGTCTCGGAGCGACGCTCGCTTCAGCGACCGGCGTCGTTCCCGTTTCGCCTGCTTTCGCACAGGATGATATAAAGGACGAAGACATTTTCCGGTTCGCGCTGAACCTGGAATATATGGAGGCCGAATACTACCTCCGGGGCACCACAGGAAAAGGCATCGACGATTCAGATGCCGGTTCCAAGCCCGGCGACGTCGTCGGCGGCAAGAAGGTTCCCTTCGAAACACCCGCACTGGCTGAATTTTTGCGGGAAGTCGCGGAAAATGAGCTTGCCCATGTCAGGTTCTACCGCAAGACCCTGGCATCGAATGCGGTGGACCGGCCGGCGATCGATTTTGATGCCGGCTTTGCCGCGGTCGCCAAGGCGGCCGGGCTCGGTGCCGACTTCGACCCCTTCGGCAACCAGATGAACTTCGTGCTTGGCGGCATGCTGTTCGAGGATGTCGGCGTCACCGCCTACGCCGGTGCGGCAACCGTCCTGAAGAACAAGGAATTCCTGGCAGCCGCGGCTGGAATTCTCGCGGTCGAGGCCTACCACATGGGGATGGCGCGGTCGTCGCTCTATCGCATGGGCGAGAAGGCCTGGAAGGCGGCGAATGCGATTTCCGACGCACGCGACAAGATCGACGGGCCCGATGACAAGGACCAGGGCATTCGCGTCGACGGCAAGGCCAACTTCGTTCCTTCGACGCCTGATGCGATTGCCTTCACAAGGACGCCGCAGGAGGTGCTGCGCATTGTCTATCTGACCGACCAATCGGGTGTGAGCAAGGGCGGCTTTTACCCGAACGGGATGAACGGAACGCTCAAGAGCACCTAGCCGTGAGGATGGAGCCGGTCACGATGACCTACAACTCGCGCTGCGCAGCATTGGCCGCCGGCCATCCCATATCGTCTCGACGGGGCACGCGATGAACGTCAGCAGCGAAGCGACCAGACCGTTTTGGGTGCTCGACGCCAGCTTTCCCGGCGCGCCCCGCCTCGAGCAGCACGAGCATTGCGACGTGGCCGTCGTTGGTGCCGGCATCGCCGGGGTTTCGATTGCCTATGAACTGGCGCTGACAGGACGCAAGGTGGTGCTCGTGGATCGCGGCCCGTTGCTCGGAGGCATGACATCGCGCACGACAGCCCATCTGGCGCCGATCTGCGACGATGGCTTGAGCGCGCTGATCAACATGCGCGGCGAGGCTCTGGCGCGCAGATTTCAGGAGAGCCAGCAAGCCGCCGTCGACCGCATCGAACGGCACGTTGCCAGCCTGGAGATCGACTGCGATTTCCGGCGGCTGGACGGCTTCCTTTTCCCGGCCGCATGGATGGACGAGAAGCAGGCCGCCAGAGAATGCAATAAGGAGTATGCGGCTGCGGCTAAGATCGGCGCCGAGGCTGAGCATGGCAAAGGCGTGCCGCTCAAGGGTCATGAATCGGCGCCCATCCTGCGCTACCCCCAACAGGCCACCTTCCACCCGCTGAAATATTTGCGCGCCCTGCTGGCTGATTTCGAGAAGCGAGGCGGCAAGGCATTAGCCGACAGCGCCGTCATCGAGATCGAGGAGGGGGAGCAGATTCGCCTGAAATGCTACGGCGGCTACACCGTCACGGCTTCGAATGCGGTGTTTGCCACCAATTCCCCGATCAACACATGGGTCAAGATCCATAGCAAGATGGCTCCTTACCGCACCTATGCCATGGCTTTCGAGATCGCCAGGGGAACCCTCCCGGATGCCCTCTACTGGGACATGGACGATCCCTATTATTACGTCCGCCTCAATCCAGGCCGCGGCAAGACGGACTGTCTCATCGCCGGCGGCCGCGATCACAAATCGGGCGAAGCGGATGACGGCGAGGCACGCTTTGCCGCGCTTGAAGCATGGATCAGGGCATTGGTGCCCGATCTTGGCGGAGAAAGAGCGCGGTGGTCCGGTCAGGTTCTCGAAACGATCGATTATTGCGGCTTCATCGGCCGAAGCCCCGGCAACGGCAACGTCTTCATGGCCACCGGCGACTCCGGCCAGGGCATGACGCATGGTGCATTGGCCGGACTGCTGATCCGCGATCTGATCGTGGACGGATCAAACCCCTGGGAAGCCGTCTATGCCCCCGACCGAAAGCCGCCCGCCGCGCTCGCGCACTACCTCAATGAGAACCTTACAACAGTGAAGAACCTCGCCGGCTACTTGCTGCCCGGTGAGGTCAAGTCGGCCGGCGACCTCAAGCCTGGCGAAGGCTGCATCCTTCAAGACGGCTTGAGCAAGTTCGCCGTGTGCCGCGACCGCGACGGCAAGCTGCACAGGCATTCGGCCAGTTGCACGCATCTCGGCTGCATCGTGCACTGGAATTCGACCGAGCAATGCTGGGATTGCCCCTGCCACGGCTCGCAGTTCGCGCCGGACGGTACGGTGCTCAACGGCCCGGCCATCCTCGGCTTGGCCCGGTCGGAGGGTCGCGGATCTCGCGCGGAGCCCAAGGTGGCGTCCGGAGAGTGACCTGTAGCGGTTCACCGTTTAACGCAAACGCCTCGGAGGAAGAGGTGGCCGGACGACCATATAGCCGCTATGTGCCCGGATTTTCGATGGCCTTTTTCTGGGCCAAGCCTGTCGTCGTGTAGACGGCTTTGGTTGTGGCGGATAGGAGTGAAAAAACAATTCCAGGGAAGCTCAAAATGTTTGGGTGAAATAATCCGAAGATTTTAGGCAAGCGCTTAGAAATCGATTTACCGCTGTTTCAGGCTCGGACCCGAGATTTCTATTTACCCGGGAAAAAAATAATGGACGCGTAAGTCTTGCTTTGAGCGCAATTGAGGCGCATACAAAAAGTGTTGATTTGGTTGAGTTTGGCTTTCGCCCCGTCGGAGCCGCGCCAATCCTTTCCGAATTTTCGATAGCGAAGCGTTGCGCCGGTCCGGCGCGGCAGCTTGCTCGTTTGAACCCTGGAACGACGCAGGGCGCTGACCACGGATGTACTGGCAGCACCGCAAACCGTTCCAGCGGTTCGACTGAAATAACGCGGAAGCCCATCCTAGCATGTTTTCATGGGAAAGCTGCAATCGTGGCCATTCGCATCGCGTCCACCGTCGTCGTCTGCTTCGGCTCTCGTTGGCGCTGTCGCGCTTCAGGCGCGCCGCGACCGCAGGGTATCTTACCGATCTCGACAAGGAGGCCTGGAAGGGCCTTTCCCGCGACGCGGCCTCTTTCATTCACCTGCCGGCGATCCTCCGCACAATGGTTCGCACGGTAAAAAGCATCAACCGGCCTCTCTCGAGGCGGCGCTCGAAGACGACCGGAGACAATCATGACAAGCCTTATGCAGCGCAACACACGGCCGATACGGCACGGCGCCCCGCCGCGCTTGTTCGACATCGGACAGGCGGTCCGTCTGAAGGGAGATTTCCGGACGTTGACCGCGGAAGTCTACCACGTCACCGGCACGCTGCCGCCAAAAGAAAACTCGCCGCAATACCGCATCCGCAGCGACACCGAACCGCATGAGCGCGTGGTGACCGAGGACAGGCTGGAATCGGCCGGAACCCCGGCCTCGGACCCCGGTCTGATGCTGATCGAAAGGACGTTCGGACATGGCCAAGAGACGGCAGCGCTCCAATCGCGAGATGAGGACGCCGAATCAGGGAAGAATTCCGACCAGGCCTGAGAGCCCGTTCAATCAAGGCGCCGGCCTCAGCGCGAAGGGCTCGATGCCATCGCGCTGGTTTCGATGAAGGTCGTGATCGAATTCTATCGCACGCGCGTCAGCGATGACGCGCATGCCGTCATCGGCCGCGAGACGGTGCTGGCAACGGGTCTCGAGGATGCAATCGAGATTGCGCGGCTTCTGGCGAGAACGCTGAACATGCCGCAGTGGCCGGATGCGGTCACGATCTCCGAAGCTGACGGCGCGGCGCTTTATTCGGAGATTATCGCCGCGCAGGAAGGCGAGGAAAGACAGGTATGAACAGGTCCATGGCCAACGGCGAGACCGAGGCGGGCCACAAGGCCGTATCCGGCTGTTCCCCAAACAACAGAGGCTGGTCGGGTCACGCCTTCAGGGATCATCAATACGGCCGCCGCGTCGAAGCGGATCATTCCTGGACCGTCTACCATGTCTTCACCGGGATTCCGGCGCATGTCGACGGCGCTCCGATGGTCGGGCTGACACGTGCGCATGCGACGACGAGCATGCTGGATCTCAACCGTCGCAATGCCGAGGCTCGAAAGGAATGGAATAGAACCCGGCCGGCAGCAGCTGAATACGCTCAAACACGGGTGGGGAACCCATGACGCTCGCCTTTCCAAATCCCAGCCGGAGTTTCGATCAAACGCGCCGCGCCGTCTGCTTCATTGGCCATGACGGTATGTTCCAGGTCCGCTTCTTCGTCGAGGTCGAGGTCCTTGGGACATTTAGCGATGCTGGGGGCAAGGAAACGGCCGAGATGGCATACCTTTCGGCCTTCGACGCCTTGCGCAGCTCCATCCAGGACGCCGCCAGCAAAGCATATGCGCGCGAGCGCCGAAACTCCTACACGCTCACGGCTTCCGGCTTCCGATAGGCGGGAAGCCAATGTCGCCGGGAAAAGCGCGCAGCCGCGAATAGCCTTAGCCCTGGCTGCTACAAGAAAGGATAATGCCAATGCGTTCCATGAAAACCCCCGAGACGCCGCCCGCCGTGATCAAGCCGATCGTCAGGTCCTCAACCATCATGTCCGCGCGGCTGACGGTCAGGAAGGACGAGGCAGCAAGGCGCAAGCTCGCCGACACTGACGGCACCTTGCGGCGGGCACGTCAGGTCGCAGAGCGCAATCGCCTCATTTGACATGATGGCCACCTGACAAGTGCCTCTTATTTTGGGCCTTATGTCTCGCGAACTGTCTTTCCCGCTCCTGGGCATGTCCAATCCCAAGGCGCAAATTGCCTAAACCGGAAGAAACACCATGGCGATGAAACCCAACTACCGATACGAGCGCAGCAAACGCGATCAGGCGAAGGCGGCAAAGAAAGAGGCGAAGCTCGAGGCCAAGGTGGCGAAAGAGAAAGTGGCGGATCCGGAAGACGAGCGGGAGGGGAGCACTGACAACCGATGATGTCGTGTTAGGCAGGCCGGCCTTGGAACCGCAATGACACAACGAGAGTCTGATCACTTCGAAATCGATGTGGAGTGCCCGCGGTGCCATCACCAGGCGAAAACGCGTGTGGGCTGGATACGCACTCACACCCAGATGGAGTGTGAAAATTGCGGCGAGATCATCGACCTCGAAAGCAAGAATTTCAGACCGCGCGAGCAGCCTTAAGGCGTCACAAGAATGGCCGCCTCGCGGGCGGCCGCTATGAACGCCTTGCGCGCGAATGAAGCCGGTCGGCGCCCGCTGTTTACATCCGTGCAAGCCTGAATGGCTGCGCGGTGCTTGTCGCTTCGCTTGCCGCGCCATCTTCGAAGCAGGAAGTCCAGGCAGGCGGCGGCATCGCCGATTGCCTCCCGTCCGCCGGCCGGATCAACGATGATCGTCACCGACTGGTCGAATTTTTCATTTGCCATCACTGCGCTTAGGCCGGGGCGCGCAACATAGCAAGCACTGTTTGTAGTGGGACTATCGGTGGGCGAACGGGAAGTAGCTTGAATGACACGATGTCTAGGCAGCCGGCGGGAAACCAGCCGCAAGCAAAAGCTCCGTTCGCATGCAAGACCAAGGAGAGGCTCCTGGACAGCCCGACCTATTCAGCAAGAGATCAAGCCGGACTGTCCTCGCCGCACCAGCGAGATCGTATCGTGCGCCTTTGTTTCCTGTCTGGCCAGCGAAACCGCAGCAAATGAGAGCCGTTGAGGTGCCGACCGCGACTTGTGCAGAGGTTCGATCGCCGATCGGCAATTCGCTTCTCTACCTGCCGCTCGCCCAGATCGAGCATCCGACCTTCTGCCCGCTCGCCGCATCCCGCACGGTCTTCGCGAACACCCGCCGCAGGCCAGCCCTGTTGGATGCGACATCCTTGCTTGCGAGGTAGGTCGGGTCGCCGACTTCCCAGTGGTAGCGCGTGTTGGCAGGCGCCCGCTTCCAGGTGAATTTCGAGCGGTAGGCCACCTGGCCTGGCGTGGCGTTGTCGAACCGGCAGTCGATGGTCGCCGGCATCATTCCCTTGGCGCTCATCGCGCTGACCACCTTGTCCGCATCGGACGTCGTCAGCCATTCGTCGCTGCTGACCGCTGGTCCGCTCGGCGAATGCGTCATGCATCCTCCAAGCAGCATCAGCGCCGCCATTGTCGCGGTTGTCGCGCTTGCTCGCTTGCTGTCTTGCCGATTGAAGCCCATGCTCATCCCCCTTGGCTCGGAAAGAGTAGAAAGTCGCGGTCCGGAGGATGCCCGCTGCGCATACCTGCGTATATTAGCCGCTTCACACGCCGGACTCGTCCGCGCATGGCGCTGCCAGCATTCGCGACCGCCCACGCGGAGCCTGTGACCGCCCCGCCACAAAACTTAGCCGCGCCATATCCTTAACGGTCGCCACCGGCGAAATTAACCTTTTGTTAACCATTAGCCCGGCACCCTTTAACCATTGAGTAAGGATTCGCCCGGACGTGACCTTCGCCGCCCCTTTGCACAACAAATCGATCCGCTTTCGCGCCCGTTCCTTCGTCGCTTTCACGCTGACGCCGGAAGCGCCGATCGCCGACTGGCTGGAGGGGTTGGATCACTGGATCGCCAATTCGCCCGGCTATTTCAACGGGCGCCCGGTGGTGCTGGATTTGAACACCTTGCAACCGGGGCCGGAGGAGATCGCAGCGCTTGTCGGCGTGCTCGGTTCGCGCGGCATCCGCGTCTATGCCATCGAGCTCGAAGGCGCCGAGCTCGGGTCTGAATTGCCGCCGCTCTTGGCCGGCGCCAAGGAGGCGACCGCGGAGGGGCTGCTTGGCCGGGCCGCGCGCAAGGCGCGGGCGGAAGAGCTGGAAATTGCCGTCGCCGAGGAGCGGTCCGAGGTGACCCGGGAAACGATCCGGGCGGCGGCGCCTGCCGATGTTCTGCAGGCGGCCGGCGATGAGCCGGTGGATCCCGAACTGGCAAGGCTGGAAGCGGTCAGGATCGAGCCGGCCCAGACCGAACCGGAAAAGCCAGGGCAGGGCGCCGTGCCGGCGCCTGCCGCCGGCACGCTGATGATCAAGGCGCCGATCCGCTCCGGGCAGTCGGTCTTCCATCCGCATGGCGACGTGATCGTGCTGGGCTCGGTCGCGTCCGGCTCGGAAATCGTCGCCGGCGGCTCGATCCATGTCTATGGCACGCTGCGCGGCCGGGCGATCGCCGGCTCGGAAGGCAATATTTCGGCGCGCATTTTCTGCCGCAAGAACGAGGCCGAGCTGCTCGCCGTCGACGGCTGGTACACTACGGCCGAGGAGATGGAAGGGGTGTCGCGCGGCAAGGCCGTGCAGGCCTTCCTCGACAATGATGCGTTGTGCGTGGTGCCGCTCGGCTGAGTTCTTGGCCGCAAGCTTCGGACCGGTTTCGCGTGCGAAGGTTATCAGTGCATGTCGCCCCAAAGTGCAGCGGTTTTGGGAGAGCGGCATGCAGCAAGAGCGAAAGATCCCGCCGTGCCTGGCACGGCCAGAGAATAAAAACGCCAATGGAGGCTGGATATATGGGCAAGGTAGTCGTGGTCACATCGGGCAAGGGGGGCGTCGGCAAGACAACCTCGACGGCCGCGCTCGGCGCCGCCGTGGCCAGGACAGGCAAGAAGGTGGCGCTGGTCGATTTCGACGTCGGCCTGAGAAACCTCGACCTCATCATGGGTGCCGAGCGCCGCGTGGTGTTCGACCTCGTCAACGTTATCCAGGGCACGGCGAAGCTTTCGCAGGCGCTGATCCGCGACAAGCGGCTGGAGACCCTCTACCTGCTGCCCGCCTCGCAGACGCGCGACAAGGACGCGCTGACCGAAGAGGGCGTGGCGGAAGTCATCGCCCGGCTGCGATCGGTGTTCGACTATGTCTTCTGCGACAGCCCTGCCGGCATCGAGCGCGGCGCCCAGCTCGCCATGCGCTTCGCCGACGAGGCGGTCATCGTCACCAATCCGGAAGTCTCGTCGGTGCGCGACTCCGACCGCATCATCGGGCTGCTCGATGCCCGCACCATGAAGGCCGAGCAGGGCGAGCTGGTGCAAAAACACGTGCTTGTCACGCGCTATGACGCGGCGCGCGCCGCGCGCGGCGAGATGCTGTCGATCGACGACGTGCTGGAGATCCTCTCGACGCCGCTGCTCGGCATCATCCCGGAAAGCCAGGATGTGCTGCGGGCCTCCAATCTCGGCTCGCCCGTCACGCTCTCGGAACCGCTCAATGGTGCCGCAAAGGCTTACCTCGAAGCGGCAAGACGCCTGGAAGGCGAGGACCTGCCGGTGGTCGTCCCCTTCGAACGCAAGGGCTTCCTCGACCGGCTTCTCGGAAGGAGGGCCGCATGAGCATCCTCGATCTCTTCAAGCGGCGCACCAGCGCGCCGGTGGCGCGCGAGCGGCTGCAGCTGCTGCTCGCCTATGAGCGCCAGAGCCGCGGCCAGCCGGATCTCGTCTCCATCCTGCGCGAGGAGATCATGGCGGTCATCGCCAAGCATGTGCAGATCGACCAGGACTACCTCCAGGTCTCGATGGACCGCGGCGCGACCATGTCGACGCTGGAGATCGACATCCAGATCCCCAACAAGAGCGCCGCGCCGCTCGCCATGGCGGGATAACGCCGCGCATTTCTCTCCCTCGCCAAAGGCGGGGGAGAGGTGACCGTGCTGCGGCCGGAGTGGGGGCCTGCGCCTACGCTTCGTCATCCTCGGCTTGACCCAGGATCCACGCCGTTGCCTTCGACTTGGAGCGCGGCGGTACAGAATTCCATAGTGCGTTGCAAGGCTTTAGCGCTATGGCATTACCCTGGGCCTGCGCGCCTCGCTTCGCTCCTTGCTCCGCACCAGGATGACGAAGGCGATAAACCTCACTCTCTTGTCCCACCATCCGCCCCGCACTGCCTCACGACAGCGCGGTGCCCGCGTCCTATCTCCATTCCCGAACCAGGGATGGAGCCAGGATTGACCTCGATGCAGACCGCGAAGCCGGAGATCCGCGTCGGCGCAATGCCCGTCCTGGGGCTGCTCGGCGCCATCCTGTCGGTTCAGGTCGGCGCCGCCTTTGCCAAGGGGTTGTTCCCGGTGCTGGGCTCGGAAGGCACGACCATGCTGAGGCTCGCCATCGGCGCGCTGATGCTGGCTGCGGTGCTGAGGCCCTGGAAGGTGCTGCCCTCGCGGAAAACCCTGCCTTGGCTCGCCGCCTATGGCATCACGGTCTGTGCCATGAACATGCTGTTCTACGCGGCGCTCCAGCGCATTCCGCTCGGCATCTGCGTGGCGCTCGAATTCACCGGGCCGCTGTTCGTCGCTATGCTCGGCTCCCGGCGCCTGCTCGACCTCGTCTGGGTGGCGCTGGCGATAACCGGCATCGTGCTGCTCTCGCCCTTTGCCGATGCCAGAAGCGGGCTCGATCCGCTGGGTGTGGTGCTGGCGCTCGCAGCGGGCGCCTGCTGGGGGCTCTACATCATCTTTGCGCAGAAGGCCGGCGCCGAGCTCGGCGTGCGCACCTCCGCCTACGGCATGGCGATCGCCGCCGTGCTGGCGCTGCCTTTCGGCTTCAGCGCCGCTCAACCCTATCTCACCGACCCGCACATCATGGCAGGCGCGGCCGTGGTCGGCCTGTTCTCCAGCGCGCTGCCCTTCTATCTGGAAATGCTGGTGCTGGCGCGCATGCCGGCCAAGGTCAACGGCATGTTGGTTTGCCTGGAGCCGGCGGGCGGCGCGCTGACCGGCTTCCTGTTTCTGCATGAGAAGCTCAACCTTTTGCAATGCGCGGGCGTCGCCGCCGTCATTGCCGCCGCCTTCGGCACGGCGGTCGCGGCGCGGCGGCCGGTGGCTTTGCCGGCCTGAATCCACCTTTCGGACCGGGGCAATCCCGGAAAATGCGCGAAACGGCAGGCTCGGCGCCTCGCCGCGGTATTCCATCCTGAGCTGCTTCGAAACAAGGATGTGCGATGGTTTGCCGTTTCCGTGAAACGGTGAACCGCTTCGGCACCCGCAGCTCGTTAAGGGATTGGTTGGCTTTGGAAAAACACCCCCGTGGCGGCAACATCCGACCGCATCCCATGGTTGAAATAAGACCTAAGTCCTATGACAAAATTGCAATAGGTCCGAGTAGACAAGACATGGGTCGTGGGCCACTTCCTTATGCGCTGCTGATTGGGGATGCTTATGCCGCGACGTTGCCGGTGGGGTGGTTTGGCCGACGGGCTGAAGGGCTGGCATGGGGAGAACCGAATGCGCGCATCGCGCGGGGGCTGCAGGCTAGTCTTGCCAGCGCTGGCTGCGTTGGCGCTTGTCGTCGCGCCTTTCAGTCTCTTCGTCGATGGTCTCGTCGTGACCAAGGCCTATGCCGACAAAGGCGGCGGTGGTCATGGCGGCAGCGGTGGTGGAAACGGAAGCGGCGGCGGCAACAGCGGGAACGGTGGCGGAAATAGCGGCGGCAACAGTGGAAACGGCAATAGCGGCGGCAACAACGGAAACAGCAATAGCGGCAGCAACAACGGCAAGAGCAGCAGCGCCGGCGCGGTAAGTACCGCGGATGTCGATAGTCATGTGAACGCCGCTACCGGCGACAAGGTCGAGGCCACCAGCAGCAGCATCCAGGTCACGCACCGCAACGGAATGAAGGAGACGATCGAGAACGGCCGGTTCAGGATGGAAGACAAGTACGGACGCACCATCGTCGACCGCAGGGCCACCATGGCCGATCTCAATCGCCTGAAGAATTTGTGAGACAGAGTTTGTGGGAGCGAGGTTTTATCCGGATTAGATCTTAAGGGACCGAAGGTCAGCGCTGCAAAATCAGGTTGCCACCTTTTGCTTCGTCTCTGCGGTCCTGATCGTCTTGCGATAGAACTTGGCTACTCACCTTGCCCCCGCCTTCGTGCGGGGGTAATTTTTTGCGCCGGCAAAGCCTGTCCGTTGCGACATTGGTCAGCCATAGCGCCTGAAATGGTCCGACGGGTGGGGGCAAGGGTCGTGGGCCGCTTTCGTCGCCCCGCCGGATATGAATTCTTGCCCGGGTCAAGACACCGGTTCCGCCTCGTCTGTGCCGTGAGCGGAGCTTCAGCCATGCGGAAGTGGGACCGGAACGAAGAGAAGATATGCGAAACCGCCCCTTCAGCAGGCTCGCCTGGCTCGCGCTGCGTGTGTTTAGCGCGCTGGCGCTGACGTTTGCGCCCTGGCACATCACCTTTGACGGCGCGCCGAGGATTGCCGCAGCCACCGCCGCCGGCAACGGCGGTAACGGGGGGAACGGCGGTGGCGGAAACAGCGGCGGCGGCAATTCGGGATCGGCGGGCGGCTCGAATTCCGGTTCGGCCGGTGGCTCGAACTCCGGCAATAGCAGCAACGATGGAAACAGCAATGCTGGGAACAGCAATGCCGGCGGGAGCAACCCCAATGCCGGGCCGGGCAACAACAGCGGCAAGGGCAACACCAATCCCGGCGGCAAGAATAGCTACACCAACGCCGCAACCGGCGACACGCTTTCGATCGACGGCGATAAGGTCACCGTCATTCATCGCAACGGTATGAAGGAGCAGGTCCAGAACGGCCGTTTCGAGATGACGGATGCGCAAGGCCGCACCATCATCGAACGGCAGGCGACGGAGGAGGACCTGTCGCGCCTGCTGAACTTGTGAGGGTTGAGGATTGAACTGGGGAACTGAAGAACTGAGGAACTGGGGAGTTGAAGAATTGAAGAATTGAAGAATTGAAGAAGAGAGGGCTCTTCAGTTCCCCAGTTCCCCAGTTCCTCAGTTCCTCAGTTCCCCAGTTCCTTAGTGCCTTTCCCTCGCCTCATGCATCAGCAGCGCCGCCTCGGTGCGGTTGCGCACGTTGAGCTTGGCGAGCACCCTGGTCATGTGATGCTTGACCGTCTTCTCCTGCAGCGACAGCCGGGCGGCCACCTCCTTGTTGCTCAACCCTTCGGCGACCAGTTTCAGGATCTCGGCCTCGCGGCCGGTGAGCTGACTGAGCGGATCAGGCTTGCTGCCGGTGGGCTGCAAAAGGTCGGAGAGCAGCCTGGCCGAAAGGCTCGGCGATACATAGCTTTGGCCGTTGGCGACATCGCGCAGGATCTCGGCCAGCGCCTTGGAGCCGACGCCTTTCAGCACATAGCCGCGCGCGCCGGCCTTCAGCGCCTGGGCGACATCGGCATTGGTCTCCGACACCGTGAGCATGACGATCTTCTGTTCGGGCATCGCTGAAAGGATGCCGGCGAGCGCGTTGAGACCGCCGCCTGGCATGCTGATGTCGAGCAGGAGAATATCGGGCGTGCTGGTGCGCGCCAGCCTTTCGGCGTCCTCGGCGCTGGCGCCTTCGCCCACAAGCTCGAAGCCGCCGATTTCGCCGAGGCTGCGCGCCACGCCCTCGCGAAACAGGGGGTGGTCGTCCACTATTGCGATGCGGATGGATGTGCTCACGGTTGCTCCTCGACAGACAAGGCAATCACCAGTCTTGTTCCTTCCGGGCCGGACAGCGTCTCGAACTGCCCGCCTATGCTTTCGATGCGTTCCCTGAGGCCCGCAAGCCCAAGTCCCTCGCTTCGGGCCGGGTCGAAGCCGGGACCGCTATCCATCACCTCGACCAAAAGCTTGCCGCCTTTCGTCGTGGCTCTGACCTGCTGGCCCTTGCCCTTGCCATGCCGGAAGGCGTTGTTCAGGCCTTCCTGCACGAAGCGATAGACGCTGATCTTTTCCGAGGTGCCGAGTTCCGGCAAGCGCTCAGGCAGGGTTAGCAACACTTTGGTGCTGGTGCGCCGCTCATGCTCGGCCACCGCCAGCCGCAAAATGTCGGCGATGGCCTGCGCCTCGATCTGCGGCAGCACCAGCCCGTTGCAGATGCCGCGTATCTCGCGCATCGCTTCGCCGAGCGTCTTGTGTATGCCGGCGATCTCGGCTTCGCGCAGCGTGCTCGACGTGGCCGGGTCGACCAGCGCCGGACTGTCCATCCTCAGCGCGGCAAGCGCCACCAGTTGCGCCGGTCCATCATGCAGATCGGCGCCGATGCGCCTCAGATACCGCTCGTTGATCGCGGTGGCGCGGCGCGAGGCGCGTTGAACGCGCTGGCGCAGCGACGAGTTCTGCGCCAGGGCCGTCTGCAATTCGGAAACCTTGGCCTCGAGCGCCGCCTGCTGCGTGACGATGGTGCGGCTGCCGCGGAAAACGATGCCGGAGAGCAGGGCGAGCGCCGCGGCGGTGGCGGCCGCCACCACCAGCCATGTCCACAGCAGGGCCGAGTGGAGCGATTCCTCGAAGTCGCCGGACAATTCGTAGAATTCGCTGACAGCCACGACCTCGCCGGACCACGGCTCGCGCACCGGGTTGTAGATTTCGAGCAGCGGAACGCCCATCGACCGCTCCTTGTCGTCTTCCTCGTCCTCGAGCCTGTTGTATTTGACCATGACGTCGCCGGCGAAAGCGGCGATGAGGTTGGCGTTGGGCCTGACCTGCTTGCCGATCAGGCTGGCATCCTTGGAGTAGAGGATCGTTCCGTCGCGCCGCCACAGCTTGAACGAGACCAGCCTTTTCCCGAGTGCGCCCTGGCCCAGCGTCTCGTCCAGCGCCCGCTTGACGGTGTCGTCGAGCTCCTGGCTCTTGCGCATATCGGGCAACAGCGGTGCGATCACGCTGTCGACATAGAGCGCGGTGGTGGCGGCGGAATTGTGCAGGACCCCGTCACGGATCTGCGATGTCACCCACAGCCCGACCACGAGCATCACCGCCAGAAGGCCGATGCCGCCCGCGATCACGAACTGCCAGGCCAGAGAGAGCCCGCTCCAGACTCGTGCAGGTCGTGTTAAATACCTCCCAACCATCAGCACCATTCACCCACCCGTCCGCGACAGTATAGGTGAGGGGAGGCAATTGCGACACCGACCTTGGTCCGTGCCCGTGGGGAAGGTTAATGGCAGAGCAGGTTTGGGCGCACGCCGACGGGCGGGCTTTGATTCGCAAGCGAGGAGGCTGCTTGCTCTCCCGGGCGGCAAAGCCCGCGCCATTCCTGTTGACGGAGGAGACGCGGGCCGGCTGTCACCTGAAATTACAGGTTCTTTTGCAATGCGGACATAACCACCGATCAAGCCCCAGCTCCAGACCAACGGCATATGCCCCGCGGGATATAGCGCCACACCGCCGATGCCTTGGCCTGGCGCGGTCTCTTCATCGATCGTTGTGGATGTAGACATATAGCGGCGACCTCTCGGGCGGCCCGGCTTGCAACCCGTCCATATCGGCGGTCGGGGCCGCTCTTTCCCGACATGAACCGCGGACGTCGCGGCAAAAAATTTGCCCCCAAAAGAAGTCAGGATCAAGCTGTTGATGGTTCGAACAACCGCCGCATATACAATGGGCTTCATCACGCTGTTGTTGGCAACGCAGTATGGACGTCGGCAAAAAAAAGCAAAAAAGAAACGAGCGGTTGTCGATTTTTGAGCTCGAGGCACTGCGGGAAGCTTTCAGGCAGTCCGTTCGCGAGAATGACGTCGCGGAAGCGGAATGGGCGCAACACGCCGAGCTTTTCGTCAAAAGAGCGCTTCAAGAAGACGGCCGTCTTACACGAGTTTAAGCGTTCGGGCGCCTGGAGCAATTCGAGGGAAGTCTGCGCGTTTTTCAGCCTTGGAGTCGCGGCATCGCGGCTTCCAACCGGTCGGACCATTGCGCCGGCGCATCGGACTTCAGCAACAATTGTGGGCGCGGCGGGAAACGGACACTCTGTCCCTGCGCCGGCTCCCCCCAAGGAAACCCAAAGGTCGGCGCTTCAGCCCGGCTTGCCTGTCAAAGAGCCGTACTCTTTTACCGCCAAGGCAAGCCGGGCTACCCCAACCGCCGATCCGGCACTTTCCGCTCGTTTGTCGCACCAGTTGCAGCGTTGCGCGGTACCGGCAGCCCTGGCCCCACGGGTCATTGCAATGCGCAGAGGGTCATCCGCTTTCGCGGAACGAAAAGCGGAGTCGGCGCGTTTTCCGCCGTAATGTCGAGGACTCCTCACCGTCACAAGGCCGAAAGGCCTGTTCAGGCTTCCGAGGCGGAGCGCCTGGCGCGTGCGCAAAAGAGTGCCAGGCTGAAGGATCTTCGCACCCACGCTTCATGGCTCGTGCTCGATCCGCAGGCTCATTTCCAGGAGGTGATCGACTGTTCGGCATTGCTCGGCGACCTGCCGATCCGAAAGGTCGCCCGCGACGGCTAGGAATTCCGTGCCTTTCAGGCTTCAGGCGGGCTGTAGCCGGGCGGCATCCTGTCGCGATATCTCGATCAGTCGCGCGATCGCCAATGGCGCCATCAGCGCAAAGAACGCCGTGACATCGAGGAGGATCGACCGCGCCAGATCGAACCCGCTGTGGTCGTAGCAAACTGCGAATTGCATCACGCCTGACCCTTTTTGACCCTGCACACTGCGCATGTGGTTTCGCGCGCGCCAAAAGCATGACCCTGATTTACAACAAATACAAGATGTCGCTAATCTAAAGATGGGCCGCGACAGGCCAATGCAATCGACGCCGTCGGGCCCCGAAGCATTCAGGCCGGCTTTGGCCAGAACAGCCAAGTGAGCGCCAGCGCCGCCAGCACCCAGAGCGCGATCATGAAGGCGAGCCCGGCCTTGCTCACCGGCTTCTCGCGTCGCACCGCCTCTTCGCGGAATTCCTGCATCAGATCGGCCGGGACCAGCTTGACCGCGAGCATGATGCCGACAGGCACGATCACCAGGTCGTCCAGGTAGCCGATGATGGGGATGAAGTCCGGGATAAGATCGACGGGGCTCAGCGCATAGGCAGCGACGGCGCCCGCGGTGGCTTTCGCGTACCAGGGGACATGCGGATCGCGTGCCGCAATCCACAGCGCCACCACATCGCGCTTGATCCCTCGCGCCCATTGCTTTGCCGAGTCGAAAGCCGACATGCGCCTATTCTATAGCTGTGCGGTTCGTCAGGCCAACCGGCGATCGCCGGCACGGTCCCTTAGGCGCAGTCCTTCAGCTCGACGACCTCGACGCCGAGGCGGAAGGCCTGGCCATCGGCATAGGAGCGCGCATATTGCTCGGCTTCAAATGGAAAGATCAGCGTCGTGCCGTAGGCGGTGACGCGCACCGTCCACTTCTGGCCCCTGACGAGTTCAACGCCGTGAAGCTTCGCCGTAACCATCGCACCCTCCTCAGATCCGGCACTTCAGCGACATCCGCATAGCGTCGCGAAAGTCATTTGAACGCAAATAATCCGACGCAATCGTGTCGTTACGGTGTCGCTTCCAACATTGGGTCGTTTCCGTCCGTGAAATGGTTCACCGACAGGAGCGCTTTTTGCCGGCGGGCCACGATCGGGCAGCATGGCCTGCTCGGAACCGCGAAGGCCCCAGGCGGATTAGAGTCCTGGTTCACAAGGAGACCGCCATGATCCGCAAGCTGAAATCCGGCGAGTACCGGCTCTATTCGCGCAAGATCGATCCCAGAACCGGCAAGCGCCGCAATCTGGGCACCTTCAAGTCACGCGAAGCGGCGGAAAAGCACGAGCGCGAAGTGCAGTATTTCAAGCGCCACTAAAGCAATCCACCGCTTCACGGCGACGGGGATCGAGCCTCAGCCGCCGGTTTCACCCATGCGGCGTCGGCGGGGTGCGCGGGCGAGGGTGGCCGGGCACGTTCGAGCCGATATGGTCGAGGTCGCAACGTCTCGTCACCATTTCGACCGAGTTGGTGTCGACGGTGACACGTCCCAGCACCTGCACGGTCGTGCGTCCGAGATCCTCGTCGACATGCACGACGTCGCCCTCCAGTCTGAGCTTGTCGCCTGCCTTGGCATTGGGCTCGGCCATCGAATAATCATGGCCGTCGCCGTCGAGCTTCAGTATCACGCGGTCCTTGATGCGCTCGATCACGGTGGCGATGACAGCCACCCGGTCGCCTATCTCCACTGCGGGCTGTGTCATTGCGGCCTCCTTTCAGCCCCGCGCGGTCTCTGGCCGCTGGAGCCGGCTGGCGCCACGGTGGGTGGCGGCAACCGCTAAAATAAACGGCAAACCAAGCATTTGGTTGCCGCGGGGCTGCCGGTCGCTGCAGCCGATCGATCACATGAAGCCGGGATTTCGCGGCAGATACTGCCCTGCGGGCAAGAACCTGCTGCGCCGGCGGGGGCGACATTGCCGAGGTCGCCGAGCGCGTCAGCTACGGCTCGGCCAGCACCTTCAGCGCCTTCAGCCGCCACGCCGGCCGGCCGCCCGGACCCTATGCCAGCGCGGAGGCGCATCAGGCAATTCCGGGGAAAGTGGTCTGTTGGCAATATCCTACCCTGGAGGATAGGATATCGCATGACGATACACAGCTCCCATCCCGATATCATCGCCCGGCTCAAGCGAGCGCATGGCCATCTCGCCGCCGTGCTCACCATGTTCGAGCAGGGCCGCTCCTGCCTCGACCTCGCGCAACAGCTCCACGCCGTCGAAAACGCGGTCGGCAACGCCAAGCGCGAGCTGATCCACGACCATATGGAGCATTGCCTTGTCGAAGGCGGCGAACCGACCAGGGACACGCTCAAAGAGCTGAAGCAGCTCACCAAATATCTGTGAGGCGGCGATGTGGGAAAAAGCGCTCGACTGGTTCGGCTTCGGCGTGCACGGGCATCATGGCGGCCACGACCACCATGGGCCGCATGGCCATACTCATGGCGTGATCGACGCGACCATCGCCACCACAGACCGCGGCATCTGGGCGATCAAGTGGTCGTTCGTGATTCTCGCGGTCACGGCCGCGCTGCAGATCGTCGTCGTTATGCTTTCGGGTAGCGTGGCCCTGCTTGCCGACACCATCCACAACGTCGCCGACGCGACCACCGCCATCCCGCTTTGGATCGCTTTTGTGCTCGTGCGCCGCAAACCGACAACGGCCTTCACCTACGGCCTCGGCCGGGTCGAAGATCTCGCCGGCATCGTCATCGTGCTCATCATCCTGGCCAGCGCGCTGGTGGCCGGATACGAGGCGATCAATCGCCTGTTCAACCCGCAGCCGGTGCATTTCCTTGGCTGGTTGGCCGTCGCCGGCGTCATCGGTTTCCTCGGCAATGAAGCGGTGGCGGTTTTTCGCATCCGCGTCGGTCGCCAGATCAACAGCGCCGCGCTGGTTGCCGACGGCTATCACGCCCGCACCGACGGCCTCACCAGCCTTGCCGTGGTCGCAGGCGCGGCCGGCGTCTGGCTCGGCCTTCCGCTCGCCGATCCGATCATCGGCCTGCTCATCACCGTCGCCATCTTCGCTATCGTCTGGCAATCGGCGCGCTCGGTGCTGACCCGCATGCTGGACGGCGTCGAGCCCGGCCTGGTCGGCCAGATTCATCACGCCGCCGACCATGTCGCCGGGATCGAAAAGGTTGCCGACGTCAAGGCCCGCTGGCTTGGCCACAAATTGCATGTCGATGTCGAGATTGCCGTCGATGACGGCCTGCTGCTTGCCGCCGCGAACAACATCGCCGCATCGCTCAAGGCCGAGCTCTTCGCGCACATCCCGGCACTCGACGTCGCCACGGTGCGCTTTGCCGAGGCGGAAACGGAAGCTGGCCACCATCATGCGCCGGATCCGTTCCTGGTCTCGGGCAAGCTAGCCAGCGGGCTGCTCGAAATCGTCGACACGCCGCAGGGCGAGCGCATGCGGCTGCGCCTGTCGCGTCACGCCGAGGGCCTGCGGGCGAACGTCGCCATTGAAAGGGCGGACGGTGCGGTCGAAAGCCTGCCGCTGTCTCCGGTCGGCGGCGACCATCATTATTTGCAGAGCCTGGTCGCACCTGCCGAACCGCACGAATTCAGCGCCAGGCTGCAACTGGCGGCCGGTCCCGACACCGAGGATTTGCCCTTCGCCATGGCCGATCCGCAAGGCCACCATCACGAGCGCGCGCATGGCTGATACAGGCAAGCGCTTCGGGAGCGAACATGGCTGGCTAGAGCACAGTTCCGGAGTCCAACTCGCCGAGATTTGCTGGGCGGAAGGGCGATAGCGCGCCAGATGTCTGAGCGGATATCGGGATAACAAGATCGGTCGAGGGCGATGGCAGGCATTGCCCGGACATGAGAGCGACGGCTGCCCGTCGCTTTCTCGGATGTCGTTCCGACATCGGGATTGCGATACAGATGGTCTATTGCATGGCTGCGGGGTTCATCCACAGGAACTCCCAGACATTTCCGTCCGGATCTTCGATGTGGCGGTTGAACATGAAACCAAGATCCTGCGCAGGGTTGGGATCAGCGCGGCCGCCCGCCGCGATCCCTTTCTCGATTGTCGCATTGACCGCGTCCTTGCTGTCGACGGTCAGCGCGATCAGCATCTGGCTCTCGCGCTTGGCGTCGCCGATCGGCCGGGCTGTGAACTGGCTGTAGTGTTGGTGCGTCAGCAACATGACTCCTATCGATTCGGAGAACATGATCGAACTGGCCTGGTCGTTCGAGAACTGTGGGTTGAGCGTGCCGCCGATCGCGAGATAGAACTTGGTCGCTGCCTGCAGGTCGCGTACCGGCAGATTGAGGAAAAGCATTTGCGTCATCAGTTTGAACCTTCGTTGCCGGGTACTAGCCAGTCTAGTACTGCAACGGATGGCTATCACGACGGAACCGTACCGTCTAGTACCGGTCGAGAGGCGTTATGAAAATTGACGGTGAGACCAGATCGGCTCGCAAGGATCGCGAAATCATCGAGGCGGCGACGGCGGCGTTCATCGCCAACGGCTATGATGGGACCAGCATGGAGGAGATCGCCACCAGAGCGTGCGCTTCCAAGCAGACCGTCTACAAGCATTTCACGGACAAGGAGACGCTTTTCAGCAAAGTCGTGGAGTCCACCGCGTCCCAGACCAACGACGTTGTCGAGTCCGTGACGATGCTGCTTTCCGAAGCGAAATTCCTGGAGGGCGGCCTGCAGCAGCTTGCCCGGCGATTGGTCACCACGCTGATGAACGACGAGTTGCTGAGGCTCCGGCGTCTGATTATTGCCAATGCCGATCGGATGCCGCAGCTTGGCCGCAGCTGGTACGACAAAGGCTTTGAGCGCATGCTTTCCTCGGTAGCGGCTTGTTTTCAAAAGCTCACAGGGCGAGGCCTGTTGCAGACCGACGATCCCCGTTTGGCGGCCAGCCATTTCTTTGGAATGCTGCTTTGGATTCCGATGAACGAAGCCATGTTCACCGGACGCAATCCGCGCTCGAAAGCCGACCTTGAGCGGCACGCCGATGCCTCGGTCGAAGCGTTCCTTGCCGCCTATGGGATGCGTTCGAAGTAATCGCGCTGCCAGACGCGATCTGCGGGAGCAAAACGAGCCGCGTTACGTCGCCTGGTATCTTGAGAACATCAGCCGGCCGAAGCCGGTTAGCGCACGCGGGCGAGCGGCGTGCCGAAGATCGACATTGTGGCGGCGCCGAGCGCCGCCACAGTGCCGAGGATCACCGCAAGGCTCGGCAAGTGGAAGAAGATGTCGCGCCATCTGGGCTCGACGACCGCGCCGGTGCTGAAGGCCTCGCGGCTATACTGGCACAGGATCCACGACGCGCCGCTGCGCACCATCTCGGCATCGATGTCCGAGATCAGCGCCTTCGCACCCCGTTCAGCTGAAGGCATCGTCGCCATATGGGTGAGCAGCGCCTTGGCGGCGGCGAGATAGGCGTGGCTGCATTCGTTGAACGGGCTTTCCTCGTCGCCGAGGCTGCCCGGCATCAAGCCCCAGAGGCAATAGGTGAATTGCAGATTGCCGTGATTGTAGAGCCGGCGGAAGGTCGGGTCTGTCGCGGTCTGGCGGTGGGCGAGGTCGAGGATCTCGCCGCGATGGCGCGCGATGACGGCCATCTGGCCGTGGGTCAGGCCGGGGATCTGGATGCCCGGAGGAGGCGGGGCCGAGGATCCGCTATGCGCTTGCGCGGATGTGGCGGCCACAAATGCGAGCAGCGCCGCAACCGAGCAATTCCAGGAAAAGTGTGCGGCGGTTTTCCGTCCGGAATTGCGAGAAAACAAAAGACCAAAGTGGCTCTGCGGTCGTACCGACCGTTGAGCCGCTTTGGCCGCCAGGGCGCGAAACAGTGGCGGCCAACGCATCGGATTTCAGGCGTAGCGGCGTGCCGGGCTGCGCTGGTCGCGCGCCGCGACCACGCGTTCGGCAACCGCGCCGAAGCCGAGCCCGACGACGGTCCACAGCACCAGCTGGATGCCGAGCGAGGCGACGCGGAACTGCCACAGCACCGTCGCCGAGAAGTTCTCCGGCACTTCGTTGATGTCGGGCAGCGCCGCCTTCACCAATGCGAAGACGACGAGGAAGGAGAGCCCGGCCACGATCGAGGCGTTCCAGGCGCCGAGCTGGTTCCACAGCCGCTGCGCCAGACCCACCGCCGCCACCATCGCCGTGATCGAGATGACGATCATGATGAAGAACAGCTCGGTGCGGTAGCCGATCGTTTCGGCATTGCCGACCGCGGGCGGGTTGGCCGGATATTTGAGGCCGGGCACCACGATCACGGCCAGGAAGCCGAGCAACGCCAGCAGCGCCGAGGTGCCGCGCGGTCCGAGCGAGCCCAGCCGGCCATAGGCATAGGCGAAGACCAGCGAGAACAGCCCGCCAAGCGCGGCGCCATAGATCAGCACGCCGGTTGCCAGGCCGATGCCGGCTTGCGTGGCGCGGCTGACCATCTCGGGCTCCGGCGCCCCGCCGGCGGCCTGGGCCTGCTGTTCCTCGAAGGCGATCGCCTTGTCGACCTGCGGCTCGCCATAGACGCGGGCGAAGGCGAACGCCAGAATCCCGGCGACCAGCCCGACAAGCATGCCGCGCAGCAAAAGTTTTCCAACCATGTCACCAATCCCTCTAAGCAATTCCAGGAAAAGTGCGTAGCGGTTTTCCGTCCGGAATTGCGTTAAGCCAACCAAGCAATTCCAGGAAAAGTGCGTAGCGGTTTTCCGTCCGGAATTGCCTTAGATCGGAATCGAAAGCGGGTTCAGCGATGCTGCCGCTTTAGTGGCAGGGGAAGCCGAGCAGGTGGCGGCCGTCATGCACGAATTCGTGCACATAGGTGCCGCGGATCAGCGAGGTGGCGCCTTCTTCCGCGCCGACGAAATAGATCGCCAGCATCAAAAGCAGCCCGCCGAGGATGGCCCAGGGCAGAAGCTCGCGGACCGGAATCGCAACCGGGCCGTAGCTGGGGGCGAAGGTGGTGTCGGACATATTGACCTCCCTTGGGATACTGCGTCCCGTTGATCGAACGATGCTGCGGAATAAGGCCTGACTTTCGGCTGGTGCCGATCACAGTGGCGCGACCGTGCCGGACTCGCACCGGCTTCCAATCCCGTATAGCACTAAGACACTTGTCAGCACTTCGTTCGCCTGTCAACGACATGTAATGGCGGCACGGCTACGTGAGGCCTGTTTTTCGCTGGGCCACGGAGTTTTTCATGCTTGCCCGCCTGACGATGATCGCAAGCGGAGCGACGCCCGGAATGCGCAAGGGCCGCTTTCCGAACGATGAGCCGCCGGAGCCGCGCGCCCTGGATCGCGCCGGCGCGCTGGCCGCTTCGCTGCGTCGCGCCGACCGTGTCTGGACAAGTCCGGCGCTTGCCGCGCGGCGGACGGCCGAGGCGCTCGGCCTTGACGCGACGGTCGAGCCGCTGCTTGCCGAACAGGATTTCGCACGCTGGGCCGGCAAAAGCTTCGAGGAGGTGCAGGCCGGGGACCCGGAAGGCATGGCGGCCTGGTTCGCCGACGCAGACGCGGCGCCTCATGGCGGTGAATCGCTCGCCGCCGTCGCCCGGCGGGGTGCTGCGCTGATGGAGCGGCTGGCCGGCGAGAGCGGTCACACCGTCGCAGTGACGCATGCCGTGCCGATCCGCGCCGCCATGGCGCATGTGCTCGGCGCGCCGCTTTCCTCGGTCTGGAAGATCGATATCGAGCCGCTGTCGCTCACTGAGTTCCGCGGCGACGGCCGCCGCTGGGTGCTGCGTGCGAGCGGCGTCACTGTCGCCGGCTGAATGCTCAGGCGTGAACGCTCCATCCGTGGACCCGGCCGGCATATCAAGTCGGCACACCACCGTTTCAGTGATCGCTAACGGAACGGAAACGCTTCGCTGCTATGGTGCGGCCCCATGGCGAGGAGAGCCTTGCCTGAGGAGCCCGCCGGATATGGCCAGTTTTCCCGAGACCGAGCGACGTCTTCATGCGCGCGAATTCGTGCTCAAGCAAGCCACGATCATCGCCGCCGGCGTCAGGATCGGTTGCTCGGTCAGAAATCAGCACGAGCAGGGCGCGGAATTGCGCGTCGGCGCAGATGTGGAGATCCCGGACCGCTTCCTGCTCGAGGTCCCGGCCGACGATACGGCCTATCGCGCTTTGGTGCGGTGGCGGCGCAACGACCGCGTCGGCGTGGCGCTCTACAGCAACGTGCCGAAGGACTGATGCTCAAAGGTATCGGCGCACGCTCGCCCTGTAGGCGCGGTAGGGTTCGCCGAACTTGCGTTCCAGATAGGCCTCCTCGCGCAGCACCACGCCGTAATGCAGGATGGGGAAGCTCGCGATGGTCGCGATGACGGCCCACCAGCTGTCAAAGAGCAGCCCGATCCCGAGAAGCAGCCCCATCAGGCCGACATAGAGCGGGTTGCGGGTGAAGCCGAACGGGCCGCCGGTGATGAT